>SAAB01000158.1 GCA_009929615.1 Clostridia bacterium | reverse complement strand
CAAGTAGGTGATATCCCAGGACCACACTTGATTGGGCCCAGTCGCGGTATGGCTGGTTGGTACCGGCACATGACGCGGTGGCTGGCTCCGGCCACGCCTGTGCTGCTGGTCAGCCGCCCGCAAGATGCGATAGAAGCTCGACTCACTGGCCAAGTAGCGCCCCTGGTCGGCCAGCCGTGGCACAATTTGACTCGGCGGCAACGAGGCGAACTCCTGGCTATTGCAGACGTCCAGCACGGCCTGCCGCTCCTCTGGGCTCAATGCATGAGCAGGTATGGAACGAACCGCATCCGGTCGCCTATCGGCACTCAGCTCAGGGCCGGCCAACCAGCGCTGGAGCGTGCGCAGACTCAGCCCCAACACCTCGGCCGCAGGATGCTTGCGGGCGCCAGCTTCAAGCGCTTCGCGCCACCATGCAACGTATTGCTGCCGCTCTGGCAACGAGGTCAGTTGTCCTCGTCGACGTTGCTCCAGTAGGCATCGAGCTTTTTTTGCAATATCAGCAGAGCTGCCGCCTCGGCCAGGGCCTTGTCTTTGCGCCGCAGCTCTTGCTCCAGTTGCCGGATACGCTTCTTGTCCGCTTTGGCCTGTGCCTTCTCCGCCTGTTGTAAGGTACGAGCGGATTGCTGGCCCAGAATACAGGCTTGGCGCCATTGCTGGACTTGCTCGGGATAGAGACCCTTACGGCGGCAGTACTCACTGAGTTCAATCTCGGAAAGCGCAGCGGTTTCCAGCACGACGGCGAACTTGGCCTCGGCGGGCCATTCATCGGTCAGTTTGTTGTCCCCGGGCACAGGAGACCCTCCGTCTTTGGCGTGTTTGCGCCAATTATACAGAGTGACCTCGCTGATGTTTTCCTGCCGAGCCAACTCGGCCACCGACATATTGATGGGCGGCAGCAGCTTCTTGAGCAAAGCAGCCTTGCGCTCACTTGAATAACGAGCCATTCGACACTCTTTATCCGCCCCCGGTCTTCACATTTAGATTATTCAGATTAGGCGACAACTATTCTGACACCGGGGGAAGGGTCGAGGCCAACCGCCTGCATGGGCTGCCGGATTGCTACAAGATCAAGCTGCGTGGGGCGGGGTATCGGTTGGTGTACCAGGTACAGGATGATCGGGTGCTGGTATTCGTGGTCGCGGTGGGGAAACGAGAGCGGGAGCAGGTGTATTTGGACGCTGGCTCGAGGCTGGAATAGGTGAAGTTGCCGAGGGGTGGCTAGTGCGGTAATAACCGGGAGCAGGTTGATGATTATCCACCGTGGTGAGGCTTGGCAGAGCGCACATGTTGTGTCGACATAAGCGCTAGATACCTAACTTATTG
>SAAB01000089.1 GCA_009929615.1 Clostridia bacterium | reverse complement strand
CAAATAAATAATATACAATTCTAATCGAGCAAGCGGAGGCAACTTATATAGTTGGCTAAACTACCAAGCGCCGTACGAAGCCAGAAAGTAATAGGATAACATCCTTTACTCTCTGATTTCTACGGTGCTTTTTTTATGCTCGAATATGCTTTGTACTGCATTAGGTCTTTCCCGTTTTGCTTGGGAAAGGTCTTTTTTTATGAACTTAACCAAGTGGCAATGCCAAATAGCTAAATATCCGTAATCCAAGAATTTTGAACTCAAAGCAAAAATTCAAAATTCAAAGGAGATTACGGAAATGAAAAATAATAATTTAACAGTACATTATGAGCAGGTAAATTTAGAGGAACAGTTTGCAAAGGAATGTAAACTTATCAACCTTAAATATGAATATTACGGATACGCAGGAGATGAGAAATGGGCGATTGTATCAGAACTTAGTAAAGAGGAGCTGATGGAGAAATATCCAGAGTTGGTTGAAAAGTATATTCCTTTTGTACTGCTTTCAGTTAAGCAAGGCGAAGCAATCAATGAATATAACAGAATAGAAGATAAGCACAGAAAACGCAGAGTTAATAATGAACTTGGTTTTGGCTTTGACGAGGTAACAGAATATGCACACCCAGAACTTATCCAACCTAATTTTATAGAAAAGCAGATGGAAGAAGATTTTGATAAAGAAAGAGAATCTTCCAAAATGAGACTTTTTGCAGAAGCGATGAATAGCTTAACTGAAAAGCAGAGTAAGTATGCCACTCTCCGTTTTATTAAAGGTATGAGTGCAAGAGATATTGCAAAAGAAGAAGGAATTTCTCATCAGGCGGTAGAGAAACATATCAATGCTGCAATCAAGAAATTCCAAAATACTTTTGGAGATTTTTTCGGAAAATAGGTTGTCATTTCGTATTTCAATTCCAAACAAGTGAAGGGGTACTTACATTAAGCAATTAAACCCTTTCGATAATTTTGGAAAGCGAGGTATTTAGAGATGGAATCTAAAACACAAAGAACAATCAAAAGAGGAGATATTTTTTACTATGACTTTGGAGAAACGGAAGGGTCGATTCAGAGTGGTCGCAGACCAGTATTAGTAATTCAGGCTGATGGATTTAATGCTAAATCGCCAACAGTAATCATTGCTTCAATTACAGCAGTTATTAAAAAGAGGTACTTACCATCACATATTATTCTTGGAGAAAGATATGGACTGAGCAAACCTTCAATGGTTCTTTTGGAGCAGATTAGAACAGTTAATAAGGTTGAATTAAATGATTATGTAGGCACTGTTGATGAGGAGCGTATGTGGAAGAAAATCAATATAGCTATCAAAAAGACTTTTGGTTTATGGTTTACAAATCTGGAGCGTACGGGAGATATTCGCTGCCTATGTCTAAAGTGCCTGCACGATTATATTTCCAATCCTAATTATGTGGTAAGACGATTAGACCCATTTGCCCCAGCAAAAGACAAGTGTGATAAATGCAATAAAGTTGGATGGGATTATATCATATTTGACAGACGCAACACCTTTGGAAAAAAGGAGGGGCAGTAATGGGAGTAAAAGCTGCGACATTAAAAGAGCCAAAATACGATGTTCCAGTGTGGCATAAGCTAACTATGAATATGGATGAAACAATGGCATATACGGGAATTGGCAGGAATAAGCTAAGTGAAATGACGAATAAAGAAGATTGTCCATTTGTATTGTGGCTTGGAAATAAGCGTTTAATCAAAAGAGAAATTCTTGATGAATATATTGAAAAAACATATTCGGTTTAATGGAAATGTCAATGGTGCGATGATAAAAATCCCATCATTGGCTTTCAGTAAAAAAATCGTTATGATGTGCCTGTAAAAACAAAGGAGGTAGCACAGATGAATGCAAAAGTAGCAACATTAAAAGAACCAAAGCATGAGATTCCAGTATGGCATAAGCTTACGTTAAATATGGATGAAACAATGGCATATACGGGAATTGGTAGAGATAAGTTGAGAGAGATGACCAATAGAGAAGATTGCCCATTCGTTTTATGGATAGGAAATAAGCGTCTAATAAAAAGAAGGATACTGGATGAATACATTATGAAAATGTATTCAGTTTAATGAAAATACCGATTGTGTGGTTATGGCATTGCACAATCGGTGAAAATCAAAATTATTTTAAAGGTAATAATCAGGAGGTACGCTATGAAACTTGATACATCGAAAGAGAATAATTCTCGATATGAAATACCGATATGGCGAAAAGTCAATCTGAGCATAGAAGAAGCTGTAATATATTCAGGTATTGGAAGAAATAAATTATATGGGATGACTAATGAAGAAAACTGTCCATTTGTATTATGGGTTGGTGGAAAGCGTCTAATAAAAAAGAAAGCGTTTGATGAATATATCAAAAATTCATTTGAAATATAATTGCACAATTGAGGAGGTTATAACAAATGGCAAAGAAGAAAGAAATTCCGCTTTATTGTAAAGGCAGCCTGTCCATTGCAGAAGCAGTTATCTATACTGGCATAAACCGATACAAATTATATGAAATGACCAGTAGAGAAGATTGTCCGTTTGTTTTATGGGTTGGACATAAAAGACTGATAAAAAGAACGGTATTTGATGAGTATATTAGAACTCTCGATATTAGCAACGAATTAGAATCAGGAATACCAATAGATTGGAATATAGAAAGAAAGCCATATATAAATCGGGAAACCCGTATGCCAATTTGGAGAAGAATAAGTATTTCAGTTGAAGAAGCCTCCGCATATTCAGGAATCGGGAAAGAGAAGATTTATGAAATAACCGCTAAAGAGCATTGCCCGTTTGTATTATGGTCAGGAAGCAGAAGATTGATTAAAAAAGAAGCATTTGAAGATTATCTTTCAAAATCATTTTCAATTTGAAAAAACTAAATTCGACAAGATAGGAGATTAAAACATATGAACAAAGAAGCAGGATATTCCTACTTATACAATAAGAAAATAAGTATGGATGAAGAAATACTGGAATATAAAAAGAAATTGGAAAGTGAAAAAGAAGAACAACCTTTTTGGGAAAAGGATTGTATTACGGTAGAAGAAGCTGCCGCATATACGGGAGTTGGTCGAACTAAGATAAGAGAGTTGGTTGTTATAAAGAATTCTCCTTTTATAGTTCAAAAGGGAACTCAGTATTTTATTATTAGGAAAAAATTCGAGAATTTTATAGAACAGCAGACGAGTATTTAAGGGAGGAATGAGATATGGCTAAAGCAAAAAGAAGAGATAAATCGAGAGTTGTTCTCCGTACTGGAGAACAACAAAGGAAAGATGGGTCTTATTCATATTCGTGGATGGACAAGAATAGAAAAAGACGTTACGTTTATGCAAGAAATCTTGACGACCTCAGAGCAAAGGAAGAACAAATTGCAAAAGATATTAGCGATGGTATCAAGGCAGAAGCAAGATATACTACGGTCAATGAATTGTATGAGTTATGGAAAGACCTGAAGCGTGGACTAAAGAATAATACATTTGAAAATTATAAATATATGTATGAGACTTTTGTTCGCAACCAAATAGGAGATAAGAGAATTGCCTTACTAAAGAAGTCTGATATAAAAAGATATTATAATTATCTTGCTGATGAGAGATGTTTAAAGGCTGCTACTATTGATAATATTCATACGGTATTACATCAGATTTTAGATATGGCAGTAGATGATGATTATATAAGAAATAATCCATCTAATAATGTCCTGAGAGAGCTTAAGAAGTCTCACGCTTTTAAGACAGAAAAACGCAGAGGGTTGACAAGACCAGAGCAGGAATTATTTCTTACATATCTTAAAGAAACTCCAAGCGTGCAAAATTGGTATTCAGTGTTTGCAGTAATGCTCGGAACGGGACTTCGTGTTGGTGAGGTTACTGCTCTCAGATGGTGTGACATAGATATAGAGGCGGGTATTATAAATGTAAGTCATACATTAGTATATTATGACCATCGAACTTCAGAAGGGAAAAGAGGCTGTTACTTTAATGTGCATTCTCCAAAAACCGAAGCAGGGAAGAGACAAGTTCCAATGCTTGATTTTGTAAAAGAAGCATTTCTTATGGAAAAAGAAAGACAAGAGCTGTTAGACTTGCATTGCGAAGCAACAGTAGATGGCTATACAGACTTTATCTTTATCAATCGTTTTGGTCAGCCACAACACCAAGCTACGTTGAATAAAGCAATTAGGAGAATTATTCGTAACTGTAATGATGAACAGTTCTTAGATAATGAGAATCCAGAAGTATTACTTCCACATTTTAGTTGCCATTCGTTAAGGCATACATTTACGACAAGGATGTGTGAAGCAGGTGTAAATGTTAAAGTGATTCAAGACGCACTTGGACACAAAGATATTTCTACAACTCTTAATATATACACAGATGTAACGAAAGAACTGCGACAGTCCGAATTTAAAGGTCTTGACATTTATTTTAAAAAAGCATAGAATGTGGGAAGTAGTGATTGACGAATGACGAAATCACTGCTTCCCATTTCTAATTTGGGAACAAAAAGACATTTACATCATTTACATCAAATTACACATAGTTTACCTCAAATTCGGGTATTAGATGACTATATCTGCTGGGGTGAATAGAGAGTAAAAGTGAATGAATAAACTATTGTCGGGTAAAAAGTAAACGGATGAAATGATGTACGCGTTCGTCCCAACAATGAAACCTTTGAATGATGTAAAATCATCAAATGATGTCAAAACCGAGGCTGTCGCAGCACCGGTTGAAGCAGTTGCCGAAGCAAAATCCGAGCCTGAAATCATTGATTTCTCCAAGGTTAAGGTTGAGCCGATGTTCGAGGAAATGGTTGATTTTGAGACCTTCTCAAAGAGCGATTTCCGTGCCGTTAAGGTTTTGGCTTGCGAAGCCGTTAAGAAGTCCAAGAAGCTGTTACAGTTCACTCTGGACGACGGCACAGGCACAGATCGCACCATTTTAAGCGGTATTCACGCCTTTTATGAGCCGGAAGAGTTGGTGGGCAAAACGCTTATTGCCATCACAAATCTTCCTCCCCGTGCTATGATGGGCATTGACTCCTGTGGTATGCTTCTGTCCGCTATTCACGACGAAGAGGGCGAAGAAAAGCTTCATCTGTTGATGGTGGATAACCACATTCCTGCCGGTGCAAAGCTGTACTAAAACGAGATGTACTTCATTTGCTGAAATTCCGATAAAACAGCGGTTTACATCAAATTTACATCATTTGATGATCGAATCGATGCAGTGACGAAAAAATCGCATATTTTAGCTATCTGAGCCCTGAGAGAGTACCTACTCTTTCAGGGCTTTTTTATTTCCCGGATTCGCAAACTACAAGAAAATCCTCTAATCCAATATACTCTAATCACAGAGGAGGTGGAGGATTGACTATGAGCAACAGTTTAGCAAAAGTACATCCGGAGCTTGTTTCGGAATGGTCGGATAAGAACTTACCACTGACACTTGAAACCATTACTTTCGGTTCAAACAAAAAGGTGTGGTGGAAAGGCGCTTGCGGTCACGAATGGCAAACAAGCGTTAAGGCACGCTCAAATGGCGAAAGCTGCCCCATATGCTCCGGGGCGAGAGTTATTGCGGAAATTAACGATTTAGCCACATTGCAACCGCTACTGGCTCAGGAATGGGCAGATAAGAATGATATTCAGCCGACGGAGATTTCTGTTGGTTCACACAAGAAAGTTATATGGAGATGTGAAAAGGGACACGAATGGGAAGCATCTGTTAAGAGCAGAACAATAAATAGAACAGGCTGTCCGTACTGCTCTCATAATAAGGTGCTTGCCGGCTTCAATGACCTTGCTTCCCAGTATCCGCAAATTGCCGCAGAGTGGTCGGAAAGAAATCTGCCATTGCAGCCATCAATGGTCACTGCTTTTGCAAACAGCAAGGCGTGGTGGAAGTGTAAGGATTGCGGCAATGAGTGGTATACCCTAATTTCAACTCGTTCCGGTGGCAGTAAATGTCCCTATTGCAGCGGATATACATTGCTAAAAGGGTTTAACGACTTTGCTACAACTAACCCTGATCTTGCGGAAGAATGTTGATGATGTTATCTGCAAGATTTCCAAGGCTAAGAGAAAGAAAGTAAAGATAGTCTGATGCACGATTTCTCAGACCGTTTACTCCGATTTCGGAGTGGGCGGTCTATTTTTTTGAAAAAAATCAAAAAACTTTTCATTTTAGACTTACGGTTGACCCTCTCCCAGTTCAAGTAAGTGAAGGGGTTAATTCAAAACCGAAAGGTTGAGAGCCTTTTCGCTGAAACTTGAAAATTGAATATTCAGGCATTAAGGACATTTAATTCTGATGATAGCCATCTGGTGGGTACGCAACGACCTTGCAAAAGAGAGCGAGAAATCCCGACCACAAACTCAGGTTGTTACTGAAGCGGCGACGACAATCAGAACGATAATGATACTTCCCCAAGGGGCTGGCGGAGAACCCGGCAGAGGTGAGATTCCTATGATACAGCGAAACACGCTGTAACCTTAATGCTTCCCATAGGCTACCGAGCCAAGCAAGGGTGTCGAGGACAAATATTGCTATCCACTGACTGCAATCGGTAATGAGTAATCATTTTGCAGAAAGAGTACATAGCCGTTTTCTAACGGTTATGAATCTACGAAAGGAGGATTTCATAATGCCTCAGTGCAAAACCATTGCTATCTGCAATCAGAAAGGTGGAGTGGGAAAGACAACGACTGCTCTAAACCTCGGTGTCGGACTGGCTATGCAGGGAAAGAAAGTGCTTCTTGTGGACGCTGATCCGCAGGGCGATCTTACTACCTGTCTTGGATGGCGAGATACGGACGGTCTGGATACGACCGTTACCAATAAGCTGATGGACGTTATTCGTGAGGATACAGAAAATCCGTTCAAAGGCATTCTGCATCACGAAGAACAGGTTGACCTTATTCCCTCAAACCTTGAGCTTGCGAGTCTGGAAATGAACTTGGTGACGACTATGAGCCGTGAAACTGTGTTGAAGAATTATCTTAGTCAGGTAAAAGGTGCATACG
>SAAB01000157.1 GCA_009929615.1 Clostridia bacterium | reverse complement strand
AATTCATTAGATTCGTCACCCATTGCATTATCCCAAAATTGTGCGTTCTCCTCCCAGATTTTTTTACTTTCCTCTGTTCCCATGTTCTCTCCCACTCCCAAAATTTGCTTTTTTGCTTCCATTAAATCTTCCTTACTATATTCCATTGTTACCCTCCATAACTTCTGATTGTTGTCGTCTTGACTATTATGTATCTTTTCTTTCCAAAATGGTATAGGCTTTTATTTTTGTAATGCTGCAAAACTTTTCTTCTGTAAGGTATTCAAAGGATATTTCCCTTTGCCGCCGCTTGCATTAAGCCGCCGCTATTGGAAAGCCAAAAGCAGCGGCTTTTTTTACTCGGTATTACCGAAAAGTATAGAAAGCAGGATATGTCATCATTTGTCATTTCTTCTCAATGTAATAACTGCATGGCATATCAAGCCAAATACAAGAGAAAAACAGCCACCGCCAAATAGTGATGCTCCCCACCCTGCACCTGACATTGTCATAAAACCGCCAACAAAGAAAATACCAATGCCAAGAAATATACCAACACCATAAAAAAGTCCAATTGCCATATCGTACTTATTAAATTGTCGTTTCTCCTTTTTTTCATATGTTTCCATCTTTGTTATTACCTCCTTCGCAAAATCGTCCATGTTGACTCCAAAAAGAAAGCAAATTTTTTTCAACATATTTAAATCGGGTTCATTAACATCTCTCTCCCAATTCGATAGTGCCTGCCGGGTAACATTCAATTCCCCGGCTAGTTCTTCCTGTGTCATTCCCAATTGTGTTCGCAGATGACGTATTTGCTTTCCTGTTGTAATATTCGTCTGTTCCTGGTTCAAAATAGTTTCTCCTCTCTGATACTGATTTTATCAATGATATTTCGCAATAGCCAGCAATGAACGCTTGCATTGCGCAAGACGTTACATTATCTTCTGAAACATATAGCGCACCTTGTCCAGGCGGCTGTTTGGACGGCGGGGCTGGATGACTGGCTTGCCGACAGCGGCCTGATACCCTTTCAGTTCTGTAAGGCATACGCTCTGCCCGTTGGTGTAAAAGGCCAGATCAGTACGGTATGCCTGTATACAGCGGGCGGGAATCTCGCCAGTAAAGACAACTTCATCCTTTTTTACCTGGACCGTTTCGATGGTGGCACAGTATTTCGGTGCATCATGATAAGCCCTGGAAAGATATTCCCGGGGCGCATAGAGGGTGAAGGAGAGATAAGGTTCCAGCAGTTGCGTCCCTGATTCCTTCAATGCCTGTTCCAATACAATCGGGGCCAATGAGCGGAAGTCCGCCGGCGTGCTGACCGGACTGTAATAAAGCCCGTATTCAAAGCAAATC
>SAAB01000156.1 GCA_009929615.1 Clostridia bacterium | reverse complement strand
TCGCTCCAAGCTGGACTGTATGCACGAACCCCCCGTTCAGTCCGACCGCTGCGCCTTGTCCGGTAACTATCGTCTTGAGTCCAACCCGGAAAGACACGACTTAACGCCATTGGCAGCAGCCATTGGTAAGAGGATTCACGGAGCAGGGTAGTAGAGTGCTTCTACAGAGTTCTTGAAGTGGCGGCCTGACTGCGGCTACACTGGAAGGACAGTTTTGGTATCTGCGCTCCGTGAAAGCCAGTTACCTTCGGAAGAAAGAGTTGGTAGCTCTTGATTCCGGCAAACGAACCACCGTTGGTAGCGGTGGTTTTTTTGTTTACAGGACATGAGATTACGACGAGAGTAAAAGGATCACAAGAAGATCCGGCTGTTTACCAGTGATTTGGCTTCAGTATTGGTTTCCGCCTAGCGGGGCCTTATACGTAAAAATTCCACACCTGACTTATCACACAGGGGAGCTCCGCAAGTACCAGAGAGCACTGAATAGCAGGCCACGGAAATGTCTTGGATTCCGGCAACCTTCAGTGGTCTTTGCTGAGCTAAGACAGGCGGCTTAGCGTTGCACTTCGAACTTGAATCCGCCCAGAAGCATTCAGCAGAAGTCGCTAACGGTTTGCTTGCAAATGCTATCAATAATGCTTTGCCTAAAGCAGGAATAAAAAAGCCACCTACACGGTGGCTTTTTTTCTGTCCGGGAACTAGCTGAATTGAACCTAAAATCCCGGCCACGAACTGGTAGACACCTTTATCCCTGAAGATGTTTGAAGAGAAAACGGCCTATTTCATAGGTCGTAAAGTCAGGGTTTAGCTCTTTATCATCCATCCCTACAGCGCTCCCTGCCTCGATCAATACCTTCTTCATGTTGCTAACTTTAAGCCCGTCTTTGGTAACCAAGATCTTTCCTTTTGGAAGCTTATGAATCACGTAATCCTTGAAGGAATGTGTGTCCTTATCTCCACCAGGCAAAGAAAAGCCCTGACCTAATAACGATTTTAATGAATTATTCTCTTCAATTAAGTTCAGGACAACATCATCAACCGTCATGCCAAAGTCATTCACGTACTCTTTTAGGCTCTCAATAGTTGATTTCTTTAGTCTTACGTCAGACATACCATTCATATTATTATTACCCCACCGCTCTAATTTGAAGAAATAATACAACAAAATACAAATTATACAAATAAATATTGTTCTGAATACAACAAGCGGTCTGTAGGTGCGATGATAACTATGCTGCACCGCCAGATTGAACATAACATCCGTTGCGTGCACCGCCTGAGAGGCTCTCAGGGCGTTTCTACGACCTCACCTGCAAAAGAACACATCTTACCCCCTGAAAACCGC
>SAAB01000155.1 GCA_009929615.1 Clostridia bacterium | reverse complement strand
TATCGCTAGCTGGATCAAGAAAGCGCGCGAGTCGAAGATTAGCGACAGCATTAGCTGGAAGCGTATACCAGATGACGTAGCGGAAAATGATGAGCGCAAAATTTACGATATCTATGCCCATTACAAAAAAGATGCGCCAGCTGATTTAGTAATGTTTTTCATAGACAAAACAGATTTGTATATGCCCGATGAAGATGATTTAAATTTCATCGCCTTTGCAGCTCACGAATTGCGCGGCCCGATCACGATTATCCGTGGCTATTTGGATGTCTTAAGCCTTGAACTAGAAGATAAATTATCAGCTCAACAAGCGGAGCTCTTCAAACGATTAATAGTCTCTTCGAATAAACTTTCTGGATACGTCAATAATATCTTGAACGTTTCACGCTTTGACCGCAACCGACTAGCTTTTGATCTGAGCGAGCATACTATTGAAGATATTATAAAATCCGTCAAAGAGGATGCCGAACTCCGCGCTAGTTCGCAAAGTCGAATGCTAGAAATTGACATTGACGGCACAGACTTGCCAACGATCGGCGCTGACCTCTCAAGTATCAGCGAGGTTCTGACCAACCTAATAGATAACGCGATAAAATATAGCAACGAGGGTGGACTCGTTAAGATTACGGCTGAGAAGTCGGGTAATTTCGTCGATATCAATGTCCAAGATTTTGGAATCGGCATCCCAAATAGCGTCATGGATAATCTCTTTCAGAAATTCTACCGCAGCCACCGCAGCCGTGAAACAGTGGCAGGAACAGGAATCGGTTTATATATTTCGCGCGCAATCATCGAAGGCCATAGCGGGCAAATGTCGGTTAAGAGCATAGAAGGGGAGGGCTCAACCTTTACTGTCTCTCTACCAATCTTTGCAACAATTTCGGACAAATTATTAGATTCTAACTCAGAAGTAATCAAACAGCCCGGCGGTGGTTGGATTAAAAACCACGGGAAAATAAGGAGATAATATGATCAAGTCAGTATTAATTATAGAAGATGATCGCTTTATCGGCGAGATGTACGTCCGTAGCTTGGAGCTGTCTGGATATTCGGTAGAATGGGCTATTGATGGAAATGATGGGCTTGTAATGGCTAGAAACAAGCCTTACGATCTAATTATCGTGGATATTATGCTGCCCGAACGCAAAGGTGACGAAATCCTGAGCGCACTGCGCGGTGAAGAAGATTTAATTCCAAGTACGAAGGTCTTGATTATGACAAATTTTCAGCAGGACGAAGAAAGCCGAAAGGCTATCGAAAACAGAGCCGATGGATACTTAATTAAAGCTGATATAACACCACGGAAACTATTAGAAATCATTAAAGGGATGTGATTCCGTTTGAAT
>SAAB01000037.1 GCA_009929615.1 Clostridia bacterium | reverse complement strand
TAAAAATGAAGAAGAGAATTGTAGCTTTAGCGCTTACAATGTCTATGGTAGTTGCAGCACTCGTTGGCTGTGGAAGTTCTACAAAAGAGACAAAAGCGGAAACTAAAGCAGAAACAGCTGCAGCGGGGGAAACAACTGCAGAAGCAACAGGAGACGCAGAGTACGCAGTTATCTTGAAGACACAGGCAAGTGACTTCTGGGTAAAGATGTGGAAGGGTGTTGAAGAAAAAGCAGCAGAAATGGGTATCAAAGTGGATATCTATGCAGCTCAGAATGAAGAAGATACAGAAGGACAGCTTGCTATCCTTGAAAGCTGTATCAACAAAGGTTACAAAGGTATCGCTATTGCACCTCTGTCTGCAGTAAATCTTGTAGCAGGTGTAGCTGAAGCTACAGAAAAGGGTATTACAATCGTTGATATTGATGAAAAATTTGACATGGATGAATTAACAAAACAGGGTGGTGCTGTTGTTGGTTTCGTAACAACAGATAATATCGCTGTTGGTGCTAAAGGCGCTCAGTATATCATCGACAATGTTGATGCAGGAAGCCAGGTAGCTGTTATCGAAGGTAAAGCTGGTAACGCTTCAGGTGAAGACAGAAGAGATGGTGCCACAGAAGCTTTCAAAGCAGCTGGTCTTGAAGTTGTTGGAAGTCTTCCAGCAGACTGGGATCGTCAGAAAGCATTGGATATTGCAGCAAGCTACATTCAGCAGAACCCAGACTTAAAGGGTATCTACTGCTGTAATGATACAATGGCTCTTGGTGCTTTACAGGCAGTTGTCAACGCTGACAAACTTGGCGAAATCCTTGTTGTTGGTACAGATGGTGACACAGAAGCTGTTGATTCAGTAAATGCAGGTAACTTATCTGCAACAGTTGCTCAGGATCCAGCAGGCGTTGGCGCTAAAGGTCTTGAAATGTTAGTAGAAGCTGTTAAAGCCGGAACTAAAGGTGAAGTTGGCGTTATTCCAGAAATGACACCAGTTGATTCCACATTAGTTGTCAAAGAATAAATAAAAGGCAAAGAGGGTTGCGAATATCTGTAAGGATAACCTCTGAAGAGACCGGATTTTTCCGGTCTCTTTCTCTATGCTGACGATTGAAGCCTTGAAAGGAATATGCTATACTAAAAAAGATGTAAACACAAAAATTAAATTTTATGTTGGAGGTATAGACGATGAAAGTAGGATTTGGCTGTGACCATGTAGCGATTGAATTAAAAAATATTTTAATGGAACATTTAACAGAGAAAGGTTATGAATGTGTGGATTACGGTGCATTCGACCCAACTGTGAAAGTGAATTATCCGGAACCCGGTTTGAAAGTTGCAGAAGCAGTTATGCGTGGCGATGTTGAAAAGGGTGTATTAATCTGTGGAACAGGTATTGGTATTTCTCTGGCAGCGAATAAAGTTCCGGGTATCCGTGCGGCAGTATGCAGTGAACCATACTCTGCAAGATTAACGGTACAGCACAACAATGCGAATATCATTGCTATGGGAGCCAGAGTTGTTGGCTCTGAGCTGGCTAAAATGATTGTAGATGAATTCTTTGCCGCTGAGTATGAAGGTGGAAGACATGCTGTACGTGTAGCAATGCTTGCTGATATTGAGGAAAAATACGGTGCAAAATGGCATGAATAATTCCCGCTTTATTGGTGTGGAAATCGGAGGAACAAAGCAGCAGATAGCCATAGGACTTTCTGATGGGACGATTCTTGACCGCCGTCAGGTACGGTTACAATACCGTCGTGGGGCGGAGGATATTTTGGAATGGCTTGCGGAGAATATACACGACTATCTTTCTATGTGTAACTATGCCGGAAAAATAGAGGCGATTGGCGTGGGTTTTGGTGGTCCGCTGGAAACATCAACAGGACGAGTCCTTTCTTCTTTGCAGGTACCGGGATGGAAAGATTTTGAATTGAAACGATGGTTTGAGAAGGCATTCAATCTTCCTGTTATTGTAGTTAATGATACAGTGACAGGTGGCTTTGCCGAACTCTATAAAGGTGCCGGACAGAAATCGGAGAACTTTTTTTACACGAATATTGGTACAGGCATTGGCGGTGGACTCTTTATTCATGGGAAGTACTATGATGGCAGTGGCTATGGTGCTTCATATCTTGGGAATATGCTGGTGCCCGACTGGACTTCAGCTTTGCCGGGGGCTTATACACGGACCGAATTAATCTGTTCAGGTAGAAGTATCGAAACCAGATTACGTCAAGAGGGCTATATTCCGGGAGATTCGATTCTGACAGGCAAACATGATGGGGACAGGACTCAGATAAGCTGTCAGGATCTGGCAGAAGCTGTAAAGGCAGGTGATGGGTTTGCCAATGCCGAATTGGACCGAATCGGACAGACCTTTTCTTTGGCTTTAGCGAATGTCCTGGCGGCACAAGGTGTGGACAGGATTGTTATTGGCGGTGGTGTTGCGAAGATGGGAGACATTCTTTTCGAACGGCTTCGCAGATTTACAGACGACTTAGCCTTTATCGCTAATAAAGGCCGTTATGAGATTTTGCAGAGTTATTTTCTGGATGATGCTGTTCTGGCAGGTGCACTGCTTATTGCTTCAGGCGGATATGCAGAGTTATAATAAAAATTTGTTTGAAAAACATAGGAATATGTAGTATAATAATAACCGTTCTGACCTGAAATCAGAGCGGTTATTTATGGAGACGTACCGAAGTGGCCATAACGGGACTGACTCGAAATCAGTTTGTCGGGTTACCGGCACGTGGGTTCGAATCCCACCGTCTCCGTTTATAAACGGAATATAATTTATAAGTAGGCAAACCAGGAGAAATCCTGGGACGCAAAGCTATGGGCCTGTGAAATGGCAGCCGGTTGCAATGATATTGTAGGCACTGTTTTAGGACAGTGTCTTTTTGTATGGTATATATTTGATTTATTTGCAGGATGAGGAGAGAATATGTTTCGAAAAGCAGATTTAGAGGATTTGGATAATATTTCAGCTATATATAATGAGATTCATACAGCGGAGGAAGCCGGTGAGACAAAGATTGGCTGGGTGCGTTCCATCTATCCGACACGGGCAACAGCGAAAGCGTCTATAGCAGCGGGGGATATGTTTGTGGAAGAGGTTGGGGGACGGATTGTTGCAGTTGGCCGGATTAATCAGATACAGGTGCCTGAGTATTCGGATGCATCCTGGAATTTTAAGGCTTTGGATGAAGAAGTGATGGTTCTTCATACACTTGTTGTCTCTCCGCAAATGGGTGGTCATGGATTTGGCACAAGCTTTGTAGATTTTTATGAAAAATATGCCTTAGATCATGGATGCCGGTATCTTCGCATGGACACTAATAAGAGGAATCAGACGGCCAGAAAACTGTATAAGAAACTCGGGTATACAGAAGTGTCGATAGTGCCATGTAAATTTAATGGAATTGAGGGTGTTCAGCTCGTTTGTCTGGAAAAAGCAATTGATTGATTCTTACTTTTTTTGTGCTATACTTTTTATATAGAAATAGTATAGGTAAGATGTTTTTGGGGGATGGAGGTTCATGCCATGAAGAAAAGACGAGTGGCTCGAATTCTCGTTTTTGTAGTATTTTTTTTGGCAGTCTGGGGGAATATGCCGTCGAATGCTGAAGCGGCAGATGATACAGAAGTGATAAGAATTGGCTATATCGATTACGGCTCTTTTATTGAAGAAAACGGTTATGGAACTTATTCGGGCTATGGGGTTGAAATACTTAACTGGGTATCCCAATATACGGGATGGAGATATGAGTATGTTTATGATACCTGGGAAAATTGTCTGGAGATGTTAAAGACCGGAGAAATAGACTTTGTGGGCACGGCCCAGCGGACTCCGGAACGTGAGGCGGTTTATGCTTTTACGGATATTCCCAATGGCGTTGAACAAACAGTACTTTATACAAGACTGGATAATGATGAACTTTATTATAATGATTATGAAGGCTTTAACGGAAAAACAGTAGGTGTTCTGGCGGGCAGTTTTCAGATAGGTTTCTTTAAATCCTATGCCCAGGAACATGGATTCATATATGATACTCGTGAATATGCTAAAGAAGAGGTTATCCTAAATGCTGTTGTATCCGGTGAAGTGGATATTATGCTCAGCGGCAGTCTAGCTTTGCATACGAATCTAAAAGTTATTGGAAAGGAAGGCGCAGACCCTTTCTATTTCATGACATCCAAAGATAATACGGAGATGCTCCAGGAACTGAATGAGGCAATGGTACAGATTCGGAATGAGAATCCATATTTTGCAGAGGAACTGGCCGAGGAATATTACAGCACCAGCGTTATTTCCAATGTGCCTCAGTTTACAAGAAAAGAGATAGCCTATATTCAGGAGCTTTCAAGTCTGCAGGTGGGCTATTGGGAGGACTGCTATCCAATTATTCGGACAAATTCTGAAACCGGAAGACCTGAGGGAATTGCGGTAGCACTTATGAATGCTATAGCACGGAGTATGAATGTAAGTCTGGAATATAAGCTGATGCCAAATGCAATCACACCGGTGAACAGCCTTGAGGAAGGCCTTGTAGATATTGTGCTGCCTGCCATACAGACAGGGTATACAGCCAATCAGACGGTACAGGTTTCAAGACCTATTCTGGACACCAGTCTGTCTGTCATTACGAAGGCGGGGGTGCCATTTTTCAATAACCAGGAGTATCGGGTGGCTTTGATTGAGAATTATAAGAATTCGGAAGTGGCAGTCCAGCAATATGTCGAAGACTACGTGCCGGTTTACAAGTCATCCATCGATGAGTGTTTGAAGGCAGTTCAGACCGGGGAGGCGGATGTCTGTTTCCTGAATTATTATATTGCAGCCTATCGGCTAAAAAGTCCATTTTATACAGATTTATCAATGAGCTATGGTCAGTCCTTTCCGGCAGATTATGTCTTATGGACATCGAAAGATGCTACGATGCTCACAGGAATTCTGAATAAAGCTATTGCAGCCATGGATTCCCGAAAGGTGAATAATATTGTTAATGAATATACCCTGAGTGATAATTATGACTATTCTTTTAAAGAAAATTTATATAGAAATCGTGTAATTATTGGTGTTATAGCACTCTTTGTTCTTTTTGTTATTACAGCTGCTTTTCTCTATGTGGCTGCTCAAAAAAAGAATTTGAAAGCAATTGCGGCGAAAAATGCCCAGTTGGAAGAGGCAAATCATGCGAAGATGGAATTTTTTGCAAGAATGAGTCATGACATGCGGACACCAATGAACGGTATTCTGGGAATGACAGAACTTTCAAAGCGGGAAACGGATACGAATACGCTCCGACATAATATTGAGATGATTGAGTCTTCAGGGGAATACATGCTGAGCTTAATCAATGATATTTTGGATTTACAGCGTATTGAAGCCGGAAAGATGACCCTGTCTCCGGTGGTGTATAGCACCAGGACGATTGTGGACAATATTGTAGCTATGGTAGGTTCAACGGCCCGGCAGAAGGGCGTTGATTTTAAAATTGTCAATAAGAATGCAAACTTAGATGGCTATATTTATGTCGATGAAGTACGGTTAAAACAGATATTTATTAATCTGATTTCAAATGCCATTAAATTCACACCTCAGGGCGGAAAAGTTATATTCTCTATGGAAGTGCTTTCTTATAAAGCGGACACAGCCCACATGCTTTTCCATATTATAGATAATGGTGTTGGAATGAGTAAGGATTATATTGAACACAAGATTTTTTCACCTTATGAACAGGAAGCAAATGATATGACAGCCCAGTATGCGGGCACAGGTCTTGGACTGGCTATTACAAAGAGCCTTCTTGATTTGATGGGTGGAGGGATAGAAGTCGAGAGCGAACTGGAAAAGGGCTCAAAATTTACTGTGATTTTAAATATTCCGCTTGTGGACGAAAAGACAGCGGCAGGTTTTGTAAAACAGAAAGAACAGAAAAAGGCGGATGAAATGGACAAATTAGCCGGCAAAAAGATTCTACTATGTGAAGACCATCACCTGAATGCTGAAATATCCAGAAAATTATTGGAACGTGTGGGATGTGAGGTCTTTTGGGCGAAAGATGGAAAAGAAGGACTGGACATGTTTGTTTCCTCCGGTGAGAATTATTATGATGCGGTACTTATGGATATTCGAATGCCTGTTATGAATGGTATTGAAGCGGCAAAGGCAATCCGTGGGTTAAAGCGTAAAGATGCAGAAAAAGTTCCGATTATTGCCATGACAGCAAATGTTTCAGAGAATGATATGAAACTTTCTGCAGAGGCAGGAATGAATGCCCATCTTGCAAAACCGGTGGATGCAATTAATTTATACGAAACTTTGATAAAATATTGTTGTATTTTGTATACATAAGTTGAAATCTGTGGGATTTTGTTGTACAATTTTATCAAAGATGTTATTATTTCCAATCTTGGTTCTGAAATCGAATACAGATGGATTTGGAGAAATATTGATATGCAAAGGCATTCCTGCTTTTATTTCCTCAAGTGTAATGAAAGAACGCAGAGAATGCCTTTTTACATGTGACAAGGGAGGTTCGTTATGGAAAAGAAAGTGCTGCTTGTGGCGGATGATGATGCAATGAACCGCACAGTTATTAAACGTTTTCTGAATGGTACCTATAGTGTACTGGAGGCCGAAGACGGCATGGAAACGATGGAGATATTGAGGTCTACCCATGTAGATGCATTACTTTTAGATATCATAATGCCGGGAATGACAGGCTTACAGATATTACAGTTATTAAATGTAGAAAAGAAGAACCCTTACATGGGTATTTTAGTGGCCACTTCTATGAAAGAGAAAACAGAGAGAGAGGCCCTTGCTCTTGGCGCGGATGACGTTGTATCAAAGCCTTATGACCCTATTGTTATTCAGAAGCGGCTGGATAATATTCTGGCCATGAAAGAATCCCAGCAGGAAAAGGATTTGTTGAAACAGGATAATGGCGGTGCGCTTAGTTCGATTCAGAATGAACGGCTGGCGGCTGCGGTAAGTGCTTCAGCGGAGAAATTACATAAAATTGCAATGATTATTGATTACAGCAAGGATAATCCGAAACTGATTGCTGAAATGGCAGAAGATATACATAAAGAGGCTGATAAAATTACAGCAGCATTTTCTCAAAAAAAATGAGTCATAGGGAGTGAAACTTGATGGAGAATACAATACTTATTGTCGACGATAATGAGATGAACCGGGAAATTTTAAAAATACTTTTCTCGGATAAGTATACAATTTTAGAAGCAAATAACGGTAAAGAGGCTCTGGAAACTCTGGAAATATGTCGGGATAATGTGGATGTAATCCTCTTAGATCTGATTATGCCTGTGATGGATGGCTTTGATGTTCTGGAAGCACGGGCAGAACTTGAATATGCCAGAAATATACCGGTTGTTGTTATTACAAGCAGTGGTGCTATGGAAGACCAGATTCGTGCATTTAAGCTGGGAGCAAATGACTATGTGAATAAACCCTTTATTCCGGAAATTGTGCTTTCCAGAGTGGACAATGTTATGGCCTCTCATCAGCGCCTGCTTTCTGTTGAATTAGAGGCGGAAAAGCTAAAGACAAAGGCGGCATTGGATCAGATGACGTCCCTTTATAATAAAACGACATCTGAAAAATTAGTTGAAGAGGTTTTACAGTCAAAACCAGAGGAACTTCATGCTTTGATTCTAATTGATATCGATAATTTTAAATCGATTAATGATACCTCAGGACATCTTGCAGGAGATCACACGATTCGTATTGTAGCGGACCTGATTTCGAGTCATTTCCGTAAAACGGATATTGTAGGGCGTATTGGTGGAGATGAATTTATTGTTTTAATGCAGGATGTACCTTCTTTGGAACTTGTGCGTACAAAGGTAAATGAGCTGGTTCAGATAATGAAATATAAACCGAATCTGACAATCCCTGAGAATGTTTCTCTGAGTATTGGCTTTGTCACCAATGATTCCAAACCATTCCACTATGATGAACTCTTTGAAAAAGCAGATGAAGCACTTTATATGGCGAAGGATAGTGGAAAAGCCAGATATCAGGAATATGGTAAGGAGCCTATTAATCTGACGGATGATGAACGGCCGACAGCATTGCTGCTTGGGCGTAATCGCAGCGTATGCAGTGCGGTTCATGCCCTTGTTCCATTGGAGTTGCGTATTGTAGAAGTCCTTGATTTAAAGGAATTGAAACGAATGAAAAAAAGCACACTTGAAGAATGTGTGGTTGCTTATGTAGATGCTACGGATCCTGATGAAGAACTGGAACAGTTTTGGAAAGAAATTTCGGAAACAGAGGGTATTCGGATGGAAAACGTTCTTGCTATCTGTCCGGAAGGAGAACTTAGACAGTATCAGCAGGCTATGATGGCGAAGGTTGCAGATATTTTGACAGCACCTATAGATAAAGGGGCTTTTAAACGGCGTACATTAAAGCATCTTGAGGACATAGGAATTACCAGAATGGATAATCAGTAAATGACAAGGGGGAATCACAGATGGCAAATGAGTTGTTTGACAAATTAGAAGATATGGGAGCTGAAGCGGAGGATACGCTTGAACGCCTGATGGGGGATGAAGAACTCTATCTGGAATATCTGCGGCAGCTGCCTGAAAATAAAAATATTATTGAACTGCGAAAAGCTGTAGATAGCGGCGACTGCGATAAAGCGATGAAAGAGGTGCATACACTTAAAGGGGTGGCATTGAATCTGGGGTTACTTCCACTGGCGGATGTCTGTATGGATATGCTGCTGGATTTTCGTGCCGGAAATAACGATGCGGCATTAGGTCAGATAGATGCTGTTGAAGAGTCCTTTAAGGAATGGTCAGAGGCGGTGAAAGAATAAATGAATATGAAGAAGAAGTCCGTACAAGGTCTTTCTTTTGTTATCCTTTTAAGCATAATATGTTCGTTTTTAATTGGCTTTCCCGTGCATGCAGAGGAAAAGGATGATAGCCGGACGATTCGTGTCGGAATGATTGAAGGCAACAGCCGAAATGCAGATTTTGAAGAATTTGCCAGGGAAAAAGGTTTTAATTATGAATCGGTTATGTTTGATAGTACCACAGCTCTTGTAGAAGCACTGCAGGCTGAACGAATCGATGCCATTGTAACAAGCAGTCTTCGTGTGACGGATAATGAATGGATTGTATCTGAATTTGGATTTTCACCTTATTATGTCTGTGTAAAAAAAGGAAACCAGGAGCTCCTCGACCAGGTAAATGATGCCATTGACAAATTAAATCAGGATAATCCAAGTCTTCAGAACGAACTGGAAAATAAATATTATGGCACAGATTCCAGCAATGAAGTTGCCTTTAATGAGGAAGAAAGAACGTATATTGCCAATTTAAAAGCAAGTGGACGAACCCTTAAAGTTATTATTAATCCGGACAGGTCGCCGCTTTCTTATTACGAAGATGGCAAAATTGCCGGAATATTCGGTGATGTGGCAACTCAGATTTTAGACCGGACCGGACTGCCATATGAGATTATTGATGTAGCGGACAGGGAAGAATATACCCAATACAGAAAGAATCATGTCATAGATTTATGTATGGACATGCGATTTGACTATAATCAGGCTGAGGATGAAGGCTATCGAATCACAGACAGCTATATCAGTGCGAATATATCCAGGGTCACACGAAATAATTTCAGTGGTGAAATCAAAAGTGTAGCAACTATTGCTAATTCAGATATTGCAGCAAAATTAGAGAAAACCTTTTTTAAAAATACAGATATTGTCTACTATACTACGGGAGATGAATGTGTACAGGCTGTTAAAGACGGAAAACAGGATGCCTGCTATTTGTATACGTATGTAGCTGAAAAGACCATGGAAGAGGATATTACCCACAAGTTGACGACAACGTTGGTACCGGATTTCAATACGGATTTCTGTATAGGTATTGCAGATATTAATGACACGGTGTTATTTTCAATTTTGAATAAAACCGTGGTGAGCATTGACCAGACATGGGTGGATGCCCGTACGGTGGAATACACGGAGACAAATGCGGAAAATGTCTCCTTAATGGAATTGATTTATTATCACCCAATAGCATTTATCATTATTGTTGGGGCATTTCTCATATTAGCAAGCGGTTTTGTTTTGGTACTATTCCGTAAAAAAGCACGAAAGATGGATGAAGAGCGTGCCAAAGAGATTCAGCGTCTATTCACCTATGTATGCCGTGATAACGAAAGTGTCATGGAAATCAATCTAAAAGCAATGACCAGCAAAGAATACTATTTTAAAGAGGATGTTCTTTGCATGGATGAAGCACCATATAAGACAGAAGATAATTATCAGAAATTCCTACATCCTGACGATTATAAAGACGTTGCAGAGAATCTGACTCCAGAACAGATGGATGACCTTATTAAAAAGGGCAGAGAGTATATTTTTGAGGCCCGGGGAAAAGGCAAAGACGGCGAATACCGGTGGTATATCTATACGATTCACGGTATGATTCCGGATGAACATCATCCATATAATGTTATGCTGTTTAAGCGTAATATTAATGAACTGAAAGAGAAGGAAGAGGCAAATCGCAAGGCATTGATGGATGCCCTTCAGGTAGCTAAAGAAGCCAGTGAAGCCAAAGGAAACTTTATGTCCAGAATGTCCCATGAGATTCGAACACCTTTGAATGCGGTGATTGGCTATTTAACACTTACCCAGGACTATGTTAATGAACCTGTCAAGGTGAGCGATTATATTGATAAATGCCAGAGTGCGGCAAGGCATCTGCTGAACATTATTAATGATGTGCTGGATATTTCAGCTATTGAAAGCGGTAAGATTAAAATAGCATCGGAGCCTTTTGATTTAAAAGAATTGTTATCTGCTATTTCTCTGATGTTTTACAATCAGGCGAAGAAAAAGGGAATAGATTTCAAAGTGGAAATAATGGAGTTAACGGAAGAAAGAGTCATTGGTGATTCCCTTCGACTGAATCAGATTTTAATGAATCTTCTGTCAAATTATATGAAGTTTACACCAGAGGATGGAACAATCTCTTTGAGAGTTACCCAGCTTGAGGGCGGTGACAACCAGGTGCGGCTGCGTTTTGAAGTGGCTGATACAGGTATTGGTATGACTCAGGAATTTATGCAGCGTATTTTCAGTCCTTTTGAGCAGGAAAAGGCAGAAACTGCCAGAAAATATGGTGGTTCAGGTCTTGGACTTTCCATTACAAAGAACCTGGTTACAATGATGCGTGGAAGTATTCAGGTGGCCAGCGAAGAAGGAAAAGGTACAACCTTTACGATACATATGGCATTCCAGAAAGTAGAAGCGGCTGAGAAGGCAGATGGGCGCAGAAGTGATTTCTCAAAGATTCGTGCCCTTGTTGTGGATGATGAAAGCCGTTCCTGTGATTATATGAAGATGCTGCTGAAACGATGCCATGTTAAGAGCGATGTGGTACTCAGTGGCGAAGCTGCTATAAGACAGATACAGAAGCGGGAAGGTACAGATTATGAATACGATATGTGCCTTATTGACTGGAATATGCCAGGGTTAAATGGCGTAGAAACAGCCAGACGTATCCGTCAGGAATGCAATAAAGATATGCCGATTATTATTGCCAGTGCTTATGATATCAGTGAGATTCGTGATGCGGCGATGGAGGCAGGCGTTAATAAACTGATTGCCAAACCGTTGTTCCAGTCCTCGATGTTCGACCTGCTGGTGAATACCTTTGGAAAATATGACCCAACCGTGGATAGTGTTCATTCCGAGGAAAAGATAGATTTTTCAGGTATACATGTTTTGCTAGCAGAGGATAATGCGATGAACCTTGAAATTGCTATTTCTATTCTTGAAAAGAGTGGTTTAGTCGTAGAGGCCGCCGGTGATGGCAAAGAGGCTTATGAAAAGTTTGTTCATTCGGAGCCGGGAACTTATCAGGTGATTCTGATGGATGTTCAGATGCCGGTGATGGATGGTTACGAAGCGACAAAGGCTATTCGTGGTTCAAACCATGTGCAGGCAAAAGATATTCCTATT
The DNA here is from genome assembly GCA_009929615.1 of Clostridia bacterium. Classification (GTDB taxonomy): domain Bacteria; phylum Bacillota; class Clostridia; order Lachnospirales; family Lachnospiraceae; genus Frisingicoccus. Next base: position 21,046 of record SAAB01000037.1, on the reverse strand, counting down.
ATAGCTATGACGGCAAATGCTTTTACAGAGGATGTTACTGCGGCCCTTGCCAGTGGAATGAATGGTCACGTTGCGAAACCTATAAATTATGACAAGCTGTATGCGTTGTTACAGAAATATCTAAAGATTAAAACAGATTAGAAAATCTGAAATGGTGGTGCAGATATATGGAAATAAAAAAGAAAAAATATATACGGGCCATGGTTGCATTTCTTGCATTCGTTTTATGCCTTCCATTACTGCTATCGCAAAAAACATATGCGACGGATACAGAGGAAGAAAAGACGGTCAGAATTGGTTATTATCCGGTAGAAAACTTTCAGGGACACAGTGAGGATGGTTCTTACAGTGGCTATGGCTATGACTATTATATGCAGATTCAAAAGTATACCCGGTGGAATTATGAGTTTGTAGAAGCCAGTTATGCGGATTGTCTGAAGATGCTGGCCTCGGGAGAAATTGACATTGTCAGTGGGCTTGTAGAAACACCTGCAAGGTCAGAGCAGATGCTGTTTTCCAAACACTTTATAAGTGATATGCAGAATGAATTATATGCATTAGCGGATGCTCCTCTCTATTATGAGGATTATGAAGAATTTAATGGATGCAAGGTGGCCATTCTGAAGGGAAGTCTCCATACAGAGATTGATGCTTACTGTGCAGAACATGATTTTCAGGTGGATATTGTCGAGTATGACTCCATGACGGATATGCAGGCGGCTTTAGCATCTGGTGAAGTGGATATGATGTTTACAGCCAGTGTAAGTTCGGATAGCAACACAAAGATTGTAGCCCGCATGGATAAGATACCTCTTTATTATGGTGTATCCAAATCCAGACCGGATATCTTGGAAGAACTGGATGATGCGTTACAGAAAATTGTTGACAACAATCCAAATTTTTATACCCAGATGTCTGAAAAGTATATGGTCTCCGGCTCGAATGCAGCGGCAACCTTTACGAAAGATGAACTGGAATATATTAAATCCGGACAGGAAGTTTATGTCATTATGAATGCCTATTGGGCACCAATTTCCTGGTATGATAGTGAGACAGGTACATTTAGGGGAATTGTTGTAGATGTTCTGGATAAAATTAAAGAATACTGCGGCCTTAAGTTTGTCTACTATACAGAGGATGAATTTAATGCTCTTGTCGTTGAACATCCGGAGATGGAGAATAATGTGCTGGCGATTCTGGCTGATGATAATACATGGGCGGTGAATCAAAACGTCTTTATGACAAATCATATTGTCGATGCTTCGGTTGTTATGGTGACGAAGCGAAGTACCCATCAGACCCAGAGCACAGAGGATATGCGTATTGCCCTACCTTACAGATTTTATATAAGCTGGTGTATGCGTAATGACTTCCCGGAAGAACAGGTAACTTATTATGACACCGTTGAGGACTGCCTGCGTGCAATTAATGAGGGAAAGGCGGACGCAACCTTTGTCAATGAACTTGTAGCAACCTATTATCTATCTATGTTGGAATACAGCAACCTTTTTGCAACAGCTAATTCAGCCTATGATGAGAATCTTGCCTTTGCAGTTTACAAGGATTCGGATCAGCCTTTACTTGGAATTATAGATAAATCCCTTCTTTGTATTGATTCAAAAGATATGAAGCAGATTGTTATTACGAATTCCATCGCGGAACAGAGGGCAAGTCTGAAGGGACTGGTATATTCCAATCCGGCATTGTTTGTTATTATGGCACTTTTGATGGTGAGCATCATTTTCACAGCCTATGTTATGCATGCGAGACGTGTTCGTGTCAGTAAAGAGCTGGAGAAGGATGCGGAGACCAGTGCAGCAAGGACAGAGTTTTTCATGATGATTAGTCATGAACTGAGGACGCCTTTAAATGCGGTTGTCGGATATCTGAATCTGGCAGCAGAGCAGTGCAAAGGAAATGGTTTAGAAACAGAATATCTGAACCGCTCCCGCCAGGCAGCGAAACAACTTTCGCGTATTGCAGAGGATATGCTTGATTATACCCAGATTGCTTCGAATTCAACGAATTTAAAGAATGAAATATTTGACCTTAAAAATACAATATGGGATTTGGAACAGAATATTTCTGTTGAAGCAGAGAAAAAAGGTGTGGACTTTGAATTTACACTGCATGACGTTGAGCATGAATATGTTGTAGGTGATAATTTAAGACTGCTGCAGATTATGCAGAACATCCTTTCAAATGCAGTGAAGTTTACAGATAAGGGAGGACATGTCAAAGCGGATGTGACGCAGCAGAAGACAGAAGAGGGAAATCTTGAGTTTATCTTTAAAGCAGAGGATACAGGACGCGGAATGTCGGAAGAGTATCTTGAAAAGGTCTGCGCACCGTTCCAACAGGATGATAAGGCTTATTCACGTACCCACGGTGGACTTGGACTTGGACTGTATCTGACAAAGTATTATTTGGATGCAATGGGTGGACGGATGGAAGTAACAAGTGCTTTAGGCCAAGGAAGTTGTTTTATAATATATCTTCCATTGAAGCTTGCCAGCACCAGTCAGGTCGTCGAGGAGAAAGTTGATTTATCCTATGTCCGGGTGATGATTGGTGGCATCGATGAAGAAGAGAATAAGCAGTTGAAAACAACTTTGAAACGCTTTGGTATAAAGAGTGATATACAGACCGAAGGCGACAAACTTATCAAAAGGATTTTGAGCAGAAGTACAGGTGATTACGCCTATTCACTCTGCCTGTTGGATGAAAAGCTGTTGGATACAGATACGAATCTGCTAAAAACAATTTCTGAGTTGAATATGTCTCCAAAGATTTTTGTGCTGACAGCCAGCACAAAACAGCAGGAAATGCTGAGCGAAAAAAGTGAAATCAGCCATGTATTGTATAAACCAATTTTCCAATCGGTTCTTTTGAATGCTATTCTTGAGGAATTTGGCGAATACAAGGTGGATGACAAGAATATTCCTGAAGAGGATTTTGAAGGCATTCGGGTTATGATTGTCGAAGATAATAAAATTAATTCAGATATCTTAATGCGTATTTTAAAGAGGGCCAACATAGAAGTAGATCTTTATGAAAATGGCAGCGAAGCGGTAGAGGCATTTAATGCCAGTAAAGCAGGAACTTATAAGGTTATTTTAATGGATATTCAAATGCCGGTGATGAATGGATATGAAGCAACTATGGCAATACGCAGCGGAAACCACCCGGAGGCAAAAGATATTCCAATTATCGCAGTTAGTGCCAATGCATTTCCGGAGGATATAGAGAAGTCCTTGAAATGCGGTATGAATGAACATTTGTCGAAACCGATAAAGACAAAGCAGCTGTATCAGACAATTCGAAAGCATTTGCCGGCAAAGGAAGGTGAAATATCATGAAGCGTACGATTCTGATTGTAGATGATCAGGTCATCAACAGAAGTATTTTAAATCGTTTGTTGAAGGAAGAGTATAATGTTCTGGAAGCAGCGAATGGAAAAGAAGCCATGAGCATTCTTGAAGAGCGGAAAGAAGATATTTCAGCTATCCTTTTAGATATTATTATGCCGGTAATGAATGGGTATGAGGTTTTGGAAGCAATGCAGAAGGACCCGCTGCTTTCAAAAATTCCAGTCGTTGTATCCTCCCAGCAGGATAGTGATGAAGCAGAAGTTCAGGCACTGGAATTGGGGGCGCAGGATTTTGTTGCTAAGCCTTACAAAGGCGAGATTATTCTGAGGCGTCTGAGTAATATTATTAAGTTAAGGGAAACCGCTGCATTAATAAACAAAGTTGAAAAGGATGAATTAACGGGACTGTATAACAAGCAGTTTTTCATTGAAAACGTGTCCATTCAGCTCCAGCAGAATTCTTCACAGCAATATGATTTGATTTGTTTTGGTATTGAGTGTTTTAAGCTGATTAATGAAACCTACGGCTTCGCCAAGGGGGATGAACTGTTGAGATATATCGCCGAGCTGCTTCAAAATTCCACGCGTTCGGTTCTGGCAGCTCGCTTTAATGCGGATATGTTTTATTTTCTGACAAAGCACAGGGATGAATACCGGGCAGAATTATTTTCTCCGTGGATGCGTAAGGTGAATGAGTTCCCGATAGATATGGATGTTAAAATTCATTGTGGTATTTATTTTATCAAGGACAATACACTGCCAGTCAGTGTTATGTGTGACCGTGCCCAGCTTGCAGCGGAAAAGAACAAAGGAATGTATAATTCGCCCTTCTTCTATTCTGATGATTCGATTCGTCAGAAACTTATGGAAGAACAGTTTATTACAAGTAATATGCGCACCGCCTTGGAGAATGAACAGTTTCAGGTTTACTATCAGCCGAAATACGATTTGAACAATGAAATGGTGGCCGGAGCAGAAGCTTTGGTACGTTGGATTCATCCGGAAAAGGGAATGCTTTCACCGGGGATATTTGTGCCGCTTTTTGAAAGAAATGGCTTTATTTCCCAGTTGGACCAGTATGTCTGGGAAAGAGCCTGTCAGGATATTCGTGAATGGATGAATAAAGGTTATCCGGAAATAGCTGTTTCTGTGAACGTTTCCCGTGCGGATATTTATAATCCAAAGCTGGCAGACATTCTTCTTGGACTGCTGGCAAAATATGAAATTCCAATACGTTATTTACATCTGGAGATTACGGAGTCAGCTTACACAGATAATCCAAACCAGATTATTCTGGTAGTTAATAAGCTGAGAGATATTGGTTTCATTATTGAAATGGATGACTTTGGCAGTGGTTATTCTTTTTTGAATATGCTGGCAGAGATGCCTGTGGATATTTTGAAACTGGATATGCACTTTGTTCAGAGCGAAACAAACAAGACTTCTGGAAAGGGTATATTGAGTTTTGTTATAAGTCTTGCAAAATGGCTGAATCTCGCAGTCGTGGCCGAAGGTGTGGAAACAAGTGGACAGATTGCGATTCTTCGTTCGATGGACTGTAATTATGTCCAGGGCTTTTATTATGCAAAGCCTATGACAAAAGATGATTTTGAAACGCTGTTAAAGACTTCAAATATTACAGAGATGATATGCACAAGCCGCACGGTACAGGAATATGTGGCCGAAGAAGAGGTTATTGATGCTTCAGACAGAACAATGTTAATTGTAGACGATATTGAATTAAACCGTGCTGTGTTGGCGGGAACCTTTGAAGGGGTTTATCAGATTGTTGAAAAGGAAAATGGTCATACGGCATGGGAATATTTGGAAGAACACTATCAGGATGTTGAAATAATTTTGCTGGATTTACTAATGCCGGTTATGGATGGATTTCAGCTGTTGGACAAAATTCGTGGCGATGAACGTATGTGTGAGCTGCCTGTTATTATTACATCTCAGGGGGATTTGGACAGTGAGCAGAGGGCGTTAGAGATGAAAGCAGATGATTTTATTTCAAAGCCTTATAATCCGGATATTATTAAGCACCGGGTGCATAATGTCGTTGCAAGTCATCAGCTTTTCCAGCTAAAGCAGGGTGAGAATGGGCAGTCTCTTTCAGAGAGAGCAATGCACATGGTTGCAGACTTAAGACCCCATTTTGATATCGTGCGCCTGGTTGAACCGGAGCATACCCTTGTGTGTGGTGAAGAGGTACTCAGTGAATGTGATATTCATGCCTGCTATGCTGTATGGGGTAAGGCTACCCGATGTAATAACTGCATCTCCTTGCGGGCTCTTTATGACAAAGCCAGATATTCTAAGTTAGAATATTCTGAAAACGGCCTCTATTTTGTTATTTCAGAATATGTTCCCTTTGCCGATGGCGGGGCGGTCATTGAAATGGTGACAAAACTGGAAGATGAGTATGTGGATAATGTCTTTGATAAACAGATGCTCTATACAAATCTCGATGCTATACATCAACAGCTGGAGCGGGATGAACTGACAAATGTACATAACCGAAGATATATTGACAGTCATCTGAAGGCGCTTCTGGATAAGGCAGAGAAGGATGACAGTCATTTGGGAATTGCGATGGTGGATATTGATATGTTCAAGCGTCTCAATGATACCTATGGACATTTAGTTGGAGATAAAGTATTAAAGGCGGTGGCCAAAATGCTTGAAGATAATGTCACTATTCGTAAGGGTGACTTTGTGGCCAGATTTGGCGGCGATGAATTTCTTATTGTCTGTCAGAATATTGAACTGTCCGAACTGAAAAACCATGTGGAGGAAGTTTCACATCTGGTTAAGCATATTCAGATTGAGAATGTGGAGAACCTGAATATTGGGATTAGCGCCGGTTGTGTTTCCACGGATGAGTTTTCAGATGTTGAGGCTGTTGACTTGATTGATCAGGCAGACCGCCGTCTTTACCAGGCGAAACAGACGGGACGGGGATGTGTCGTTTAAAAAAGGATAAAAATTTCCTCATTTGGAGAAATTTGTAATTGACAACCGGAGAAAATTCGGTTATAATTCCCATAAAATATATAAGATATTTGGCGAAGATGCCTTAAGCAATTGCTTAAGGCATCTTTTTGTTTTTTTTAGAGAAAAAAGTGGGAGTGAGCGTATGATAAAAATTGTAGATTTAAACAAATACTTTGGCGATTTACATGTGCTGAAGAATATTAATCTGGAAGTTAAAGAGGGAGAAAAGCTGGTTATTATCGGGCCTAGTGGAAGCGGTAAAAGTACACTGATTCGCTGTATTAACCATCTTGAAGAACCGACTGCCGGAGAAGTGTATATTGCTGATACTCTGGTAACGAAAAAGAATAAGCTGGAGATGGCGAAAAAATATTCATCTATGGTATTTCAGCAATTCAACTTATATCCGAATATGACAGTTTTAGAGAATCTTACATTGGCTCCTATAAAGTTACAGCATATGAGCAAAGAAGCAGCTAAGGAGCAGGCGATGATTTACCTTAAAAGGGTAGGACTTGAGAATAAAGCGGACCAGTATCCACAGAATCTTTCCGGTGGACAGCAGCAGCGTGTTGCTATTGCACGGGCACTTTGTACAAAACAGCCGATTATTCTTTTTGATGAGCCGACCAGTGCTTTAGACCCTGAGATGGTTCAGGAAGTGCTTGATGTTATGATTGAATTATCCAAAGAAAATATTACGATGATTTGTGTAACGCATGAGATGGGATTTGCCCGTCAGGTGGCAGACCGAGTTATTTTCATGGATGATGGTCAGATTGTGGAAGAGGGAACACCGGAACATTTCTTTGACAATCCGGAAAATGACAGAACCAAGTTGTTCTTCAGCAAAATTTTAAGATAACAGACGGTGGAACCGTTTGCTATAAAGCGTTGAATTTCATTGAATTAGGAGGAAAAGATATGAAAAAGAGAGTATTATCAGTGGCATTGATTGGCTGTATGGCAGCAGCACTTTTAAGTGGATGCGGCAGCAGTTCAAGCAAGGAAACAAAAGCAGAAACAAAAACGGAGACAACAGCTGAAACGACTGGCGAAACAACGGCAGCAGCAACAACAGCAGGTGGTGTTCAAAAAATCGTTGATGCCGGCAAATTGAAAGTTGGATGTAAAGTGGATGTACCTTCTTTTGGTTATCAGAATACATCTACAGGCGAATATGAAGGTCTTGAAATTGATTTGTCTTATGCAATCGCTGGTGAAATCTTTGGTGTAACGGCAGAAGAAGCTAAAGAGCAGGGACTTGTTGAATTCCAGGGTGTTACTGCAAAAACAAGAGGACCATTACTTGATAATGGTGAAGTAGATATGGTTGCAGCTACATATACAATTACAGACGAACGTAAAGAATCATGGAACTTCTCCACACCATATTTCCAGGATGCCCTTGGTTTAATGTGTCTGACAGCAACAGGATATACATCTATGGAAGACATTGATGGTGCTATCATTGGTGTTGCACAGGGTTCTACAACAAAAGATGCGATTCAGGCATATATTGATGAAAACAATCTGGGAATTACAGTAGAGTTCCAGGAATTTGATGGATATCCAGCATTAAGCGCAGCATTGAGTGCAGGAAATATTGATATCTTCTCTGTAGACCGTGCGATTCTTGCAGGATATAACGACGACACAACAATGATTCTTCCAGAACGTTTTGGTACTCAGGATTACGGCGTTGCAACAGCTTTAAGCAATACAGAATTAGCAGAAGTTGTTGATAAAGTAGTTACAGATATGAAAGCTGATGGCAGTATGGATGAACTGATTAAAAAATGGGGAATTGAATAATTTTTATTGAATCCCTTCACCGCTGCGGCAGGTCCGTGGCGGTGATTTTAAAGATAGGTGAGTGATGTTATGGTAGAAGGTCTTTTTAACCCGGACCGCTGGGAAAAAGCATTTGAAAGTATGGATACTTTTGGCGAAGGAATGCTGATGACTCTCAAAGTTATGATTGTCGGCCTGATTGTTGCCCTTGTTCTTGGCGTTATATTCGGTGTTTTATCCACAACAAAAATTAAAGCTTTACAGGTGATTTCCAGAATATATGTGGAATTTTTTCAAAATACACCTTTAGTTGTACAGGTGTTTTTCTATTACAATGGTCTTCCGATAATTTTAAAGACCCTTTTGGGCGCAAGCCGTCCGGTACGACTTTCAAAACTTCTTCTGGGCGTCTGCGGTGTTGGATTGTATCATGGGGCATATATTGCGGAAGTTATCCGTACAGGTCTTGAAGCTGTACCAAAAGGACAGTATGAGGCTGCCCATTCTCAGGGATTTACCAGCCTGCAGGCCATGCGTTATATTGTGCTCCCCCAGACTTTAAAGATTATTATGCCGCCGTTAGCAAATCAGGCATTGAATCTTGTAAAAAATACATCGGTTCTGGCATTGGTTGCCGGAGGCGACTTGATGTATCATGCAGATAATTATGTAAGTAACAGTGGACATCTGCAGGGATATATTATATGTTGTGTTCTTTATTTTATCATTTGCTTCCCGTTGGCAACTCTGGCCAGAAAATTGGAAGAGAATGCGAAAAAGACACCACAGCCTAAAAAGAAAAAGAAGATGGAGGTGGCTTAAATGGGAGAAATTTTTTCAAAGGCCAATCTTATCTTTATGTTAAATGGATTGGGAATGACGATTGTCATTTCTCTGGCCACAGCATTTTTAAGTGTTATTTTTGGAACGGTGCTTGCAATGTTCCGAAATTACTGCCGTGGAAAATGGCGTTTCCTTTCAGTATTCGCTTCAGCGTATATTGAGCTGTTCCGGTGTACGCCCAACCTTTTATGGATTTTTCTTTTGCGTTTTACCCTTAAAGGAAATGCTGTCATCATCAGTATTCTTGCCTTTACCCTTTTTACATCGGCAGTTGTAGCCGAGATTGTCCGAGGCGGTTTAAATGCCATTCCAAAAGGACAGTTTGAAGGTGCAGCTTCTCAGGGATTTAGTTTCCTTCAGACGATGTGGCACATTATTCTGCCACAGGCTTTTAAAATGATTATTCCGGCACTGTTATCCCAGTGTACGACAATTATCAAAGATACGTCTTATCTGAAGGCTGTAGATATTCATGAATTTATGCGTAACAGTTCGGTTGTTCTTGGTTCAGCAACGGGCATTACACAGATTATTGCATTGTATGGATTTGTATTATTGACATATTTTGTACTGAATTTCATATTGTCCTGTGGTGTTCGTTCCTATCAGAAACATCTGGCAGTTGCTTAGCGTAAGGGAAAGGGGAACAGGAGATGGCTGGAAATTTTATAATTACAATTTGCCGTGAATTCGGAAGTGAGGGCCATGAGATTGGCAAGGAACTTTCGGAACGCTTGGGTATTAAACTTTATGATAAAGATTTGATTCTGATGGCAGCAAAAGAAAGCGGTCTGGAAGAGAAGACGGTAGCAAGTGCGGATGAAGCGGTTACAAATCATTTTCTTGCATCCTATATGCCATTTCGCACAGATCCGGGAACGAACAATGACAAGGTGTTTAAAGCTCAGTCAAAGGTTATACGCCTGCTGGCTGAGAGAGAATCCTGTATCATTATTGGACGTCTTGCAGACTATATTTTAAAAGATGAAACCAATTGTATGAAAGTATTGATTGGTGCACCTTTTGAAGCAAGGGCCGACTTAATAGCGAAAAAACATGGTATTACTCCGGAAGCAGCTGCAAAGCTGGTAAAACGGATGGATACGGAGCGAAATGCTTATTACAACTATTATTCCAAAGGAAGGTGGAGTCGTTCGGATGGCAAAGATTTAATCATAAATCGTGGTGCCTATGGACTGCAGGGCTCTGTAGACCTTCTGGAAGCGGCTGTAAAAGCGTTTCAGGCTGAGAAAATCAAGTAATCAGAGAAATTAGAGGCACGTCAGTTAATTGACGTGCCTTTTTAGGTATATAGTGATAGAATGGAAGAAAAACAGAGCGGGTGATACATATGGATATACATCTTCATTACAGGGAAGAAGGGAGTGGTTATCCCCTTATTCTTCTTCGTGGGAATAACGAAAGCAGTGCCTATTTTTTTCATCAGATAAAATTCTTCTCTAAATTTTACCGGGTAATTGCAGTGGATACCCGGGGACATGGCTTTTCACCGAGGGGAACAGCTGAATTCACATTAGTTCAGTTTGCAGAGGATTTACATGATTTCATGGATGAAAGAGGCATTGATAAAGCTCATATTCTTGGATTTTCAGATGGGGCCAATGTTGCATTGCTTTTGGCATTAAAATATCCGGAGTGGGTAGAGCGTTTGATTTTAAATGGAGCTGATTTAGATACAGGTGGTGTGAAAGCTTCGGTACAGATTCCAATTGAAATTGCCTACGGGATAAATCATTATCTGGCGGGAAAGAGCTCTACAGCCGGGAAAAAAGCAGAGATGCTCGGTCTGATGCATGACCAGCCAAACATCAATCCCCGGGAATTGGGGAAACTAGAGATAAGAACTCTGGTTATAGCAGGTACAAAGGACATGATTAAGGAGTCCCACACGCGGCTGATTTTTGAAAGTCTGCCAAATGCCGTTCTGAAATTTATTCAGGGCAATCATTTTATTGCGGCGAAGAATCCGGGAGCTTTTAACCGAGCGGTTAAAGAATTTTTAGAATAACATATAAGAAACCGTGGATGAAGATAATTCGTCCACGGTTTTAAATATCTAAGCCTTTATTTTTTTATAGATGATATAGGAATAGAGGTACATAAGAACAACGGAACCGATAATAAATGGTGCTATAATAATACTGGTGAGGGCTTTGTATGGTAAAAAAGCCACAACGATAAAAACAATACCAATCATACAGAACAGGATGCCGCCGAATTTATGGGTTTTGCGCCAGACATCGGGATTCTCTAAAGTCCATGGTGTTTTGATGCCGAAGAAGTAGTTTGAGCGAATCTGAGGCATTCGATTGCCAATGACGATAAAAAGGATTCCGACAGCTACAGGGACAAGTGTCTGTATGTTTACATTATATCCTAAAGCAGCTAAAGCACTGAGCCAGCTGCAGGCAACCAGTAATAGAGAAACACCAATCATAAGGATATTATAGGCCCCGGCATGCTTGAGATAACTTGCTTTTCGGGGGTCCATATGAGGCGAAACTGACATCAGGATTATAATTCCGATAGGAATTCCGGCCAGAACTAAATCCATATATTTTTCACCGTAAGAATTCACTGAACCGTCAGAACCCCATTGGATCGGTATCTGTGCAGGCAATTTGGAATAGATAAACAGATGGCCGATAAAAGAGACAACGGCAATAATAAGTAATATAAGTGCGGTTTTAGTAAATATCTTCTTCATTTCAATTCTCCTTGTCATTCATAGAATCGTCAGATGGTTCCACCTGACGGAAATCAAAAAACCAGCGGATTAAATCCTGAAAAACGGTTATATTCAGACTGTAAATAATATTTTGGCCCTGACGTTCATCCAGCACAAGGCCACAATTTTTTAAAACATTTAAATGGTGGCTTATAGATGGCTTAGTCATATTAAAACATTGGGCAATTTCCCCGGCAGACATTTCTTTTTTCTGAAGAAGCTTGAGCATCTGGCGACGGGTTGGGTCGGCCAGGGCTTTAAATGCATCGTTCATAGATAGTCCTCCTTTGATGCTTCCTTAGTGAGTTGTAATAAAATCTGCAATATCTGCTATGACCCGGGTGTCAACTGTCTGGGCTTTCAAATAGGCGGCAGAAGCATTTTCCTTTTTACCAGGGGTGAAAAGATGCGTCAGACCGGCATAGGATTTAAAGGTCCAGTTTTCACGGTCGCCATAGGCGCCTTTCCAGATATTAAAATCCTCCATGGTAACCTGATAATCTTCTTCGCCCTGAAGCACAAGACAAGGTGACGTAATAGCGTCGGCTGTCTGAACCTGATCATAACCGCGAAGGTATTTCCAATAAGCAGGATAGGCGCCGAGGATAGGCTTGGAGTCGTCCAGTGAATCCAATTCCTGCAAGCGGTCTAACTGGCTATAAGCTTCTTCTTTCTGAGCCTGCTGGTCATTGGTTAAGACCGGCATGAGAGAGTAGATATAGTCGTACTGTTCACGCATAATATCGGAAAGCTGTCTGGCAGGGGCGGCAAAAAAGATATAGCCGGCAGCGGTATTACCTGAATCTGCCAATAACTGATTAATTCTCGGAAGAGCATCTCCGCCAAGGCTGTGTCCAAGAACAAATATCCGTGAGGAGTCAATATCCGGCTGTTCCTTTAAAAGTGCCAGGGCATTTGCAGCATCAATGACTGTTTCATCTTCCAAAGTCAAATTAATATCAGAAACCATGTCCTGACCGTAAATATTGGTTCGTTTATCGTAACGGTAAACTGCAATACCCTTTTGTGCCAGGGTATTGGCCAGGTCTCTGAAGGGCTTGTTCTGGTATATGGTTTCGTCTCTGTCATTCGGACCGGAACCATGGACAAGAACAACGGCAGGGAATGGTCCATCACCCTCAGGCAGTGTCAGAGTTCCGGGAAGTTCCCAGCCCTCATGGCCGGCTACAGGAAGGGCTAGATCTATTTCTGTTAAGCTTTCGGTTAAATCACTGGATTCTGTTTCAGCAGCTGTTGTAGCAGTCGGGGCAGAGGAACATCCTGCAGAGGCTAAGATAATACTGCCTATAAGGAGCAAACCGAGCATTCTTTTTTTCATAATGACACATCCTTTCTTAATTCGATAATTATAATTTAGATATTTAGACAACTGTCTAAATGTCTAAATTCAGAATAGCATAGAAACTTCGTCTTGACAAGGATTTTTCATAAGATTATAATGAAACCAACGCGTAGATGAGAAGAGTAAGATATGAAACATCACAGAGAGGGACCGTATGCTGGAAGTGTCCTGTTGGGAAGTGTCTGAAAACTACCTCGGAGTGGCTCTGATCAAGTCCGGTGATTCCGTTATCGTCTTTAATGAAGTGGGTTGTCGCATCAGATGCGAAACAAAAAGGGTGGAACCGCGAGATTACTCGTCCCTTTCTATCAGACAGAAGATAGAAAGAGGACTTTTTTTATATCCTTTTTTATCGGATAGTCTGAATTAATGATAAAGAGTAAGCGAAAGGAGAAAGAACAATGAAAGTAACATTAAAAGATGGCTCTGTGAAAGAGTATGCACAGCCTATGGCTGTCATTGACATTGCAAAAGATATTTCAGAAGGACTGGCAAGAGTTGCCTGTGCCGGAGAATTAAACGGTGAGGTTGTAGACCTTCGTACAGTGATTGATAACGACTGCGATTTAAATATTTTAACATTTGATACAGAGGGAGGAGCTGCGGCTTTCCGTCATACCACATCTCATATTATGGCTCAGGCGATTAAGCGTCTCTATCCAAATGCCAAACTGGCTATCGGACCTTCTATTGCTGATGGATTTTACTATGATATCGACAGTGATGTGCCATTGACAAGTGATGACTTAGAGAAAATCGAAGCTGAGATGAAGAAGGTTGTTAAGGAAGCCCTTCCAATCACACGTTTTACAAAGAGCAGAGCGGATGCTATAGCATTTTTTAAAGAAAAAGAAGAACCTTATAAAGTTGAATTAATTGAAGACCTTCCGGAAGATGCTGAAATCAGTTTCTATGAACAGGGTGAATTCGTTGACCTCTGTGCAGGCCCTCATCTGATGACAACAAAACCGGTAAAAGCTTTTAAATTGACAAGCCTTGCAGGTGCTTACTGGCGAGGAAGTGAAAAGAACAAGATGCTGACTCGTATTTATGGTACAGCATTTACAAAGAAAGCAGATTTGGACATCCATCTGGAGCGTATCGAAGAGGCTAAGAAACGTGATCATCGTAAACTTGGTAAGGAACTGGGCTTGTTTATGATGCGTGAAGAAGGACCTGGATTCCCATTCTTCCTTCCAAAGGGTATGATTTTGAAAAATCTCTTACTGGATTACTGGAGAGATATTCATACAAAAGCAGGTTATGTAGAGATTTCTACACCGATTATGCTGAGCCGTCATCTTTGGGAAACATCAGGACATTGGGACCATTATAAAGAGAATATGTATACAACGGTTATTGATGAGACCGACTTTGCTATTAAGCCTATGAATTGCCCTGGTGGAATTCTGGCATATCAGGCAGAACCACGTTCCTATAGAGATTTACCACTTCGTATGGGTGAACTTGGTCTGGTTCATCGCCATGAGAAATCCGGTCAGCTTCACGGCCTGATGCGTGTTCGCTGCTTTACACAGGATGATGCTCATATTTTCATGACACCGGAGCAGATTCGCGATGAGATTAAAGGCGTTGCCAGATTGATTGATGAAGTATACCAGTTATTTGGATTTAAATATCATGTAGAACTTTCGACAAGACCGGAAGATTCTATGGGTAGTGATGAAGATTGGAAGATGGCTACAGAAGGACTTCAGGGTGCTCTTGATGATTTGGGATTAGACTATGTTATTAACGAAGGCGATGGTGCTTTCTACGGTCCTAAGATTGATTTCCATCTGGAAGATTCTATTGGAAGAACATGGCAGTGTGGAACTATTCAGCTCGATTTCCAGCTTCCACAGCGTTTCGAACTCGAATACATCGCTCAGGATGGTAAGAAACATCGTCCGATTATGATTCACCGTGTAGCTTTTGGCTCTGTTGAACGTTTTATCGGTATTCTTATCGAGCATTTTGCAGGAGCATTCCCTACATGGCTTGCACCTGTTCAGGTAAAAGTTCTGCCGATTTCTGATAAATACATGGATTATGCGGAAGAAGTACTGGCTCAGTTAAAAGAGTCCGGTATTCGTGCCGAAGTAGATACCCGTGCCGAGAAGATTGGTTATAAGATTCGTGAGGCAAGACTTCAGAAGATTCCTTACATGCTTGTTGTTGGAGCAAAAGAAGAAGAGGACAGAGTCGTTTCTGTACGCAGCCGTTTTAAAGGGGATGAGGGTCAGAAAGAACTTCAGAGCTTTATTGAGGCTATAAAAGAAGAAGTGGCTTCAAAAGAGATTCGAGTGGTTGAAGAAGAGGCATAAAATAAATTCAAAAAGCCCTCTGTATTCGGGAAAAGCGACAAAACGCATGAGCCCGGAACAGGGGGCTTTTTTGCTCGACAGGAAATTAATTTGAAAAAAAGAGGATGGTGCGTTACAATATAGTAGATTTACATTTAATCAGGGAGGACAAAATTACGATGAGAAAAAGAATGCAGGGGATAAAAAGATGTCTGGCATTTCTTCTTATATTCGTGATGATGGGAAGTTCAATTCTTGTTTCAGCAGAAGATAAGACAGAGGAATCCAACACTACGAATACAATAACAGAGACAAAAGAAGAGACAGATGAATCAACAGAAAGTAAAGAGACAGAGCGCAAAGAATCTGTTGAAAGCAGCGTTGAGGAGACATTAGAAGAGGCGTCGGAAACTCTGACACCGGAAAGTTTTAATGAACCTCAGCCGAGATGGACAGAAAAAAAACAGTTGGAGAATATTGTTAAGCCGAATGGAAGTTTAAGCGTTGAATTAAGTCCGGAGGCAGCTACAGATGGATTTGGAGACAACTATTATACGCCGGAAGATACATTAACACTTACCATAAATTATAAAATTGATAATACAAATCGTCCGACATCTTCCGAAGATGAGATTACATATCAGTTACCATCAGTTCTTAAGGGATTTTTCACCTCCGGAGCTGTGCTGTCATTGACCAATGACCAGGTCGGTACGTATGAGATTGATGCGAATAATTTAATGACCTTTTCTTTTTATGATACCTTTCTGACCCCGGTGCCAGGGGAAACGTTGAAAGATATTGAAGGTGCTTTTAAATTTGAAGTGAAGCTGGATATGGATAAGATTGATGAGCCAAAGGAAACGGTAACTTTTGAGTTCCCAGGTGGCAATGATAAAGGACCTTACAATATTCTTATACCGAGTACGATAGGAAGTATTGGAAAAACAGTAACCAGCAGTTCCGGGGAGAGTAATCAGCTTCGTATAGAGCAGGTGACGGATGTTGCAAGTGGTCATGTTTATGAGGAATATTATGCAGACTTCAAAGTGGATGTTGTTGTCGATGGTGATACCATCGTTAATGGTGTAACGGTCACAGATACGTTAGGTGCTAATTTTTCATTTGTAAAAAACAGCTTCGAGTTAAAGGCACAGCCTCAGGGAAGCACAGCAGAACTGGGAAAAGTGACTTTTGAAGGAAATGTGGCAACCATTCCTATGGGGAATTTAAAACCGGGGACCTATACTATTATCTATTCAGCAAGACTGGATAATCCGAGTGGAGCGGCAGCAGGAAATGCCAATACCGCATCGGTGAACTGGACGGGAAACACCGGGGATGCACCAGAAAACACCACAACGGTTACCTATCCTAAATCCGTAGAGATAAAGAAATCCGGTACAGTAACGACCGCTGCGGAAAAGAAATATGGTGATATTAAATGGGTAATTAATATGAATGATACAGAACCGAAAAGCGATTTAAGCGGTATGGTTCTTAATGATCTTTTGGCTGTAAGGCCGGTTGCACAGGAATTGTCCGGCAAAATGATTATCGAAAGAAGAGATACCAATGCAGGGCAGTGGACGACTGTATTTAACGACTATATTCATCCGGACCTTACAAAAGATGGTTTAAATGTCGTTTCAGCAAATAATTTCACATATACATTACCTGGAGATGCCTTGGATGATGAATTTAGAATAACTTACTATTCAACGGCAACAGGTACTATTCCGGATGCAGGGGCAACTTTGAGAAATACGGTTATTGGTACACAGAATGGTACAACGACAAGAGTGCCGGCAACGGTTAATGTCGATAAACCGCAGATTGAACTTGGTATCAAAAAAATGCTTGTATCTGAAGATGATACAACAGAGAAGACCACATGGAAAACAGAGATTGATACCACAAATTTAGAAACCCACGAAACAAATTACCTGACCTATGTAGATACATTTAAATCCAATCCAGATGTAGGTTTTGATTGGAAAATCACGGCTATTTATAGTGATATCAGAACTTTTGCAGATGGTGCGGATTATGAAATCGGTTATGCAGAAGATGATAAGAGTTTTGAGATAGACTTTGGGCCAGTATCTGCTAAGGATGGAAAGATTACCATTGAATATGAACTGACACCAAAGGTAATGCCTTTTGCAGGATCGATTCATAATGAAGCCCGTGTGACAGATGAGAATCTGGGAATTAATGATTCAGATTCAGAAGATACCAATATCGCGACAATGAGCTTTCGTAAGAAGCATGAACAAACTTCCTATGATTCAACATTAAAGGGGTATGTTTCTCCATGGACGATAGAAATCGGGCCTTCGAATCTTTCTAAAACACCATACGATTTTGGTGATACAACCATGGTTCTTTCAGATACATGGGGTAATGAGCATATGCAGTATATGGAAGACAGTGTGGTTATTACAGCTTATGAATTAAATGCCGAATCCAAGGTGGTTTCCAGAGTATTAGACGCGGGAGAATATGAGGTAATAGCCAAAAAGGGCGGTTTACAAATCAATATACCGACTCCTGGAAAGAGAAGTTTTAAGATTACCTATAAAACTTTAATTCCAGACAGCGTTGTAGATGGCATAGGTCTTGGAAAAGAAAGCTTTACCAATACAGTTGTTGGAACACAGGATGACACTGAAATCGGTAAAGTGACGGATACACAGGATGTCACTTATACTGAAAAAGTATTGACGAAAGAAGGTCTTGGTGCAGCCAGTGACAATCGAGATGAGCCAAATATAATTTATACAATCAATGTGAATCCTAAAGGCCAGGATTTAGTTCCGGGCAAAGAGACGCTCACTTTGACAGACCATTTGACGACTCAGAATGCAACAATTCTGCCGGATACTGTAGAGATTACAGACGATAAAGGGGCAGCATTTACCGATTATGAGCGTTATTATGATGCTGTTAGTGGTGTTTTAACATTAATCCTGCCGGATAGTAAGGCATTAACTGTCACCTATAAAGCACATCCTATTGGAACGATGGGAAGTACCATTAATGTTGGCAATGAGGTTTCGCTGGAAGGTAAAGAGGAGTGGACAGAGGATACGACGACAGAGACGCTGATTAAGAAAGCCAGTGCGACAGTTACCGGTCTTAGCAATTCGATGATTGTTCATAAAATGAATGAGCATGGTGTTATTCTTGGAAACGCAAAATTCACCCTGACGCCCGTATTGAATGTGGATGGAGCCATTACAGATGGGGAAGTGAAGCTGGGTGAAACATCCGCAAGCACAGGTACCTGCCAATTCAAAGGACTGGCTGTAAACACAGCTTATATTTTAGAGGAGACACAGGCACCTGCAGGCTATACTGTAAATTATAAAAAATATCTGATTGTTTTAAAATATGCAGAGAGCGGCGATACGGACGCGGATGCAGCAAAACAGGCAGAGTATGAAAAAGTGCTGAAACTGGCTCAGGATACGTATCCGGAACTTACAGACCTTAACAAAGATGGAAGAGCGGATAATATTACGGTCAATGACAGTGGAACTTATGATGTGACAAATACTCAGGATAATGGAACAGATTTTTATTTTAATAAGAATGTAAATTATCTTGAGGCATGCTATACGGCAGGCATTGGCAAAGTGACGCCTTTGGCGGGTTCAGAGTTTTCCCTGTATGCAGATGAAGCGTGTGCCGGGGAAGCGATTGCAAAAGCAACAGGAGATGCATCGGGTAAAGTCGCTTTTGAAAAAATCAAAATCGGAACCTGGTATTTAAAAGAAACCGGATTCCCAATAGGCGTAAAAAAGGATGAGACTGTTTATAAGGTTGAAGTAAAGGATGATGGAAGTGTAACCATCGCCGGAAAAGCAGCAGAAACAACAACCATTACGAATAGCAAAATCCTTGCGGATATAGAGATTGTAAAGGTGGATGAGTATAATCAGGACAAGACCCTGTCGAATTCGACTTATGTGCTGCTCCGAAAAGTGACCGACGAAGAACTGGCATCAGCATTGGCAAATGCTTCTGCAACAGCTGCATATAGTATGGATACAGCATCGAATGAAGAGAACTTAATTGAAGTTGCAAGAGCTACAACAGATAAAGATGGTGTTTTGAGATTTAAAGGTGTTTTAACTGGTGTGAATTATATTATCAAAGAGGTAATTGCACCGGATGGAAGTCAGGTATCAAAAAATCCATTAGAGTTAGTTTACGAAGTGGATTGAAATGGTATCCCTAAAGTTTCCATTGTCAATAATGGTAATGGAACCGTTGTAGAGAAACCGAATGGAGAGATGATCTGGCTGGAACCATCCGTTAAAGTGGGATTTTCCAAAGTGGATGAAGCCGGTAAAATGCTGGCTGGAGCTTCTTTACAGGTTGAGGACGAAGCCGGAAACATTATAGAAAGCTGGAAATCTTCTGCGGAGGCTCATATTCTGGATGGTGTATTAACTGCTGGAAAAACCTATTATCTGGTGGAAACAGCGGCTCCCGACGGATATGAGATTGCAGAACGGGTGAAAGTGGATGTTGTGGCCAAGGATGTCGCTCCGGGAGAAAACTATATTCAGGAGATTACAATGGTGGATAAAAAGAAGACACCGGAGACTCCGGGAAATCCAGGAACTCCGGCAACACCATCAAACCCGGCGAATCCGACGAATCCGACGAATCCAGCGAATCCAACAGGACCAACGAATCCGACAGAACCGTCACAACCTGTGAAGGGTGTGGGTACGGGAGACCCAGTACATGTTTTACCATATGTTTTGCTTTTTATTGCATCGGGATGTATATTGATTGCAGTGCTTAGAAAGCGTGAAAAGATATCTGAATAAATACCTGATTTTATAGAAATTTAATTGGACATTTGAAATTGAAATGTTATAATTTAGAAAGAACAGTGTAATTATGCATTTTTTAGGAGGTTTTTGTATGGCAAAGAAGATTTTAATGCTCGTAGGTGATTTCACAGAAGATTATGAAACGATGGTACCGTTTCAGGCTTTGTCCATGTTAGGATACCAGGTTGACGCCGTTTGCCCGGATAAGAAGGCTGGCGATGTAGTGGCTACAGCTGTTCATGACTTTTTAGGTGAGCAGACCTATACAGAGTTGAGAGGACATAATTTCGCACTTACAGCTGATTTTGACGCTGTAAAAACAGCAGATTATGAAGGACTTTTCATTACCGGCGGACGTGCTCCAGAGTATATTCGTCTGAATGCAAGAGTTATTGAGATTGTTCAGGAATTTTTCAAAGATAAGAAACCGGTAGCTGCTATCTGTCATGGACCACAGATTCTGACAGCAGCAGGCGTGCTTAAAGGATTAAAAGCAACTGCTTATCCTGCAGTTGGACCGGACATCACTCTTGCCGGTGGTACATATGTTGAAATTGATGCAGATAAAGCCGTTGTAGATGCGAACTTGGCAACATCTCCAGCATGGCCTGGCAACACAGCTATTCTGGTTGAGTTTATTAAACTTCTTGGTGCAAAGATTGAAATTTAATGCTGTCAACCGTTTTTGAAAATGTCCCAAAATAAGTGAAACATTAGCCCCAGCGTTGCTGGGGCTTTCTAACCCTTATGCAGACCATTCTTCACATTCAT
>SAAB01000088.1 GCA_009929615.1 Clostridia bacterium | reverse complement strand
CTAAATTCTTGTTTATCTCATTGTTCAGCTTAATTTTATCGTCCAACACTCTCAGAACGCCTGCAACTTTCTGCTGTTCTTCAAGCGGTGGAACCTGCACCTCTAATCTCTGAACTACGTCAGTCTGTACTCTCTGTCTTCCTGAAGATCCAACCATTGATTTAATTGCCGGTTCTCTCACAAGAGGACTGCGCACCAGATAATATATATAATCCGGATCAGATACACCTTCTTTGGCGCGAAAAACTATATATTCTGTCGATCCAAAACCGACTTCATTGTCATCAAGAATATTAATTTGTGCAGTCTTACCGTTTTCAAGGCATGGCGTTATCCTTGCCATTATCGTATCGCCATTTCGAAACTTTGTACCTCCAGTAAATGCTGTGACCTCATATGTAGGAACATCACGACAATATGGCTGAAGCATATCCATTGATATTTTCTTTGCTTCTATTCCCTTTGAGAGAC
The DNA here is from genome assembly GCA_009929615.1 of Clostridia bacterium. Taxonomy (GTDB): domain Bacteria; phylum Bacillota; class Clostridia; order Lachnospirales; family Lachnospiraceae; genus Frisingicoccus. The sequence goes on along the minus strand of SAAB01000088.1, from coordinate 6,698 downwards.
TTTCACGAGGATTGAAATCTGCTATATCTGAGAGCTGTTTTGTCTTCCATTCAGATTTCATACCCAATCGCCCCCAGCTTCTTTTTGATTTCAGCCTCAAGTTCATGAGATTTTTCAAACATTCCAGATAGTTCAGATGTGAGTCTCGTCATCTTTTCATCGAATGGCTCTCCATCGTCTTCCTGCTCTTCAATGCCAACATAGCGTCCGGGAGTTAAGATATAATCCTGTTTTGCAATGTCTTGCAGCGTAGCAACAGAGCAAAAGCCTTTTTCATCCTCAAGAGTTCCATTTTGAAAAGCTTCAAAAGTTTCTGCTATTTTCTGAATATCTTCATCCGTAAAATCTCGATGCTTACGATCCACCATATGTCCCATTTTGCGGGCATCTATAAATACTGTTTTGCCTTTCTGCTTCTTACCTTTGGTAATAAACCAAAGTGTGACCGGAATTGTTACACTATAGAAAAGCTGCGTCGGCATAGCAATGATGCCTTCAATCAGATCATCCTCTATAATCTTCTTTCTGATTTCACCCTCACCGCCGCTCTGTGAAGAAAGTGCTCCATTCGCAAGAACAAGACCAATTTTTCCATTCGGTGCAAGGTGATGTATCATGTGCTGAATCCATGCAAAGTTGGCATTACTTGCCGGAGGAAGTCCATATTCCCAGCGAACGTCATCCTTGAGTTTTTCCTGACCCCAAGGATTATAGTTAAAAGGAGGATTGGCAAGAATAAAATCAGCTTTTAATGTCGGATGCAGATCATTTGTAAATGTGTCGGCGTGATATGGCCCAAGATTAGCATCAAGGCCACGAATGGTTAAGTTCATAATGGCCATCTTCCAAGTGTCCGGATTTGCCTCCTGTCCATATATGGAGATAGTTCCTCTGTTACTGGAATGCGCCTGTATGAATTTTGCAGATTGAACAAACATACCGCCGCTTCCACAGCAAGGATCATATACACGGCAGTTGGAATAAGGCTTCAATACTGCAACGAGAGTATTCAGTACGCTTGAAGGCGTATAGAATTCTCCACCGCCTTTACCTTCTTTCGCCGCGAACTGAGCTATGCAGTATTCATAAGTCCTTCCAAGAACATCACGGTTGCCCTCGGTCTCTCCCATATCCATATTTGTAAAGAGGTCTACAACATCACCCAATACTCTCTTATCAAGATCGGGGCTGGCGTAGTTCTTCGGTAGAACATTTTTCAGCTTCTTATTATCCGCTTCGATGGCACGCATAGCATCATCTATAACTGTACCGATTTCAGGCTTATGTGCTGCTGCAGCAATCTTGTCCCAGCGGGCATCTGCAGGAACGAAAAATACGTTGTCTTCCAGATATGCATCTGGATCATCCTCAAAGCCATTGCCTTCAGCAACAAGCTGTTTATATCTTTTATCAAATGCAGTAGAAATATATCTCAGAAAAATAAGACCAATAATTACATTTCTGTATTCTGCTGCCGGGATATGCCCCCACAGGACACATGCTGCATCCCAGATTTGTTTTTCAAAGCCAATATTGGCCGTGTTCTTGTCAGCCATTTACTATATCCTCACTTTCACTCTCGCTGTCCGGAATCATCTCCATAATGTCGGAGACGTCACAATTCAAAACACTGCAAATCTTAGCGAGAACGCTTGTAGTCACATTTTCATCTTTGCCAAGTTTTGCAAGGGATGACGAACTGATCTTAGCCGCTTCTCGGAGTTGAGTCTTTGTCATATCCTTGTCGATTAACAGTTTCCATAATTTTTTATAACTAGTCTTCATCAGATGGCTCCTCTACATTCCACGACTGCCCATAAAGTTCACAATGATCATTTGATAGTTTCAAAATCTCATTATCAAATACAATTTTTCTTGTTTCCGGTGTATATGCATCCTGCTTATCAAAAGCTATAAAAATCTGTTTCTTACTGTTTGCGTATATTTTCATGATGCCATCAATAGAGCCGTCGCTTATATTTTTTAGGATTAGCGAATCATGAGCTATCGCTGGCAAAGCTGTCAGATTTAATACAGCAAGGTCAAATATTACCATGCCTTTGTAGTTTCACCCTGTTCCTGTATCATCCGGGGTCTCGAATCGGTAGCTGTTATATTCATTAAAATGCAGATGCGGCGGTTTATGAGGTTCTGGAAATAACGAATCGTTATACTCCTTCATCTTATCATTGATAGTCTGCTCGATCCCTGCAAGTATCGTTTCAATTGCGTTCTTTAACATATCATCCGCTTTTTTTCTGGCATCCTGAAGATCCGTCAATGCCAGATATGCCTCATTCTGAGTCTTCAAAGCATCAATCTTACCTTTAATTTCAGAATGCCTGTCGAGAAATTCTTTTGACAGGTTACCTACCATACCAAGCTCTCTAATCTGGCTATTTACTATATTCACTTGATCTTGAAGACTTTCAATTTCGTGCCGTACACTTTCTCGCTCTGTGGTAAATTGACCGTCTAGTATGGCTGACAATTTTCTATGGTAACCTTCAACTTCATAAAGTTTTCTCAAATTTACATTAGGAAAGAACTCTTGTAGTCCAGATAAATCAGCTTCTGTCGGATATAACCCATAGTGCAAGCTCATATCTAGTAGATTTAGTCTACGCTTTTTAGATTCGATGTTTTCTTCCAGTCTGAATTTCTTATCCTTTAAATCAGACTTCAGTTTATTTTTCTCTATATCTTCTTCCGAATGGGTTTCTACCTGCTCAGAAGTCAGTGTATCAAGCTCAATCTGCAGAGAATGAATCTCCGCAAGGTTCTCATCATATTTTTCCTTGCCACCAACAAGGTCTGATACAAAATGGTATTTACGAGCTTCCTTGTATGCGGAAAGCTTTTTCTTCTGATCTTCAAGTCTGCTCGTATAGTCTTCAATATCTCTATAACGATCAAAAAGTTTGACAAGTCTGTCTATGGATTTTTGCATTCCATCGCCGGGAATGCCGTAGAGAGGTTTTCTTTCATTGGTATTATCCTTGCCATACACTCTGAAGAAACTGCTTATTGTGGATCTAAACGACAGCCCAGGAAAATCTATATTGTACTTTTTCTTAAGCCAGTCAACAAACTCCTGCCTCGTTTTAACTTCGCCGGTAAGCTCGTAGCCTTTCGCACACACCTGAATTTCCTCTGCTGAGGCAGTATTTCTGGCAAAATAATATTCTTGTCCGTCAAACTTGAATGTAAAGAAAATTGTATGATCGCCGATGTGCTTAACGCCATCACTGGCAATATACGTATTCCCGCCAAAAGCAAAATCAATAGCGAGTAACGCTGATGATTTACCAATGGAATTTGTACCATCCTCTTTTCCAAGGACGACATTAAGGCCATCCTTAAATTTTATCGGTGGTCTTACTTCACTTTTTTCCTTAAATGCGGGAGACATCATTTCTACAAGCATTTGTAAACTTCCCCCTCTTCGTTAATATCAACAACTCGAAGCGCATACAGACAATCCATCACAGAGAGGAAATCCGTGGGATCATCAAGTGATTGCTTGACGTCGTCGTATAAATCCTTTACAGCCTTCGAACCATCCTGTAGTTCTTTGAGCACCTTTGGTATCAAAGCCAAGGTGCTGTTTTCATATGAATATAATTTATTGGGTAATTGCATTAAAACACCTCGCAGCTTTGTATAAAGTATGAAACTACAATTTGACAAAAGATATCATCCTGAAGCGTAACACGATGGATTTTTTCCGATATCTCTGTGAAAATTTCCAATTTACTTTTATTTGCCCTTATTAGACGTCTATAAATTGCCTTCATCTGATCCTGAACCTCTTCATAATCAATATCTTTACGCTTGTCCAGATTTATCATAATTTCATGTATTTTTAGAAAATATGTAGTTACGTAACTATTCACCGAAAGATATAAAGCTAAATCCTGAGAAGGATCAATTTTTTTGTTAATTTCCTTCGGATCAAGTGCCGCTTGAACCAAATCTTTTTCTTTCAGTTTTTTGATTTTCGTAATTACTCCTGTAATTCCTTTTTCAAGTGGAAGATCATCAAGTAAACGAACACTCTGCTTATGTGTTGCAAGAATTTTTTTCTTATTCTGCAACTCTTTGCAGAGCTTTTTATTATCATCAATCAAATATGTGGCATAGCACATAGGGCACAAAGCGAGGAGGTTATCCGGTTTTGCTTCCGCGCTCTTATCTATGAGGCTGACCTCATAGACTTTCTGGGTCTGACCATTATTCGAGACAGTGAGCTCTCTTCCGCAATTAGGGCAGAAGCCTGCCGATTCTGTAATCAAGTACTCTCCATACTTATTTTTCAATTCCATAGCTACTTGCTGCTGTTTCTGCTTTTCAAGTGCATCCTGTTGAACAAGACCAGCCGTAGTCTGAATAATATCAACCATCCATTCAGCAACTTTGTCAGCAACATTATCTGCATCTATCGTCACGTCATAACCCCTCAAATCATCCGCGAGTAGGGAACGCTGTATCTCATTTCTTTCGTTGATTCTTTCTGTAAGGATTTCCGGTGTGAGCCTATAAACCATCGTCTGAGCAAGTTTTTTAGACAGCCCGCGCTTCGCATAATTCCGAAGAGTATCGTCCTTTGTCTTGACAGAAGGGTCTTTACTCGAGCCCCATTCCTCCTCTGTAACGGTTGTAATCATAGCCATAATCTCACGGAAAAAATCCGGCACGTCATCGCCGTCGGCCATATACTTCTTCAAAATTGAAAAAAGCGTTTTGAATTCCAAGGCTATTCGTCTCCTTTCTCCGTAAGATTTGAACCACGCTGAACCACGTTGAACCAAACGAGACCCAGATTGAAAGCGCCCGTTTTATATACTGAGTACAGCTTCAGGAAAGCGTGTTCTACATATCTTTGGGCGTAATAAACGACTATTGAAATTATAACACGTTGCAGACCGAATATCAAATATTCTGTTTGAGATATGGATTTCAGGTTTGCACTTTGAATGGGCTAATGTCGTGTAATGCATCATCCGATCAATGGTGGCTCACGTTATCCGGCATTCAAGTAAATATGTATCACAGCTATCCGATGAGCAAGAAAGCTGCAATCCGAATCGGAGTAATCCGAAGGACTGCATTCTCTTTCTACAGGATAACTGCGCCCTTTTGAGCCCTCTGGTTCGAGAAATCGACAATAGGAGGGCTCAAAATGCAAAACAATGACAAACAGCGTTACTACCCACTTCGTGACCCAGAGAATCCCACCAAGGTCACGCTCATATCAATCACAGAGGAGCAATACCGCTCTCTCTACCCAGAAATCTGGCGCATCCGTAATCGTGAACAGAACCACGGTTGCTGCATGTGTCCCAAGTGCTACTTATGGAAATGCGACAGCCAGTGTGATTTATGCGAATACCATGCTCCAAACACAATATCTTTCAATGATCCTCTTCCTGACGGTGAAGGCACTCTCGGCGATTACATTCCTGACGACAATTCTTCTATAGAAGATGTTGTTGCTGATCGTCAGCTTCTCGCTCAACTTATCGACAGGCTGCGTCAGCTTGATCCGGAGGCCGACACCATTATTCAGCTTTGGAAAGATCACCCGGAGGGAATCTCCGACCGCAAGATTGCTGAAGCCCTCGGTAGACCACAGCGCACCTTTGCCGACCAGATGAAAAAATATCGCACTGATTTAAGAAGAATCAGGAACGGCAAGTAATATCCATACACGAACCGCAGTCTTTCCGGCCAATATCCAACCTTGGGATGCTGGCCGGAAATTTTTTATAAAATTCTCCGCTCAAATCGACAGTTCATCTCCAGTGGAACTTGAAGGACACGGAAAGCTCCTTCAGAAAGTGAGGTGAACAGATGATGTATCGAACATATGCAGACGCTGGTGGAAACATCAACGAAGAAATCAAACTTCTCAATTCCATCAGCTATGTATCCGCCCGACTGGCAAGAAATCTTTTAAATCTTGCCGAGCAAAGACAATCCGAGAAAGGAGAAAGAACCTATGAGCAAAATAGCAGACATGAAACAGACAATCGAAGAGCTCCGCAGTGCTGCTGCCGCTATTAACGACGCAGCCGACTGGCTTTACCAGCAGTTCTCCAGTACAGACAATTCTGATAAGCAGCAAACTTATAAATCTACTGCTACAAAAGAAGAATCCAAGCCGGAATTAAAGCTGGAGGACGTAAGATCCGTTCTCGCTGGGAAATCCCGCGCCGGACACACTGCTGAGGTGCGTGACCTGCTCCAGAAATACGGAGCGACAAAGCTCTCCGCTATCGACCCGGCAAACTATGAAGCCCTTATGAAGGACGCGGAGGCAATCGGAAATGGCAAGTAAGCAGCACGCGATCCTTTCCGCATCCGGCGCTGACAGATGGATTCACTGTCCGCCATCGGCACGGCTCTGCGAAACCTACGAGGATAAAGGAAGCGACTACGCAGCGGAAGGCACTGATGCTCATGCACTCGCGGAGTTCAAGCTTAAGAAAGTGCTGGGGCTCCCGGCAGACGATCCGACAGATGGACTTTCCTGGTATTCCGAAGAGATGGACGACTGCACCAGCGGCTATGCCGAATTCGTGCTGGAACAGGTCGAGGCCGCAAAGAAGACCTGCGCTGATCCGGTTGTCCTGATTGAGCAGCGAGTTGACTTCTCCCGCTGGGTAGAACAGGGCTTCGGTACCGCCGACTGCGTC
>SAAB01000087.1 GCA_009929615.1 Clostridia bacterium | reverse complement strand
AATGAACTTGGTGACGACTATGAGCCGTGAAACTGTGTTGAAGAATTATCTTAGTCAGGTAAAAGGTGCATACGACTTTGTCGTAATCGACACGATGCCTTCCCTTGGAATGATTACCCTCAACGCACTTGTTGCGGCAGATTCCGTGATTATCCCTGTTCAGGCACAGTACCTTCCGGCAAAAGGAATGACACAGCTTTTACAGACTGTTTGAAGAGCATTATGTTTCTGTTCCGGAGCAGGGCGGTGGCAAACTTATTCCTGAGGGTATGAGCAATCCCGGTCAGATTTACACAGTGTCCAGATGTAAAACCGGAATGGTTGGTGTATATCGACTTGAAACGCAAGTCCTTCCCGGAAACGGGAAATTTGAGCGAACCGGAATCGGCTCTGACCGTGAGGTTAAGGAAGCTACAAATACTGCCTTCAATTATCTCAAGGCAAACAGTAGCTCTATCAGCGGTTCTATCAGCACAACGACAAAGGATTTTATAATCAACTATTAGGATTTGAACGGCATAGGTCAACGGTAAGGATGATAGCTCTGTTTACGGAACGCCTCGCTTTATGGCACCGGAAATTGTAGTTGGTAAAGCAAAACCTTCGAGAAACACAGACCTTTATTCCCTCGCAGTTTTGCTTTTCTATATGTTTATGCTAAACCATCCCCTTGAAGGAAAGCTTGAAGCAAGTATTCGTTGTATGGATGTGTTTGCAATGAATAAATTGTACGGAACAGACCCGGTATTTGTGTTTGATCCTAACGACAAATCCAATAGACCGGTTCGAGGGTATCAGGATAACGCCTTAATTTATTGGGATTTGTATCCGCAAAAGCTGAAAGACCTTTTTGTTCAGGCATTTACCGTGGGGCTTAGTACGCCGGCAAAAAGGGTGACGGAAAACAAATGGCTTGAAACATTCGCAAATATGATGAGCGAAATTATCATATGTCCGAATTGCGGAGCTGAGGTATTCCTTGACGAGTCGAAAGAAGCACTCGGCGTTGCTCATACCTGTTGGAATTGTCAAGGTGTTGTACCGATACCGGTATCCATTCAGATAGAGAAACGAAGAATCATAATTAATCAATCGACAAAACTCTATATGCACCACATTACCGGAGATTATGATATGGAAACGGTTGTTGGCTCAATATCTATCAACCCGAACAACCCGAAACTGTGGGGAATTAAAAACGAAAGCACTGAGAACTGGACATATATTAAAGCGGATGGGACACAGGCTCCCGTAGCAACCGGACGATCAGCAGCGATTGTCAAGGATGCAAAAATCAATTTTGGTCAGTATATCGGAGAATTCAAATAAAACACATAAATGGAGGAAATAAAAATGGCAGAAATTAAAAGACCGGGCGGAGAACTTGCAAGCAGACCGTTACACTTCTTTTGGATGGTTGATTGCTCAGGTTCTATGTATGGGGAAAAAATCGGTGCGGTGAATCACGCAATTCAATCAACTATTCCAGAAATGCAGGATGCAGCATCTGACAATCCCAACGCACAGCTTCTTATCAGAACATTGAAATTCTCGACAGGAGCCTCTTGGGTTACATCAACCCCTGTTCCGATTGATGAATTTGCTTGGGAAGACCTTGATGCAGAAGGCGTAACAGATTTGGGCAAGGCATTTGATTTGCTTTCTGCTCAGCTGACAATCCCGCCGATGACAGACAGAGCGTTGCCGCCGGTTATTGTTCTGCTTTCTGATGGATGTCCGACGGACAACTACAAGGACGCTCTGAGCAAGCTTAAACATCTTCCTTGGGGCAAAAAAGCGGTTAAGATTGCAATTTCTATCGGTCAGGATGCTGATGATGAAGTACTTGCTGATTTTACAGGCAACAGATAGCTTGTATTGCAGGCAAATAATGCTTCTGCTCTGACAAAAATGATTAAATGGGCGTCTACTGCGGCTTCTGTTGTTTCAGCTCCTGCAAGTCGTGTAGTATCTGCTCCTTCTGAAGACGGTTCTTCCGCTGCCGATGCTTTGCTGAACCAAGATAGCATTGCAGCCGCAGCTGGTTCTGCTCCGTTGGTGCTTGATATGAACAATATCCCGAATCCTGATGATGTTGGAGCAGGAGATGTCTGGTAATCATAGAGAGGTGCTAATATGGAGCGTTCTGTAATAGGGAAAAGCGTCATAGGTGCTTCACACATACGCAGCGGGAAAGAATGCCAAGACAGCTTCCATATTGACAGGTATGATGATGGATGTATTGTCATTGCTGTTGCTGATGGACACGGGAGTAATTCGTGTCCATATAGCAGATCGGGATCAACAATAGCGGTAAATACTTTTTGTGCCGCAGTAAGAAGTTTGCACGATTCATACAGCGATAGTCTTTATGCTTTGCAAACATATTTCAACCGTGAGGGAGAGATAAACTTTGCTCAAAGTATTGAACACGAGTGGAAGCGCCGTGTACTAAAAACGCATTCAAATGCCAAGCGAGAAGTGCCCTTAACCGACAGTAAAGAAAAAGATAGCAATGCTATATATATGCAATACGGCACCACACTTTTAGGCTTGTTTATTGCACCTGAGTTTACCTTTGCCTTTCAGCTTGGTGATGGGGATATTATGCGCATTACCAATGATAAAATAGGTCAGGTTATCCAGAGTGATAAGATTCTTGGCGTTGAAACTCATTCTCTGTGTAAAAGGAACTCTTGGAAGTCTGCTATTTCATCCGTCAGTAGAATTGATGAACTGGAGTTGCCGACTCTCTATATGCTTTCAACAGATGGTTTAGCAAACAGCTATTTGAATGACGATGAATTCCAGAAAACTTGCCGTGATTATTATGCATTGATACAAGAACACGGTACATCAGAGATTGAGCAGCATCTTCAAGAGTGGCTGAGTGAAACAAGTGCAAACGGGTGCGGAGATGATATCACCGTGGTTTTTGCGTTCTTGTCGCAGGGGGTGCCGACAGATGAATGAAGCTGTTATAGCACTTTGCAAATGCGGAGAATCGCATAAAGCATATGGAGTCAGATTCGAGAGAATAGATAGTAACACTTGGCAGTATACTTGGGCATTTCCGATAAATGAAAAAGCCGCCAAAAGAGAAGGATACGATTCAACAAAGATAAACGGTAATATTCTGCCCTCAGAAGATTACCCCGGTTGCCCTTATTGTGGCAGCAAATATTTTATGGTTTGTTCTTGCGGAAAACTGAACTGCAACATCGTTTCTCCAGACGAGACAGCAACCTGTAACTGGTGCGGCAGCACCGGATATGTTTCTAATTATGAAGGAGACGGATTTACCGCCGGAGGAGATTTTTAATGATTACCGACCGATACTACTACAATCGACTGACGAAAAAAGAGCAGAGAATTTATACGCTTCTGTATAAAGGTATTCTCGCTCATAAACAAAGGGTTAGTTTGAATGGAGTGGTGTCGGTTTCTTCTTTGTGCAAAATTCTTGGAGCTATCACTAACGACAATCCGCAGATGTACTATTTGGATCAAAGACAGATAGCAACTGAAACATCGATTGCAGGAACAATTGCAAAACTGAACTACTTCTTTTCTGCATCAGAATGCGTGGGATATAATAGGGAAATTGAAAAAGCGGTAAACTCAATCATCAGTAACCTTAAGCTTGAAAAAATTGCTGATGAATATGAGCGTGAAAAGTTAATTCACGATGCATTGGCAAGACAAGTTGATTACGATCACGAAGCAATCTCTACAAGCAATACACGGCATATCGCAATAGCCCATTCCATTGTTGGCGTTTTCATTGACAAGAAGGCAGTCTGTGAGGGTATTGCCAAAGCAATGAAGCTGCTTCTTAATACGGTAAATATAAACTGCATTGTTGTAACAGGACAAGCAAAATTGGAGCCGGATGGTGGACACGCTTGGAACATTACCCGAATTAACGGCAACGCTTATCACCTTGATGCTACTTGGGATATAGCAAACTCCACACACAGTTCTATTTGTTATGACTACTTCAATTTATCCGATAATGCTATTTCAAAAGACCATAGCGACTATTTAAATGTGCCTGCGTGTGCTTCAAATGCGGACAGTTACTTTGCCCAAACGGGAACTTGCTTCGAAAACGAGAACTCCGTTTTGAAATATGCAAAACAGCAGTTTGGAGAAAATAAGACGCAGCTGTATATTCAGTGGGATGGCTCAGCTGAAAGCACAAAGAAAATCGCTGAAAACTTGGTTCAAACCGGGTTAACTACATTATCGTCTGACGGCTATAACTGGAGAGCTACTTATTCAGTCAATGCTGAGCAACAGACAATCAGAATACAATATAGTATACGAGTATAAAGCTAAGTTTTAATTGAAACTTATGATGAATAGAACATAGTAAAAGAGCCGCCATTCAAATGAATGACGGTTCTTTTGTTATATTGCGAGAGCTGCTTTGCGCTCCTTTTGTCTTGCTCTATATCGTCGGCTGCGGATACGAGATTGTTCCCGTGTAACTGCAAGTCGAAGCTGTTCCAGCTCCATTGCAGAGCGTTTCCTATCTTCTTCCCAAAACGATGCGATAACCGGTTCAATAGAAGGGTGCTTCTCTTTGGAACAGTCACGAAGACGAAATCCTAACTCATCAAGCGTCCGGATAAGTCGCTCAAAGCGGCGGAAGCTGAAAGCATCCATATCAAAGAAGTACCAGCAGTCTTTGCTTATCAGCTGACCGATAGTACGAAAGCCGAGCTTTCGGTAGTAGTTATAGTCTGATACGCTCAAATCCAAGTCAGCAATATCAGAGGTTTCGTCGGTAATGCTTGTGTCTATGTAGTATTTATCATCATATCGTATTTCGATGCTCACTTGACCACTTCCTCTCAGCTAAGCCTTTATATTCTTAAAGAAATCGCCTTTTGGCTCCATAGGCAGTCTGAGGTTATAGCCGAGCCTGTTCAATTCCTGAAGCTTAATCAGCATAAGATTAATCTCGGAATTCATTGCCTTTGCAATCTGGACAATGTCATAGCCATTTCTTGCAAGCTCTAAGCATTGGTCAGTGTCAATAAGCGTGTGAGCTGCAAAGGCATTCGCTTCATATTCCGTTGTGCTTTGCATACGGAATAGTTCAAACTCCTTTAGTCCCTCGCCCTTTGCCAGTTCTCGATGATAGATGTCGTGTCCCATTTCGTGCCCGGCAACCATTTGGGTTAGATATACATCCATTTTATCATTCAAGAACATAGCTCTGTGTTAGTGGTTGTTCCTCCGCACTATGAGGAGTACATCAAGTATTCAAAGCTTGCGAGAAGTGTTTATAATCGCTATACCGATCAGGTTGAACCTTATGGTATGGATGAATGCTGGCTCGACATCAGCGGAACACAGAACATATTCGGCTCACCTGAAAAGGTAGCCAATGAAATCCGAGAAAGAATTAAATTTGAACTCGGACTTACCATCTCGGTCGGTGTATCATTCAACAAGATATTTGCAAAACTCGGCAGCGATATGAAGAAGCCGGATGCAGTTACTGTGATTGACAAAGAAACCTTCCGAGAAAAGATTTGGGGACTTCCCGCTGCCGACCTGCTTGGAGTAGGTCGTGCAACGCAGCGTGTTTTAGATAACTATTGTATCCGTACTATCGGTGACTTGGCAAATACCAACCCGGATTTGCTGAAAAGTAGACTTGGAAAGAACGGAATCGCTTTGTGGAATTTCGCTAATGGCAACGACCATTCAATCGTGGCAAAGCAGGATTTCGTATCACCGGTGAAAAGCATCGGTCACGGCACTACAACAGTTGCGGACTTGGAGAACAGTGAACAGGTGTGGGCTGTTTTCCTTGAACTTACGCAAGAGATCGGACACAAGCTCCGTGTCCATCAGAAATGCGCCGAGGGAGTCGCTATCCATATCCGGGACAACACCCTTTTTTCAAAGCAATGGCAAATCAAGATTCCACTACCGACACAATCTCCTATGGTGATTGCAAAGACGGCATTTGCACTGTTCAAGCAAAAGTATTCTTGAACAAATCCTATCCGTTCAGTCACGATTCAGGCAATCAATCTGATTTCACAAGATACGCCCCGACAGATTGACCTTTTTACGGATGTGCGACAGATAGACAAGCTTGAGCGTCTTGATTTGTGCATAGAGGATATAAGGCGTCGTTTCGGAAATGACAGCATTCGCAATGCTGTCTTATGCAACAACACAAAAATGCCTCCGGCACGAGTGGAACTCACGATGCCGACGGGAATGATAGGCTAAGGAGGATAACCGGAAAATGGAACAGCCACAGAGAAGAAAAGTATATGTTAAGGTCAACGCCGACCACAATCCTGACGGTTCTTGCCGTCCTAACTCTATTACCTTTGAGAATGACGAGGTATATGAAATAGACCGGGTAAAGCAAAAATGCCGTGCGGCTTCAATGAAGGTTGGAGGAAACGGTATTCGCTACACCGTAATGATATGTGGACAGGAGAGCTACCTTTTTGATGAAGAAAACGGAAAATGGTTTGTAGAAGCCAAAGTATAAGGAGGAGTGTCTTTTGAAATGTTTATCTCGACAAGATATTGAAGCAATCGCAACCCGTGTTGTGAACGCTTATTATAGGCTACCTGAACTTCAGGGACAGCCAATACATCGAATTGACCCCGAACTGCTACTGACTAAGGTGCTTGGTCTGAGTATTGAGTATTGTCATCTATCTCGCGATAATTCAATACTTGGTGCAACATCTGCATCGGAAATGGGCATTGAGGTCTATGATAATGACGATAACGAAGCAATCTACTTTTTGGACGGAAAAACCGTCTTGGTAGAGAAAGATTTGAAAGAGGATGCAACCCAGCAGGGACGCTGCAATTTCACCATTGCTCACGAAGGAAGCCATCAAATACTAAAGATGCTCTATCCGAGAGAATATGGTGCGAATTCCAAAGCGGCAAAATTGCACTTCTATTGTCCAAACTCGGAGAAGAAAAAGCCTATCTCTGATTGGGAGGAATGGCAAGCCAATGCTCTCGGCTCTGCAATCTTGCTGCCGAAAGACAGGGTGGAACAAGCTATGTTTATGTTTGGCTTGGGAGAACTATTCTTTTATCTATCTAAGCGACCAGCTTAAGGCAAAGTTGACGGTATGCCGGACGTTTGGTCCGGAACCAGAGCCTGACGCCTTCTT
>SAAB01000154.1 GCA_009929615.1 Clostridia bacterium | reverse complement strand
GACCAACCCGATGGTCAGCAGGTCGAGGTCGGCGATGCTGATACCGAGCTGTACACAGCGCAGCAGAAAGAGCGGGGTGGTCATTTCCCGCTCACTTTTTCGAGGTTTTTTCTGGATTCCACCTCGGTCTGCACATTCAGACCCCACAGTTCGATCAGCTGGGGCAGGATCTGATAGATAGAGAAGGTGTTGAACTGGTCCAGGAACTCCTCCGGGCTGTCCGGCACCTTTGCCGGGTCTGCATGACGGGCCATCAGCCATGCCAGATCCTCGAACATTTCCAGACTGAACAGGTCGAGGTTGGAATTGTCCTCATCGTTCTCTCCCACGCTCTTTTCCAGCTGGCGCAGGTCTTTGTAAATATCACGGCCGAACTTGATGCGGTACAGGCGCGGCACGGCGGCACTTGCCTTAAAAGTGACTTCCTTGCCATCGATCTCGATTTTCTTCGTAACTGCCATAATCGTAATCCTCCAAAATTTCATGTAAAATTGGCAGAGCCGAAGCCCTGCCGTATATCGTGTTTCTTACTCTGCCGGGTCAATGCTCACCAGTGCATTACCGCCGCTCACAGTAGGCAGCTTACCATCCCACTTCTGGATCTTCTGGTACTCGATCAGCGTATCGGACAGGCTTTCTGCCAGTTTGCGGTTTGCCTCTGCCTGTGCTTCTGCGGCAATGGAAGTCTTCTGGGCTTCCGCCTCTGCATTGGTGATCGCCACCTGCTTATCCGCTTCTGCCTTGGCAATGGCGGCTTCATTCTCGATCTTCTGCTTATCTGCATTCTGCTGTGCAATGGACTTCTGCTAGATGGCCTCGTTATAAGCATCCTCGAAATTCATGTCGTTGATGACGACCTTGTTCACAAACACAACATCGTCGCCGTATTTCTGCACAAGAGACTCTGCCAGCTTCTGCTGTGCCAGAGGTTCAATCTTAGTGCGGTTGGTCACCTCATTGGGGCCAAGTTCAGCCATCGCAGACTTGATGGCAGATGCCACCAGCTCGTCACCGACCAGACTCTTGATGTCGGACACATTCGCATACAGCCATGCACTCTTCTCAGGAAGCACCTGATAGGTCACGATGACATCAGCGGCATACACAGGGGTCTTGTCGGAGGCTTCACCCCAGACCTGCGCTTCGATGCGCTTATCCTGCTGCTTGTTGTTGACCTTGTGGATGCTCTGCACAAAGGGAATGCAGAAGTTGAGCTTACCGCTCTGGATGGTGGTCTCCTGAATCTGGCCGAAGCTGGTCTTCACGCCCGTGTAGCCGGTGGGGATAATGTGGAACGAGCAGACAGCCAGCACCAGAACGATAATCACTGCGAACAAAGGAAAAATCTTCTTCATAATC
>SAAB01000036.1 GCA_009929615.1 Clostridia bacterium | reverse complement strand
CTCGGAGAGCTATTCGCTATCAATATCTACAGTTTTCAAGGCTCGTTTGAGCCTCTTTTTTGACTCGGTTTTCTCATAAATCATTTGACACTACCTTTTTTTATTAGGAATGATATCCTTCTATATATAACACGATTGAAGTTGATGAATCCTTTCAAAAAAAAGCAAAAAAAATATTATTTTTTTCTTTATGTCAGTATACCGCAAGAATAAAACCTTAACAAGCCGGAAAAATTATGCTATACTCTCACCGAAGGAGGAAAACACAAATGAAAATTACAATGTTAGGTACTGGAAATGCTTTAGTAACAGAATGTTATAACACCTGTTTCGTATTAAGCGAAGATTCAAAACATCTTTTAGTCGACGGCGGTGGCGGAAGCACCCTGCTCAGCCAGCTGAAACATGCTGATTTAAATTGGCAGGATATGCGGGAAATCTTCATTACCCATAAACATATTGATCATTTAATGGGTATTATCTGGATGATTCGAATGATCTGCCAGTATATGCGCCAGGGACAGTACGATGGTGAAGCAACCATTTATGGACATGATGAAGTCATTGAACTTCTTAAAGATATGGCAGGTAAATTACTGCAGAAAAAAGAAATCCCTTTTATTGACACACGTCTTCATTTTGTTACTGTACAGGATGGTGAAGAGCGAACCATCATGGGTAAAAAAACAACCTTCTTTGATATCCAGTCTACAAAGGCAAAGCAATATGGCTTTACTATGGACCTGGGTAATGGCGAAAAACTCACCTGCTGTGGTGATGAACCTTATAATGAATGCGAAAAGAAATATGCCGAAAACAGTAAATGGCTGATGCACGAGGCTTTCTGCCTTTTCTCTCAGGCTGATATCTTTAATCCTTATGAAAAACATCATTCCACTGTAAAGGATGCCAGTGAATTAGCTGAGCAGCTTCATGTTCAGAATCTGCTGCTCTACCATACAGAGGACCGGAATATTAAAAACAGAAAAGAATTATATCTTGAAGAAGGGACCAAATATTTCCATGGAAATATCTTTATTCCGGATGATTTAGATGTGATTGAAATCTAGACAGCACAAAACCAGGAGTTTGAAGACTCCTGGTTTTCTATTTACACTATAATTCTTATATTGTTCAGAATTTATTTACATTCAATAAACATAGCATCGCCAAAACTAAAGAAACGATATCTTTCCTTTACGGCCACCTCATACGCATTCATAATATGCTCTTTTCCTGCTAATGCAGATACAAGCATCAAGAGTGTAGATTCCGGCAGATGGAAATTCGTAATCAGTGCATCAATACACTTAAATTTATAACCAGGATATATGAATATCTCTGTCCATCCACTTGTCTCTTTCACAAAACCCTCTTCATCCGCAACAGATTCCAGGGTTCGTGTACTTGTTGTTCCCACAGAAATAACCCGTCCGCCTTTTTGCTTTGTAGCATTAATGATATCGGCTGCTTCCTGGCTAATCATATAGAATTCCGAATGCATATGGTGATTCGTCACATCATCCACCTTAACCGGCCGGAAGGTTCCTAATCCCACATGGAGAGTCACTCTCGCAATCCGAATACCTTTTTCCTGAATAGCCTCCATCAGCTCTTTGGTGAAATGTAGTCCTGCCGTTGGTGCTGCTGCACTGCCATCATGTTTAGCATAAACCGTCTGATAGCGGTTTTTATCCTGAAGTTTATGGGTAATATAAGGCGGCAGAGGCATCTCTCCCAACTGGTCAAGAATCTCTTCAAAAATCCCCTCATATTCAAATCGAATCAAACGATTTCCTTCATCCACAACCTCAATCACTTCACCGACAAGAAGACCATCCCCAATAGAAATCCGGGTTCCCGGACGGGCTTTTTTACCCGGACGAACCAGAGTTTCCCACACCGAATCACTTTTACGTTTTAAAAGCAGTACTTCGATATGGGCTCCCGTCCCCTCTTTACTTCCATGCAGTCTGGCCGGAATAACCTTTGTATCATTGATAACCAGACAGTCTTCCGGTTTTAATTCATCAATAATATCTTTAAATATCTTATGCTGGATTTCGCCGGTCTCCTTGTCCAGAATCATTAACCTGGAGCTTGAACGGTCGGTTAATGGGTCCTGGGCAATAAGTTCTTCCGGTAAATCATAGTAAAAATCTGAAGTTTTCATAATCCCTTTACTTTCTAAGCTCAATACCCATCTTTTCCAGTTCTGCAAGGATTTTATCCATAACAGCACTGACATCTCCATCCTCTAAAGTTCTGGATTTGTCACGGAAAACGATGGAATAGGCTACAGACTTGAAGCCTGCTTTAATCTGTTCACCTTCGTAAATATCGAAAAGTTCAAAACTTTCAAGCAACTGTCCGCCACGTTTGCGAATAACTTCTTCAACTTCGCCAACCATGATATCTTTGCTCATAACCATACTGATATCCCGGGTAATTGCCGGATATTTAGCGATGCCCTGGAATTTACGTTCAAAAGAAGCTCTTTCCACAAGATAAGGCATATCTAAAACAGCCACATAAGTTCTTGCACCTAACTTATAATTATCTGCAACTTCCGGATGAATTTCACCCAGATAACCAATAACCTGTCCATCATATATAATGCTTGCCTGACGTCCGGGATGAAGGAAATTCTTACCGGCCTTTGGATCATAAGTTACCTGGGACTTCATGCCAATACGTTCCAAGTATTCCTCAACAACGCCCTTCATTGTAAAGAAATCACCATTGCCGTACATTCCCAGAGTAAACTGAACTCTCTCATCCGGATAATCTTTCAAAGGCAATTCCTTTGGCAGATAGACAACAGCTAATTCATAAAGCTTTGCTTCTTTATTTCGATGACTATAGTTAAATGCCAGCGAAGTAAGCATGCCGTTTAAAGGCATAGTACGCATAATACTGAAGTCCTCACCTAAAGGATTGGTAATCGTTACGGTCTGACGCAGAGCATCATCTGCATCAATGAGAAGTTTATCAAATACCTTTGGACTTTCAAAGGAGTAGGTCATACTTTCGGAGAAGCCACAGAACTCTGCTGTTTCTCGTGCAACAGCTTCCACACGGAGTTTATAAGATAATTTTCCTGTTGTAGCTTCGCCATTTGGCAATGTTACAGGAATATTCTCATATCCGAAGAAACGTGCAACTTCTTCTGCCAAATCTGCCTGTCCCTCCAAATCCTGACGGAAAGTAGGTACAGTAACAAGTTTTGTTGCAGGGTCATATTTTAATTCCAAAGGTTCGAAATAGGACAACATTTCTTCCAGTGATAAATCTGTTCCAAGCAAATCATTGACTTTTTCAGCGCTGAAGAGAATCTGGTGTTCTTCTTTTTTCACCGGATAAACATCGACTGCACCGTCAACCACTTCTCCTGCTCCAAGTTCTTCAATTAACTGGCAGGCACGGTCCATGGCATCCATCGCATTATTCGGGTCCAGCCCCTTTTCGAATTTGCTCTGGGCATCGGTACGCATTCCCAGTTTTTTACCGGAAAGACGGATGTTTGTTCCATCGAAGCATGCTGCTTCAAAGAGCATTGTTTTTACATTATCCGTAATCATGGAATTTTCACCACCCATAATACCTGCGATACCAATTGGTTTTTCAGCATCACAAATCATAAGCATGGATTCATCCATAACATGGCTCTGTCCATCCAGAGTTACAAATTCTTCACCGGATTTTGCACGACGGACAACAATCTCTTTACCTGCAACTGTATCTAAATCATAAGCATGCATTGGCTGTCCACATTCTTCCATAACATAGTTGGTAATATCAACAATGTTGTTAATTGGACGAATGCCATTCGCTGCCAGACGACGCTGCATCCATTCCGGTGATGGTGCCAGTTTAATATTTTTAATAACTCTTGCTGTATAACGTGGACATAAATCACCATCTTCTACACGAACTTTAATATAGTCATTAACGTCTCCGCCGGCACCTTTAACTTCAACAACCGGTGGAACAAATGGTTTTCTGAAAGTAGCCGCTGCCTCTCTGGCAATACCTAGAACACCAAAGCAGTCCACTCTGTTTGAGGTGATTTCATATTCAAAAACCACATCGTGAAGTCCAAGGGCCTCTACAGCATCATCTCCGGGTTTTACGGTGCCTTCTTTGAAAATGTAAATGCCATTTTCAGGGGCATCCGGATAGAAATCTCTACTGGAACCAAGTTCTTCGATAGAGCACATCATACCAAAACTCTCGATACCGCGAAGTTTTCCTTTTTTAATAGCGATTCCATCTTCAGGCATTGGTCCGCCATCATGTCCGCCGGCAACAGAGCCGCCAACCATAACAACCGGAACCAGGTCCCCTTCTTTAACATTTGGTGCACCGGTAACAATCTGAATATCTGTGTCTTTCCCAACGCAAACCTGACATACAATCAGTTTATCTGCATCCGGGTGTTTTTCTATCTTTGTAATCTGTCCAACCAGGATGTCTTTCAGGTTTTTGTCCATTTCCACAAAACCTTCTACCTTGGTTCCCGACAGTGTCATTGCATCTGTGTATTCCTGAGCAGTTACATCAAGGCCAGGAACATAAGCTTTAATCCATGATAATGGTGTATTCATCTTTTCTTCCTCCTTTTAGAACTGTTTTAAGAAACGGGTGTCATTTTCATAAAGTAAACGCATATCATCAATCTCGTATTTAAGTAATGCGATACGCTCAAGGCCTACCCCAAAAGCGAAACCGGAATACTCATCCGGACTAATGCCGCTCATAGTCAGTACCTTTGGATGAACCATACCACAGCCAAGGATTTCTATCCATCCGGAGCCTTTACACATACGACATCCTTTACCGCCACACTTGAAACAGGTAACATCCATCTCGGCACTTGGCTCTGTGAATGGGAAATGGTGTGGACGGAATTTAACTTTTGTTTCCTCACCGAAAAGCTCTCTGGCAAATTCGGCCAAAGTTCCCTTTAAATCCGAAAAAGTAATATGCTTATCAATGACAAGACCTTCTATCTGGTGGAAACAAGGTGAATGGGTTGCATCCACTTCATCTGAACGATAAACACGTCCCGGTGCAATCATACGAATCGGAGGTTTTGTTGTTTCCATTGTATGAACCTGGGTACCGGATGTCTGAGTTCTGAGGACAAATTCTTTGTTAATATAGAATGTATCCTGTTCATCCTTTGCCGGATGATTATCCGGAATATTTAAAGCTTCAAAGTTATAATAATCCTTCTCAACCTCTGGTCCTTCAATGACTTCATACCCCATACCAACGAAAATACGTTCCACTTCTTCCAACGCAATCGTATTCGGATGACGATGGCCTACATTGCTCTTTTTAGCAGGCAGGGTAACATCAATAACCTCAGCTTTTAACTGAATTTCTCTGGCTTTTCTGGCCAGGTCTGCTTTCATCTCTTCCATCTTCTTTTCAATTTCAGAGCGGGTTTCATTCACCATCTGTCCAAAGGCAGGACGATCCTCTGGTGCAAGTTCTTTCATAGCCTTCATAATAGAAGTCAATTCACCTTTTTTCCCTAAAAAAGCAACACGAATATCATTCAACTTCTCCAATGCACCGGCTTCTTCAATCTGATTCAATGCGTTCTGACGGATTTTCTCCAATCTGTCTTTCATATTTATCGATTCCTTTCTGAATAGTTTTGGGTCAGACTCATAAAAATGAGCATAAAAAAAGCCCCTTCGTAACAAAGGGACGGAATTCTCCGCGGTACCACCCTAATTCCAGAAGCTAAACTTCTGACTCTCGGACATGCGTAACGTGCATCAACGTCATCTCCTACTGCCTTACGGATTCAAAGATGCGGCTCCTGTGGGAAATTCAACATATATCTGAACTCAAACCGGCTTCCACCCGATGACCGGTTCTCTCTGGCAGAAAATATATATCTACTGACACATTCACAGCCTTTACACTGAATTTCATTTTAACATATTCATTTTCTTTGTCAAGTGCCACACCCCGATTTAGTTGCCATTTTTTTAATTTCGTGATATCATCGTTCATATCGGGGAAAGATAATTATGGGGGATGATATCGAATGCTTAAAGCTATCGCGTGGATTCAGAATATATTAAATAAATTTCGAAAAGACCGACTTGCAGCCTATTCCGGACAGTCGGCTTATTTTCTTATACTCTCCACCCTGCCCTTTGTTCTTTTCCTTTTAACAATGGTCCAGCATCTTCCTATTGATATTAATTCTCTGATGGATGGCATCTTTTTGATTATCCCTCAGAAATACGCGCCGACGGTAGAAGCTATTTTTAACGATATCCATGTGGATGCAGGTGGCACACTGATGTCCGTTTCTGTTATTATTACTGTATGGACGGCCGCCAAAGGCATTATGGCGATTACTGACGGTCTGAATGCCATTCAGGAAATCGACGAAACCAGAAATTATTTTTTTCTTCGTTTTAAAGCAGCCTGCTATACACTGCTCTTTGCCATTGTTATTATCTTTACAGTGTTTATCCTTGTCTTTGGTAATCGGATTTACTTCTGGATACGTACTATTTTCCCGAGCTTTCCGGAATATTCCCAACTGCTCAGCATGTTGAAATCCTTTATTGCCATTGCATTTTATATATTAATCTTTACGCTGCTTTACAAATTTCTCCCGGCGAAGCGAATGAAAACGCTTCATCAGGTTCCCGGAGCTATATTTACCACTGCCGGCTGGATGATTAGTTCTTATATTTTTTCCTTATATGTTGACCGTTCTACCAGTTCTTCTTATATGTATGGCAGTTTGTCCTACTTGATTTTATTTTTCATTTATTTATATTTTCTGATGTATATCTTCTTTCTGGGTGCCGAACTTAACTTCTTGCTCTTTCCGGAAACCAAAGAAGATTATCACCTGAAATATTAAAAAAATATCTCTACGACGTCCCTGTGAAATGGGCATCTGCGAGATATTTTTTTATTTTTATCGACCTTTTTTAGCCGACTTTTTTATCTGCTCATGATAAAAATAATTAACAACCACCGGGGGTGCATCAAAAGGCCTCTTCATACTGTCATCATTTCTTACATAATCAAGACCTAAAGACTTTGCATATTTTCCCATCTCAACATTCAGTGCCTCCCAGTACATTCTGTTCCCGTGCATGTAAATATCTTCATAAAGACCTGTAAGTTCCGGATATTTTTCACGAATATAGTCCATAATAACTGATTTGTAACTGCCTCTTAAATTCAGATTTTCCAGCCAGATTAACTGGCACATATCCTTCGCCTTGTCAATAATCCCTTTAACATCGGTAATTCCCGGAAAGATAGGCGAAATAAAACAGGTTGTCCGCACACCCGCATCGTGAAATTTTTTCATGGCTGCAAATCTTCGTTCAATACTAACTGCCTCATCCATATCCTTCTTGAAATCTTCATCTAAAGTATTAATGGACCAGCTTACCCGAGCATCGGGGAAGGATTGAATTAAATCCAAATCCCTGAGAACCAAATCCGACTTCGTTGCAATCGAAAGTTTGATGCCGCTTCCCTGCAGCTGTTTCAATAAAGTTCTCGTCCGTTCATAGGTCTCCTCCTGGGGATTGTAAGGGTCTGTCACTGAACCGAAGAAAGCTTCTTTGCCCGCATATTTCTCCGGATGTTTAATTTCCGGCCACATTTTCACATCCAAAAACGCTCCCCAGGGTTCAGGATGATTCGTGAATCGTTTCATAAAACAGGCATAGCAGTATTTGCAGGCGTGGGTACAGCCAATATATGGATTAACCGAGTAATCTCCCACAGGAAGATTCGATTTTGATAATACACTTTTTGCTTCTACAATATTTATCTTTGGTTCCATTTTTCTTCCTTCCTACTACATGTTTTTATATCCTTGACAAAATAAATCGAACTGCCTTATCATGAGAATAAATTGATTAAAAGGAGCATTGGCCAT
Source organism: Clostridia bacterium (assembly GCA_009929615.1). Classification (GTDB taxonomy): domain Bacteria; phylum Bacillota; class Clostridia; order Lachnospirales; family Lachnospiraceae; genus Frisingicoccus. Next base: position 25,823 of record SAAB01000036.1, on the reverse strand, counting down.
GGGGAAAATTTTAGACGAAAAACTTATTTATGAGATTCTGTCTGTTGTGGAAGAAATCCCTTTTGGAAAAGTCGCCACTTACGACCAGATTGCTGCCCTTATCGGCCGGGATAAAAATGCCCGTCTAGTTGGCAAGGTCCTTCACATGGCAGAATATTACGGCGATTATCCCTGTTTCCGTGTGGTGAATCATGCAGGCCGTTTAGTTCCCGGATGGCATGAACAACGTCAACTCCTTCTAGATGAGAATGTCCCTTTCAAAGATGATTTTCATGTTCAACTTAAACTCTGCAGGTGGAATCCGTAAATACCGGATATTTATTCTTATCTGCATCGGTTATTTTTCTTATTACCTTACATGGGTTTCCGGCAGCAACAACATTCGACGGAATGTCTTTATTAACAACACTCCCCGCTCCAATAATCGTATTGTCACCTATCGTTACCCCTGGTAATACAGCTACATTTGCACCAATCCACACATCCTTTCCAACAGTAATCGGTAATGCAATCTCCAAGCCGTCGGCTCGCTGTTCTCTGTCTATGGGATGACCTGCTGTTGAGAAAATACAGTTTGGAGCAATAAAGACATTTTCTCCAAAGGACACCCTGGCTCCGTCTAGAATAATACAATTATGATTGGTATAAAAATTATTCCCCACAGAAATATTTATCCCATAATCGCACCAGAAGGGTGCGGTAATCGTTGCACTTCCTTTAATTTCGCCTAAAATTCTATGAATTAATTCATCCTGCCTCTCCACATCTGATGGCTTACACTGATTGAAGTCATAGCACAAATCTTTACACTTCATCCGTGCTTCTGCCAAACTTTTATCATAATTCGCATCATACAAATAGCCCGCCTGGGCCTTATCCCACTCACGCATATTTCTCTCCGTCCTTACATTTAAATTATTAGTAGACTTTACGGAATCCCCGTACATCATCCACATAACCCATCTTTTCATAAAATATATGAGCACCTTTGCGAAAACCGGAAGATATCAAAATAGCATAGGCACAGCGGTTTGCTTCTGCGATTTCATCTACTATCTGAAAAAGTTGTTTTCCAATACCCAGTTCGCGACTTTGGGCCTTTACAACCACGTCTTCTACAACAAGAAATTTCTCAGCCAGACTGGTACATATAAAAACACTGCAGGTTCCAACCACTTCATCCTTCTCTTTAGCCACTAGCAGGCCACATGTTTCATCCCTATTCAATGTCTCGTAATTCTTATGTACTTCCTCCATATTCAGTTCTTCATCAAAAAGAGCGGCATATAACTGAATAATCTGAGGAATATCATCTCTTTCTGCCTCTTTAATAGTCATAATTCTGGTTTCTCCTTCATTCTAAAAGAAAAAGTGCTTTTTCATAATCCTTTACATAGTACCTGATATTTGTTCTTCCTTTTTGGATAACAATATGGCCCTCTTTCTCCAGTAATTCTTTTTGGGCTTCTACACCGCCCGGATATTTGGGATTTAATTCCCCCTTCACCTTAAGTGTTCTCCAATAGGGTGTTTCATCTGTATCTCTTTGATAGCTCGCCCATGCCGCAATAGATACAAATATTCCTGCCGTAATTGGCTCCGTAAAATCGGCACCGCTTTCCCGGGCGAAATATTCCCGTATATCTCCTACAGTAATTAATTTCCCACAGGGTACAAGACGCATTATCCTGTCGTAATCTATTGGCGGGGCAAAATACATTCGGTCTCCACCATACTTTTCAATACTTTTTTTATCTGTAATCACCTGATATTTTGGCATATCTTTCCTGTCCATCAGCATCGCATTAAAATCTTTTTTATCTTCATTTGCCATCCGATACCACCTCCCTGGCTAAAGGATATACCCAAAACCATCTCTATGCAATGAGACTGTTTAAAAATATTTTCTATGCCTCAGAAACAAAGTTTTCCTAATCGCGTATATTATAACATAAAGAGAGGCCGCCGGTATATAATCTGGCAACCTCTCTTTGGATTTATTTTACAAGTAATTCGTCATTTCTCATGACAAAAGAATCTGCAGCTCCATCCTGCTGCATGATACTTACTTCTGAAAGCAAATAGGTATTTAATGATTCTAAATCATTAAATTTCCCTGCCACGAATGGTGTATATTGAGACCGTTTCTCAATCACCAGAAATCCATCCTCTGTTTCAAATAATACGCCCGCATGACCTGCAAAAACTGTATTATTTACCGGGTCATGAAGCATAATTGAAAGCAGCTGTACCTTGGATTCATTATCAAAAGTAATTCCTCTCTCTTTCCAAGTCTCTTTTATAGTTTCAGCATGCTGGGCAATATCTGTAGATGCTTCCGTTTTAACATCTGCAAATAATGTCGTATATTTACTAATGTCCTCTTTTGTAAAGTTCAGATTTTTGTTTGTTTTTATAATTTCTAAATCGCCATACAAAGAATCATCATCATAGGTATATGTTGAATCATCACTGACTGTATAAAAATCCTGAAAAAGGGAATAGGCTGTCAATCTACAATTCTGATCATCGAATCCAAGTTTTTTATCAAAAGTCATTCCAATATACTCACTGTCATAAAATGCCTTCGATGCATCAATACTGACAAATCCCTCTGCCGCACCTTCCATCTCACCTAATGTATCTGAAAACTGGGTGACAATCTCCATGAATTTGTCAACGCGTTCCGGCTTTATACCATCTGCTTCCATAATATTCCTGACTTCCTCTTTGGTTCCATCATCATATAAAAAAGAATAGGTCAACGGTATTGGATCTGATGCCTCCATCGAATCTTCTTTAATATCTTGTGTCATTTCGGTTTCTGTACTTTTCTGACTTGCCGGCGTTGTTTTACTTCCGCACCCGGCTAACAACATTGCACTCATGGCAAATACTGCTCCAAGGAGCATTAATCTCTTGTTCATAAAATAGTCCTTTCTGTTTTTGCACTTTGCGGGGCTATTCATACCCTCATTATTGGTTGTAAAGGGACTATACCATGTATTATTCCTAAATAAAATAGCAAAAGACACTTCTTAAGAAATAACCCAGGTAATTCTTAAGAAATGTCATTTGCTTGTCAGAAATGTTGTTTTATTAAACTATTGTTTATATAAAACCTCTTTTCCGCTATCTGTATTTGTTGAAATGGATTTAATAGAAAGCATATTGTCCACAATAGCTAAATTAACCACATAACATGTACTATTTCTCCAACTGGTTATTGTGGCCTTTCCAATAGAGCCATCTTTCATATAATATACTTCTCCCCATGAAGAATTTTCAGAATCAAATTTTTCATATGTCTTAGTAAAGCAGTGAAAAACAGCTATATACTTTGGGATTTTTCCAGTTTTAGTAAGCTTTGAATATTCTATGTATGAACGGCTATCTCCAGAAAAAATTATATCTTCTAATTTGATATACAAATCAGGTATGCCCTGAATTAACTGATTGCACTCTTTTAAAATATCATTTATATGGGTTATTGCTTTATACACTACAGACTTATTGAATTCATCAGCCAATAGAACCTCCATATTATATGGGAGTTGAGAATAATCTATTCCTTTCACTCGATTATCATAAATCGATGGAGTTTCATTTACCCCGTCTTCTTTATCGTCCGCGTAAAAAATGTCTTGGCCCTTTTCTGGGCAAGCTCCATCCACTGTCGTATTTAATAGCTGCTCATCATTTACACACTTAATATATTTGCCTAAAGCAACCCATATAACAACTCCCATAACAATGAAAAAACCCTTAGGTGTTATTATTAATGAAATGGCTGATAATATTATTAAGACCGCCGCACAAAGTCTGCCGAAAATTGCCCATAATATTCCATTTGATGAAGCAGATGAAACTGGCTGTCCATTATAATATGCAGTTGGTGAAGAGGATACTTTGTTTTTTGTCTTTAAACCTCTTTTTTTGGAAGATGACTGAGGTTTTGTAGCAGGTGCAACAGCCCTCGTTATATCCCCAACACCAACTGTTGTTCTATGATACATAGCATTTTTAACAGATTTTTTTGGATTTTTAATAAATCCCATACCTTTTTTTCCATATAACGGATTAATGGCTTTTTTAGCTTTTCGCTTTATTTTTCCTGTGGTTCTCGCTTTAAAACTTTTTTTTAAACTTGGCTTTCGCATTCCTATTTTCATATTAGTCTTTCCTCAATACAGTTTTATGCATAAATTTTGCTTGCAACTACTTTTAAAAACCAGCCTTATTTTATTTCGAAAAAATTATGGTCCCTCAGGAATTCTCCTCAGGGACCACATCTATTTTATACCAGTTAATTACATTATTCGTTTTCGTACTATCTTTAATTCATACCCCAGTGCATTTAGCATATTTGAAAAACTTTTTAATGATGGACTATTTTCCTTTCTTTCAATCCTGGATATAACCTGTTGTTTATTCCCAGTTAATTCGGCAAGCTTGCTTTGGGTAATTTTTTCTTTCTTTCTTAAACTAATCATTTCTCCAATTAATCTATACTCTTCTCTACTCTCATCCCATTCTTTTTTGAATTGAGGTTCTTTTTCTCTTTTAGATTCAATCTCTTTTGAAATATCTACTTGTATAAATGGCATATACAGTACTCCTTCCTATATGAACGACTTGCCCAGCATTCTGCCTAATTCCCTTGCTCTCAACTTTACAATCTTGGCATCTCTCTTTTCTGTCTGATTTTTCTGTTTTCTACAAGCATGCAAAAGATACATATTATTTCCGTCCTCTACTATATAAAATATTCTATTATCTTTATAAAAGTATACTTCATATACTTTCTTTTCCCATCTTTTAAATTTTATTCTATCCATTTCTCCATTCTCTAAACACTGAATGACAGAATATGCATCTACCTGCTCTTTCTCCGTTAAAGATTCTATATACTCAAAAATTAAATCTCTTCCTGAATTAGAAGTATAGTTATGAATCTTCATTCCTTCACCTCTTTATCTACTCTTTTTATTTTACAACGAATATGTTGTAAAGTCAACTTTGAAAAATTTCGTTTTTCTTACTCCGAAACCACTTCGGAATCCGGAAAGAAGTATTTCAAAATTTCTTTATATTCCTTCCCCATTTCAGCCATTTTCATGGCACCATTCTGACTCATTCCACTGCCATGACCATAGCCCCCACCATGGATGAGATAACCTTCGCATTGATTATTTTCAATAACCGCATCCAAATAGCAATAGGCACTTGGCAGCAGCGCCCATCCGGTAACTGTCTCTCCGCTTTGAGGAATCAGCTCTGCATTTTTTGGCGATAACACCTGCCGTATCTGATATTCGCCATAAACATTACACTGATTATCACTCCCTGTGACTTTGATGGATTTCAAAAGGCCACTCTCCGCCCGGCCAGCAACTTCAATACGCTCTAATGTTCCTATATCTACCTGACAGGTATTCCAGACATTCTGAATAATTTCTGATGCAGGAAGAAATGTCTGCCATCGAAACCAGGGCAGGTCTTCCTCAAAATAAGTATATCCATCTTCTCTATTTATAAATTTCCGAAAATCCTCTTCCTTTGAAAGCTCTATGGAAACACTGTCATCGCTTAGAAAAACAGAAACCGATTTTGAATCCTTTTCTTCTCCCTGACAATACCATACATCTTCCGGGTCTGAGGTATGGCCGCAGGAAGTCGAAAAGAAATAGGAAGAAGTTAGTCCCTCCGGATTTTTCAAAACCTGTCCCCGGGTTGCCTGAGTTACCAGAATACTCTCTTCGCATTCTAATTGGTTATTATAAACCTGGCTGGAAACCGTATCATCCAGGTTGGCTGGATATCCCTTGAAATTCGATTCCAAGGCCTTTCTTCCAAAGGTTCTTGCACAGACTGCCTGCACTTTTAAGGCTTCTACCCCATAAGATACCGGCATTTCTCCCGGAATGACCCCCGCCACATAATCCTCCAGATTCACTTCATTAATAAGAATCATTTCCCCACCATAATTCTGAATGCATATTTTCCCATGATAGGCTGGAATTCCACAGCTTCTCTCCAGTGAAAGTATCTGAATTTTCCCATCTGCAGATTCTGTTTTTACCACAGCTTCATTTTCTCCGATATCCTCAGAAAAAATCTTCACTTCCTCACCTGCTCCATACCCTTTTACTTCATTTCCAAGAGTTAGGGTAAATGGCTCTTCTGCCGTCAGCCAAACCTCTGTCTGGTTATAAACATTTCCTGATGTATGAAGCAATACCCGGATGGACTCCTGGGCATAATCTCTGTAAATGACACCACAGATTTTATCTCCTTCCAGAACAAAATCATAAACAATATCATCTATCTTTAATTCTTCCCTGCGCATCTGCTTAGGCGAAGGTGCAATTTGATATATAGCAAGATTCTCAGTTATCGGAACTTCACCATACCCATCTATAATAAAAATTCCTTCTTCTATTCCCGTTAACCGGCCTTGGATACGGCTTGTCTTATATGAAATAGAACTTATATGCCCATCTTCAAAAGTCAGGTCAGCCATATTGGCCTCCAACTTCTCATCCGGCTTTTGACTTAAATCAAAATCTCTTTCCCATCCGTAAAAAAATGCATGAAGGTTCTGATTTTCGCCCGACTCTATCCATACATTATCTAATTTTGGTACACCATCGGTTTCTCCGATAATACAAAGCAGATTATCCCCTGACATATATGCCTCTACCTGCCGGTTCATATAGGCTTCTACCGGAATACCCTCTGCTACTTTCACACCTTTGTCCGTAACAATCTGCCATGGTGAAAGCCCCATTATATTCGCAGGACTTCCATAAATTCCAAAACAGGCTTTTCTCACCTTACCGCTGTCCGCACAGAGAAGCTGATAAACCTCACACCATTGATTCCGGGATACTCTTCCATCATTCTGACGATATTTCATGGAAAAAGTAAGTAAATCCTCCGACAGGTGAAATGCCTCCATAATGTACCTCAGGTCTCCATAAGTAAAATATCCTGTCGGATGAAAATCTCCCGAATCATCCTCTTTCATCCATCCTTCTCTTAAAACAACGTCAACATATTTGCCGTACCATTCGGGATGGGATTCTTCTGTTTGAAGTTCTTCCATATCATATCGCATTAAAGCCAGCATCCGGGCAATCTGAGCTCGGCTCATAGTTTCACTTTCCACCCAGTTTCTGTGCAGATTCATAAAATAAATCAGGAAAACCGTTAGTGCCGCCGCAACAATACATATATGTACCCAATATTTCCGCAGACATACCGCCCCCTTATTTTCAGCACAACAAAAGACGACATATAAAATGTCGTCTTTTGTAATCATTATTAATACCCGGAGTGCCGTTTCCTACCTTTTGACGCCTAACCCGACGCCAAGTGGGTTACCTCGTTAAGTTTTCTGCCTTCCTCTGCAAGCGGAGGCCTGACATATTCTTAATATATGGTATCCCGTATACATAAATGTAGGTTCAAAATAGTAAGATGATCGAACACCCCAGGCTATTTTCTAATTTCATTATATATCATACAACTTTAAAATTCAAGTATCAAAGCCCCTGTGGCAAAAGCTGTCAAACCCTTGATATTTCTGGACTTTTCTTCCTAGGAATGGTACAATATAGTATATGCAATTTTACATATAAAATGAGGTCTAATATGAAAAAAGTTTATAAAGTCACAAACTCGATTACACATTTTTTTGCATTTTTAAGCGGACTTATCCTATTTTTGGTAAGCCCCCATTTTATGCTGAATCATAGGAAGAAGTGGGCACCTTTCATGCATTGGGACTACGCTCATCGTGGACTCTATGATAATCTCTGGGGTACTCCCGAGAACTCTCTTCCTGCCTTTAAGGCTGCTGTAGAGAAAGGTTATGGCATCGAACTGGATGTTCATTTGACAGCGGATAACGAACTGGTTGTCCATCATGATGATTCTCTTTACCGCATGTGCCATGTGGAACGAGACATTAAGGACATGACGCTTAAAGAAGTACGTCAGTATAAGTTATTGAACACAGAAGAAAAGATTCCCACGCTTCAGGAAGTTCTTGATCTGGTAGACGGTAAAGTTCCTCTTCTTGTGGAACTCAAAACCGAATCTCACACTTGTGACCGTTTATGTCGTATCTTCTCCAAAACCATGCTGAATTATTCTGGATTATATATTGTAGAATCTTTCAACCCACTGGCATTACACTGGTATAAAAAGCATAATCCAAAGGTTCTTCGTGGCCAGCTTTCCTGCAACTTTTTCAAGGAAAAACCCCACTGTGATTTGGTTCTTTTCATGATTACAGTCCTGGGTTCGAACTTCCTGGCTCGTCCGGATTTTATTTCTTATAAATATACGGACTATAAGAATCCCATTGTCCGCCTGAACTGCCGGCTGCTGCAAGCACGTCTGGCTCTTTGGACAATCAACACGATGGATGCTTATGAAGCCGTTCGTGACAATGCAGATATGATTATCTTCGAAGGTATTGAACCATAAAATTTAAGCCCCGATTCTGTAATTAATACAGCATCGAGGCTATTTTTATATAATCTTTTTTATTCCAATCGACAACCCGTAACTGTACAGGTTTATCATTCTGCCGCCACTTATTTAATTCCAAGCCATTGCTTTACAGTGTTTTCCATGCCATCCACGGAACAGGTATGGTCATGGCGTACAGGTGCTGTACGAATTTCTTTAACCGCTTCCGGCTCTTCTGTATTTGAAATTTTCACCAGTTCATCAACCAGTTCAAATTCGTCAAGAGTGCTGTACTTGCTGTCAATAGCTGTCATAACGCTGCGGGCAAACTTAAATGGGCTGGCTGTAGAAGCGATAACGGTAGGTCTTACATCATTCGCATCTTCTACATATTTCTTATAAACAGCTGCTGCAACTGCTGTATGCGTATCAATCACATAACCGGTATCTTCATAGAGCGCTTTAATAGCTTCTGCTGTTTCCTGCTCATCTGCATAATTGCCATAAAAATCTTTCAGTTCTTTCTTCATCTCATCTGTGATGGAATATTCGCCTTCACCTGTTAAAGCCTGCATCATAGCTGCATTCTTCTCCGGGTCATTTCCCGCAATACGGTAAATCAAACGCTCCAGGTTGCTGGAAATCAAGATATCCATAGATGGTGAAGAAGTCACTGTGAATTCACGTTTTCTATCATAGGTTCCTGTTGTAAAGAAATCAAATAATACTTTATTCGTATTCGAAGCGCAAATCAGTTTATTCACTGGCAAGCCAATGAGTTTCGCATAATAAGCAGCCAGAATATTACCAAAGTTACCTGTTGGAACCGTGATGTTAATAAAATCGCCACTTCGAATCTGTTCATTCTTCACAAGATTTGCATAAGCATATACATAATAAACAACCTGTGGTACAAGACGTCCGATATTAATGGAATTGGCAGAAGAAAACTGGAATCCTGCTGCCCCAAGTTCCTCAGCAAGCTTCTTGTCATTAAACATCTTCTTAACGCCGGTCTGGGCATCATCAAAGTTTCCTTCAATACCAACAACAAAGGTATTCTCACCCTTCTGGGTAACCATCTGTTTTTCCTGAACCGGACTCACGCCATGTTTTGGATAAAATACGATAATACGGGTTCCCGGAACATCTGCAAAACCTGCCATAGCAGCCTTGCCTGTATCTCCGGAAGTCGCTGTCAAAATAACGATTTCATTATTCACATTATTCTTCTTCGCTGCTGTTGTCATTAAATGAGGCAGTATGGATAATGCCATGTCTTTAAAGGCAATAGTGTTTCCATGAAAAAGCTCCAGGAAATAAACGCCGTCAGCCTGTACCAATGGTGCAATCACTTCTGTATCGAATTTTGAATCATAAGCTCTGGCAATGCAGTTCTTTAATTCTTCTTCTGTAAAATCTGTCAGGAAAAGTTTCATAACTTCATATGCCACTTCCTGATAACTCATCTCTGCTAAACTTGTCATCGGTACATCGAGTTTTGGCAGGGCAGTTGGTACAAATAACCCGCCATCATCAGCAAGACCTTTTAAAATGGCCTGGGATGCCGTCACAGTCTCTCCATGTCCCCGTGTGCTGGTGTATGTTAAATTCATCTTTTATCCTTCTTTCATGATTTAGTACTGGGTTGTTCTAAAGTTTCGTCTTTTCATTCTATCATAGCTTTTTTATCGATTCAAGCCTCTTTCGCTAACTGATTCTCCTGTTGAATGTACATTATTCGAAACACAACGTAAATAATAATCAAAATAGCGGCAGGAATCCACCACAGCACATTGAACAAATGAATATTGGACCAGAAATAAACACCGGCATAGGCTGCCGCTACAATAAGTATAAGTACAACACCAATACCTATCGTCTGATTGGTCGACATTTTATCCGAAGTTCCCTTAAGAACTTTTGAAAAATAAATATAAATAATTAAAGTTCCTATTAAGATAGCTGCTGTTCCGGCCAGGTAACCTAAAGATATTTCCACCGGCTCCCTGATAAAATTGCCTCCACCTACAAGTACATCGATAAGACGAACAATATACATCAGTGCTACCGCATAGATAACTGTAACACCCCGGCTTAAAACTAATTCTTTAGCTGATGCCGGACGCATATTTTTACAAAGTTCATCGCAATATTTATGATAATCATCTCCGACTATGGTCTGGAGACTTTTCTTCCTGCTATAGGAACGAAGCCCGTCCCGAATAATTGATTTTAAAGCCAGTTCTACATCATAATCACAGACTTTTAATGTTTTCATGTAGCCTGTCATATCTGACAAAAGCCGGCGGTCTGCTATATTCAGCCGCTTCCCCCGCTCTTTGTTTTCTCTCCGAAGTTTACCTAAGAGATTCTCCATCTGTCTATTTCTCCTTCAGCTCTATAAAATATTAGCGGCCGGAATATCCAGCCGCTAATTTTACCTGAAATTAATCTAATGGTAATACAGCACCTTCATAAGTGGATTCAATGAAGGTTTTGATTTCGTCACTCTTCAGAACTTCGATTAAAGTCTGAATATCTTCTCTTGTTTCATCGCCTTCACGAACTGCGATGATATTTCCGTAAGTTTTAGCTGCTTCAGAATCTGCTTCTTCTTTAGCAAGTGCATCTGTTTCAACATTGAAGTTTGCCTGAAGTGCATAATTTCCGTTTAATACAAGGAAATCTGCATCCTGTGCAGATCTGGCTACCTGCTCTGCTGCAAGTTCAACAATTTTTACATTGTGAGGATTTCCTTCGATATCATTAGCTGTTGCATGAAGACCTGCATCTGCTTTTAAAGTAATGATGCCATTAGCTTCAAGAAGAAGTAAAGCTCTTGCTTCATTTGTAGCATCATTAGGTACTGCAATTTCAGCACCATCCTGAATATCATCTAAAGAAGCTGTTTTTCCAGGATAAATTCCCAATGGCTCATAATGAATAGCGGCTGCGGAAATAATCTTTGTTCCCTGCTCTGCATTAAAGTCTTCAAGATATGGTAAGTGCTGGAAATAGTTCGCATCTACATCGCCTGCATCCAAAACCTTGTTTGGCTGTACATAATCTGTAAATTCAACAATTTCAAGTTCGATACCTTTTTCTGCCATTAATTCCTTTGCTGCATTTAAAATTTCAGCATGTGGTGTTGGAGATGCTGCAACAACAAGTTTAGAAGATGTTTCTGTAGCTGCTGTTGTCTCTGCGGTTGTCTCCGCTGTTGTCTCTTTTGTTGTTTCTTTAGCTGTTTCTTTGGTTGAGCTGCCACAGCCTGTAATAGCTGCAACTAAAAGTGCAGCGCCCAATACGAATGCGATTCTCTTTTTCATTTCCTTAATCTCCCTTTCTCTTTCCTTTACTCCCGTATTCTCTTATCTGTCCTCTTGGAAATCATCATACCTACAACCTGGAAAATCTGAACAAGCACAATCAAAAGAATAACTGTAACGAGCAGAATATCCAGCTGGTATCTGTTATAACCGTATCGGATGGCGATATCCCCTAATCCACCGCCGCCTAATGCGCCGGCCATAGCTGAATAACCAAGAATAGTTCCAATGACAATCGTGCATCCCACAAGCAAAGAAGTTTTTGCTTCCGGAAGCAGCACCTTGAAAATAATCGTCTTTACAGAAGCACCCATACTCAGAGCCGCTTCTACAACCCCCGGGTCAACCTCCAGCAGCGAAGATTCTATCATTCGTGCAACATAAGGGGCCGCGGCAATAACCAGAGCAACAATCGTCGCTGTTGGTCCATAGCCTTTGCCGGCAATAAGACGCATCAATGGTGTTACTACAATCATCAGAATTAAAAAAGGTACGGAACGTAATATATTTACAACCACATCGGTAATCATATAGAGTACCGGTACGGGATGCAAACCATTTTTACGGGTAACTACCAAAAGAATGGCGATTGGAAGCCCCAATACATAGGCAAAAGCGGTGGAAACCAATGTCATATACAAAGTATCCCGCACACCTTCAGCCAACATCCACCAAATGTCTGCACTAAACATAATTTTCCAACTCCTCTACCACTAGATTTTTTGAACGCAGATAGAAAATGGCTTTATCGCCCTGAAGTTTATCCTCAGGTAACTGTAAAATCATATGGCCATAGGCCTTACCATCTATATCTTTTGTATCTGCAAACATAATATTCACTGAAATCTTACATTCCATAATCAGATTGGAAATCACCGGTTCATAGGATGACTTTCCATCAAATACAATACGGATACAGCGTTTTCCAAGAACCGCCTGGTCGCCCTGGCTCTTCTGATAGATAATACGCCGTGCTGTCTTCGATTCCGGCTGTGTAAAGACTTTTTCAACGGTTCCAACCTCTGCAACCTGTCCATCATCAATAATGGCTACATGGCTGCATATGCTCTCCACAACACTCATCTCATGAGTAATAATGACAATCGTAATTCCGTATCTCTGATTAATATCTTTTAAAAGGGCCAGAATCGAACGGGTCGTTGCCGGGTCCAGGGCACTGGTTGCCTCATCACAAAGAATAATCTTTGGATTCGTGGCCAGAGCTCTCGCAATAGCAACTCTCTGCTTCTGTCCGCCGGAAAGCTGCGCCGGATACATATTCGCTCTGTCTTTCAAATCAACAATCTCTAAAAGTTCATCAATTCTGGCATCTATATCTGCCTTTTTCATACCTGCAATCTCCATGGAAAATGCAATATTACCACGGACATTCCTCTGCTGAAGAAGATTAAAATGCTGGAAAATCATCGCTACTTCCTGCCGGGTCTTTCTTAAATCCTTATCCGACAGTGCCGCCAGATCTTTTCCGTCTATCTTCACTGTTCCCGCAGTTGGACGTTCAAGGAAATTCATACATCGAATCAGTGTGCTCTTTCCTGCACCACTCATACCGATAATTCCAAAAATGTCCCCACGGCTTATATCAAGGTTAATATCCTTCAAGGCATAGACCGTCTGGGTCTTGCCCATAAAGGTTTTGTCCAGATGTTGAATTTTAATCATTGGTTCCATCCTCTCACCCTTTCATCTTTATAGAAGAAAAAAGCACTTCAACCAAGATGTTAAAGTACTTTTTATAAGTCTTTAAATATTCCGCCCTTAGGCCATAGCCACGTGCTGATATTCTTTCTGATGAAGGAGAGCAACAACCGCTTCCATCACCTGACGGCACACTTCTACACTGTGCATGCAGTCAATATCCTGGCCATTCATCGTCATCTCAATATATTCTTCATGGCAGCTTTTTATAAATTTACAAATATCATCTACAGAAGTCATAGCCATCCGAATCAATGGCTGGTTCGCAATATTCGCCTGACTTACATAGTCACGCATGGAATACTTGAGAACTTCTTCATAATTCATATGGTCTTTTAAGCTTCCTGTAAACTTCTGATTATGTGGTAATGTAAAATAATCAGCTATATAATGAGTCACTACCCCTAGGTCCTTACAGCGGCCTCTGGAAAGTTTCTCTCTTCCATCGTAGTTATCTACAACTTTACGCAGTTTCTTCTCTAATATATCAAAGGTGGTATCCACTCTGTGTTTCTTGGTCAGAAAAGTTGGTACCAGGTCTGGCAGAAGGCTTCCAAACTGAAACATATGGTTATGTGACACTAATGTTTCTTCTTTTAAATCGGTCAACATGTGATTAGCTAATGAAATGTGAGATTTCTTACGCATATATGTCCTCCTGACATTGCAATCTGCTTGTTATTACTTAAACCAATACTTATTGTACAATGATTTTCCCTTGATTACAAGTATAAATATCGGATTTCCTCTTATTTCTTGACAATCATACTTACATAAGATAGAATCTTTATCAAATATACATTTATAATATTTTAAATTGAAATTACAGGAGATGATTTTATTTGGATCCCACGGGTGTGGCACAGTTAGTAACTCTGATTATTCTTTTAATTTTATCAGCATTTTTCTCTTCGGCGGAAACTGCATTTACAACGGTAAATAAAATCCGTATCCGAAGCTTTGAAGAAGAAGGCCGTCCAAAAGCCGCTTTGATTCGGAAGATTATTGAAGAACCCCAGAAGATGCTCAGCGCCATTCTTATAGGTAACAACATTGTAAACTTGTCTGCATCATCTTTAACAACCATTATGGTGACCCGCATATTGACAAATATGAACCTGGGTTCAAAGGTTGGAAGCGCTGTCGGTATATCCACCGGTGTCCTTACGCTTCTCGTTCTGGTTTTTGGTGAGATTACACCAAAATCCGTAGCCACCCATAATGCAGAAAAGATATGCTTTCTCTATGTTAAGCCGATTTACTGGCTTACCGTGATTTTTACCCCGGTTATCTTTATTGTTAATAAGATTTCCTTCGGTCTGATGAAACTGCTTGGAATGCGTTTCACCGGCAAAGAACGGGTTATTACAGAGAATGAGCTTTTGACGATTATCGATGTCAGCCATGAAGAAGGCGTTATCGAAAGTGAAGAAAAGGAAATGATTAATAACGTGGTGGATTTTGGTGATTCCCTTGCAAAGGATGTCATGGTTCCGCGAATCGATATGGTTTCCGTTCCTTCCGATATCACCTATGACGAACTTCGTATGGCTTTTAAAGCCGATATGTACAGTCGTCTCCCCGTCTACGAGGAAAGTAAAGACAGCGTTATCGGTATTGTTACTTTAAAAGATTTCTTCAAATATGAAGGCAGCAAAGACGACTTTAAGATTGCTGATTTGCTCCGCGAGCCTTACTTCACTTATGAATATCAGAAAACATCAGATTTACTGATTCAGATGCGTGAGAACTCTATTAATATTACGATTGTCCTCGATGAATATGGTGCAACCGCCGGTATCATCACCCTTGAAGATTTGCTTGAAGAGATTGTCGGAGAAATTCGCGATGAATACGATGAAGATGAAAAAGACCCGATTCGTAAAATCAGCACTGGCGAATATATGGTGGATGGCTCTACCCGCCTCGAAGACATCAACGAAACCTTTGGCTGTCAGATTGAGTCCGATGACTACGACTCTATCGCAGGCCATATGATTAACGTTTTAGAACACATTCCTCAGGAAGGTGAAGAGATAAACGAAGATTCCATCCGATTCGTTATTGAAAAGATGGATAAAAACCGAATCGATACCATTCATGTCTATGTAACTGAACCGGAAGAATAAAGGGAAACACCCCCTGCCCTCGGGAAGCTGTGAAATGCTTCCTACGGACAGGGGGTGTTTCTGTATGTGCAGCCTTTTATTCTCCATAACCTTCTAAATCCTCAAGTAAGTTTCTCAACACATCTATAGAGAATTTTTCATCGTTATTGTCTATACGTTTTTTTATTGCTTTAAGCTTTTCTTTTATTTTTTCCTTTAAAACCACATCAATATCGTTCTTTGGATTAAGTATTTCTTTTTTTCCATATTCTACGATTTTGATTCCCCGTGCTGCAGGATGAGGTAAATTATAAATAATACAATTCTTGTCTTTGATTTTATATGTTTCCCGTTCCTGCATATCTTTATCCTCATATACCTCAAGTTTCAATGTTCCATAGGTACCGCAGCAAACAATGATATCTGGGTTTAATATCTCTATTTCTCTTTTTATTAGTTCTTTGAAACAGGAAATATATGCTTTAAAGGTTGGCCAATGTACCGATGAATCTCCCCCAAGTTTATTAAGATTCATAAAAGCCATATGACCAATATTCACTTTGCAGCTTTCATCATCAAATCTAAAGTAATTCTCAGAATCATCAACTGTTTTCATTTGTTCTAAGATATACTGAACATTTACCAGTTTTTTGATTAATGGTGGAAGCTTTTCATATTTTGCGGTTTTAGTACCACATAGTTGTTCCTTTATCCAAAAATCATCTTTATTTTTATAGAAATGCCCTATAATTCTATTATCATCTTCATCGTATTCATCACTATGCGAACCATTTTCTTCCCGTAAAATATAAAGCACCTTCGGTTGATTTTCACTATCCTTTGATTTGGAATTCCATTCATCAATAATAATTTCACCATCAATGCAGAAGGATTCTAAAGAAATATTAGTTTTATTAAGGTTTGCTATGAGTTTTTCTTCCTTGCACATTTTTTGTGCCTCATACCATGATTCAAAAAGGCCTTTTAGATCTATTGCTTTTTTAGCTGTGTTTTTTAATCCTTCATATGTTGAATCCATATTCGTACCTCTCTTATATTTTTTAGTTTCTGTATATGATTTATCTTTTAGCAAGTCCTCTTGCGGTAACAAAAACACCTGCTGCCATTTCTCCACAGGCCAGTCCTAAAAGGAGTCCTGCAAAAAAGTCTTTAACATCGGTTCCACCAAGGTTCTGGGAAAGGGCCATCAAAGCGATTCCCATGACGATTAGGATAATACCGCTTAATATGTTTTTCTGTTTTTCCAACTCCTGCGTACGCCTTAATAATTCAAGGATTTGTTCATTATCATATACCCGGATGCTGTCCTTGTCTTCTTCTCCGTCCATCAATTCTGAAACGGTTATTTTCAGTGTATCGCACAGTTTTGTGACAACGCTATAATCCGGCATACATTTTCCTGTTTCCCATTTTGAAACTGTTTTATTGGATACACCCAGCTGTTCCGCCAGCTGCTCTTGGGTCAAATTCTTATTTTTTCTCTTTTTTGCAATGAACTTGCCGATAGCTAATTGGTCCATTCGTTATACCTCCATTTGTTTTCTATAACATAAGGATAGTATTTTCTCCTATTGAATAACATCCCTCATTTGGAGAAATCAAGTGGAATTCCCCTATGCTGAAGCTTTTACCTTCCTGAAAATCTCCTGAATCTGAGGCATCAGTTCTTCCGGTGAAATTCCGGTTGAATTCAGAGTAATATTTACGAGCTGATAGCCCATCTTTTTATTGGCGAGCATAGTCCGTCTTGCCACTTCGGAAACTCTACTGAGATAGGCCTCCTCATCCTTTAGTACAACTTCAATGAAGGTATTTCCCAACATGCTGTCCAGATAAATTTTTTCTATATCTCTCCATGGAATAAATCCAAGGGCCAAGGCAGAGCTATGGTCTGTTATCCCCTCTTGGTTGACGACCAAAAGATTCGTTCCTTCCTTTGCTCTTTTACAGAAATAAAAAAAACCATAGCCAAAAAATAAAATTCCGACTGCAAAGACAAATCTAAGGAGAAGTATTCCGATTCTGTTTTGGGTAAACAGACTTAATATTCCATTTGCCTGGGAAAAATCCTGAAATAAAAAAATCAGACTCAATGCCGCCAGGAGAAATGCTCCGATACAATATAGTATGCTTCCTTTTGTGCTTTGGCGGATAACAATCTCATCCCTCATTGTTTATCTCCTTTACGCTATAAAAACCCCTTATCTGCCTGAAGTATCTCACAGCTTCCGGCAAATAAGGGGTTTAGCTTATTATTTAAAGTATTCTACACCAGATTCAAAGAGATGCTGATTCTGATTTCCGGTGATGTTCATAGCCACATGGTCTCCGATACGTTCGGAATGAGCCATCTTACCAAGAACACGTCCGTCCGGACTTGTAATACCCTCGATAGCATAGTAAGAACCATTTGGATTAAAGTCTTCATCCATGGTTGGATTTCCGTCAACATCCACATACTGAGTTGCTACACAGCCTGTTTCAAAGAGTTTCTTAATCCATGCTTCATTGGCAACGAAACGTCCTTCACCATGGGATGCAGGAATTGCAAATACATCGCCAGGTGTAACTTTCTGAAGCCAAGGGGATTTATTTGTAACAACCTTTGTATAAACCATCTTGGAAATATGACGGCCGATATTGTTGGTTGTCAAGGTTGGTGAATCATCCTTCTGCGCAGTGATTTCACCATAAGGAACTAATCCGAGTTTGATCAGTGCCTGGAATCCATTACAAATACCAAGAGCCAGACCATCACGTTTGTTCAAAAGTTCATTCACAGCTTCTTTAATCCGTTCATTACGGAATACAGATGCGATAAATTTAGCAGAACCATCCGGTTCATCACCTGCACTGAATCCGCCTGGGAACATAAGAATCTGAGCATCATTGATAGCTTTAACATAGCTTTCTACGGAGTCACGAATCATGCCTTCATTCAAGTTTTTGAAAACAGTCATCTTCACTTCTGCTCCGGCTTTCTCAAAAGCTTTCATTGTATCGTATTCGCAGTTTGTTCCCGGGAATACCGGAATGAATACCTTTGGTTTCGCCACTTTATTTTTGCAGATATAAATATCTTTTGTTGTATATAATCCGGTTTCAATCTTCTTCTCTTCCACGCCGGAACGGGTTGGGAATACGGATTCCAAAGTATTTGTCCAGGCTTTCAAAGCTTCATCCATGGTCACTTTCATGTCTTTGTAAACAAATTCAGGAGCCTCTGTGACTGTACCGCATACTTTGTATGGTGTATCCAGTTTATCCAAATCTTCCGGTGCAACCTCAGCAACGATTTCACCATAGAATGGTTTGAATAATTCTTTGGCATCCAATGCGGATTCCAGGGTAACGCCTAATTTATTACCAAATGCCATCTTGCTGACAGCTTCAGCCAGACCACCGAATCCGATGGTATAGGTTGATTTTAATACGCCACTGTTAACCAGTTTTGTAATCTTTCCATAAGCATCCATCAGCTGAGCATATACCGGCAGGTCATAAGCATCTTTCTCAATCGTAAATACAACCAGCTTATTACCAGGTGTTTTTAATTCAGAAGTTACAACATCCTGCTGTTTTGCCACATCCACTGCAAAGGAAACCAGTGTTGGAGGAACATTCATCTCATTGAAAGAACCGGACATGGAATCTTTACCGCCGATAGCCGGCAGTCCAAGTCCAAGCTGCGCACTGTAAGCACCTAAAAGGGCAGCCAGTGGTTCACCCCAGCGTTCCGGGTCTTCGGTCATTCTCTTGAAATATTCCTGGAATGTCAGACGAATCTTTGTCATATCGCCGCCGGCAGCTACAATCTTAGCTACGGACTGAACAACAGCATAAATAGCTCCGTGATATGGACTCCAGGAGGATAAATATGGGTCGAAACCATAACTCATCATCGTTACTGTATCTGTCTTTCCTTTAAGAACAGGCAGTTTGGCAACCATGGCCTGAGCAGGTGTCAGCTGATATTTTCCACCATAAGGCATGTATACAGAAGATGCACCGATGGAACTGTCAAACATCTCCACGAGACCTTTCTGTGAGCATACATTCAAATCAGAGAGATTTGAAAGCCATGCCTTCTTCATATCTGAAACATCTTTATCTTTTTTGAAATAATTATCTTCCTGGTTTGGAATATTGACAAAAGCGTCATTTTCCTGATGCGCACCATTGGTATCAAGGAATGCTCTGGAAATATCTACGATAACCTTGTCTCTCCAATAGAGAACAAGTCTAGGCTCTTCGGTAACTTCAGCAACACAGGTTGCTTCAAGATTCTCTTCAGCCGCACATTTCATAAATACATCAACGTCTTTAGGGTCAATAACAACAGCCATACGTTCCTGAGATTCGGAAATAGCCAGTTCTGTTCCATCAAGACCTGCATATTTCTTAGGTACTTTATCCAGCTGAATGTGAAGGCCTTCAGCTAATTCGCCAATAGCTACAGACACACCGCCGGCACCGAAGTCGTTACATTTCTTAATTAAACGGCTGACTTCCGGATTGCGGAAAAGTCGCTGTAATTTACGTTCTGTAGGTGCATTACCCTTCTGAACTTCAGCACCACAGGTATCAATGGATTCCACTGTATGTGCTTTCGAAGAACCGGTTGCACCGCCACAGCCATCACGGCCTGTACGTCCGCCGAGAAGAATGATAATATCTCCCGGATCAGATGTTGCACGGGTAACATTGCTTCTAGGAGCAGCTGCCATAACGGCACCAATCTCCATACGTTTTGCTGCATAGTTTGGATGATAGATTTCGTTGACAAGACCTGTTGCCAAACCAATCTGATTTCCATAGGAACTGTATCCATGAGCTGCTTCTGTAACAAGTTTTCTCTGTGGAAGCTTGCCTTTCATCGTTTCTTTAATGGAAACTGTAGGGTCAGCTGCACCTGTTACACGCATTGCCTGGTATACATATGTACGACCTGATAACGGGTCACGAATAGCACCGCCCAGACAGGTTGCTGCACCACCAAATGGTTCAATCTCTGTCGGATGGTTATGGGTTTCATTCTTGAAGTTGATTAACCACTCTTCGGTTTCGCCGTCAATCTCTACAGGAACGATAATGCTGCAGGCATTAATCTCATCTGTTTCTTCCTGGTCATTGAGTTTGCCGTCTTTCTTTAATTTACGCATAGCCATAAGAGCTACGTCCATTAAGCAGACAAATTTATCCTTACGCTCACCAAATACTTCTGCACGATGGTCCATATACATGTCATATGTAGCTTTCATAGGCTCTTTATAATAGCCTTCTTCAAAATCAATATTCTTCAATTCTGTCTGGAAAGTTGTATGACGGCAATGGTCAGACCAATAAGTATCAAGCACACGAATCTCTGTGACTGTAGGGTTTCTCTTCTCTTCTCCGGCAAAATAAACCTGGATGAATTTGAAATCGTTAAATGTCATCGCCAGTCCAAGAGAATCATAAAGCTCTTTTAACCGGTCTTCCGGCATGGTCATAAAACCATCAAAAACAGCTACATCTGCCGGCTCTTCAAATTTTGTAATCAGAGTTTCTGGTTTCACTTCTGTCGTTTCACGGGAGTCTACCGGATTAATACAGAAATCTTTAATACGCTCGATTTCTTCTTCTGTAACCTGGCCCTTTAAAATATATGTTGTTGCAGAACGAATCACAGGTTCTTCTGTTTCGTTCAACAGTTTTACACACTGTTCTGCAGAATCTGCACGCTGGTCAAACTGTCCCGGAAGATATTCTACGGAAAACAGTTTTTCATCATCTGCCTTCGGGAAGGATTCTTCGTAAAGAACATCTACTGGTGGTTCGGAAAAAACGATGTTTTTTGCACTTTCGTAAGTTTTATCTGTAATATTTTCAATGTCATAACGAATCAGCACCCGGACACCGGTAATGGACTGAATATTAAGATAGCTGTGGATATTTTCAAGCAATTCCTTGGCAGCTACGGCATATTCCGGTTTCTTTTCAACATAAATACGCTTTACCTGGGTCATAATGTACCTCCATTTTTCACTTCTGACTTTAGTTTTCTTGAACATTATACCATTGAACCAGTCATAATTAAAGTTAATATATTTAATCTTTCTTATTAGGTTGACTAATCAGGTTTTCATCTGGCATTATCAATTTTTATCAAACTGGCTGTTTTCACATAGCCACCATTTAGGTATAATGAGTTAAAATTTTAAAAAGACACCAAGGGAGTGAACATTATGGAAAAATCAATGTCTCAAACAAAATCTATGGTCTTTGCAGCGCTTTTCGCAGCATTAGCCTGCGTTGCTACAATGAGCCTTCATATTCCTACACCCGGAACAAGCGGCTATATCCATCCCGGTGATGCCATCGTGGTTCTTGCCGGTATTCTTCTAGGACCTATATACGGTGGACTGGCTGCCGGACTTGGCTCAGCCCTTGCCGACCTTTTAAGCGGTTATATGGTCTATGTGCCGATTACCTTTGTTGTAAAAGCCGTTATCGCCATTGTATGCTACTTTGTTTATCAGAAACTGCTGAAAAAAGTCGATAATATTATTGTCAAAGGTATTATTACAGGATGCTTTTCCACCGCACTTGTAGCTGCCGGTTACTGTTTCTTTGAATTCTTTATCTATGGGAACGGAGCTTTCGCAAGCATTCCTGCCAACCTGATTCAGGGCGTGTCCGGTCTGGTTCTTTCAACCATCCTGCTGCCACTGCTCAAACAGGTTCCGGATTTTAGAAATAAATTATAAAATAAAGCCCTCGATTTCCTATGGAAACTGAGGGTTTTTATTCTATATGCTCTTTCCCATCTGATAAGCCTGCTCTAAAAGTTCGTCGCTTACTTTTCCTGCATCCATAACATTTTCAGCATAAATGCGGCCTCTGATGTCTTATTTTTCCAAGTGCTCGACAAAACCATCCAAATCTCCCAGTGAACGTTCGATAATCGCCTTATCCAGCCCTGCCGAAATAATATAATAGACGTCCTTGCATCCCAAGTGCTGCCAAATCGGGTATGTACGGTCGATAAAAGTCTTCATCTGCGCACTGATTCCATAAAAATATATGGGTGTTGCCAGAACAAGAACATCTGCATCCTGAAAAGTCTTTAGAATTTCATTCATATCATCCTTTAAAACACACTCACCATTATTTCTCATACATCCATCGCAGGCACGGCAATAACCAATCTCTTTTTCAGCAATCCGAATGAGCTCTACCGAATGACCTTTTTCTTCAGCACCCTTACAGAACTTCTGACACAACAACTGAGAATTTCCATTTTTTCGAGGGCTGCTGGATATGATTAAAATCCTTTTCATTATAATTACTCCTTTAACTAAAAAATCCTAATACCAAAGCAAGGCCTATGATTGCAAATGGTATTTTTGCCGATGTCTGGTTTGAATCTGTTTTTACAATTCTCAGTTTTGCGGCTAATCTAAAACAAAGATATCCTATCAATGTACCTAGCGTATTAGCAATAAGGTCGTTTATATCCGTTGCCCTGTACAATGTAAAAAGCTGACCTATCTCAATCATAGCCGAAAGTCCAAGGCCAATAAAAAATGTATTTCCTGCACGTTCAAAGGTTCTGCTTATAAGCGGACATAAAAATCCTAAGGGAATGAACAGGAATATATTTAAAATAAAGCCTGTGCTTAAGCCTTCTCTTAAAAGAATAAGATTTATATTGGGATTAAAGAAAGCTTCGTCCAGCTGTGTCAATCGTATATATTCGGCCAGTGTAGGAATTCCCACAATATTTATCAGCATTACACATAAATAGTAATATAAAACGACTGATAAAATGGCTGTTTTCCCTTTTGAAACAAAAATAGCTATTATGGCAATTCCTAATAGGAGAATAGGTTCAATCCGCACTAAATCCATAACTACATCAAACATACTAAGTTGAATTTCCATATTCACCCGCCTCCTCTGAACCTCTTTGGTTTTCCAAGGCCAGAATAACAGATGAATCTTAAAACTTTCCTACGAAAAGTCTAAAAAGAACTTGAATATTTTACTTGCCTGCTTATTTCATCAGTCACTCACGTACATTCCACTGTTTAATTCCATATCTATGACTTCTATTTTCCTTTATTCTTCTCTCCCCAAACACACAACTGATCTAATACCGTCATTAGAGATTTCCCTTTATCACTCAAACTGTATTCAACCTTAGGCGGAATCTGTGGATATTCTTTTCTGCATATTAGTCCATCCACTTCTAATTCTTTCAAATTGTTACTAAGTGTTTTATCGGAAATGTTTTTCAAATATCGTTTCAATTCATTAAATCTCACTGTTTCAAATTCCATAAGACAATAGAGTATAACCATCTTATGTTTTCCAGATATGAGTGATAAGGTATAGCTAAAACCTGTGTCTTCAAAATTTGCATTTTCAATATATTTTTTAATCATTTACGCTTTCCTTTGAGATAGTACCTATAAATAAAGACAGTACTTGATATTATTTCTTTTACTGATAAAATTATATATAAAGCTATTCCATCTGTCAATCATAATCAAGAAAGAGGTAATTACTATGCGAAAGAATCTTAATATAACAGAAGGCATATTCCCTATGCCCGTTTTAATGGTAGCAACATATAACGAAGACGGTAGTGTTAATGTCATGAATGCCGCTTGGGGTACTATGCAGGAGCGAGGCACTGTTGCTCTCAACTTAACCGAAACACACAAAACAGTACAGAATATTAAAGCCCGAGGTGCATTCACAGTAAGTATCGCTGATGCTGCCCATGTAGTCGAAGCCGACTATTTCGGTGTTGAATCCGGTAACAAAGTTGCCACAAAATTCGAGAACAGCGGACTTACAGCAAGTAAATATGAGAATGTGGATGCTCCTGTCATCAATGAATTTCCACTCTGTCTGGAATGCGAATTCATCGAATACCAGAACAATAAGTATGGCTGTGGTGTTATTGGTAAAGTGGTAAATGTTACAGCTGATGAAACGGTTATGAACGGTGACAAGGTTGATATGTCTTTAGTTAACGCTATTGCTTTTGACCCATATACACACGGATATTACTCCGTCACTGAACGCGTTGGAGAAGCTTTCAAAGATGGTTTACAACTCAAAAAATAATAGTTATACATAAAAGAAGGTTTCCGCACCGGGAACCTTCTTTTAATATATTCTTAAGTATTATCACCTCGACAAACTGGAAGTTGACTTATCAATTGTAATAATAGCTGCTATTATAAATCCATATCCCATTTTTCCTCTACTACCGGTGCTCCCCAATTATCATTTTCACTACTCTCTGTTATCTCGAAACCAGCATTTTTGTATAACACCCTTGCTGATTCCTGTGCACTTACAGTCCATAAAAATACATGTGCATATTTTTTTTCACGGCAAAAGTCCAAAGCCTTATTCAACAAACTTGTTCCCGCACCTAGCCCCCTTACTTCGGGTTCTAAAAAGAAATATCGTAGCTGTGCGATATGAGCTCCTGTATGCGTTATTGCTATACAACCAGAAGGACTTCCGTCACACTCCAAAATAAACATACAATCTTTTTCCGGATCGAACTTTTCAATAAGTGAAATCACGCCCTGTGTTAGATAGTTTTTCCATATTTCTGATGTGAATTGTCTTTCAGATTCATAAAGAGAAAGCTGTCTGTCTATCACATATGTAATGTCTTGTTCCTGATATGACCTGATTATTATGTTTTTCGTGGCCTTGGAAAAATATTTTTTCACAGTTCGTAATCCACCAATTAATTTCTCACAATCTTTCTCCTCAAACTTCGAAACCCACTCTTCAATCTGCCTATTTGCACTGTCATTCAGCTCATGAAAAATATTCATTCCTTTTTGGGTCATATAGATTTCAATATTACGATTATCCATATCACATATACTTCTGGTGATTAATTCTTTCTTTTCAAATTTATTGATGATCTTACTCATATAACTGCGATCAATATCCAAAACAGAACATAAGTGATTTGCAGTACAAGTATCTGTCTTGCTGATTTCAAATAAGATTCTTGCTTCTGTAAGAGAATAATCCGAATCAATTGTTTGTGCTAATCTAAATATAGGTCAGATGGTTCATTGAAAACTAGGTCACTTTCCACCCAAGACATGCTATCCTATCAGTATCACACTGAGAGGAG
>SAAB01000153.1 GCA_009929615.1 Clostridia bacterium | reverse complement strand
AGTAGCACAAGATGTGGATAAAGTAGAAAATGAGACGCAAGTTTCATAAACATAAAATAAAAAAATAGGAATTGTGACAACAAGCTTGACAAATTCCGAGAGATACATTAGCAGGAGATAATTACAAGGAAAGATTTTGGGCAGGTGTGCCAAATATTCCGAACAAAGATAAGAACAAAATGGCAATATATCAGATGTTCTTACAGCATATCATTTTTTCTTTGGAAAAAGGTGGAAAGGCAGCAGTTGTTGTCCCTACTGGATTTTTAACTGCAGGTACTGGAATTCCAAAAGCGATTCGTGAATACATCGTAGGAGAAAGGATGCTTCGTGGGGTAATATCCATGCCTAGTAACATCTTTGCTACGACTGGAACGAATGTGTCGATTCTCTTTATTGATGAATCTAATAAGGACGGAAAAGTTATTTTGATGGATGCATCAAAACTTGGTCATAAAGAAAAGGTAGATGGTAAGAATCAGAGAACGGTACTTGAAGCAGATGAGATTCAGAGTATCATTGATACATTTACCAAGGGCGAAGAGAAAGATGATTTCAGTGTACTGGTAGATTATGAACAAATTGAACAGAAGAAGTATTCTTTCTCAGCGGGACAGTATTTTGAAGTTAAGATTGAGTATGTGGAACTCACGCAGGAAGAGTTCAATGCAAAGATGAATGAATATACGGATAACCTGAAGGAACTGTTTGCTGAAGGTGACAGGTTACAGAATGAGATTTTGGAGCAGTTAAAGAAGGTGAAGTATGAGTAGAAATATAAAAAAATATGCTATTGCAGACTTATACGATATGGCATCCGGATTATCATCAAAAAAAGAGCAAGCTGGGCATGGTGCGCCATTTGTGTCATTTGGGACTGTTTTCAATAATTACTTTCTTCCAGAGATTTTACCAGATTTAATGGATACAAGTGAGAAGGAGCAAGAGACTTATTCTATCAAGGAAAACGATATACTTATTACAAGGACAAGTGAGACTATTGATGAATTGGCAATGAGTTGTGTTGCGGTGAAAGATTATCCGAATGCTACTTATAGTGGTTTTACTAAAAGATTGAGACCAAAAACAGATGGAATTGCGTATGCAAAGTATCTGGCGTTTTATCTGAGAGGATATTTATTTCGAAAGTCGGTTACCAATAATGCGTTCATGACACTAAGAGCAAGTTTCAATGAGGATATATTTTCATTTTTGAATTTGTACTTGCCAGAATATCCGCAGCAGGTATTGATGGGAAATCTACTATATAATATAGAACATAAGATTCAGGTTAATAAGAAGATAAACGATAATTTAGAGCAGATGGCAAATCAATTATTTGAGCATTGGTTTGTTCAATTCAAGTTCCCGTCAAGTAATAACGAAATGTCGTATAACGATG
>SAAB01000152.1 GCA_009929615.1 Clostridia bacterium | reverse complement strand
GCTACAGATTCCAAACCTGTAAACGTGGGTTCGATTCCTACTGTTCGTGTTCTCCTTTATTTATTATATGTCGTAGGTCATAGAAGCTGAAAGCATATAATAACACTTGATGTAGATAATAGTGATAGGTATCTCCTTGAGCTAAGGAATACTGGTGCGAGTCCAGTCCAAGTGGTAGTGGTGTATAGTCCATATATGAAGTGCTAAGGTATTGCGCAGTACCTTGCACAACTATACAAGCATAAGAGTATGATAGATACCTTACTGGTGTAGCTACTATTTATTATAACTACTTATGTTAGTTGCCAAAAGACTTAGGCATTAAATTGTTGTGAGTAGGATGACAACAGCTAGTAGAGTAATTGGAGGAAGTACAGGTCGCGACTGTGTAGGGTTCGATTCCCTACTGCTCTATTTCAATTGAATAGCTAAGTGGCTACTATTAAAGGACCGAGTAGTTAGTGAGTAAGACAGCGGTATACTAACAGCTTAGTGGGTAAGGATAAGTGGGTTATGTCTTAAGTATAACGTAGGTTCGACTCCTATATATCCTATAACAATATAGTATCTAATAAGATACCAGCTACTGATAGTTAGGAATAACAAGATGAGGTAGTCATAGTTAGCAGTATAGTCTAATGGTAAACGTGGGTTCGATTCCTACTACTGCTATATATAAAGGGGGATAATACTAATGATGATACCTGATTGGGGTATAGGTTTGATAATAGGTGCGTTGATTAACTGCGTTATAGCTTTGATTAAGGGGAAGAAATGATTATATTATTATTATTTATTATTGCAGTGTTCATTAGTCCAAGCATAGCATTGTTATTGTTGCTGTTAGTTATTAACCCAGTGTGCGCATTGCTATGGCTATTAGTATGGCTTGCTATTAAACTATGATAGATGTAATCTTTGTGTTCTATATTTGTTATGTGTGCTACATGTTATATAGTTAGGTAGAAAGTTAGGGTAACATACTTGGAAGAAAGATATTTAGATGATAATTATGTTGTGAATAATAATGGTGAAGTATTCAGAGTTCTTGCGAATGGTTCAAGAAAGAAAAGAATACCAGAGTTGCATAATGGATATGAAAGAATAAAGATATATAATAAGTCATATAGAGTACATCGTTTAGTTATGAAACTATTCAAAGGAGAAAGTGATTTGACTGTTGACCATATCAATGGTATTAAACACGACAATAGACTGTGTAACTTACAGTACGTGACAACAGAAGAGAACACTAGACTATATCGGGAAAGAAATAAGTTAGCAAGGCTTATAGATAATAAGAATAAACTTTTAATTAAATTAAATAAAATAAATAAAGAGATAAGCGAAGAAGTTTTAAAAAAATAAAAATATTTTTCTATAGGTACCCCCAGGGTATTAGAA
>SAAB01000151.1 GCA_009929615.1 Clostridia bacterium | reverse complement strand
CTGCGCCGGCAACGCTTCACGGCCACGCAATAAATTGCGTCCCCGTTCACCGTTTTCGGATGGGAAGAACGCCGGAAACAGGACTTACCCTGGCTGAATGGTGTCAATTTCCGCGCTATGCACTTGTGCGCATACTCATGCATGCCGTAAAAACAGAGCCTGCGCGTTTCTGGCGGGTTTTCGGGTGGTTTGTTGCCTGTTTTGCCGGTTTCCCGTCAGAAACGCCCTGAGAGCCTCTCAGGCGGTGCTGATAACGGATGTTATGTTTAATATGTTGCTTTACTTCGAACCTTCATGCTTCAGGTGCTGTATCACTTTGCTAGTTTTAGTTCTGTGGTTTCGGCTTGGATCCCGAGAAGATCGTGGAGGTTATTGTTGATAGCAAATTTTATATCTTCAAAACTTGCATCAACCATTATTCCCTCCTCCACACCTCGTAAAAAAATTTTTGTTTTTGATTTACCACATGATTTTATTAAGATAATTTCACTTTTTCGTAACATGACATTGTCGCTGTTTGTTGTCGTCAGATGAAGCATTATCGTTTTTTTTGCGTATCTTGATGAAGATTATTGAGATTATTCCTAGTTATATTTTTTGTACATAGGTGGCTGATGCTCAGGCGAACGAAAACTCACGTTAGGCGAGAAAAGTCGTCTGAAAAATCGGTTAATGGACAAATGATGTCCGTTAAGTGCTATTTGACGATTAAAAACACACCGCTTTAGGCACATTTTTCACTGTCCACAATATTCTGATTTATCGGACAAAAACCCCTTAACGTGTGAAACCTTTACGTTGAGCGTCAAACCCCACATACAGGAAAAACAAAAAAAGGTGCATGAGTTGTGGGTATGCCCCCTCTGCTTGTCTGCAACCACTGCCGTAAAGCGCGGCAGCGACAGTTAACTTACACCGTCTATTGGAGCGTTAAGTCATCTTAAATGACTCTGATGTGTCTGTTAAACCCTTGCCGATTCAGTGGCCTATCATGATTTTTATGATTGATAAGTGCTCATGGTGGGTAGTGTGGAGAACGGAAATTTTTGGACTTTAAAAGGATCTTCTTGAGATCCATCATTTGTCGTCGTAGTCTCTTATCCAAGAAACGAAAAAACCACCCTGGCAGGTGGTTTTTCGAAGGTTAGTTAATCCTGGCAGATTCTCTAACCTTGGTAACAGTCTTGTGCGAGACATGTCACCAATTTGTCCTTTCAGTGTAGCCGTAGTCAGGGCACCACTTCAAGAACTCTCGATACATCTCTCGCACATCCTGTCTACCAGTGGCTGCTGCCAGTGGCGCTTTATCGTGTCTTTCCGGGTTGGACTCAAGTTGATAGTTACCGGATAAGGCGCAGCAGTCGGACTGAACGGGGGGTTCGTGCATACAGTCCAGCTTGGAGCGAACT
>SAAB01000005.1 GCA_009929615.1 Clostridia bacterium | reverse complement strand
CGTGATGATGAATACTTCTTCCTTAAACTGTTTGATATCAGCAGGAAGACTTATGTCAGAAATCCTTTATCCCACAAAATTTGTGATTGAGCCAAAATAAATACCACAGATGTTAAAATAATTAAAATAAGAATATCTGTCAGAGCAACCGGCTCGGCACTAATTGGATGTACCGTTGAAGAAAGACCCAGAATAAACAGAATATTGAAAAGGTTTGAGCCTACGACATTACCGAGGGCCAGACCACTCTCGCCTTTGCGGGAAGCAGTTACTGAAGTAACAAGTTCCGGCAGGGAAGTACCGATAGCTACGATGGTTAAGCCAATCAGAGTTTCACTTAATCCGAAGGATGCGGCAATTCGGGAGGCGTTGTCTACAACCAGATTTCCGCCAAAAATGATAGCTGCCAGTCCGAGACCGATATAAATGAGACTTGTATGCATTGGTAAGTAGCGGTCCTGTGCTTCACTGGCGACAGGATTGCGTATCGCAGAAGTGACGGTAACAATAAGATAGGCAATCATGATGCATAGAAGGATAAGGCCTTCTATACGGGATAAATAGTTATCACGTATAAAGAAAAGTAAAATAATTGAACTCAGCACGGCGAGGGGAAAATCCCTTTTCATAATGCCTTTGTCAACAACAAATGGCCGGATTAAAGCACAGACACCGACAATGAGTACAAGATTGAACAGGTTAGAGCCAATAACATTGCTTAAAGCAAGGTCATTGCTTCCTGCAAGTCCGGCAGTAATACTGACAGCGGCTTCCGGTGCACTGGTACCCATGGCCACAATGGTCAGTCCGATAACAACTGAGGGAACTTTGAGGAGTTTTGCGATGGCAGAGCTGCCTTCGACAAAGTAATCTGCTCCTTTGATAAGCAAAAAGAAACCGATAATTAATAATAGATACATCATAAGCTGTTCGTTAATCTCCTTTAATTACATTTTGTTTTAAGTTAGTCTTCTTCGATAATGTGTATTTCCCAAAAATCAAAAGGAATTTCTTCTACAAAATTATCCTGAGTAAACCGGGTTTTATTATGGCGTTGAAATTCACGGATATTGGCATCCAGCCAGATGGGCTGTGGTAAATCGAAGGCAAGGCAGCCTTCAGAAACGGCATGAAAAACCTTAGCGGTCCGATTCATATCCAAGTTATCTACACAGATGACCGTATCTTTCAACAGCCGGTTTTCTTTAAAAATTTTCATCCACATACGGAACATGATTTGCAACTCCTTTTAAAAGGCATTATAAAGGCATTATATAGGAGGAGAAGCTTTGGTGCAAGGATTATTTTGTAGAAAAAGCATGGTTACATAAGAAGATTCCTGTGCTATAATCAATAAGAAACGATGTGACATGACAGCTTAGGATGGTGAGCCATATGATAGAGGGAGATATTCGGAGAGAAAAACTGCTGGATATTTTAAAAAATAGAAGGATGGCAGTTTCAGGAAATGCTCTTTCAAAAGAATTGGGAGTGAGCCGGCAGGTTATTGTGCAGGACATTGCTTTACTCAGAGCGAGAGATACAGAGATTTTTGCGACTCCGAAAGGTTATGTATTATACAGTCATGGAACGGATAAGAAGTATCGCCGTTCTTATATAGTGAATCATACAAGAGAACAGATTGTAGATGAATTATCTTTAATTGTGGATAATGGCGGGAAAGTTTTGAATGTCATTGTTGCTCATGATGTCTACGGCCAGATTCAGGCGGATTTGATTTTGGAAAGTGCAGAGGACGTAAGAAAATTTTATGAGCGGATGAATGCCAGTAAGACAGGACCGCTGTCACAGATTTCCAATGGTGTCCACATTCATACGGTGGAAGCAGCTTCAGAACGGATACTGGATAATATTGAGAGGGATTTAAAAGAACGAGGTTATCTTATTACACAATAGAGAGGGCAGAACGAATGAAGACGATTAAGCGGTTTTTATCCCGTATATTTATTGATGGACTCAGCGGTATGGGTCTGGGACTTTTTTCAACACTGATTATCGGAACGATTATGAAGCAGATTGGTGATTTGATTGGCGGCGATATCGGTATGTACATATCGACATTTGCTATCATAGCGCAGAGACTGACAGGTGCCGGTATCGGTGTCGGTGTGGCCTTTAAGTTTAAAGAACCGGTTTATGTTGTCCTGTCTGCGGCATCAGCCGGAATGATTGGTGCCTATGCCAGTGCTATTTCAGCAGGTACCCTTCTGACAGAAAGTGGTGCCTTGGCATTGTCCGGACCGGGAGAACCTCTGGGGGCATTTATTGCAGCTTATGTAGGTATTGAACTGGGACATCTTGTGGCAGGAAAGACAAAAGTTGATTTGCTGGTGACACCAGCAGTGACCATTCTGACCGGAGGTACGGTTGGCATTATTGTTGGGCCGCCGATTTCGAGGTTCATGGTATGGCTTGGTAATATTATTAATTGGGGAACAGAGCAGCAGCCGGTGATTATGGGAATTGTTGTATCCGTTGTCATGGGTATGGTGTTGACACTGCCGATTAGTTCTGCGGCGCTTGGAATTATTCTGGGACTGAATGGTGTGGCTGCCGGGGCGGCGACGATAGGCTGCTGCTGTCAGATGGTAGGCTTTGCAGTTTCCAGTTATAGAGATAACGGTATGGGAGGTCTTTTATCCCAGGGGCTTGGAACAAGTATGCTTCAGGTGCCGAATATTGTACGAAGACCGCTGATTTGGCTCCCGCCGATTATATCTTCGGCGATTCTCGGACCGATTGCCATATCGCCATTATTTAATATGATTAATAATGCCACGGGTTCCGGTATGGGAACTTCGGGGCTTGTAGGACAGATTATGACCTATCAGACCATGGCGGCGGTGGAATCGCCGGCATTGGTGCTGGTAAAGATAGCTGTTTTTCATTTTCTGCTTCCGGCAGTCATTACCCTTGGTGTGGCACAGGGAATGCGGAAGATGGGATATATACATAACGGAGATATGAAACTGGAAGTTTAAAACAAAGGAGAATGACTTATATGAATGCAATGATTGACCAATTAGCTCATGGCGGTGCTTTTATACTGGCCGCTGTAGGGTTTTTGATTTTCTTTATTACTCAGATTTGGAAGGCTGTTCACGTGGAAGAGTCTTATGGTGAAAAGCTGGCATCGGTAAAACAGCCAAAAAGCGAGTGGCTTTTGCTGGTATTTATTCTTGTTGTAGGCATTGTCGTCGTTATACGGTTGTTTATGGAATATCAGACACCGACAGGGAATATGCCGGACAGTTATCAGCCGATGCTTATAGGAGCAGGTATTCTGGTTATTGGTTTATTGATTTTCCTGACAATACGAACCGTCAGTCAGACAAAATTCTTTACGAATGGTATTCTGGTCCATGATTATGGATATGTTGCATGGGAAGACATTAAGGCCGTGGATAAGATGCCCAATGGGCAGTATCAGATGTATTTGATTAAGCCAAGGCCATTTAAAGGTAAATCCTTTTTTATTCGCCATGATGCAGCCCAGGATGAAGAACTAAAAGCAATTATTCAAGAATATGTACGCTGATGAAGTATCAGCTTTATAGGAGGACCCCATGGGGAGAGAATCTCATATTTTAATCCATGATATTATAGACGAGCATGAAGACCGGATGGTGAATTTGAAGAAATACTATCCATTTTTCAAGCTCTGTGACCATTCTTTAAGTCAGTTTAAAGAGGGGCGGTATGAAAGGATTGATATGGGATATGTAACCCTTGCGGTCCTTCGTTTTTTTATTGAAGAAAATAGTTTTAATGACCGGGATGTGACCTACGGAGATTATGAAGCTTTCTTATTCCAACTTTTGTACCGGGATTTTGATTTTCAGGAGAGTGAAGAAAATCCGGCAGAGCTCATACAGTATATTTTTGATAAGATAACCAATGAAGGACGGCCTTTTTATTTTGATTACTATGATCCGAAAAACAAACGAATGAAGACCGGGAGAAGCCGTCTTGTCGAAAGCAGGTATAAAGACGGAGAGATATGTTACAATATTTCTTCGGATGGAATTGCTTTTTATCTGGATACAAAAGAAACCAAGGATGAGAGCAAGATAAGTATTCAGCAGCTGCTTCTTGAGAAGATGATTCGTTCAAAGAATTTCAAGGGCGGCGTGGATGTTATACGGCGGATTAACAGTGAAGTCAGCCGGCTTATGCTGCAGCAGGGTGAAATTGTAACTCTTCTCAGCCATAATATTTTTGAAGGGATGAAAGCCCTGGAAGATTTTTCTGAAAGCGGCCTTAAGTGGTTTGCTCAGGAGCAGAAGCTTTTTGATGAAAATATGCAGTTGGTTGAAAAAGCCCTTCTTCAGGCCCAGACGGAAGGTTATAACCATCAGGCACTGGAAGAAATTTTTTATTTAAATCAGGAATTAAAGAAGGCGATGGACCGTCATGAAGCCCTTCTTCAGGCATGCACCAGTCTGCAGGTACAGGCAGATGAGATGATGCTTAAGGCGAAACGGAGCCGGTTCCGGCGGACCATGGATTTTTCGGATTTACTGCGTCAGGCAATGGCACTGGATAATATCCGGGTCTTAGAAAGTATGACAGCCCCTTTGTTTGGTTTGAAAATAAAGAAAACTTTCCAACTTGAACGGCTGGATGATTTATTATCCTGCCAGGCTGACGGCGAAGAACTTGGCGAACAGCTTTTAGAGGGCACGGAAGAGAATTATATTTATGAGGATGAGATAGAAGAAGAACGAATTCGTCATAATCATATGCTTCTGCTTCAGATACTTTTTGACACATTGCTGACGAAAAAAACAATCACGTTAGAAAATCTGCATCATTTATATATTATGAAATTTACAGATAATCTTCTTCACAATGGAGATTACTTTGGATTCTTAGCCCATCTGAGCCAGAAACCATCCTATGATTTGGCGCAGATTCGGGAGAATCCGGATACTTTTCTTGAAGAAGTTATGGCGGAACTGGTGATTAAAGACCGGAAGAAAGAATATGAGGATTTGAAGTTTACACTGGAATTTTTACCGGAGGAACGGATAATGGTGGACGAGGACAGTTATTTGACAAATATACGATTTGAAAGGCGGGGAATGTAATGGAACATGGAAATCTTGACAAAGCAGCTGAGATATTTACCAAGCTGATTGTTGGTGAAGAAATCAGCAGTAATAATAATGTGGATTTATATGAAGATTACCGTAATAACAGTGAAGTTTACGACATTCTCATGTCCCTTTTGAAAAAATCAAATCTTAGTCTTTATGAATTTGGAAACACCTTATATGTAACAGCCGGAGATGGAAACCGGATTTTTGGATTTACCAATGATGAGTTGAAGAAAGCAATCGGTTTACGATTTAACCGGGAACTTTATCTGGCCTATTTTATTATTTATAATACCATTTTGCTTTTTTATCAGGATTCGGGAAGCTTTTCCCATATGGATTATGTGCGAAGTGAGGACATTATTACCCAGACGGACAGTTCGATGCAGCGGGCATTAAAAGCTCTTCAGGAAAAGGCTTTGAGCGAAGTGGAGGAAAACAGTTTTCAGACATTGGCAGGCGTATGGGAAGACATGCCGCTCATTCCTTCCAATGAGGATATGGCAGCCTTAAAGGCCGCAAGAGGTTCCAAAACAGGTTTTGTAAAACTGGTTTTTAATTTTCTTATTTCTCAGGACTTGTTTTTCGAATCTAATGGCCGATACTACATAAAACCAAGATTCCGGGCCCTGGCTGAAAACTATTATGAGGAAAACAGAGGTCGTTTATATACCATAGTGACAGGAGGGGATTTGGATGCCGCATATTAATCGAATTCGGGTAAATAATGTGAAATATAATTTCGGAACCCAGTTTTATGATGATTTTATTCTTCGATTTGATGGCAAAAATGCCCTTTACGACCTTGCCAATGGCGGTGGAAAAAGCGTTTTAATGCTGTTATTATTTCAGAATCTGATTCCGAATTGTACGTTGGATGATAAACAGCCTATCGAAAAATTATTTCGTACAGACCAGGGAAGCCGGACTATTCATTCCCTTATAGAATGGAAACTGGATGAACGGTTTGCAAAGGATAATTTCAAATATATGCTCACTGGTTTCTGTGCACGTAAAGCACGGGAGGAACTGCGGGAAACGGCAGCCATTGAGTACTTTAATTATGCTATTTTTTACCGTGGCTACAATGACAACGATTTAGTGAATCTGCCATTGAGTGATGGCAAAGAACGAGTGACCTATACCGGGTTAAAGACCTATTTAAGGGAACTTGGCCGGCGGGATATGGGGCTTGAAGTCCATATTTTTGAACGAAAGGGTGAATACCAGCGGTTTATCAGTCAGTATGGTCTCTATGAAAGCCACTGGGAGATTCTTAGGGGAATTAATAAAACAGAAGGCCATGTGCGTACTTATTTTGAAAACCGTTATAAAACAACCCGAAAGGTTGTAGAAGACCTGCTTATTGAAGAAATTATACAGCGGGCATTCCGGCAGAATAGCAGCCAGGATGGAGATATGGCGGATACGCTGGTGCAAATTAAAGATAAATTAGCAGAACTGGCAGGGCGCAAGGAAGAAATCAGCTACTACGACCGGCAGGCGGAGATATTGGAGAGCTTTTCCGGAAGAGTAGAATTATTAAAAAATACATACGAAGAAAAAGAAAGTTTCGACACAGATGTCATAAAAACCTTTCACACGGTAACGGCTATAAACCGGTTAAAGGAAAAAGAACTGGCCGTCTGCCAAAAGGAAAAAGAATATGCCGAGAAGCATATTCGGGAAATATCCAGAAAACTGGATACGGTTAAAATCCAGGAAAGTCAGGAACATTTAACCCGGCTTGAGGCAGATACGGAAAAGTATTCTGCAGATTTACAACGAATGAAAGAAGAACTGGATGAAAAGGAGAAGGTCTATGCATTGGCGGAGAGCGTCAATGACTATAGTGATTATCTGAAAGTGAAAGGCCAATGGGAAGCTTTAAAGGAATATCTGGCTCAGGATGGCGGCGATAGCGCTAGTATGCTGAAGGAACTTCAGAAGCTGGCAAGAATCCGATTTGCTATGAATCAGGATGAAAGTCAGCTTCTAAATAAAAAGATATGGTCAGCGGAAAAAGCTTATGGGGAAGCGGCAACTTTAAAAGCAGATGCACAGGAAAAGGAACGAAAACTTTTCAGCAACAGTGCAGTTCTTAAAAATCAGCGAGAAGAAGCTGAGAAACGTGAAAAAACATTATCTGAGGAATTAACCGTTTTATGTCGGCAGGTACCTATACTTGTTCTTGAAAATATAGGAAAAACCTATGAAGAAAAAAAGCAGCTCTATGCGGCAAACATGCTCGAAATTTCCAGCCTTACAGAAAAACAGGCAGCTCAGGAAGACGAGATAAAAGAACTTTCCCTATCCATTGAGGATGATTTCAGACAGCAGAAAAGTCTGGAAAAAGAAGAGAAAGATCTAAAGTCCTTTTTGGATGACTATACCCGGGAAAAGAAGAAAAGGGATGGACTTCTGGAAATTTATGGTGCCGAAGATGGTAAAAATCTTATTGATATTATCCGGGACCAGCTGAGAAAAACCATTTTAGATGCTGAACTAAAAGGAAAAGAAGTTAAGAGACTGGAGCATCAGTTGGATAATCTGAGGCAGGGAAGTCCCGCAACAATAAGTCCTGCGGCTGAAGAGGTTATTGAGTATATAAGGCGTTGCCACGGCCTTAAATGTATTTTTGGCGGAGACTATCTGAAGGACATCAGCGATGAAGAGAAGAAGTATCTATTAGAACGGCTTCCATTTCTTCCGGAGTCAGTTATTCTCGAAAGCGGGATGACCACTGTTAAGGAGGATCGTGTCCTTCTTGAAAAGGATTTGGGCGGTGCGGTTGTACCGGTAATCAGTCTCAATCAGGTGATGTCCCAGGATGCTGAGACGCCCGATAAGGATGTTTTATTCTTATCCAGAGATATGACTTTATATGTGGATCCGGACTCCCGAAACCGGGCAGAGGAACTCCTGGAAAAAATGTTAAAAGAAAGCCGGACGGCTTTAGATAGACTGGCTGACCGTGAAAAGACCATAGAGGCCGACCAGTATTACATGACAGGTTTTGAGTTGAATTACCAGCAGCATTATTCGGAACGTTCTGTACGGTGGACCCAGATAAATGCTGAAAAGGAAGAAATAAAGAGAAGGCTCAAAAAGAATTCAGAGCGCATTGAAACGCTTCGGAGTGAAAGCATTGAACTGGAGATGAATCTGAAACAGCTTGAACAGGAGAATGAGACTCTGGAGGGCGAAGTGAATATCCTTCAGCAGATGAAAGAATTGGATGCTGAATTAAGAACAGTCCAGGCCAAGATTCATCAGCTGGAAAATACCATTGAGAAAAGTGAAGGACAACAGAGGCTTGCTGTAGAAAAACTCCAATGGGCAGAGGATGAGATGAAACGGCTTGCAGAGCAGAAAAAAAGTCTGCAGGACACTCTGAAAGAGCAGGAAACCCTGTGGCAGACGATTTATGAAGTCTACTATACAGAAGGGGCGGCAGAATCTTCCGGGCTTAGCAAAGAAAAGGTGGATGCACGATTTAAAGGTTTGAAAGATGCCTATGAAAAAGAGCATGCAGATGTTGAAGATAAAAAACAGCTTTTGGAAAGTTACCGGCAGATGATGGAAACCTCACTTCGAATGATAGACAAACGAGGAACGGACCGGAGTCAGCTTGAGAAAATGACAGAGGAACATCAGCGTATATCGACGGATGCCCGGCAGCTTGCGGAAATGGAAGCAGTGGCTGTGCGTTTAAGAGCAGATATAGAGAAGCAGGAAGAAGCTCTGTTTAGATACCGGGAAGATAAAAATAAGCTTTTTGGAAGTGTATCCCATGGTGTCAGTACGATTGAAGAAAAATATGGTCTTTTCCAACAGATCGTTCTTCAGAATGGAGATTATGATACCTTTATACAGCAGCAGCGACAAGCTTTGGCAGCAGTAAAGGAGAAGCAGGAAAAAGCAGAAGCCGGTATTCAGAAGGCCTATAAGGATTTGAGGGTCTATGATGATATTAAACGGGATATAGAGCAGATTATTCGTAGTGAAAATCTTCTCTTTAACAGGACAAAAGATACCTATGGAATGAATATGGATATCCATAAAAAGCATCGGGAACTGAATGAAAGATATCAGCGTCTTAGAACAGAGCTTCGCAGGAAGCAGGAGGGCTTTGAACGGGATAGAGATAAGACAATAGAAAGCCTGCGTCTGCTTTCAGCTACAGAGTTGTCAGAGGCCGTTCGTACTGAAGCCGGGATGCCGGATACCTCCGAAGAGGCGGTGCTTCTCATGCACCAGCTGATGGAAACAGCGGGAATTGTCCGATTAGAAAAAGAACGCATAGAAAAAACGATTCACGACATGGTGCAGATTAAGGAGAACTTTGAAAAGCAGTGTTTGCAGAGATGCATGAGTATTCGTGCGGAGTTGGAACGTTTTCCTGCCTATTCAAAAATTATGCTGGATGGCCGGCAGGTACCAATGGTTATGCTTAAAATTCCTTATGTTAAAGAAGAAATGTATGCCCAGAGAATGTCTGAATATATAGATGCAATTGTAGCACGGACCGATACCTATGGTTCTCAGGAAGAGCGAATTGCCTATATTCGGCAGCAGTTGACATGGAAACGGCTTTTTTCAGTCATTGTTACAGACATGAACAGTATTCGTCTGAGCCTTTATAAAAGGGAGCGGGTAAAAGAACAGAGCCGTTATCTGAAATATGAAGAAGCCGTGGGAAGTACAGGACAGTCACAGGGAATTTACATTCAGTTTTTAATAGGTGTTATTAATTATATTTCCATGGTTTATTCTGGTGGTGGAGATGGTGGAGAACTGCAGAAGGTTATCTTTATTGATAATCCGTTTGGTGCAGCAAAGGATATTTATATCTGGCAGCCGATTTTTGAACTTCTTCGGACAAATCAGGTTCAGCTTATTGTGCCTACAAGAGGTGCAACACCGGCAATTACCGGAAAATTCGATGTTAATTATGTTCTTGGACAGAAGATGATTGATAAAATGCAGCAGACGGTTGTTGTTGACTACAGCTCCAACCTGGATGTGGCATCTATGGAATATGAAAAACTGGAATTTGAACAGGAAGTTTTTGATTTTATCTAAAAAATGAAGGGATATCCTCATAGATTTTTAATAATCTAAGGGATATCCTTTTGTAATTGTTTGAAAATTCTGAAAATATATTCAATTAAAACAGACAACTATGTGGATAAATACAAAGTTAAAAAATAAAATATAAAAATATTTAAAAATGTGTTGACAAATCAAAAGGACATGGTTATAATATAGACATAAACAAGAAAGAAATAAAAACTTCTTAGAGAAGTTAAAGAGGAGGCGATTCCGTTGAAATGATAAATGCTCAATAATTTAAATGATTATATTCTTTGCGAGAGAGATAGTTTAAACGTTTAAGAAGTAAATAATCTGTAGATAATATGTAGGTTATATACAAGTTATTGAAAAGCTTAAAATATGAGTGTAATAAACGTAGTGTAAGTTGATAAGAATCCAGATACATATCAGTATATGATAATTAATTCGGAGATAAGCTGGAAGTGTTCATCAATTATGTATAATCGCTAAATTATTGTAAGAATAAAGGAAGTTTGTTAGTAGCAAAGAGATTGATTGTGTAAGAAAAAACTCCGATAGAGATAAAAAAGTAAAAAGAATGAGTAAATATCATTTACAATTGAATATAGGATAAAAATATTATAATTGATATCAAGTATATATCAATGTATAGAAGGAAAGGAACTTAAGGTATGGTAGATCCAGTTAATTTCTAAGCAACCGTTATTATCAATAAAAGATATAGCGGTTGCTTTTTTTTGTATAGGAAACTCTTTTTTAAACTTTAAGCATTTTAACGGTATTCATCTGCTATTGTCAATGAAATTTAATTATGTTAAAATTACATTGGATAAATAGTACATATAGTCGTAAGGAGATGAAACCGTGGAGAAGTTTAATGAAACAGATTTGATGAAAGAAATCAAAAGCTGCACGTATGAAAAGGACTATGTAACGGCAGTAAAACTGGCTGAAAAGGTAGATATAAATAGAATAAAGAACGTTTCTTCACTTTGTCTGTTAGGCGAAGTGTTTTTGCATGAAGATGAAAAAGATTTGGCAGAAAAAGCTCTTTTAAAGGCTTATGAGAAAATGCCAAAAGGCCGAAGAGCGTTAGATTTGCTGACAGAGTTATATATTAAAAAAGAAAGTTACTCAGAGGCGGAATATTATTATAAAGAATTTATATCCGTGGCATCAAGAGATTTGCATAGATATATTCTCAGATATCGCCTGGATAAGGGAAAAGGTGAGCGGGTTTCCGTACTCATTCATACCTTAGAGCAGTTAAAGGATTATGAATATATTGAAGAATGGGCTTATGAGCTTGCAAAGCTTTATCATGAGGCAGGAGAAGACAAGAAATGTATTCGGGAATGTGATGAAATTATTTTATGGTTTGGTCATGGTGAATATGTTGACCTGGCAACAGAGCTTAAGTGCGAAGTAACAGGTGAGCCAGTGCCGGTAAAAGCGGCAAGTGTGGCGGATACGGACCCATCTATGCAGCAGACTGTTGGTGCAACCTATATGTTTGATTCAGAGGGGCTTCTTGAAAGAAGTGGTCTGAATGTTCCACTGAATGTGGATGAATATATGAAGGTAGATGACAATTATTCAGATGTCTATGATTTGGAAGACGGCGGTAAAACGGAGGATTCCATTGAAGGTGTCAAGGATGAAAAGGACGAAAAGATCTCAGCACAGGAGATAACACCATCAGGTGAAACTGAGCCAGAGATTGAGATAGAGGATGCAGAGGAAGCAGCAGATACAGAAGTTTCTAAAGAGAGCTCCGAAGAGGAAGCTGCGACGGAAGAAGAAACGCCTTCAGGGGAAACTGTTGTTTTAGATTCTCAGATTATTGCTGCTCAGGCATCTACTATTTTATCAGAACTTTCAGAGGATGATGAACAGAATAAATCTGAGAGTGAAAAAGGCGATGCATTTATTGCCCGGATTCAGAAGAATCTGGAGAGCAGCCGCATACCGGTAACACCAATCGAAAGCGATGATTTTGGCAGCCGTATGCGTGTTGTTACACCGGTTGAAGTAGATGATGTGGAAGAAGACGAAATCATAGAGGATACGATGCATCAGACAGCACTGGACTTGTTTTTTGGTGAAGATGCAGGTCCTGCAAAAGAAGCAGCCAAAGCTGAGGACGAACCTGTAGCCGGAGAAGTAGCTATGGAAAAAGAGATACCTAAGTCTGAGGAAGAGGATGAGATTGTCACAGAAGATATTCCGGTTCCGGATACAGTG
Source organism: Clostridia bacterium (assembly GCA_009929615.1). Taxonomy (GTDB): domain Bacteria; phylum Bacillota; class Clostridia; order Lachnospirales; family Lachnospiraceae; genus Frisingicoccus. Next base: position 93,121 of record SAAB01000005.1, on the reverse strand, counting down.
CTGGATATTTTTTCTACAGCAGTGGATATTAAAGATGTGAAAAAGCAGCTGGCAGAAACCTTTACCAAGCTTGAGTCTTCACTTTTAGACAAAGAAGATATTCTTGCTCCTTACGACATTAATTTTGTTGTATCAGGAACGGATGAAAGTATGAAATCACAGATTTCAATAGGTATTGCCAAGGCATTAAATACTTATGGCATGTGTGATAAGAGTAAGATTGTCCGTGCAGATTCTCAGGAATTGAATGCTATGGATTTTTCGCCTGTTTTTGAAAAGATTTCAGGGGGATGCATGATTATCGGAAGTGCTGCGATGCTGTCAGAGCGGTCCGTAGATATTATAACAAACTATGTGAATCAGGATGAACAGAAAATTGCTATTGTTTTGGAAGATTCTGAAAGTGATTTGAATACTTTATGGAAAAAATATCCAAAGCTGCGTGCAAAATTCCTGAATGTTATTAACATTTCCAAATATGATGAGGGTGAGCTGGTTAAACTGGCTGAATCCTATGCTAAACGTCGGGGGTATGATATCTCTGATGAAGTGCGGATGGTAACTCTGCGAGAGATATTTGAAAAGAAGATGATGTCCGATGAAGATGTCAATTACGAAGAAGTTATGGCAGTCGTGGATGAAGCGGTTGTAAATCTTGAAAAACGAAATATGAAGAATCTGTTTATGACAGTTCTTGATAACGCATATAAAGAGGCGAGTATGTTTACATTGCTTCCGGAGGATTTTGATTAATGTTATTTGAGGATAGAATTTTTTATCACATTTATCCCCTGGGTCTTTGTGGGGCACCTGAATTGAATGATTCAGGGCCCCTTTTTTACAATGAGAGCACCCCTTATTTTGCTGTTGGCAATGAATGGATAGACCATATGCAGGAACTTGGTTGCAATGCGGTCTATATTGGGCCCTTGTTTGAGTCCGGAAGCCATGGTTATGATACAAAGGATTACCGTCTTGTGGACCGGCGACTTGGTAATAATGAGGGGTTTGGCCAGTGGGTCAAGACGTGTCATGCCCAGGGTATTAAAGTCGTTGTGGACGGCGTGTTTAACCACACAGGAAGAGATTTTCCTGCCTTTAAAAATCTTCAGGAACAGAAATGGGACTCATGGGGAAAAGACTGGTACTGTCAGGTGAATTTTGAGGGAACCAGTCCATTGGGCGACCCTTTCTGGTATGAATCCTGGAGAGGATATCCCCAGCTTCCAAGATTGAATTTGAGAAATCCTCAGGTAGTGGATGAACTCATGAATATTGTGAGGTTCTGGGTAGAAACCTTTGATATCGATGGTATCCGGCTGGACTGTGCAGATGTGCTGGACTTTGATTTTATGAGACGGCTACGTTGGGAAACAGCGCAGATGAAGGAAGATTTCTGGCTGATGGGTGAAGTTATCCATGGTGATTACAGCCAATGGGTTGGAGATGGTATGCTTCATTCTGTCACGAATTATGAACTGCATAAGGGCATTTATTCGGCACATAACAGTCATAATTATTTTGAGATGGCACATACGCTTCGACGGCTGTTTGGCGAATACGGGCTATGTCGTGGAGCTGTTTTATATAATTTTGTAGACAACCATGATGTTAATCGTATTGCCAGCAAGCTTTCCTGTAAGCAGGATTTGGTTCCGGTATATGTGTTTTTATATACGATTCAGGGGATTCCATCCGTGTATTATGGTTCGGAATTTGAAATTGAGGGCTGTAAAAATGATGGCAGTGATGCACCATTACGTCCGCAGATAAATCTTTCTGAAATGACGGAAACCAGTGTGACCAGGCTGATAAAACAGCTTGCGGATATCCGCACTTCAAGAGAAGAATTAATTTATGGGGAACATATCGAGCTTTTATTGACAAATCGTCAATATGTATATAGCCGCTGCTGGCAGGGAAAGGCCTGTGTGGCAGCATTGAATAATGATGATTCGGCTTCAGAGGTGGACATTGCACTTCCAGTGGAAGGAAATCTGCTTTGCGATTTAATATCCGGCGAGGTAATTCCTGCGGAAAATGGAAGAGTTCATTTGAAGATAGAAGCTCACGATGGCCGGGTTTATCAAGTGAAATGAGGGGATTGTTATGGAACATAGGATTACGGGGTTTGATAATTATCTGTTTAAATTAGGGCGGCATTATGAGATATATCAGAAGCTGGGAGCTCATATTGCAGAAGAGGATGGTGAAACAGGCACTTATTTTGCTGTTTGGGCACCAAACGCGGCTTCTGTTTCAGTTGTGGGCGATTTTAATGGATGGAATATGGAAAAAAATCCTATGAAACCTGTGGAGGATTCAGGAATCTATGATGTTTTTGTGCCAGGTGTTGGGAAAGGTGAACTTTATAAATATGTCATTGAAACCCAGCAGGGCGAACGTTTTTATAAGGCGGATCCTTATGGAAATTTATGCCAGGTTCGTCCGGAAAATGCTTCTGTTGTTACAAATATAAGGGAATATCACTGGGCGGACGAGGACTGGCAGGCAAGAAAAACAGAGGTTCATGAAACAAATCAGCCAATGGCCGTGTACGAGGTCCATCTGGGTTCATGGAAAAAAAGTTTTGACGGGGAGAATAATGGTTTTCTGGGTTATCGCCGTCTGGCAAAGGAATTGGCAGAATATGCGAATTACATGGGATATACCCATGTGGAGCTGATGGGGATAGCAGAACATCCATTGGATGCTTCATGGGGCTATCAGGTGACGGGATATTATGCACCTACCTCAAGATATGGAACACCGGAAGACTTTATGTTTTTTGTTGACTATATGCACAGCCAAGGGATTGGTGTTATTTTAGACTGGGTTCCGGCACATTTTCCAAAGGATGAGCATGGTCTTGCCCGATTTGATGGAACACCTCTTTATGAACATCCGGACCCTAAGAAGGGTGAACATCCGGACTGGGGTACCTATGTTTTTAATTATACCCGACCGGAAATCAGCAATTTTCTGGTGGCCAATGCTTTATTCTGGCTGGAGCAGTTTCATGTAGATGGTTTGAGGGTGGATGCGGTCGCTTCCATGCTTTATCTGGACTATGGTCGTCAGGAAGGCCAGTGGACGCCAAATGATGAAGGCGGCCGGGAGAATAAAGAGGCTGTTGAATTTTTAAAACATTTAAATTCAATTATTCATCACAGGTGTCCGGGGGTTATGATGATTGCGGAAGAGTCTACAGCCTGGCCGAAAGTTACAGAAACGGCAGAAAAAGGCGGTTTGGGATTCACCTATAAATGGAATATGGGATGGATGAATGACTTTTTGGAATATATGAAAATTGACCCTTATTTCCGTAAATTTGACCATAATAAATTAACCTTTAGTTTTACTTATGCCTATAGTGAAAAGTATATTCTGGTATTATCCCATGATGAAGTCGTTCATATGAAGGGCTCCATGATTGGCAAGATGCCGGGGGAACCGGAAGAAAAGTTTGGAAATCTGCGGGCGGCCTATGGTTTTATGATGGCTCACCCGGGAAAGAAACTTCTTTTTATGGGGCAGGACTTCGCTCAAATCAGAGAGTGGAGTGAGGAGCGGAGTATTGACTGGTTTTTACTGGATAATGAAACGGCTCACCGTCAGCTGAATAATTATTACCGGGATTTACTGCATTTTTATCGTGAACAGAGAGCACTTTATGAATTGGATGATAATAAACAGGGCTTCATGTGGATCAATGGCGGAGATACCGAGAGAAATATGATTACATTCTGTCGTATGACCAAGAATGGTAAAAACTGTCTTTTATTTCATTTCAATTTTTCACCGGTGGTTTACGAGGGATTCCGCTCGGGTGTGCCCTATCCGGGAATCTATACAGAAGTATTCAATAACAGCCGGGAAGAGTACGGTGGTATGAACATGCTGAATGAAAAACCTATAATGGCAGAACCTGTTAAATGGGATTTTCAGAAGCATTCGATTCAATATGATTTGCCAGCTTTTGGTATGGTTGTATTTGCTTTTGATTGTAAACCGGCACAGTCAAAACAGCCGGGCAGAACCAGCGGGAACAAGTCCTATGGGAAACAGTCTGTTGGAAAAAAAGGAAAAACAAGAGGGAAGGGAGTGCCTTCCAGAAAAACTCCGGTAAAAAATAAAGGATAGACATATCTTTCAAAACAAGAGCGTATGTTTTAATAATCAAAGTTGTGGTGAGGCGTTATGACTCAAAATCAGCTGTTAATCATGATTATTATCATAAGCTCTTGTTTTTTTGTGGGCGGACTCATTTTTCATCAGGGCAAATACGTCTTGTCATGCCTGTTTCGAGGGGCTCTTGGTCTGGCGGTTATCGGTTTGGCAAATATAATATTTGAAGAGTTTGGAGTGGTCGTACCTGTTGGGATGAACCTGCTAAATTTTCTGGTTTCCGCTTTTCTGGGCATTCCGGGAATTCTTGCCCTCTATGGTGTGGGATTTTGGCAGATGTTTCATTGACAGGGTTTGACAGCTTTAGCTACGATAAAATGATGAAAAAGAGCAAGGATACGGAAGAACAGTCAAAATGTGTCGAAAGCCTCCGATGAATTGTGAGCGGCGGAGGCTTTACAAAATATCAGAGTCCAAATATAATCAGCTTATCCATTCAGTTCTGAATGAAATCTCCCCTTTTTTATAATATAAATAATACATTTAATATTCTTTTTTAATTTATTCTTTTTTTTTTCCCAGACGAAATACAAGTATAGAAATATAAGTTTATGCCGGTCATAGGATGAAAATCTAAGGAGGTGTGTATGCTTAGCAGACAATTATATATATGTGATATAGAGCCAGTGTATTTAAAACGTCTGGCGATATATTTGAACAGGCATCCGGGATTTTTATGGCGGATTAAAACAAGCACCAGTATTGAGACCTGTATGAATGAGCACCCAGACGTTTTGCTCGTTTCAGGCAGGGCGCTGGAAGATATTCCGGACTTGGAATGTATTGAAAGTTACCGTGGGTTTTCAGGATGCAGAGTCATTCTATTAGAGGATGATAGTAAGAAGTTTGAGTATTTTCCAGCGATTCAGAAGTATCAGTCAGCACGTAAGGTTTATGAAAGCTTATTAGAACTGTTAGGAGAACAAGCAAAACATCATACTTCGATTATCGGGGTATATGGTGCAGAAAGTGGATTGGAGGCTGAGTATAGAAGTATTGATATTGCAGAGGCTGAAAGAGAAAAGGGAGAAGTATTGATTCTGCCATTTACAGAATATACGAATTTAAAGGATGACATAGCTGAGGGTGACGGGTTGGAAGAGTGGTTTTATTACCGTAGTCAGGAACAGGGGACTCCCCGAAGAATTAGTGATTATGTGTATACGGTTGGTGAAACGGATTACGTGAGAGGCTTTCGAACAGTCTATGACATGAAAGAGGTTTCATTGGACTTATGGCATTGTTTTTATGAAGAGGAATTGAAAAAAAGCAGGTATAGGACGATACTTCTAATTTTTGATCATCTTCCGGAACATCTGGAGTTGTTTTTCTGGTGCGATGAAATTCGTGTCATTTGGGGAAAAGGCAGCGATGGAAAGATGCGGAAACAGCAGTTTAAGGAGATGGCGGTATATATGGGGATGAGTGAATTGATGGATAAAATATTGGAGGGGTGAGAGAACGGTATGGAGAAACAGGAAACCTATCAGACACTGAAAAAACATTTACAGGAGAGTTTACTCCGGATTTTAGAAAAGGGCAGTGAATGGTCTGATGAGGAAATTATGATACAGATAGATAAACTAATTATCGCGGCGGGGCGGGAAGTATATCTGAGCGGTTATAAGAAATTAATGCTGAAGCAGGAACTTTTCAACGCCGTTCGGCGTTTGGATTTACTTCAGGAGCTTGTTGATGATAAAGAGATTACAGAAATCATGGTGAATGGTGTAGGTGATATTTTTTACGAAAAGGAAGGTCATATCTATCGATGGTCAAAATCCTTTGAATCTGCAGAAAAGTTGGAGGATGTTATTCAACAGATTGTGGCAGGAGCAAATCGCCAGGTAAACGAAGCTTCACCTATTGTAGATGCCCGTTTGGCAGATGGCTCCCGGGTAAACGTTGTATTAAAACCGGTAGCTTTAAATGGTCCGATCCTTACGATACGAAAGTTCCCGGAAGAGCCTATGAGCATTGAAAAACTTATAACTAATGGAGCACTGACGGAAGATGCCGCAGCCTTTTTAGAGAAGATTATCCAGGCAAAATATAATATCTTTATCTCAGGTGGAACAGGGACAGGGAAGACGACAATGCTGAATGCACTGATGGATTATGTTCCGCGGGATGAAAGGGTTATAACCATTGAAGATTCGGCAGAACTTCAGATACATAATATTGAGAATCTGGTTAAACTGGAAGCGAGGAATGCAACAGCGGATGGCGAGCATCAGGTAACAATTCGGGATTTGATAAAGAGTGCGATGAGGATGAGGCCTGATAGAATATGTGTAGGTGAAGTTCGTGGAGCAGAAAGTGTGGATATGATTCAGGCCATGTCCAGTGGTCATGATGGCTCAATCTCGACAGGGCATTCAGGTTCACCGGAGGAGATGCTCAGCCGGCTGGAAACCATGGTTTTAATGGGAACGGATATTCCGCTGATTGCCATAAGAAAGCAGATTGCTTCAGCTATCGATATTATTATTCAGTTAGAACGACTTCGTGATAAAAGTCGCCGGGTAACGGAGATTACGGAAGTTGTTGGTTTTGAAGATGGGGAGATTAAGCTTAATCCGATTTTTGTCTTTAAGGAATCGACAGGGTATCCGGACAGAGTCTTAGAAGAAGGTTCTTACATGGCATCCCCAGAAGTAGAAGGGCAGCTTGTCCTTACCGGGAATCCATTGATTCATAGAAAGAAGTTGGAAGCGGCGGCATTGAGCCTGGAGGAAGGGATTTGAAATTAACACCTGAAGGCGGTTATCGTATGACACTTCGGTCATACCTGATGCTGGCAGTGCTGTGGATAGGGTTTTGCGCCGGTGTGGGATGGCTTTTTTATGATAATCTGCTAATTTCTGTAATTGGCTGGGTGGCATATCCTGTTTTCTGCTATGGAATGGGGAGATATAAGGAGAGACAGTGCCGGAAACAGCTGCGTATGGAATTTAAAGATGTTATAATATCCATTTATAGTTCGCTGTCGGCAGGAGCAACAGTGGAAGAAAGCCTTCAAAGAGCATTACAGGACATGACGCGGTGTTTAAAACCGGATGCAAGAATGATTTTGGAATTGGATATGCTCTGCAGGAAGATGGAACGGAATATTCCCATAGCCCAGTGTTTGGAAGAAATGTCAAAACGGTGTGATGAAGAAGATATTGAAAGTTTTACCCAGGTGATTATATTGGGGAAAAGGCAGGGTGGAAATCTTGCAGGGATGGTCAGGGATAGTGTGGAGAAAATTCAAAGGCGTATTGAAACGACTTATGAGATTGAAGGGCTGATTGGTGCAAAACGAAGTGAGTTTGCGTTTATGTGTATCATTCCAGCAGGGATTGTTTTCTATATGAGATGTTTTTCGCCAGAATTTATGGAAGTTTTATTTGGAAACATAACGGGAATGGTGGTTATGAGTTTATGTCTATGTGTCTATGGTGTGGCAATTGCTATAGGTATTTGGATTCTACGAAAGGCCGGTGGATAGTGGGGAAGCGTAAATGGAAAAAAAGAAAAAGGGGATAATTGCCGGGATAATTGCAGTAGAAAGTCTTATAGGGGCTTTGTGGATTAAAAGTGCAATGAGTCCCGGAGAGCTGGTTACAGCGGTGGAACGCAGCAAACCGGGAACTGGAGAAACAGAGATGTCAATGGAAGTATGGGTAGATGAACGTTTTATACCAATTACCATTGAAGTCGGAGAGAAAATATATACCAATGAAGAGCTGGAGAAGGTTTTTGAGGAGGGTAAGAAATGGTTGGATACAGTTTGGCTGGGAAGTAATGAAAAAGCTGAATGGGTGACAGAAAATCTCTATTTTCCAACGCAAATCCAGAATATAGGACTGACTGTGGAATGGCTGCCGGAAAGTTTTCGATGGATTCGAAGTGATGGGACAATTACAGATGAGGCTCGTCGCTCGGCACCTTTAGAGACCAGCGTGCGAGCAGTACTCCATTATGGAGAAGAGGAAAGGGGATATGATTATGTTGTAACAATTGGTGGCCCGGTGCTGGAAGGGGAGGCAGCAGAGATTCAGGCTGTTCATGAGGCAGTAGAGGAATTTCAGGAGAGCAGTAGAACTGAAAATCGTCTAATTCTTCCGGAATCGGTTGGGGGAAAAACAGTTAAGTGGTATCTTCCCAGAGAATCACCATGGTCTAAGATATTTATATTAGGAAACCTGGGGATGGCACTATTATTTATGCGAAAAAAAGAAAATCAGCTTCAAAAACTCAAAGCGAGAGAAATGGGGCTGAATCGGGACTATCCGGATGTTGTTTACCGGATGATTTTGTTAATTGGTTCGGGGATGACCGTGCGAAGTGCCTGGGAAAAAATGATTTTAGATTATCAGGAATGGTGTCAAAATACAGGGAAAGTTCGATGGGGCTACGAGGAAATGATGATTGCACAGAGGGAAATGAATTATGGGGTCTCCGAATTGAAGGCCTATGAGAATTTTGGAAGAAGGTGTGGAACACAAAATTATATTCGTTTTGCATCCCTGCTTATCCAACAGATTCGGAGGGGAGCAAAAGGAATGAATCAATTGCTGGCACAGGAGGTTGGAGAAGCTGAGATTATACGGCGTGAAAATGCAAGAAAGATGGCGGAGGAAGCGGGCACAAAGTTATTGTTTCCGATGGTTCTGCTGATGACAGTTGTTTTTGCCATGCTGATAGTTCCGGCATTTCTGTCAATGAATATATAGGAGGGTATATGGGAAAGTTTAGAAATTTTTGGGGTGATAATCAAGGAATTGGTGTTGTGGAAATTATTCTTATATTGGTCGTCTTAATTGGTTTGATTCTGATTTTCAAGTCGCAGTTGACGACTTTAGTCAATGATATCTTTGATAGGATTACAAGTCAAAGTTCGGGTATATGACGACGAGAGCAAAGAAAGAACTCAAAGGCCAGGTGACGATATTTTCTATGCTGCTCTTTATGGTTGTATTGGCTCTCCTTCTGGCACAATTTCGTTCAGCAGTTTTTTATATGAGAAGAGCATCTGTGGAAAGAGCAGCAAGATTAAGTGTGGAAAGCCTTTTGGCCGGATACAATAAGCCGTTAAAGGAATATTATCAAATTCTGGCAGTGGATGGGGGATTTGGGCAGGCGGGCTTTCAGGAAGAGAAACTGGAAGAACAGTTAGAGCAGGTGTTTAATGCCAATCTTTTAAGTAGCTGGGAGTTTTCGGAAAATCACGGAACGGTAGAGGAGCCTATATTTACACCGCTTATTGGAGGCGATTGGGATTTCTTCCTCAGAGAAATCTGTCTGAACCGAAAAGAAGCGATGGTTGATGTGGGAACAGAGTTTGTTGTGTCAAAGTGGAGGGAAGAGAACACATCAGCGATGGGGGATTTGAGTCAGAAGAAAGAAGCGGCTCAGGCAGCAGTAGAAGCAGAAAGCAGCGATGAAGTGGAGGCACCAGAAGATGTAGAGGGGCAGGAAGAAAGCGACGCCACCGGCAAGGTTGAAGACCCGAGAAAATTTGTGGAAGAAATCTGGAATCAGGGGATTCTCGTTGCGGCCTGTCCGGAAAACTATGAGATTTCTGAAAAAACTTGTTCCATGTCCGACGTTTCATTTCCAGAAGCAGGACGACGTATACAGGACGACATAGACTTTATGGATGATGAAAATATACAAAACTTATTTAAAGGCTGGGAAAACACCTTGGAAATAGACAGTGGGATTCAGTCGGGAATAAATGATTTGGCAGCACAGATGTATATGTTTGAGGTGTTTAAAGATGCATCTCTTTTAAAAAAGGACCAGGTGGAGCATGACAGAGTTCTGGATTATGAACTGGAGTATATATTGGCTGGAAATGAAAGTGACAGAGAAAATCTGAAAACTGTTTTGTGGAAACTTCTGGCATTGAGATGTGTTATGAACCTAGCATATCTTCTGGGTTCACCACAGAAGGGAGTCCAGGTGGAAGAAACGGCATTGATATTATCAGCGGCACTGCTTATTCCACAGTTTGTAGAAGTTATAGCCTTTTTGTTAAAGGTGTCATGGGCTTTTGCAGAAGGACTGGCAGATTGTCGGACTTTGTTAAGGGGCGGAAAGATTCCAATATTAAAGGATGATACCAGCTGGTATCTGACGTGGGAGAAGATGCTTCAGCTGAATGGCCAGGTTTTGGAAGGTAATAAGGGCGATGGTGGTTTGGACTATGCGGGATATCTCACTTTGTTTCTGACACTGACAAATAGGGATACGAAATACCGAAGAATGACGAATTTGATGGAGAAGAATATACGGCTGGAAGAAGGATATGAAAATTTTCGGATGGAACAATGCATTTATGGTGTTCAGGCCATATTTGCCTGCGAACTCGGAATGAATGTAAATTATCGGGCACAGGCAGCGACATCATATTAAAGGGGGTGAGGGCGGAATGTCTTTTTGTCCATATCAAAAAAATAAAAAAAATCCAAAGGCGATACCTGCTTTACATAGAAACCAAACATTAATTTTTAAGAATATAACAGATGTCAATAAAAATCTTACAAGGATAATATATCCGAACAATATACACACACATTTTGACAAAAAGGCATTCTGCCGTCACTCCCTTTTGGGGAGTATGACTGTGGAGGCAGCAGTTGTTGTCCCTTTGTTGTTGTTTGCCTGGATAGCGTTTATTTCATTGATATCAGTTGCCAGAGCTCATGAGAGGATTCAACAATCTTTAACAGATAGCGCACTGGCACTGGCAATTGAGGCAGGGAGAAATGAAGAAAGTGTTCAGTCTAGCTGGATGGTTAAAGTCTGGGCTGGCCTGAGTGCTCTGGAGGATATGGAGACGGGTGGTGTTCAGTCTGTTTCAGGATACAACTTTTCCGGCTCACAGGTTTTAGCAGGCGATTCGTGGATATGTCTGGAAGCCACATACCAGATTAAGCCTATGGAAGGCTTGATTCCGTTACCTGGAATACGGCTGAAAAGCCGGGCATGTACAAGGGCCTGGACCGGGTATGTGCCTGGAGAAGAAGAGAGATATGGAGAAAGTGGCCATTCCTATGTCTATGTGGCTGAAAATGGACAGGTTTATCATGAGGATAGGATGTGCAGCCATATTAAATTAAGTATTCATATAACAGACAGGGAACATGCTCTCACATACCCGCCTTGTGAAAGGTGTGTGGGAAATGACATCTGGCAGGGGGAGACATTTTATCTGACGGAAACCGGTGAGTGTTATCACAGCCGACTGGGCTGTAGCGGCTTAAAGCGGACAATCAAAAGAGTGGAGTCTGATGAAGCATCTATATCAGGGTTGGTACCCTGCCAAAGATGCACGGGGAAGTAGAAGTTATGTTTGTGAAACACATATGCAGTGGATTGCTTGTTGTTTATCCTATATGGAGAGATATAAAAGAGCAGAAGATATATATATTTCCGGCAGTAGGACTCGCAGTTCTTGGGATTTTGGCAGATGTTTTTTGTGGTGAAATTGCTCTGAAAGGATGGCTGGAAGGTCTTCTTCCGGGGTGTGCATGTTTTCTGCTGGGCCGTTGGGGCAGAGGCTGTATTGGAGATGGCGACAGTCTGTTGATATTAATTATCGGTGTATTGGAAGGCGTTAAGTTTTGCCTTAGCATGCTTATTGTCAGTGGGATGGGAATATTAATCTTTTCAATAGGAGCGTTGGTGTCTGGCCGCCTGCATCGAAAGTCAACGGTACCCTTTGTTCCCTTTCTGGCAATAGGATATATAGGAGCGTGGTTGATGTGAAATGGAAAGGACGTGGCAGCTATACAGTGGAAGGAACGGTAATTATTTGTTGTATTTGTTTCATAACAGGACTGATTATAGTGGCAGGTTTTTATTGTCATGACCGGATGGTTCTCCAAAGTACGGCAGATGAACTATCTATGTATGGGAGTTTTTGGACGGGGAGGGCCGTTCATCCGGGGACTGGCGAAGTGGATTATGAGGCAATGAAATCATCAGCTGACAGAATGCCGGAAGTTATAGAAGAAAAAGGGTATCAAATGCTGGAAGGTAAACTTCTGTGGGGACATGTTAGTGATATATCTATTGAACGGAGCTTGTTTGGAACAGAAATTCTGGTTGAGATACAGGGAGGCTTCAGCGTAGGACAACGGCAGATAGACTGTAGAGTAGAAGCGGCTGCCATGATTTTTAAGAGTGAAGATTTGCCAAGAAGACCAAAGCCGGAACAAGGGGGTGCAGAGAATGGAGTTGGAGAACCACAGGGATAAAGATTTGAAAAATACTTATCTCTGGGTGGACCGTGAAGGCCGGTGTGGAGAAAAGTATGAAGAAAATCTTCTGTTTAAACAGAAAATACCGGGTCTGGTATCATTTTATGAAGTAGAAGAAAATAGGAGTAAGGGATTGGTGTATGTACTCAATCAAAAGAATTCCTGGTGTGAAAATCTGAAAAATGAGAGAATGAACTGCGCACATATTGAAAAATTTATTAAATCATTAACGCGGGTGATGGAAACCGTGGATGAGTATTTGCTGGACCCTTCAAATCTGGTGATGGAAATGGACTATATTTTTAGTAATGAGCATGGATGGGAATATTTATACATACCTGGGTATGGAAAGGATTTTTGGATGCAGCTGGAAAAATTGGCAGAAGAATGGCTGAACTGGGTGGATTACGGCAATGAAAAAGCTGTTCTATGGGCATATACTTTTTATGAGAAAGTTCACGGAAGTGGATGTGCCACAAGCGATTTTCTAGAGATACTTCAGACTGAAAAACGTGCGGTGAGCACAGTACGTGAGGATATAGAAACAGCGGAAGAACAGAAAGAACCACTGGGAAAGGGCAGTAATGTGGATAGAAGCCCTTTCCGATTTTCTGAAAAAGTTAAAACCTTTTTTGGCAGATTAAATGCCAAACCGGACAAACCAAATGACTTTTATGAAGAAAAGACCAGATTGGGAGATACCTCTCCCATATTGGACATTCCGGAAGATCTTTTAGGGCAGAGGCAGTTCATGCTTGTGCCGATGGGGGATAATGAGCAGCCGGTTATACAGGTGGAAAAATATCCCTATATTCTTGGTCGGGCACCGGAGGAGGTAGACGGATGTGTGGACTGGCCTCAAATCAGTCGGATACATGCACGGTTAGAAGCAAGAGGGCAAGAGATAAAAATTGTGGATATGAGCTCGGTGAATGGAACTTTTAGAAATGATGAATATTTGAAACCTGGAATGGAATATACACTTCATACGGGGGATATATTAAAACTGGCAGATTTAGAATTTATCTGCCAGTTTTAAAGAAATTATTTTGGCGGCTGAAGAGGCAGGATGATTAGAAACTTAGTGCCTATGCCGACTTTTGAATAGACTTGTATAGAACCGCCATGGGCGGTAATGATATTCTTCGTAATAGTCAGACCGAGTCCGGTTCCGTCAGGCTTATAGGTGGTGAAGGGAGTGAAAATCGTTGCAATACGACTGCTGTCAATGCCTGAACCGGAATCACTGACGGTGATAATCAACCGGTTCCATCGGGATTTTACATCCAGGACAATTTGGTCGCCTGTCTCTGTGGCATCCAGGGCATTTTTAATTAAATTAATAAATACCTCACGCAGTTTTAAGGAATCAGCGATAAGATATATTTCGGATGTATGAAAATTTAATGAGAGTGTTTTATGTTGATTTTGAACAGTTGAAGAAAAGGTGGAGACGATATTTGTCAGAAAATGTCGAATGTGAATCTGAGAATAATTGAGGTGCTGGCTGGCATTTAAGGATGACAGCTCGGAAAGAAGCTTGGACATATAGTCAATGTCCAGAATAAGCTGGGGCCATAGAGGATCCTGGGTGATTTCTGGGTAATGACAGCCTATGAGTTGAAGCGTACTGTGTATTAAAGTTAAAGGATTTCTTAGTTCGTGGGAAATCGTTGATAAAGAGAGTGTATTTTCATCCGGGTGAATTCCAGTCGGATATTCTGGCATAAAGGTTTTCCTTTCTATGTTTTTTTTCAATTTATCATAATATATGCAGGGAATCAAATATATTCGCTGGACATTTGACGACAAAAAACGGCAAAAAAATTTAAAGTAAATTTTTAATTCGGAATAGACATTTGGCGGAAGGTGAACTATTATAAAGGTATAACTATTTTGGAAAAGGACCAAAGGGAAAATAAGGTCAGTCAGAGCAGGTTAGAATTGGAGGCTATATTAAACATGGGAAATGACTGTATTTTTTGTAAAATAGCAAATGGTGAGATACCTTCCTCTACCGTTTATGAAGATGATTTATTTCGCGTCATCCTGGATTTATCCCCAGCAACAAAGGGACATGCTCTTATTTTAGCGAAGAAGCATATGGCAGATATTTTTGAGATGGATGAAGAAACTGCATCAAAAGCTTTTGTTCTTGCATCAAGAATAGCAAAGGCGATGAAGACAGCATTAAAGTGTGATGGCTTAAATATCGTTCAGAATAATGGCGAGGTTGCAGGACAGACGGTATTCCATTTCCATATGCATATTATACCGAGATATAATGGTGATGGACAGAAGATTGGATGGGTTCCGGGAACATCAGAAGCATCTGAGAGAGATGAGATTGCAAAGCAGATTAAGGAAGCTATGAGTTAAAGAAAATGGGGTTTTGTCTATGAGAATAGAGCTGGAAGAAATCAGCAGAGTATGTGAAGGTAGTCCGGAAGGGCTTGAAACCATTCGTGGTATGTGGATTGAGCCGGGGGCAATCTTCAAAATTGCTGATATTATGAAAAAAGAAGGCTGGATTGAGCCTGTTATTATTTGCGACCAGAATACCTATTTTTTGGGAGATGCTTTACTGGAAAGTCTGGAAAATTATGACTTGATTTGTCTGGACCCGGAAAGCCTTGCGGCAGATGAGAGAAGTGTTTCGCTGGCTAGAAATAAGATTCCAAAAACGGCAGACTGCATGATAGCACTTGGTAGTGTTACGATTCACGATATTGCCAGATATCTATGCTGGGAATATGAACTACCCTTTGTTTCTGTGCCTACGGCGGCCAGTGGCGAAGGGTATATGACTTGCATATCTGCGGTTATCAAGCGGGGAATTAAACGGAATGTCATGGCGGTAGCACCGGTGTATCTGTTCGCGGATACGGACATTTTTGCAGAAGCACCGGCAAGGCTGACGGCAGCGGGCTTTAGTGATTTGATGGGAAATTATATTGCACTTGCAGATTGGAAGATATCTCATTTACTGACGGACAGTCCATTGAATAAGACACTTTGTGAAGCAGAACTGGCAGCAATGAATCGTGTTACAGACCGCCTGGAACTTCTTGCGGAGGGGGATAAAGCATGCTGTGAGTATTTGTTGTATGCGTTAATATTGCCGGATATGGCGATGGGAAATGTGACAGGAGCTAAAGCTCTGATGGGAGCGGAACATCATCTTTCCAGATATTTGGATATTTCGGTAGAACAGCCGAAACTGAATGCTGTGCATGGTGAGAAAGTTGGTGTTGGAACACTACTTTGTCTGAAATCCTATGAAGCTTTTAAAAAGGCTTTGATAGAGGGACGGCTGGTTCCTGTGGATGCCAACGGGCTT
Organism: Clostridia bacterium; assembly: GCA_009929615.1. GTDB lineage: Bacteria > Bacillota > Clostridia > Lachnospirales > Lachnospiraceae > Frisingicoccus. The sequence continues at coordinate 77,338 of SAAB01000005.1, read as the reverse complement.
GCAGGAAAAGAAATTCGCAAGGGATTTTGGAAAGGCGAGATTCGGGAAGCGGTAACTGAGTTAAATCGCCCGGACCCTTTGAATGGAATTACCGGAGAGAAAGTACTGCAGTATAAAGACGAGATTATCAAGATATTGGATGAATTACCTTCTGTTCAGTGGGTTGAGGAAGCCTATGAGAAGATGGGCTGTAAGATGACTATTGAAGAATTGGGCATCAGTGATGATATGATAGGGGTTGCGATGAAATATTCACCTTATGTTGTCTCGGATATTACATTATTGCGGGTACAAAAACTTTTTGAAAAAATTTAATTGACTAAAACATAAAAAAGGCTGGTTCGATTTGAACCGGCCTTTTTGGTATAAAAATTTCATTTTTTCTTTTTATAGCTTCCAATGGCTTCGTCGCATAATTTAACAATGATATCAATAGCATTTGAAGCGGCTGTTGATTTCATTGCCTGAATATATGTTTCACGGTTTTCAAAGACTTCATTTACTGCCTTTGTCAAACTTTCATCTGTAACCATTTCCTCTGGAAGCAAGTAGCTAAAGCCCTGTTTCTCAAAGGATGCAGCATTAAGAATCTGGTCTCCGCGGCTGGCATGAGCTGGAAGCGGAATGAGAATATTTGGCTTGTGCAAAGCAAGAAATTCGCAGATGGCATTTGAGCCGGCACGAGAAATAATGAGGTCGGCACATGCTAATAAATCGCTTAATTCCTGCTTTACAAAATCAAACTGGATGTAACCTGGCATACCCTTAATAGATGTATCTACCTTGCCTTTTCCGCAGACATGAATAATCTGATAAGAAGGCAGGAGTACGGGAAGAGCCTTACGAACTGCTTCATTGATGGCAGCCGCACCAAGGCTTCCGCCAATGACAAGAATAACCGGTTTTTCCTCGTTAAATCCACAGATTTCCAGACCTTTCTTACGGTCGCCTTCTAAAAGTTCTTTTCGAATTGGAGAACCGGAAAGGACAGCTTTGCCTTCAGGAAGACTGTCGGCTGTTTCCGGGAAATTGTGGCAAACTTTATAGGCAGATGGAATGGCCAGTTTGTTGGCAAGTCCCGGTGTCATATCAGATTCATGAATAATAGCAGGAATCTTACACCTTTTGGCAGCCATGACTACAGGAACTGTAACGAAGCCGCCCTTGGAAAAGACAACATCAGGGTTTAATTTTTTCATCAATTTTTTAGCTTCAAAGTAACCTTTGACGACTTTAAAGGGGTCCGTGAAGTTCTTAATATCGAAATAGCGGCGAAGTTTCCCGGAAGAAATGCCGTAATAAGGGATATTTAATTCCTCAATTAAACGCCGCTCCATGCCATCATAGGAACCGATATAAGATATCTGGTAACCATCCGCTTTCAGAGCTGGCATCAAAGCGATATTTGGCGTTACGTGACCGGCAGTGCCACCACCGGTAAGCAGGATTTTTTTCATGATTTTAAGCCTCCATACTGGATTTCTTGGATAAATATTCCTGGAGACCCTTAGCAAACTGGTCTGGACATGATGTACCTCTGCCACCGCAGTCAATGCCGGAAAGAATCTGAATAACTTCTTCGACAGGACGTCCGACAACAAGTGCTGCAACACCCTGGGTATTACCGGAACATCCTCCGATAAATTCACACTGAGTGACAATGCCGTTTTCAACTTCGAAATCCACGGCTTTAGAACATGTATGTTGATTAATATGTCTCATATAAATCGCTCCTTGTTTTTAAATTAGTATGTCCTTATTATAGCAGAATTTTATTTTTCCACAAGTACCTACCGGGTTGGCAGATTTCTTTGAATAATGTATACTATTAGAAAAATAAAGCAGGAGAAATAAAATATGAAAAAAACAGGGATTATTGGAGCCATGGAGGAAGAAGTGGCCTTTTTAAAGGAACGGATGGCTATTGAAAAGACAGAGCAGATTGCGGGTATGGAATTTTGTCAGGGTATTTGTGAGGGACATCAGGTTGTTGTTGTGCGAAGCGGCATTGGTAAAGTGAACGCAGCGGTATGTACGCAGATTTTAGTGGATATTTTTCGGGTAGATGCCATTATCAATACAGGGGTGGCTGGAAGCCTCCAGAACGCTATTAATATTGGCGACATTGTAGTTTCTACAGATGCATTGCAGCATGATATGGACGCGACAGGATTCGGATATGAGCTGGGCGTTATCCCAAGGATGGAGACCTCTGTCTTTAAGGCGGATGAAGGACTGGCAGACCTGGCTGAAAAAGTATGCCGTGAGGTAAATCCAGATATCCAGGTTTTCCGTGGAAGAGTTGTCAGCGGTGACCAGTTTGTTTCAAGCAGGGAAGTTAAAGACAGTCTTATTAAAAACTTTGCAGGTTTCTGTACAGAGATGGAAGGCGCAGCAATAGCGCAGGCAGCATGGCTTAATCATGTTCCATTTTTAATTCTCAGAGCTATTTCGGATAAAGCGGACGGAAGTGCAGAGATGGATTATGGTGAATTTGAACATAAAGCAATTGAACATACAGTGGCCTTAGTAACCGGAATGTTGAAAAATATGTAAAAGAGCCCCGACCAATTTGAATGGATTTTGTCTTTTTGTTGATATTATAATGGAGTTATATTATCAACGAAAGGAGTTCACAGAATGAGAAGTTGGTTTTTGGGACAGGGCATTCCGATGTATGTGGAAACAGTATTGTTTGTGGCGGGACTGTTTACCTTATGGATGACAGGAAGAATTTACAAAAGACTTATACGTGAAGCGGATTTGATGGGGACATCGAATCATCGACTGATAAAATACATTAAATTAAAAGTTACCAGCTATTACAAAGTTGGTATGCGGCCGGAGGATACGGAGGCGTTGATAGGGCGCTACATAAAAAAATTTCGGGTAGGGCCTTTTTCTCTCCAGGGATGGAGCCGCCTGCCCTATTTGATTATGACTACTATGCTGGCTGTCGGTGGGGGCAACCTCCTTTACCGCTGGACAGGCGGTGCACCTCTGTATCAGATGAGCCTTATTTTTGGACTATCTCTGATGGGAACAGCAGTGCTGGGCGGTGTTCTGCTATTTATGGATTTTACAGGCAGAGAGGAATTGCTCATAGACTGCATTTCTGACTATGTGGATAATTATTTGAGTAATAAACTGTATCAGGATTACAAAGGCCAGACGGGAACCGTGTCACCGGATCAGTACAAAAGGGCTTTACAGGAAGTTGCGGCAGCAGGGACAGGACGACGTAAAGAACGAGAGCGAAACCGGCCTTATTATTATGACGGTTACGGTGGGGGAGATGCCCATGGACGGGATGATGAGGTGGATGCTAAAATTGTTGAAGACGTCTTAAAAGAATTTTTGTGCTGACATAAATCATTGATAAAAGCTGGACATTTTGGTATGATATAAGGGTAAGAAGAAAAAGTACGATGGAGGTAGCGACATGGCAAAGAAGGTAACATTTGACTATTCTAAGACAGCGCCGTTTATACGTGATGGTGAAGTGGATTTGATGAAAAAACTGGTTGGGGATGCCAAGGAAGTTTTGGTTCAAAAGACTGGTGCGGGAAATGATTTTTTGGGTTGGATTGACCTGCCGGTGAATTACGATAAAGAAGAGTTTGCCCGGATTAAAAAATCGGCTGAGAAGATTCAGAGCGATTCAGATGTGCTGCTTGTCATCGGCATCGGTGGCTCCTATCTCGGAGCAAGAGCGGCTATCGAATTTTTGCAGCACAATTTTTACAATATGCTGCCTAAGGATGCCCGGAAGACTCCTGAGATTTATTTTGTGGGTAATAACCTGAGCAGTTCCTATATCAGTAATTTAATGGATGTTGTTGGGGACAGGGATTTTTCTATCAACATGATTTCAAAGTCAGGAACCACAACGGAACCAGCGGTGGCTTTTCGTGTGTTTAAAAAAATGATTGAAGAAAAGTACGGCAAAAAAGAGGCTGCTAAGCGTATTTACTGTACAACAGATAAGGCTAAGGGAGCTTTGAAAAACCTGGCTACAGAAGAAGGTTATGAAACATTTGTTGTACCAGATGATGTAGGCGGACGTTTTTCAGTACTGACAGCCGTTGGTTTACTTCCGATTGCAGTAAGCGGTGCCGATATTGATGAACTTATGGCAGGGGCGGCCAGCGCTCGGAAGCATTGTCTTGAAGACAAGTTTGAAGAGAATGACGCCCTTCAGTATGCGGCGATTCGTAATATTTTGCTTCGTAAGGGTAAATCCATTGAAATTACCTGTAGCTATGAACCATCACTTCTGTATATTGGAGAGTGGTGGAAACAGCTTTATGGCGAGAGCGAAGGTAAAGACCAGCGGGGAATTTTCCCGGCATCGGTTACGCTGACTGCAGATTTACATTCTATGGGTCAGTTTATTCAGGATGGTGCCCGGATTATGTTTGAAACCGTTTTGGAAGTGGAAACACCGAAACATGAGATTCGCATTGAAGAAGAGGCTGTAGACTTAGACGGTTTGAATTATCTGGCTGGAAAAACATTGGACTTTATCAATAAGAGTGCAATGAATGGAACAGCGCTGGCTCATACCGATGGAAGTGTTCCAAACCTGATGATTCATATTCCTGAGCAGAATGAATTTTATCTGGGAGAGTTATTCTATTTCTATGAATTTGCCTGTGGTGTCAGCGGTTATGTTCTCGGAGTGAATCCATTTAATCAGCCGGGCGTAGAAAGCTATAAGAAAAATATGTTTGCACTTCTTGGAAAACCTGGATATGAAGATTTGACAGAAGCATTAAAGAAACGACTGTAGAGAAAGAATACAGGCCCTGTCCGGAAGATTGAGGACAGGGCCTTTTTTGATAGGGTAGTCTGCTTAAGAAAAATGTTCAAAAAAAAGTGCGGTCTATTGGGCAGATATATGGTACAATACGGATAGGTTTTTATCAAAGGAGAAGTATTATTATGGAAGTAAAGGGACAAAAGGAAATCTATATTATCGGGCATAAGAACCCGGATACAGACTCTATTTGCTCGGCAATTGCCTATGCGGCTCTTAAGAATGAGATTCGTGAAAAAATACATCAGGGAGGCAGCGTAGAATCCTATCAGGATGTTTTGATTGATGGAGAAAATATTGAAAGTACGGTTTATGTGCCTGCCCGTGCCGGACAGATTAATACAGAAACGAATTATGTACTGAAGAAATTTCACCAGAAAGCCCCAACGTACATGATTGCTATTCGTACTCAGGTAGCGGATATTAATATTCGCCGGAATAAGGGAATTTCGGCAGACGCATCCCTGAAGACGGCATGGGAAACGATGCGGTTGAAAGAGACCTCCACATTGGCAGTGACAGACAGCAGAGGTAAACTTAAAGGTCTGATTACGATTTCCGATATTGCAGGGGCCTACATGTCGGTGCTGAATAATCAGATTCTGGCTGAAGCATGTACACCGATTGAGAATATTCTGGAAACGTTAAAGGGTGAGCTGATTGTCGGTGACAGTAAAAAACGTTTGACAAAGGGGAAATTGGTTGTTTCAACAGCTAATTTAGAAGTTATTGACGAATTTATAAAAAAAGATGATCTGGTTATTCTTGGCAATAGATATGAAGCGCAGCTGAGTGCTATTGAGAACCAGGCCTCGTGTATTATCATTTGTGATGGTGCAAAGGCTTCCAGAACAATTTGCAAGCTGGCTGAGGAGAAGGACTGTGTAATTATCTGCACACCGTATGATACTTATACAGTAACCCGTTCAATTAACCAGAGTATTCCGGTTAGTTATTTTATGATTAAAGATGGTCTGATTGCCTTTGCTGAAGAAGATTATGTGGCTGATATTAAGCCGACGATGATGAATAAACGGCATAGGGATTTCCCTATCGTGGATAAAAATGATAAATACATAGGTATGATTTCAAGACGTACATTAATTGACATGCATACAAAACAGGTTATTCTGGTGGACCATAATGAAGTGAGTCAGGCTGCTGATGGGGTAGATGAAGCAGAGGTTATGGAGATTATTGACCATCATAAACTGGGAACCGTAGAAACGATTCGACCGGTCAAAGTGAGAAATGAACCGGTAGGGTGTACGGCAACGATTATCTATGAGATGTACATGGAAAATCAGATTGAGGTGTCCAAAGATATTGCGGGTATTTTATGTGCAGCGATTCTTTCAGACACATTAATGTTCCGTTCGCCAACATGTACGCCAGTGGATAAAATGGCAGCAGAGCAGCTGGCTGATATTGCAGGATTAGACATTGAAAACTTTGCTATGAAGATGTTTGAGGAAGGCAGTCAGCTTCAGAAAAAAACAGATTCTGAGATCTTTTTCCAAGATTATAAGAAGTTTGTAGCCGGCGATATTCCTTATGCAGTTGGTCAGATTACATCGATGAACCATAACGAACTGCTGGAGATTCAGGAGCGGCTGTTGGCATATATGGAAACTGTTAGGAATGAAACTGAGATGCCTATGATATTTTTCATGCTGACAGATATTTTACAGGAATCAACCCGTCTGCTTTTTGTTGGCAATGAAGCAAAAATCCATATCGAAAATGGATTTCAGGTGGTGCCGGAGGAACATTATGTTGATTTGAAGGGCGTTGTATCCCGGAAGAAACAGCTGATACCTAAGTTAACTGCCGTATTACAACAGTAGCAGGAGGTGGAGAGATGAAGGAAGAAAAGATTTACGTTATTGGGCATAAACATCCAGATACAGATTCCATCTGCTCTGCGATTGCCTATGCGAATTTACGCCGACAGGTAACAGGAAGGAATTATACACCGGTCCGTGCTGGAGAGGTTAATTTAGAAACAGCTTTTGTTTTGGAAAAATTTCAGGCAGAAGTGCCAAAATATATGGAAGATGTACGAACTCAGGTCAAGGATGTGAAGATATCGCCGGCTTACAGCGGTACTCCGGAGATGTCTATCAGAGAGGCATGGGAACGTATTCAGGAAAAACAGGTATCAACACTGACGATTGTGGATGAGGATAATAAACTTCTGGGGCTTATTACAAAAGGCGACATTGCCAAAACCTACATGGGTGTTTATGACAGCCGTGTCCTGTCAGAGAATAAAACACCTTATAAAAATATTCTGGCTACTTTAGATGGTGAGATGCTGGTTGGAGACCCGGAAGGTCTTGTTGAAAAAGGTAAAATTTTAATTGCAGCTGCCAATCCGGACTTGATGGAGGAATACATAGAGGACGGGGATATTGTTATGATGGGTGACCGCTATGAGTCACAGCTTTGTGCCATTGAGATGAATGCAGGGTGCTTGATTATCAGCATGAACACTCAGCCCAGCGACACGATTCTCAAACTGGCCACGGAACATCATTGCACTGTTATTCGGACGCCCTATGATACTTTTATTGCGGCCCGCCTAATTAATCAGAGTATGGCGATTGGCCATTTTATGGTGAAAGACCATTTGAAAGTTTTTAAAAATGATGATTTTATCGAAGATATTAAAGATGTAATGGCGAAGAACCGGCACAGAGCATTCCCGATTCTGGATAGTTCAGACAAGGTTATCGGTATGTTTACCCGGCATAATCTGATTGATTTCAGTAAAAAACAGGTGGCATTGGTTGACCATAATGAAATGGGACAGGCCGTAGACGGCATCTTTGACTGCGAGATTCTGGAAATTGTTGATCATCATAAACTGGGATATGTTCAAAGTATAAAGCCTGTATATTTCCGATGCCAGCCGGTAGGATGTACGGCAACTATTGTGTATCAGATGTATAAGGAGAGTAAGATAGAGGTTACGCCGGACATGGCAGGACTTATGTGTTCGGCAATTATATCGGACACTCTGATGTATCGTTCTCCGACCTGTACGCCATTGGACCGGATGGCTTCGGAGGCACTGGCCCAAATTGCCGGAATAAAAGTTGAAGAATATGCAATGCAGATGTTTGAGGCCGGAAGCGATTTGAAGAGTAAATCCGATGCGGATATTTTTTATCAGGATTTCAAAAAGTTTTCTGCGGGAGATATTCAGTTTGGTGTGGGACAGGTCACATCACTGGATGTCAGAGAATTGAAAAAGATACGTGCAAGACTGGCCAATATGCTTCCGAAAGCGAAGGAAGAACATGGCTTGAATATGATTTTCTTTATGATGACAAACATTTTAGACGAATCCACGATGGTGCTTTGCTCTGATGAAAAAGCACTGGAGGCGGCAAAGAGCTGCTTTGGACAGAATGTATCTAAAGAAGGGGATAGCGTTTTTGTGGAAAATATGGTATCCCGAAAGAAACAGTTCATTCCGAAAATGCTCGGAACACTCCAGGAATAGAGGTAATTTATGGCAAAACAGAAATGGAAACCGGGAAATATGGTTTATCCACTGCCGGCAGTACTTGTAAGCTGTGCAGATAAAGAGGGAAATGTTAATTTGATGACGGCAGCATGGACGGGGACGATATGTTCAGACCCGCCGATGGTCTATGTTTCTATACGAAAAGAACGACATTCCCATCATATGATTCAGGAAACAGGAGAATATGTTATCAATCTGACAACAGAGAAACTGGCACGAGCTACTGATTTTTGTGGTGTTCGTTCGGGCCGGGACATTGATAAATTCAAAGAAACGAAATTGACCCCGGTCAAAGGTGAATTGAAATATGCACCGATGGTTGAAGAAAGTCCTGTATCTATTGAATGTAAAGTGACACGGGTAATGCCTTTGGGAAGCCATGATATGTTTATGGCAGAAGTTCAGGGTGTTTACGTAGACGAACAATATATGGATTCGAAAGGCGGCTTTCATTTAGACAAAGCATCACCAATGGTGTATTCCCATGGACAATACTTTGGCCTGGGTAAGCATCTGGGTGGTTTTGGCTATGCTGTACGCCGGAAATCCACAGGAAAACGGCAGGGAAAAAAGAGAAGATAGAACAATAGGCAAAAGAAGATACATCTATTTAGGTGTATCTTCTTTTGATTTCAGAAAACTTCCTCGGACAACGGCATCACGGCCATATTTTGAACGAATGGCATCGAGGGCTTTATCCAGATTTTGTAATTTTTTATTTTCAATTGTATCAAAAAGATTCATCTGCAAATTTGACTGGTCTGTAAGCTTGGATGTACGGATGCCCAAAAGGCGTATAGGGGTTCCTTCCCATAGCTCATCAAAGAGCTGACAGGCATGTTTGTAAATGATATCTGTATTCTGGCTTGGTGTTAAAATCTGCATTTGATGGGAGGCAGTTCTGAAATCATTGTATTTGATTTCGACACTGACCATTCCGGCACACTGCCCGGAGGACCTTAAACGGCGAGATACAGATTCTGACAGAGATAGAAGAACTTTTCTTGCGGCAGAACTTTCTGTGATATCGGAGGCGAGGGTTGTGGAATTTCCAATACCTTTGGCAATATGCCGTTTAGTATCAATGGGGGTACGTTCCAGACCGTTAGCATATTCCCAGATGGTCTGACCGTGACTTTTTAAGTGGGAGGTCAGAATGGCCGGGTCTGTGTGTGCTAAATCACCGATGGTTTTTATGCCGAGAAGTTCTAAGGTGTGGGCAGAGGAGCGACCGACCATAAAAAGATCACGTACAGGCAGCGGCCACATCTTCTGTGGTATTTCTTCGGGGAAAAGAGTGTGGACCCTGTTGGGCTTTGTGAAATCCGAAGCCATCTTTGCCAGCAGTTTATTTGTGGAAATTCCAATATTAACAGTAAAGCCCAAGGCATTCTGGATGTGCTGGCGAATATAGTTGGCGGCGGATACTGGCGTGCCGCCATCTCCCGGAAAAGGCACATAAGTCATAAAACATTCATCAATGCTATAGGGATGAATATCCGGAGAATATTCGTTCAATAAAGACAGCATTTCTTCGCTGCACTTCTGATAATAGCCGTGGTCCGGTTGAACAATATGAAGATTTGGACATTTTTTCAGGGCATCTGTAATCGGTTCGCCTGTTGTTACCCGGAAGGCCTTTGCCGGAATAGATTTCGCCAAAATAACACCCCGCCGTTTTGAAATATCTCCACCAATAGCAGCGGGAATTGTTCGTATGTCCACAGAGGAACCTTCGGCGAGGAGACGTATGGCTGTCCAGCTTAAAAAAGCTGAGTTAACATCGATATGAAAAATTACAGAGTCCATAAACATCACCTTCAAAACTAATAAATTCATTATATCTAAAGGATAGGAAGGGGTCAATAGCCACGTACGTGTTAAAATAGTTGAGAAAATGAAGGGAAAATGCTAAAATAAAAAAATACAGAAAGGGTGACAGACATATGACAGATAATATTATTTTGATTGGAATGCCCGGAGCGGGGAAGAGTACCATTGGTGTTGTTCTTGCAAAGGCTTTGGGATATGATTTTATAGATTCAGATTTGGCTATTCAGGCAGCCGAAGGCAAGAGGCTGTATGAAATTATTGGGGAACGTGGAATCGATGGATTTCTTGACGTGGAAAATCGTGTCAACGCCCAACTGCAGGTACATAGAACGGTTATTGCAACGGGCGGAAGTGTTATTTATGGAGCAGAGGCCATGGAGCATTTGAAATCTATTGGCCGGGTTGTATACATCAAAGTGCCTTATACGGCCCTTGAAAAACGGCTTGGAAATCTTTTAAAACGAGGAGTGGCTATCCGTAAAGGTAATACATTGAAGGATTTATATAATGAGAGGGTGCCATTGTACGAACGTTATGCTGACATCACTGTGGAAGTTGGGAATATGGGTATCCGTAAGGCCATGTTGGCGATACAGTCCCAGGTAGAAGATTTGGAGCGTAAATAATTATGAAGTTAAAGATAAAAAAATGGGCGGGAAAAAATAAATGGTATATTATGGCCTTTATTATTCCGTTTGTCGTAGCACTGGCAGCTTTTATATGCCAGGGAGTGTGGCCGTTTGGAGACAGGGGAATTACGATTATTGACTCGTATCATCAATATGTGCCGTTTTTCTCGGAACTTCAGTATAAGTGGAGGCATTTTGACAGCTTGTTATATAGTTGGAATGGCGGCCTGGGTATGAATTTCTGGGCAATTATTGCCTACTATCTGGCAAGCCCACTGAATCTGTTGCTGCTTATCTTCCCGAAGAGCATGGTTATGGAGTGTTTCACTCTGATTTATCTGATTAAGCTGGGCTTGGCCGGAGTGACATTTTCACTGTTTCTAAAAAAACGGTTTAACCATTATGGTCCGATTATAACTGTTTTTGGATGCTGTTATGCCATGAGCAGTTTTATCATTGGCTACGGATGGAATATTATGTGGCTCGATTGTATTGTCCTTTTCCCGCTGGTTATGCTGGGAATTCACAAGCTTGTAAAAGAAGGTAAGGGCCTGCTCTATGGTATTTCACTGGCCCTGTGCATTTTTACAAATTATTATATATCCATAATGATATGTATTTTTTCCTGTATTTTCTTTTTGATGGAAATAAGCTGTGAGCGTGAAGCCTGGTTAGGGGCACGAATTCGGCGGATGATAGGTTTCGCGGGCTATTCTATCTTAGCCGGCGGTTTTGGAGCAGTCATGCTTTTGCCGACAGCATATACTTTGATGGCAAGCCAGTCGGCGGCAAGCACATTTCCGAAAACTTTGAAATTTTATCACAATATTTTCGAGTTATTGTGTCAGCATTTTACGGCGATAGAACCAACAAATTTAAATGGTAACTTCAATCTTTACTGTGGTGCGGCACTGATGCTTCTTGTGCCATTATATTTACTGAATCGAAAGATAAGACCCTGGGAAAAGTTCACCCATTTATTAGTAACAGCATTTTTACTGGTGAGTCTGAATACGAACTTTCTGACTTATATCTGGCACGGATTCCATTTTCCAAATGGTTTGCCGGGAAGATTTTCCTTTATTTATATTTTTATGATTTTAATTATGGGATATGAAGGCTATAAGTATCGTAAAGATTGTCCGAGATGGGCTCCGGCATTATCTGCAGTGGCATGGCTGACTGTTTTGGGATACAGCTGGTGGAGCGGAAAAGTTGAGCTGGAAACATATACATGGGGGATTAACATTGGGGTAATCCTTTTGTATGGTATTTTATTTACAGTGACCTGTGGACAGACGAAGAAGCGAAAGAAACTGGAGATTGCATTGATGGCATTGATACTGGTTGAGGCCTGTGGGTATGGTGCCTTTGGCCTATGTATGAATGGCACAGTCAATCGAAAAGATTATTATAGTGACCAGAAGGCTGTGTCGGCACTTAAATCTGAGGTTGAAGAGCGGGAAGAAGACAGATTCTACCGGATTGAACTCGAAGAACGCCGTGGCAGGGATGACGTTACCTGGCAGAACCTGCCGGGAATGTCTCTGTTTTCATCAACCGCTAATGCCGGGGTGGACAATCTGGCCAGACGGCTTGGATTTTATTCGGTGACGAATAAATACAGCTATCAGGGAGCAACTCCGGAGACAGATGCTTTTTTAAATATTGACTATATCATCAGCAATCAGAAGCAGGATAATATAAGAACCTTTGAGTGGCTTTCTGAGTCCGAGGGTGAGAATCTTTATTTGAATCACTGTGCACTGGGCCTCGGATTTATGGTATCAGAAAATATACGTCAGTGGGATTATGCAAAAACGAATCCTTTTGATGTGATTAATCAAATGGTTGTATCTGCAACGGATATGGATATCCGGCCATATGATTATTTTGGACTTCCTGAGCCGGTTTCAGAGGGGTGCGAATTGACAACCGACAGTTGGGCAGACTGGTCTTATACATCTACAGATGAAGGTGATGGCACTGTAACCTATACCTATATGCCGGATGCTTATCAAGACCTGTATATTTACTTTAAAGCAGCACACTGCGAAAAGATGGTTGTAAGCAAAGCGGATGGCGACAAAACCTATTCGGATGAAGACGGTCACATTATCAGAGTCGGAGACCTGGAGACTGGTGAAACTGTTACATTTGTATTCCATCTGGATGATGAGTATGACAGCGGGAATATTAAACTTATTGCGGCAGAACATCATATGGATGCATTTTATCAGATATTTGACGCGTTGAAAAAAGAAACATGGCAGGTCGACCAGGTGGCTTCAACAAAGGTATCCGGACAGATTACCGTTCAAGAAGACGGAATTATGTTCACATCCATTCCGTACGAAAAAGGATGGACGGTTAAAGTGGATGGACAGAAAGTAGTAACAGAAAAGATTGCAGGTGCCTTTATTGGAATTCCATTATCTGCCGGAGGACATTATATTGAGATGAATTACAAACCACAGGGATTTGTGATTGGGGTAATTATTACATGTATATCCGGGGCAATGTTCATTGTTATGTACGAAAGAGACAAAAAACATCCAAAGGTTGTGGAGAGCCAGGCGACTCCGGAGGGACATGATGTATAAAATTATAAAAATTTTGTAAAATATCGGGTGATTTTTTACGAAATTATAAAATTCAATTTACAAATTCCGGGAGTATGCTATAATAATGAAGACTATAGCAGAAAGTTTATTGAGGTGTACCATGGAACAATATGTTATAAAAGGCGGAAATCCATTGGTTGGCGAAGTGACGATTGGTGGCGCGAAGAATGCGGCTTTAGGTATTCTTGCAGCAGCTATCATGAGTGATGAAGACGTGATTATTGACAATTTGCCAGACGTAAGCGATATCAATGTATTATTACAGGCTATTGCTTCGATCGGAGCAGATGTAGAGCGAATCGATAGAAATACAGTAAAGATAAACGGTAAAAATATTCACAGTTATTGCATTGACGATGGATTTATCCGTAAAATAAGAGCATCCTATTATTTGCTGGGAGCCCTTTTAGGAAAATATAAAGAGGCACAGGTTGCGCTGCCGGGCGGATGTAATATAGGAAGTCGTCCGATAGACCAGCATATTAAGGGATTTAGGGCACTAGGTGCCAAAGTTGATATTGACAACAGTATGATTATTGCGAAGGCAGAACATTTAAAAGCACGTCATATTTATCTGGACGTGGTCAGTGTTGGAGCAACAATTAATATTATGATGGCAGCGGCCATGGCAGAAGGCCGGACAATTCTGGAAAACTCTGCGAAGGAACCTCACATCGTTGATGTGGCCAATTTCCTGAATTCTATGGGAGCGGATATTAAAGGTGCCGGAACAGATGTTATTCGAATCAGAGGTGTTGAGAAACTTCACGGAACGGAATATACGATTATTCCAGATCAGATTGAGGCAGGAACATTTATGTGTGCAGCAGTGGCAACTCAGGGAGATATCACTGTGAAACATGTTATTCCTAAACATTTAGAGTCCATTACAGCTAAGCTGCTGGAGATGGGTGCAGAGATTGAAGAACTGGATGATGCAGTTCGTGTTGTCGCTGCAAAACGGCTTTTGCCAACGAATATTAAGACTCTGCCATATCCGGGATTTCCTACAGATATGCAGCCACAGGTTGGCATTGCGTTAGCATTAGCTGACGGAACCAGTGTTATTACAGAAAGCATTTTTGAAAATCGATTCAGATATGTGGACGAGCTGGCAAGAATGGGTGCACGCATTAAAGTAGAGGGTAACACAGCGATTATTATTGGTGTGCCAAGCTACAAGGGAGCTCATATGAGTGCTCCGGATTTACGTGCAGGAGCAGCATTAGTTATTGCAGCACTGGCGGCAGATGGTATTTCTACAGTGGATTCCATCGGGTATATTCAGCGTGGTTATGAAGATTTTGAGGGTAAACTGAAAAGTCTTGGAGCCTGCATTGAGAAGGCTGATAATGATAAGGACCTTCAGAAATTTAAGTTAAAAGTCGGATGATGCCGACATAAAAAGTGAATATGTAACAATTTTCTCTTATTCAGAGCAATGGAGCCTAAGGAGCGATGATATTGCGGCAACCCCGATTTTGGAAGGTGCCTGCCGGAGCGAATAATTTCGAACAATAAGAGGATTTGATAAAAAAATCAAGTCCACTTTGTGTGCACTTGATTTTTTTATTTTAATTTTTTAATTTTATTTTAATTTTTTAATTTATAGAAGAGAAACAGTTTTTAATGATAATTCCAAGGAGGAGAACAAAACATGGAAAAGCTTTTATTTACTTCAGAATCTGTAACCGAAGGACATCCTGACAAAATCTGTGATCAGATTTCAGATGCTATTTTAGATGCCCTGATTGCGGAGGACCCAATGAGCCGCGTGGCATGTGAAACCTGCACAACAACCGGACTTGTTATGGTTATGGGTGAAATTACATCTAAAGCCAATATTGATATTGCAAAAATAGTCAGAGACACAGTTGATGAAATTGGATATAACCGTGGAAAATACGGTTTTGATGCAGCTACCTGTTCTGTTATGGTGACATTGGATAAACAGTCACCAGATATTGCCATGGGCGTTGATAAAGCATTGGAAGCCAGAGAACATACCATGTCCGATGACCAGATTGAAGCTATTGGTGCCGGTGACCAGGGTATGATGTTCGGTTATGCAACGAATGAGACACCGGAATATATGCCATATCCGATTGCTCTTGCACATAAGTTGTCAAGACGTTTGGCACAGGTTCGCAAAGATGGTACTTTGTCTTATTTGCGCCCAGATGGCAAAACTCAGGTTACTATAGAGTATGATGAGAATGGAAAACCTGCTCGATTGGATACGGTTGTTCTTTCAACACAACATGATCCCGATGTGACACAGGAACAGATTCATGCAGATATTCGTAAATATGTTTTTGAACCAATTCTTCCAGCAGAGATGGTTGATGAGAAAACCCATTTCTTCATTAATCCAACCGGACGTTTTGTTATTGGTGGACCACATGGAGACAGTGGCTTGACCGGAAGAAAGATTATTGTTGATACCTATGGTGGATATGCACGCCACGGCGGTGGAGCATTTTCCGGTAAAGACTGTACAAAGGTAGACCGTTCAGCAGCCTATGCGGCAAGATATGTAGCAAAGAATATAGTAGCTGCAGGTTTGGCAGAAAAATGCGAAATCCAGCTTTCTTATGCGATTGGCGTGGCTCAGCCGACATCGGTTATGGTGGATACATTTGGTACAAGTAAGATGTCGGAAGCAGAACTTGTGGCAATGATTCGTGAGAATTTCGACTTACGTCCGGCAGGTATTATTAAAATGCTGAATCTTCGTCAGCCAATTTATAAACAAACGGCTGCTTACGGACATTTTGGAAGAAACGATTTGAATCTTCCATGGGAGAAAACCGACAGGGCAGAACTATTAAAGAAATATTTGTAATTTTGTTATAAACTGTGAAGCCGAAAGGAGGAACACTCTATGCGTCTGGCTACTCGTATGAAAATCACATATGCTATTGTTTTCATTGTACCGCTTTTGCTGATGGTGCTTGCTTTTACAGGTATTGGCCGCGTAGAGCTAAATGCCCTGCGTCAAAAGTACGACATGGAAGAGACGAAAGTAGAGATGCTTTTCAATCCTTTTGAGGTGCTGGAACATATGTCTTCAAGTATTGTGGACGAACTTTCAGCTGTTGGTGAAGCAGACCCGGACCGTTTGGAAGACGTGTCCTACCTTCAGGTGATGAATGAGCGCTTGGAAAATTATTCTTCGTTTTTGGTGTTAAGAAAGAATGGAGAAGTTTTCTATTCCGGCCAAGACAGCGGCGGAGATCCGGATGCGGCGGATGTCGTTGTTCAGAATTCGGAAAGCAGCTACATTACAGGAACAGACCCGTACCACCTAAAGCAGATTGATTTCTTTTTTTCGGATGGCAGTGAAGGAACAATTCAGATAATGACTCCGGTTGCTTCGGTAGCTGAGCAGGTTGAAAAGATGCTCCTGAAGGTTTGCGTTGCAGCGTTGGTCATCTTGCTTGCCGTCAGTGCTATGGCATTTTTCTGGTTATATCAGAGTATTGTTCAGCCTTTGGAAAAGCTTAAACGCGCAGCTGTCAACATCAAAGAGGGCAATCTGGATTTTAATGTTATTACAGATACAGAGGATGAGATTGGTGAGGTATGCACAGCTTTTGAAGAGATGCGTATTAAGCTGAAAGCTCAGATTGATGTCAGTATGCAGTATGAAAAAGACAATAAAGAATTAATCAGCAATATTTCCCATGATTTGAAAACGCCAATTACGGCTATTAAAGGATATGTTGAGGGAATTCGGGATGGTGTTGCCGATTCACCTGAAAAAATGGACAAATATATTCGAACCATTTATAATAAGGCCACGGATATGGATAAGCTGATTGATGAACTCTTCCTTTATTCCAAATTGGACAGCAATTCCATGAACTATAATTTTGTCAAACTTAATCTGAAGGGTTATTTTGAGGACTGTGTGGATGAGATATCTCTGGATTTGGAATCCAGGGGACTTGAATTCATTTATAAAAATTATGTTCCGGACAATGTCATTATTATTGCAGACCCTGAACAGCTTAAACGGGTTATCAATAATATTGTGGGAAATTCAGTTAAGTATATGGACAGAGTGCCGGGACGAATCAGTATTTTCATTAAGGATGAGCCTGAATTTGTTCAGGTTGAAATCCATGATAATGGTAAAGGCATTGCAAAGAGTGAGCTGCCTCATATTTTTGAAAGATGTTATCGGACGGATGCCTCAAGAAATTCTTCAAAGGGTGGAAGCGGTCTTGGCTTATCTATAGCTAAAAAGATTATAGAAGAGCATGGCGGGAAAATATGGGCGAACAGTGTTGAAGGTGAAGGCACAACGATGAGTTTCGTTTTAAGGAAGTATAAGGAGTGTGTGACCTATGAGTAAAATTTTAATTATTGAAGATGAAGTGAGTATTGCTGAACTCGAAAAGGATTATCTTGAGTTGAGTGGCTTCGAAGTGGATATGGAAAACAGCGGTGACACAGGACTGGAAAAGGCTTTGAAGAATGCTTACGATTTGGTCATTCTGGATTTGATGCTTCCTGGAATGGATGGTTTTGAAATTTGCCGGAGAATTCGCGAACAGAAAAATATTCCTGTATTAATGGTTTCAGCTAAAAAAGAAGATATTGATAAAATCAGAGGACTGGGTATGGGAGCGGACGACTATATTACAAAACCTTTCAGCCCAAGTGAACTGGTTGCCCGGGTAAAGGCCCATCTTGCCAGATACGAGCGCCTTATAGGAAGCGCTGTTAAGAGCAATGAAATCATTGAAATCCGCGGTTTGAAGATTGATAAAACAGCCCGCCGGGTTTACATTAATGGTGAAGAGAAAGCCTTTACAACAAAAGAGTTCGATTTACTTACGTTTTTGGCAGAAAATCCAAATCATGTTTACAAAAAAGAAGAATTATTTAATAAAATCTGGGATATGGAATCGCTTGGAGATATTGCTACAGTCACGGTGCATATTAAAAAGATTCGTGAAAAAATAGAATTTAATACATCCAAACCTCAATACATAGAAACAATTTGGGGTGTGGGATACCGCTTCAAGGTGTAGATATCAGAGGTGTTCCAAAAGTCGAAAGATTTTTGGAACATTTTTTATACTATCAAAGAAGTATGACCTTTTAAGAACTGGAAAATTGAATTTTTTAACCGAATATGGTAGTATATAATTTAATGTTTAAAAAAATAAGCCAGTAAGGAATAGTAGATAAATACAGGATGGAAAAAATAAAGATTTTATATGAAGATAAAGAGATTATTGTATGCATTAAACCTATTGGAATGCCTTCACAGGCAGAACGGTCATCTTCAGTGGACATGGTCAGCTGGTTAAAAAATCATACAGTCTCTGAAAGCAGGCCGCCATATATAGGCGTTGTCCATCGGTTAGACCGGCCGGTAGGCGGGATTATGGTTTATGCGAAAAATCCAAAGGCAGCTGCGGTGCTGAGCCAGCAGTTTTCAAAACATAGTACAGGGAAAACCTATTTGGCGGTACTGACGGGAGAACTGCCGGAGGAGGAAGGTGTTTTGGAGAACTATCTTGAAAAGGACGGTTCTAAAAATACTTCTTCTGTTGCAGCATCGGGAGGAAAACTGGCAAAGCTGGAGTATCGGGTTTTGGAAGAAAAGGAAGGCCGTTCGTTGGTTGAAGTTCACCTTCATACAGGAAGGCACCATCAGATTCGAGTTCAGATGGCCCATGCCGGGGCAGGAATTTATGGGGACATGAGATATAACCGACAGGCAACAGAAAGCTGGAATCAAAAGCATGGCATTACATCGAACAGGGAAATGCCCGCATTGTTTTCAGCAGGACTGAGTTTTGAACATCCGCTTACGAAACAGATGATGAACTTCAAAGTTTTACCGGAGAAAGCCCCCATGTCTATTGACGAATGGGCGAGTTTATCTTACTATAAATAATGAAAATAAACCCGAAAATCGGGATTTTAATAAGGATAGAAACTAAAAGGAGATTTTTAATTATGGCTAAGGAAAAGAAGCTGGTTGAAGCGATTACTTCTATGGAAGAAGATTTTGCACAATGGTATACAGATGTGGTAAAAAAGGCAGAGCTGGTTGATTACGCCAGCGTAAAAGGCTGCATGGTTATCAAACCGGCAGGCTATGCTATTTGGGAGAATATTCAGAAAGAATTGGACCGCCGTTTTAAAGAAACAGGTGTCGAGAATGTTTATATGCCACTGTTTATTCCGGAAAGTTTATTGGAACGCGAGAAAGACCATGTAGAGGGATTTGCTCCAGAGGTGGCATGGGTAACTCATGGTGGCCTTGAACCACTTCAGGAAAGGCTTTGCGTCCGACCGACTTCAGAAACCTTATTCTGTGATTTTTATGCAAAAGACATTCATTCTCACAGAGATTTGCCTAGATTATATAATCAGTGGTGTTCCGTTGTTCGATGGGAGAAGACGACTCGTCCATTCCTCCGTTCCAGAGAGTTTTTATGGCAGGAGGGACATACTGCTCATGCAACAGCAGAAGAAGCGGAAGCAAGAACGATACAGATGTTAAATCTTTATGCTGATTTCTGCGAAGAGGAACTGGCAATGCCTGTTATCCGGGGACGAAAAACAGATAAAGAAAAGTTTGCAGGTGCAGAGGCTACTTATACAATTGAAGCATTAATGCATGATGGTAAAGCACTTCAGTCTGGTACAAGCCATAACTTTGGAGATGGCTTTGCAAAGGCATTTGAGATTCAGTATGCCAATAAAGAGAATAAACTGGAATATGTACATCAGACATCCTGGGGAATGACCACCCGTCTGATTGGCGCCATCATCATGGTACATGGCGATGACTCAGGTTTGGTCCTTCCACCAAAGATTGCACCAACTCAGGTTATGATTATTCCGATTCAGCAGAAAAAGGAAGGCGTTTTAGATAAAGCTTATGAAATAAAAGATGGACTCTGCGGTTTTCGTGTCAAAGTAGATGATTCAGATAAAAGTCCGGGATGGAAATTCTCGGAGGCTGAGATGCGAGGTATTCCTGTGCGTATCGAAATCGGACCAAAAGATATAGAAGCAGGACAGGCGGTCATTGTCCGCAGAGACACCAGAGAAAAACAGATAGTTGCATTTGCAGAACTGACAGAAAAAGTTAGAGAGACTTTGGAAGTTATGCAGAAAGATATGCTGGAAAGAGCGAAGGCTCATCGGGATACGCATACCTATACAGCAACGGATTATGAAACTTTTAAAAACACGATTGAAAAGAAACCGGGATTTGTCAAAGCTATGTGGTGTGGTGACGAGGCCTGTGAGAATCTGATTAAAGAAGAAACAGGGGCAACATCCAGATGTATGCCATTTGACCAGGAACATTTAGCAGATACATGTATCTGCTGTGGAAAGCCAGCGAAGGCGATGGTTTATTGGGGAAAAGCATATTAAATTTTGACATTTTACTGACCGGAGAGCAAGATTAGAAAGAGACAGGGCTGATTTGTATGGAAAAATCCTATGAAAAGGTTGTTGACTTCGTCCAGGAACAGATTCTGGATGGCATATACAGTGCGGGAGATAAGCTGCCTTCGGAGCGGGAGATGGCACAGCAACTGAATGTAAGCAGGACGTCTGTCCGAGAAGGACTGCGCATATTGGAGCAGATGGGAGCATTGTCCTGTCAGCAGGGTTCGGGGAATTATATTACCGGAGATTTTGAGAATACACTGATTCGGGTGATGACTTTAATGTTTGCAGTAGAGGGTACAACTTACCGCGAAATTAGTGAATTCCGTTATGCTTTAGAATCCCAGGCCCTTTCTCTTGTGATTCTTCATGCGACAGAAGAACAGATTGAAGAAATGGAGTATCATATGAGCATGTTGGAATCGGCCACAGAGGAAACTGTGCGGTCCAAACATGACAAACGAATTCACTATTTATTGGTAGAAGCTTCACATAATAACTACCTCATTGTTAATTTTTTGGCATTAACCCAGGTAATGGATAAGTATGTTAAAGATATGCGAGTTCGTATTCTGCGAGATGGAAAAAACAGAGATGGACTGATGGAAAGTCATAGAGAACTTATTAAATCAGTGAGAGATAAGGACGTTCGGTTGGGTCATGAAGCGTTGGAGCGTCATTTCGTTTACATTTATAACTACCTTGATAGTTGAGCAAATAGTTTGAAAAGAGATAGTTTGCATGCAAATTATCTAAAAAGAGTGAATAATTACAAAAAATAACCAGAAAAGCCAATGAGCAAAGATTGCTAATATTGACAAATAATAAACAAACTATTTGTGCGAAAAAACAAGAAACCTCCGAAGAAAAAATGATGGAACTGTGCAATGCTTTTAAAAAAATGGGATAAAAACCATAAGAAAACAGTAAAAATGACTTGACAAATACCCTGAAGTATTTTATCATTGAGCATATAAATGGTAGGACCAGTTCGGCTCTTTTTACCGTTTTTTGTAAAGGTTATTGTGTACATTGATGTGTGCAATACATATACAAGCAAAGGGTTAAATTTATTTAAAGGATTAAGGAGGAATGTAGAAATGAGTGCATATGGCAAAGTAACTCCAGAAATCGTGGAGAAGTTTAAAGAAATTGCACTGGGACGTATTTACGTAGGGGATGAAATCAATGATGATTTTACACATGATGAGATGTCTATCTATGGAAAATCCATGCCGGAAGCTGTTGTTGATGCTTTAACTACAGAAGAAATCGCAGCAGTAGTAAAGATTTGTTACGAGAACGCTATTCCAGTAACAGCTAGAGGAGCAGGTACAGGACTTGTAGGTTCTTGTGTTCCTGTTATTGGTGGTGTTGTAATTAATACAACGAAGATGAACAAGATTCTTGACTATGATTTAAATAACTTCGTAGTAAGAGTTCAGCCAGGTGTTCTTTTGAACGACCTTGCAGAAGACTGTGTTAAACAGGGACTTATGTATCCACCAGATCCAGGTGAAAAATTCGCTACTCTGGGCGGAAACGTATCCACTAACGCAGGTGGTATGAGAGCTTGTAAATATGGTGCTACAAGAGATTATGTACGTGCTATGACAGTTGTTCTTGCAACCGGCGAAATTGTTGAATTAGGAAGCAAAGTTTCCAAAACATCTTCAGGTTACTCTTTATTGAATCTTATGATTGGTTCTGAAGGTACATTGGGTATCATCACAGAATTAACATTAAAGATTATTCCAGCTCCAAAAGAAGTTATCAGCTTGGTTATTCCTTTTGAAGATTTGGAATCCTGTATTTCTACAGTTCCACTGTTCAAGAAAAATCATCTTGACCCACAGGCTCTGGAATTCATGGAAAAAGCTATCGTTGAAAAATCCGAAAAATATGTTGGTAAAGCAGTATATCCTAAGGTAGTTGATGGCGTTGAAGTTGGCGCTTATCTGCTTGTAACATTTGACGGTAAAGATATGGATGAGTTAGAAGTAATTATGGAACAGGCTTCAGAAATCGCTCTTGAAGCAGGTGCTATTGATGTTATCGTTGCTGATACACCACCTAAGATTAAAGATGTATGGGCAGCTAGAAGTTCTTTCCTTGAAGCTATCAAAGCTGAAACAAAATGGAAAGATGGTCTTGAATTACTTGATGAATGTGATGTTGTTGTACCACTTGATAAGATTGCACCATATGTAGAATTCGTTTATGAAGTTGGTCATAAGATGGGCCTTCAGATTGAAAGTTTTGGACATGCAGGTGATGGTAACCTTCATATCTACATCATCGGTGATGATCAGATTTCTGTTGAAGACTTCAAGAAGAAAGCTGATGATTTCTTTGATGCTATCTATCCAGAAGCAACACGCGTTGGTGGTTTAGTATCCGGTGAACATGCAATTGGTTCCGGTAAATTAGATTATCTTGCACAGGCTGAAGGTGCAACAAAGATGGCTCTGATGCTTGAAATCAAGAAAGTATTTGATCCTAAGATGATCCTGAATCCAGGAAAAGTCTGCTACAAACTGTAATTTATAAAGTAATATTTATAAATATATTTATTCATTACTTTTTATTTATTAAAGGAGGGCTTAAGAAATGGCATATATCATTTCCGATGAAGCAAAAGATTTATTAGAGGCAGTTAAGGAGTTTTGTGACAAAGAAGTTAAAGAACAGTGCAAGGCATATGATGTATCTGGCGAATGGCCAAAAGAAATCTATGACAAAGCTATTGAAATGGGATTAACTTCCCTTGAAGTTCCAGAAGAGTACGGCGGACAGGGACTTAGCAGAGTGGATATTGCAGCACTTTTAGAGTGTATGGCAATTGCTGATGCTGGTTTTGCAACAACTATCTCCGCTTCCGGTTTAGGAACAAAACCTGTATTAATCAGTGGTACTGAAGAACAGAAGAAGAGAGTATGTGACCTTTTATTAGAAGGTAAATTTGGTGCTTTCGCTTTAACAGAGCCAATGGCAGGATCTGATCCTGGTGCTGGAAAAACTGTTGCAGTTAAAGATGGCGACAGCTATGTTTTGAATGGTAGAAAATGTTTCATCACAAACGCTGGTATCGCTGGATTTTACTGTATCACAGCTTTAACAGATAAAACAGCTGGAGCAAAAGGAATGTCCATGTTCTTAGTTGAAGAAGGAACTCCTGGTTTAAGCACAGGTAACCATGAAAACAAAATGGGTATCAGATGTTCAACAACAGCTGACGTAGTTTTTGAAGATTGTAGAATTCCTGCATCTGCTTTGATCGGTAAAGAAGGACAGGGCTTCAGCATCGCTATGAAGACTCTTGATCAGGCTAGAACTTGGATGGGATGTATCGCAACTGGTATCGCTCAGCGTGGTATGGAAGAAGCTATCGCTTACGGTAAAGAAAGAATCCAGTTTGGTAAACCAATTATCAGAAACCAGGCTCTTCAGTTCAAAGTAGCTGATATGAAGATTAAGATTGAAACAGCACGTCAGATGGTTGCTCATTCTTTGACATTAATGGATATGGGAGAACCATATGCAGTTGATTCCGCTATCGCTAAATGTTACGCTGGTGACATCGCTATGGAAGTTTCTTCTGAAGCAATCCAGATGTTTGGTGGATACGGATACTCAAGAGAATATCCTGTTGAAAAATTAATCAGAGATGCAAAGATTTTCCAGATCTTCGAAGGAACCAACGAAGTTATGAGAATCGTTATCGCAAACAGCCTTTGCAGATAATTTTATTACAAAATTTGTCCTGCAAATTATAAAGCATTGCAGATGCGCAGTGGCAAAACACTGTGCATCTGCCATGTTATTTTTTAGATAAGGAGTGGAACACCCAATGGAAATATTAGTTTGTATTAAACAGGTGCCAGATGATTCTGTAGAAGTTAGAATGAATCCAACAACAAATACACCTGATCTTGAAAAGATTACCCCTGTTGTCAATGCATTTGATACATATGCCCTTGAAATGGCTACACAGTTGAAAGAGGCTGTAGGTGGTACTATTACTGTTGTGTCCATCGGAACAGACAAAGCAAAAGACGCTATTAAGAATTGTCTTGCTGTTGGCGCAAGCAATGGTTTCGTTGTTAAAGATGTTGTAACTGATACAATCAGTACAGCAGATGCTTTAGCAAAAACTGTAGCTAAAATTGAAGAAGTTCAGGGCGTTAAATTTGACGTCATCTTCTGTGGAAAAGAAACAACTGATTGTGCATCTGGACAGGTTGGAGCTATGTTAGCAGAAAACCTTGGTATGCCAGTTGTCACAAATCTTATCGATATTGAAACAATTGATGGTGGAATCAGTGCAAAACAGGAAACTGAAGAAGGTTACAATGTTATTGAAGCAGCTACACCTTGCGTAGTAACTGTTACAAAACCTGCATACGATCCAAGATATCCAACGATTAAGAGTAAAATGGCTGCTAGAAAAATTCCGATTGGTGAATTAGAAATCGGTGGCATCGCTGCACCTGCTGTAACTGTTCTTGCAAATGCAGAACCTCCAAAGAAAGCTGCTGGTGTTAAGATTCAAGAAGAAACAATTGAAGAGTCAATCTCTATGGCTCTCGGAATGATGAAAGACGCTAAAGTATTATAAGGAGGAAATGTCATGGGTTGCAAAAATGTAATGGTATATGTTGAAACAGCAGAAGGCAAACCAGTGAATGTAGGCCTTGAAATGCTTACAGCTGCTAAGGATATTGCTGAAAAAGTTACTGCTGTTGTTATTGGTGCTGATGCAGCTAGCGCTGCAGCTACAGCAATTAGTTATGGTGCAGATGCTGCAATCACAGTAGATGCTGCTGAATATAACACAGAAGCATACGCTGTAATTATCGAAGCATTAGCTAAAAAATATGCTCCAGAGATGGTATTTGTAGGAGGCACAACAAACGGTAAAGATTTGGGCGCAAGAGTTGCTGCTAAATTAAAAGCTGGTTGTGTAACAGACGTTATCGGAATTAAAGAAGCAGATGGTAAAGTTGTTCTTACTGCTCCTCTTTATGGTGGCAGCATCTACTCTGATGCAGTAGTTGACGGCAGTGTTGCAGTTGCTATTGTTCGTGGTGGCGTGTTCAAAAAAGCTGAGCCAGAAGAAGGAAAACAGGGTGAAGTGACAGCTGAAACTGTTGAAGTTGCTGAATTGAAAGCTAAAATTGTTAATGCTGTACAGGAAATTTCTGAAAGTGTTAACCTTGAAGAAGCTGAAATCATCGTTGCCGGTGGTAGAGGTATGGGAAGTGCTGAAAACTTTGAATTAGTTAAAGAACTTGCTGACCTTCTTGGCGGAGTTGTTGGTGCAACAAGACCTGCAATGGAAGATGGATGGGTTTCCCGTGCACATCAGGTTGGACAGTCTGGTAAGATTGTAGCACCTAAGCTGTATATTGCTGCCGGTATTTCCGGTGCAATACAGCATGTTTCCGGTATGATTGGTTCTGATTATATCGTAGCTATCAATAAAGATGAAGATGCTTCAATCTTTGATGTTGCTAACGTTGGTATCGTTGGTAATGCTATTGATGCTTTGAAGATTATGATTGAAGAAGTTAAGAAGATGAAAGCTGACGAATAATCAGATTTGAATATCGTTTAACTTATTATAAAAAATGCCTGGGCTGATTTTTAATCAGCGTAGGCATTTTTGTAATTATGAAAGTTGAGGAGATGGCATGGAATTAAGTCATGTAAATGCTCAGGGACGGGCACGTATGGTTGACGTTTCGGAGAAAGAAGAAACGCAGCGTATTGCTATAGCCTATGGAAAAATTTGTATGAAAAAAGAAACTCTGGATAAAATCACTGGTCAGAAGATTGAAAAGGGAGATGTACTTTCAGTTGCCCAAGTGGCTGGCATAATGGCAGCAAAAAGGACTTTTGAAACAATACCAATGTGTCATCCGCTACTTTTGACGGGGGCGGACATTAAATTCAAAACGGTGCAGGATGGTATTGAAATAAAAATGACTGTAAAAACAACTGGTAAAACAGGCGTGGAAATGGAAGCACTCAATGGAGTCAGTGCGTCTGCATTGACTATTTATGATATGTGTAAAGCGGTGGACAGGGAGATGCGGATAGAGAAAATATGTCTTTTGGAGAAAGATGGGGGACGTTCGGGCCATTTTTTAAGGGATAACACAGAAAAATAAGGCTCTAGGGCTTTTGTTATTTGTCATCCAATGTTATACTAAAAATTACAGAAATAAATTTGCAGGTGAAAAGAGGAACAGACATGGCGTTATTGTCCGTTGTTTTGCCATCCTATAATGAAGAACTGATGATTGAAAGGGCTGCAGAACGGCTGGGCAGACTTTTAAATGCAGAGAACATTACATTTGAACTGATTTTTATAGATGATGGTTCCAAAGATGGTACATGGTTTAAAATAGAAGAAGAGGCTCGAAGACATAAATATATTCGAGGAATTCATTTTTCAAGAAACTTTGGAAAAGAATCAGCAATTTTTGCGGGGCTGGCTGAAGCCGGAGGAGACTGCTGCGTTGTTATGGATTGCGATTTGCAACATCCGCCGGAGACGGTTGTTGAGATGTATCGATTGTGGGAAAAAGGATACGAGGTTGTTGAAGGTGTAAAACACTCCAGAGGACAGGAGAGCCTGGGACATAAAATGAGTGCTGGACTTTTCTACCGGATTATGAGTAAAGCTACAGGGATAGATATGTCCAGGGCTTCAGACTTCAAACTTTTAGATAAGAAAGCAGTTACAGCATTGTTGGATATGCCGGAACGGAATGCTTTCTTTAGGGCACTGTCGTCATGGATTGGCTTTAAAACAGCTACTGTTAAATTCGATGTAAGAGAACGGGAAGCGGGAGAATCAAAATGGTCCACCTGGTCCTTGATTAAATATGCAGTAACGAATATTGCAGCTTTTTCATCAGTACCTTTGCAGATAGTTACAGTTGCGGGGGTATTTATGTTCGTATTTGCATTGGTTATGGGGGTTGAATCCCTGGTACGTTATTTTGGGGGACGGTCTCTGGAAGGTTTTACGACAGTGATATTACTTATTTTGATTATTGGAAGTATGGTTATGATGAGCCTGGGAATTATAGGCTATTATATTTCTCAAATTTATAAAGAAGTAAAAGGCAGACCGAGATATATTATCTCAAGAACTGTTGGTTACAGGAAATAAAACTTTACAAATGAGGGAGCTGTGCTATAATTATAGAAACAATTAGATATTGTGATTAAAGATATGCTGGGGGAGCGAAAGCTGAGAGAGTCCATGGACTTGACCCTTTGAACTTGAGGCGGGTAATACCGACGTAGGGAAGTAGCTTGTGATGTATTGAATGGGCTTTCCTTTGGAAAGTCCTTTTTTTGTGCTGACAATGAGCCAAGCGGCCGCGTGCTTGCACGGAAGGGCATTTGGCGAATGTCCATCAACGAGCAGGGAAAGCTGTGAGGTGTGGATGTCAAAGACATCAGCACAAAAGAAGATAAAGCTGACAATGAGCCAAGCGGCCGCGTGCTTGCACAGAAGGGCATTTGGCGAATGTCCATCAACGAGCAGCGAAAGCTGTGAGGTGTGGATGAGGAAGAAACAGGAGGAGGAAATAAAATGACACTGACAGATGAATTGTATGAGAGTGTAAAGGAAATATGGGATGGATATTATGAGCATCCATTTGTTAAGGGGATTGGAGATGGGAGCCTTCCGATAGAGAAGTTTAAATTTTACATGTTACAGGACTATTTGTATCTATATGATTATGCCAAAGTATTTGCATTAGGCGTTGTTAAATCAAAAGAACCGGAGATGATTCGCCGCTTTTCATGGTTTGTTGAAGACACCTTGGGAGGTGAAATGGATATCCATTCCGGCTACATGGAACGGTTGGGGATAACTGATGAAGACGTAGCTCGGGCAACGATGAGTCTGCCGAATGCGTCGTACACAAGTTATATGCTAAGTGTAGGATTTCGAGGTGATGAACTGGATATATTAACGGCGATTCTCTCCTGCGCATGGAGCTATGCAAAAATAGGGCAGGAATTGGTGAGAAAAAATCCGGAATCCGTTGAACATCCTTTTTATGGAGAATGGGTAAAAGGCTATACATCTAAAGAATATGTGGACATGAATGACGAAATATTATACTTGGTAAATATGCTGGGTCAGAACATCAGTAAAAGTCGAGTTGCAGAGCTGAAAGAAGTATTCGTAAACTGCAGCCGGTATGAAGCGATGTTTTTGAACATGGCATGGAATATGGAGAAATAAAAAATGCTAACATTTAAGGATGTAACATTCAGGTATCCCGAGGATGAAGAACCAATGGTAGAAAATCTCTCTTTTGACGTAAAACGAGGGGAGTTTATTTCACTGATTGGTGCCAGTGGATGCGGAAAAAGTACTATTTTTCGTCTTATAAATCGACTTTTGAAACCGGAAAAAGGTGAGATTTTCGTAGATGGAAAGGAAATCGGGACGATTAAAAGTTATGCAGGTTATATGCCGCAAAAAGACTTGCTTTTTCCGTGGAGAACTGTTGAAAAAAATCTCTGTCTGCCTATGGAAATTCAGAAAATCAGCAAGGAGGAGCAAAAACGTCGGGTTTCTGAAGTGCTGAAGGAAGTAGGCTTGGAGGAGTATCGCGAGAAATACCCGAAGGATTTATCCGGAGGAATGCGACAGAGAATCTCTTTTGCAAGAACGTTGCTGACAGATGCAGATTTGATGTTGTTAGATGAACCTTTTAGCGCATTGGATGCATTGACGCGAATGGATATGCAGGAATGGCTGCTCGAACAATGGGAGCATTTTCATAAAACAATTGTTTTTATTACCCATGATGTGGAAGAAGCTGTTTTTTTGTCAAAAAAGATTTATGTTATTACAGACACACCAATAAAAGAACTCAGGGTTGAAGTGGTTCCACAGGATTATCCGCGAGATAGAGATTTTCTTAGATGTCCGGATATTGAGCTTTTAAAAGCAAAATTAACGAGCCTGTTGAGAAAGCAGGTGGAGTGACATGAAAAGATATTTATCATCGGGAATATTTATTGCTGTGCTGCTGTTTTTGTGGCAACTGGCAGCTGGCCGGATGGATGCAGCCTACATTCTTCCGACACCTACGGGGATTTTGAAAAAGCTGTGGGAACTTCGGGAACCTCTATTTCTTGTGCATCTTCCGGCAACGATGAAGGTTATGGCTATTGGCCTGGCTATTTCGGTGGCTCTGGGCGTTGGCCTTGCGGTGCTGATGGACTTGAGTCCTATGGTGGAGAAGGCGCTGTATCCGATTGTTATAGCTTCACAGACGATTCCGACAACGGCCATTGCCCCACTTTTTGTTGTGTGGTTCGGGTATGGGATTTGGAGTAAAATTGTTGTAACAATTTTAATGACCTTTTTCCCGATTACTATTACGGTGTTTGATGGCTTTAAATCCGTAAAACGGGAGATGGAAGAATTGCTATTCAGCTACGGTGCTGGAAAAAAAGATATTTTCTTGAAACTAAAACTTCCGGCGGCACTTCCGCATTTCTTTTCGGCAATTAAGATGGCGGTTCCTCTGAGCGTTATAGGAGCGGCTATTGGGGAATGGCTGGGAGCACAGAGTGGCCTTGGCTATTTTAGCCGAAGAATGATGACTCAGTTAGATGGGGCTGGGGTATTTGCACCAATTCTGTTATTGTCAGCAATGGCAATGATATTGGTTGGGATAATCAGCCTGTTTGAAAATATTTTAATTAAATGGAGGAAAGAGTTATGAAAAAGGTATTGGCATTGGCTATCTGTGCTGTTTTATGCATGGGGGTAACGGCCTGCGGACAGAGTGACGGACAGACAAAAGCAGAAGCAACAGCGTCTGGTGATTTGGAAGAGGTAACAGTTGTGCTGGATTGGTATCCAAATGCGGTTCATGGATTTATTTATGATGCTATTGAAAAAGGATACTATGAGGAAGAGGGGATTAAAGTAAATGTACAATTCCCATCGAATACAAATGATGCACTTTCTATGACCGCTGCAGGCAAGGCGGAAGTTGGAATTTATTATCTCCCGGAGGTTGTAATGGCTCGGGCGAATCAGGATGTGCCTGTCCGGTGCATGGGTGCATTGACCCAGTCTGATTTGAATATTATTCTATCCCTTAAAGAAAAAGGTATTAATGGACCTCAGGATTTAGTAGGTAAAACTATAGGCTATTCCGGGACAGAACTGAGTGAAGCTATGGTTCAAACGATGATGGAAACAGCAGGCGTTTCTGCGGATTCTGTAACGATGGTGGACGTAGGATTTGATTTAATGTCCGCTATGACCACGGGACAGGTGGATGCTACAATAGGCTGCATGGTAAATCATGAAGTGCCGCAGATGGAAAAAGAGGGTTTTGAAGTAAGTTATTTTTATCCTTACGAATATGGTGTGCCAAAAAGTTATGAATTAATTTTTGTTACTAGCGATGAGGCGATTGCTGAAAAGAAAGAAACACTTGCAGCATTTATGAGAGCTTCGGCAAAAGGTTTTGAAGATATGAAATCAGACCCAGAAGGTGTTGTGGATATCCTTCTTTCATACCAGAATGCGGAAAATTTCCCTCTGGACAAAGATGTTGAAATGCAGAGCATGGAAGTTTTACTGCCGGTACTGGCATCTTCTGAGGGCGAGTTTGGGGCCCAGGAGGCATCTGTCTGGCAGGGAAATATTGACTGGATGAAAGCATCAGGACTGCTGAAGAATGATATTACGCCGGAAGAACTGATGGCGGATGTTTTGAATTGAAATGTCTATTAAAATCTGTCTGAGGTTTGATTTTTCTATAAAGCAATGATATGATAGTCAGTAGAAAACAAAGGAGGACGGAATATGGACATTATGACTCGAATCATAACAACGATACAGACGGGGGCCATTCCGATTATGGCGGTAATTATGGCCATTGTTGTAGTTAATATGATGAAAAAAACAGGAAAAACGACAGCGGCGGACGATAATAATTTTGTGGTGACGGAAAGCTTTTTCTGGCTTGTTATTGCTATATTTGGCGTACTTGCTGCGGCAGTGCTTATCTGGATGGGTGTAGGTCATGCTAATCTGGGACAATCAATAGCCGCCTATATTATGGCAGGTATTTGTCTGGCAGTTACTATTGCTACTACATATGCATATATGAAACGAAAACTGACGGTTAAAGGGAATACGCTGACTTTTCAACCGCTGTGGGGGAAAGCAGTAACTTATGAAGCGAAAACGATAGGCAGAGTAGACATGGTTGAATCTCCTAGATGTGAAGAATTCAGATTTTATAATCGTTCGGGTAAAAAACTTTTTGAGATTCAGGGATATATGATTAATTCAAAGGCTTTGATTAAATATATGCGTCAGTATCCAGTGAAGATTTCGAAAGTGGCCTATGATGCATCGAATCCAAAGAAATAAGAATTTTGATTGACGCCTTCAATCGGATACAAATAGAAAACAACCATACGAGAGCAGAAATGCTTAAGCGTGGTTGTTTTTTTGTTATTCATTAAAATACCCCGCAGACACTGCTTTTGCTATGTATGCGGGGTGGGTAGAAACTTGTACAAATGGTTTGGGTTAGCAAATTCTTCGCATCCGCTTAATTCTCGTCCAGCCACTTGATAAAGTCGCCGGTATCTTTAGTGAATTCAATCGTTACAGTCGAGTCCTGATTTACAATGAATTCGCACAATCCCTTCTCTGTTCCGTTGTCAGCCCAATCATAGGTATATCCCAGTCTGGTCCATGGTGCCGAACTGTCAAAGTAAGAGCTGATGATATTGTCATCGAACCAAGCCTTGTATTCCTGATCAAAGCTCTCTTCGTCGATGTCTTCAAATGTGCTTGCCATCTCATCTTTTGTGATATCGGTCTGATATGCCGGGCGGAACATATCCTCCGGTTTCACCCACATAGCTGTCATGCTGGTGTATTCACCGTAGAAAGGAAGACCAATCAGTTCTTCTAGCCGAAGCGTCCAGTTGTCCACCCCATCCTGATTCTCTTTGTACCAGTCTTGCATCTCTTTTGCGGATGTAACCCATACCTGTCCCCATTCCAAGTTGACGTCCGATCCGTCTGGATAACTGTCCGGATAACGGTGGAAGGTTAACATCAATACCTTATCATCGGATTCATTCCAGATAACGTCGTCACTGTCCTTTGTAATTGTAATCAGAGGCTCTATTTCATCTTCGTCTGCCTTCATGGCATCGTCACAAGCATCGAAATATAAATCTTCTGCTGTTCGGGATTCCGCCTGCTCGCTGCTTGCCTGCACATTGCCGGCTGGCTCAGGCTTTGTGCTACTAAGCTGGGTGCAGCCGACTGCAAGTGCTATCGTTGCAATTACAGCCACTGCTGCAAAAAAAATTCTTTTTCATACTCGTCCCCCCTGAGTTTTCCTTTGTTCACAATTATTATGATTATCGGTGCTGCATATGTACGAAGAGTTTGTATCAATCCCTTGGAATCATACATCCCCTAACGGCAGTATTAGTACAACTTCATTATATGAAACGAAAGCGTGAATTGCAATGACAAATGGAATACTTTTCAAGAGTAAAGTGACGTTTATGTTTGGACACGATATATAGTAAACGGCTGTTCAAAAAGTTTTTTTGGTATACGGTAATTCGACCTCACATTATGGGCTTTCTTTTTATAAGAAGTTTCTTCTATATAAATATAAATAATTTGTAAGAATAGGGGATACAGGTGTGCTTGTCGTTGACAATTTCATAAAAACATCATATACTTTGATTATCAAAGTAATTGGATGAAAGGATTATATTATGTTATTAGCGGAGATAAAAGGAACCGGTGTCGGTTTACCTGAAAAAATAGCAACAAATAATGATTTGGCAGAATTTTTAGATACAAGTGATGAATGGATTGCAGAGAGAACAGGAATCCGTGAACGGCGGATTGCGGCAAAGGAAACGTTGACAGAACTTTGTGAAAAAGCGGCTCTCCAGGCAATGGAGCGGGCTGGGGTTACGGCAAAAGAATTGGATACAATCATTGTTGCGACGTTGACGGCGGATAATCCCCTGCCGAATGCGTCTTCGTGCCTTCAAAAGGCATTAGGAGCAGATAATGCGGTGTGCTATGATATCAGTGCTGCCTGCTCGGGCTTTATATTTGCGCTGAATATTGCTCGTTTACACATTCAGTGTGGCGATGAAAAAAATATTCTGGTTGTTGGCGGCGAGATTCTTTCGAAGATTATGGACTGGACAGATCGAAGCACATGCATACTGTTTGGTGATGGTGTGGGTGCAGCTGTTGTGGGTCCGGCTGAAGAAGGAAGAGGAATTCTGGCTGTCGATTTGGGCTCAAATGGAGCAAAAGGACATGTTCTGAGGATGGAAGGGCGACCTATTGTCAATCCATTTCGAGAGACAACCGAAGATTTGACGAAAAAAAGATATGTCCAGATGGAAGGCCAGGAAGTGTTTAAATTTGCAGTATCCCAAGTGCCGATAAGCATACGAAAAATCCTGGATAAGACAGGAAAAAGAGTAGATGATGTGGATTGGTTTGTCTTGCATCAGGCCAACATGAGGATTATTAAATCTGCAGCAAAACGGCTGAAAGCACCAGATGAGAAGTTTGTTTTAAATATGCAGAGATATGGTAATACCTCGGCGGCTAGTGTGCCAATTGTGCTGGATGAAGCTATTCAAAATGGTATGATTAAGAAGGGCGATTTAGTTGTTCTCTCTGGTTTTGGCGGTGGTTTGACATGGGGGTCCATGTTGATTCAAATGTAGAAAAAACAGGAAAAAAATATTCAAATTGACTTTTGACAAAATAATAGCAAAAAATGGTTAAAATTTAGATTAAAAAATTAGGTATCGGAAAATAAATAGTGGTCAATTTATCTAAAATGTGATATACTTACAGAGTAATTATATTGCATTTTTTTTAAATGGTTTCATTTCCAAGTCAAATGCTAGGAAAAGCAGGTATGCACAAAGGCATGCTTATGCAGGTGTGCATACTTTGATTGTGAAAAAAACAACAAAAAATCCACTGTTTAAGGGATTCCTGTTGAAGGAAAAGTTGGCATGAAACTTGCGGATTAAACTATTTGAAAAATTTATAAGTTTAAGGAGGATGAAATTTATGGAGTTTGGTTTATCGAAAGAGCATCTTCTGGCTCAGCAGTTATATAAGAGTTTTGCTGAAAAAGAAGTAAAACCGATTGCTCAAGAAGTGGACGAGGAAGAGAGATTCCCAGAGGAAACCGTTAAAAAGATGGCAAAATACGGCATGATGGGTATTCCAATCCCGAAAGAATATGGCGGACAAGGTGCAGACGTCCTCACATATATCATGGCGGTTGAAGAGATGGCAAAAGTTTGTGGTACGACATCAGTTATTATGTCTGCTCATACATCCTTATGTGCTACTCCGATTCTTGAAAATGGTACAGAAGAACAGAAACAGAAATATTTAGTACCTCTGGCAAAGGGTGAAAAACTTGGTGCATTTGGTTTGACCGAGCCAGGAGCTGGTACAGATGCTTCCATGCAGCAGACAAAAGCTGTATTGGACGGAGACCATTATGTATTGAATGGTTCCAAAATTTTCATTACAAATGCTGAATATGCAGATATCTTCATTGTAATGGCTATGACAGATAAGTCTAAAGGAACAAAGGGTATTTCCGCATTTATCGTGGAAAAAGATTTCCCTGGATTCTCCGTAGGACCTCACGAGAAAAAGATGGGTATTCGTGGTTCATCCACATGTGAATTGATTTTTGAAAATTGTATCGTTCCTAAAGAGAACATGCTTGGCAAAGAAGGTAAGGGATTCGCTCTTGCTATGAAGACACTGGATGGTGGCCGTATCGGTATCGCTGCTCAGGCTCTTGGCTTAGCTGAAGGTGCAATTGACGAAACAGTTAAGTATACGAAAGAAAGAAAACAGTTTGGAAAGAGAATTTCTCAGTTCCAGAATACACAGTTCCAGCTCGCAGATATGTTTGCAAAAACAGAAGCTGCTAAGTATCTTGTATATAAAGCTGCTTGGAAAAAAGGCGAGCACCTTCCATTTAGCGTTGACGCTGCTACAGCAAAATTATTTGCTGCAGAAACATCAATGGCAGTAACTACAAAGGCTGTACAGCTCTTTGGTGGATATGGATACACAAGAGATTATCCAGTTGAACGTATGATGAGAGACGCTAAGATTACAGAAATCTATGAAGGTACCTCAGAAGTTCAGAGAATGGTTATCTCAGGAGCAATGTTACACTAGTATTTTGGAGAGGAGAATCAGGAATGAAAAATATTTTAGTATGTATTAAACAGGTTCCAGATACAACAGAAGTTAAACTTGACCCTGTTACTGGAACTCTTATAAGAGATGGTGTGCCTAGTATCATTAACCCGGATGATAAAGCCGGACTTGAAGTGGCATTACAGATTAAAGAAAAAACAGGTGCAAAGGTTACTGTAGTTACTATGGGACCTATGCAGGCAGATGTGGCATTAAGAGAAGCTTTAGCTATGGGCGCTGATGAAGCTGTATTATTATCTGGTAAAGAATTTGCCGGTTCTGATACATGGGCTACATCTTCCGCAATTGCTGCAGCACTGAAGAATCTTGATTACGATTTAATCGTAGCTGGACGTCAGGCTATTGATGGTGATACCGCACAGGTTGGTCCTCAGATCGCTGAACACCTTGGTATTCCTCATGTAAGCTATGTTGCTAAAGTTGATGTTGAAGGTGATGACACACTGGTTATTCAGAGAAACTTTGAAGACCGTCATCACGTTATAGAAGCAAAAACTCCATTGTTAATCACTACCCTCGGCGAAGAGATTGAACCACGTTACATGAGTGTAGGAGGCATCTTCGACGCATACAGAGAAAAAGAAGTCAAAGTATGGGGATATGATGATGTAAAAGATAATGTTGACCCAGCAAACTTAGGTTTAAAAGGTTCACCAACACAGGTTAAGAAATCCTTCACAAAACCTGTAAAAGCAGCCGGCGTTCTTCATACAGAAGTTTCTGCTGATGAAGCTGTAGAAATCATCATTAACAAGTTAAAAGAAAAATACATCATTTAATTAGGGAGCAGGTGAAACAATGAGTAAAAATGTATACGTTTTCGCAGAGCAGAGAGATGGAGAAATCCAGAAAGTTGCTTATGAACTGATTGGTAAGGCTAAAGAATTAGCTGCAGATTTAGGCCAGGAAGTTGTTGCTGTTGTTTTAGGTGACGGTATTCAGGCTGCTGCTGCTGAATTATTTAAATATGGTGCAGATCAGGTTATCGCTGTAGACGCTCCAGTATTAGGAGAATATACAACAGAACCTTATGCAAAAGCAATTACTGCTGTTATTAAAGAAAAAGATCCAGAAATCGTTATTTACGGTGCAACAGCTATCGGCCGTGATTTGGCACCTCGTGTATCCGCAAGAGTACATACAGGTTTGACAGCTGACTGTACACGTCTTGAGATTGATGAAGAAACAAAAGGTCTTATGATGACTCGTCCAGCTTTTGGTGGAAATATCATGGCTACAATCGTATGCCCGAATTTCCGTCCTCAGATGGCTACTGTACGTCCAGGCGTTATGCAGGCTCTTGCAGCTGATGCATCCAAAACTGGTACAGTAGAAGTTATCAATACAGGCGTAAGCGAAGCTGATATGAATATCAAGATTCGTGAAGTTGTTAAAGATTCTAAGAAAACAGTTGATATTACAGAAGCTAAGATTCTTGTATCTGGTGGACGTGGTATTGGCGGACCAGAAGGTTTTGATATGCTGAAAGATTTAGCAACAGAACTCGGCGGCGAGATTTCTGCTTCCAGAGCATGTGTTGATGCAGGCTGGATTGATAGAGATCGTCAGGTTGGACAGACAGGTAAAACTGTTAGACCAAACCTTTATGTTGCTGCAGGTATTTCCGGTGCTATCCAGCATGCAGCTGGTATGGAAGATTCTGAATTGATTATTGCAATCAATAAGAATAATACAGCTCCGATTTTTGAAGTTGCTGATATCGGTATCGTTGGTGATTGCACAACAATCATTCCAAAACTGACAGAAGCATTGAAAAAAATCGAGAAATAATTTAATATGACTGATGCCGCACCCGGAGGATTAGGGACTTTCGGGTGCGGTTGAAGATATTAGCCGGGATTTAGTGGTGCATATTCCGGCAACGAATTATATTGCAGTTCAATTATGAACAAAGAATAAGTATGCGGGGCGTTCTATGAACGTGAATGCATAAGTAATATGGGAGGTTTTGGCATGAGTAAAGTAGTTACTATGGAACAGGCAGTTGCAATGATTAAACCGAATGATGTTGTTATTACCAGTGGTTTCCTTACCGCAGGTACACCGGATGCAATCATGAAAGCTGTTGGAGAATCCTTTGATAAAACAGGAACTCCAAATAACCTGACAATCATGTATGGCGCCGGCCAGGGAAATAAAGCAGGCGGACAGCAGGAACGTTGGGCAAAAGAAGGATTAATCAAACGTTGGATCGCAGGACATTATGGTTTCTCTCCAAAGGTTATCGACATGATTAACAATAACCAGGTAGAAGCATACAATCTTCCACAGGGTGTTATCATTGAGATGTACCGTGCAATGGGTCAGGGACGTAAAGGTTACATGACTAATGTAGGTCTTGAAACTTTTGTTGACCCTCGTCTTGAAGGCGGTAAACTTAATAGTCGTACAACAGAGGATATTGTAAAGGTTGTTGAAGTTGAAGGCGATGAGTACCTTTACTATATACTTCCAAAAGCAAACGTTTCTTTAATTCGTGTGACTACAGCAGATACAAATGGTAACTGTACAATTGAAGATGAAATTCTTCCATTGGATATGTTATCAGCAGCAATGGCAGCAAAAGGCTGTGGCGGTAAAGTTATCGTTCAGGCTCGTAATATTGTAGCTGCAGATACGATTCCATCAAGACAGGTAGCTGTTCCAGGTATCTTTGTTGATGCAATTGTTGTTCCGGATGATCCGGAAGAAACCCACAGACAGTGTGCAGATTTCTTTGTAAATCCTACTTTATCAGGTGCATATAAAATTCCTGCAGGCGCTACAGCTCCAGAACCATTCGGAACCAAGAAATTTATTGGTAGAAGATGTGCTATGGAACTTGTTCCAAATGCTGTTGTTAACCTTGGTGTTGGTATTCCAGAAAAGGTTGCAACTGTTGCAGGAGAAGAAGGATTTGCTGATCAGTTAACATTAACAACAGAGTCCGGTATGATTGGTGGTATTCCAAGCGGCGGCGGTTCCTTCGGAGCTGGTGTAAACGGTTGGGCAGAATTACCAGAAGTAAGCCAGTTCGATTTATACGATGGCGGCGGACTTGATGTTACATATCTTGGCCTTGCAGAATGTGATGGCGATGGTAACGTTAACGTAAGTAAATTTGGTACAAATGTTGCTGGATGTGGTGGATTTATCAATATTTCCCAGAATACACAAAACTGTATTTTCTGTGGAACATTTACAGCCGGTGGACTTAAAACGAAGGTTGAAGACGGCAAGTTGGTTATTGTTCAGGAAGGTAAGAAGAAGAAATTCGTACCAGCTGTTGAACAGGTAACTTTCTCAGGCGCATATGCTCGCAGAAATAAAATGAATGTTAAATTCGTTACTGAAAGAGCTGTTATTGAACTGTTGCCAGATGGCTTAACGGTAACAGAAGTTGCACCTGGCATTGACCTTCAAACTCAGGTTCTCGACCAGATGGGATTCAAACCATTGGTTGCTGAAAACCTGAAGACTATGGACCCTAGAATCTTCGCTGATGCTCCTATGGGCATTAAAGATGAGATTTTAGCTGAGGTTAAATAGTTTTTGACTTAAACGAGGGAGGAAAATTAATATGAGTTTATTTGGTATTGTTTTAGGATTAGCCCTTTTAATCTTCTTAGCATTTAAAGGACAGTCTATTCTTTGGGTTGCACCAGTTTGTGCTGCAGTAGTTGCACTTTTTGGTATGTTTGAAGACCCATCAATCAACATCTTAACCATGTATACAGAAAACTACATGGTAGGTATGGCAGGATTCGTAACATCCTGGTTCCCAGCATTTATGCTCGGTGGTATTTTTGGTAAATTAATGGAAATCACAGGCGCTGCTAAATCTGTAGGTGTTTTGTTAACAAAACTTATCGGACAGAAACAGGCAATCCTTGCAGTAGTTATTGCTTGTGCAGCTCTGACATATGGTGGTATCTCCTTGTTCGTAGTAGTATTCGCTATCTACCCACTTGCAGTTGCTCTCTTCAGAGAAGCTGATATCGCTAACAGATTAATCCCAGGTGCTATTTCCTTAGGAGCTTTCACATTTACAATGACAGCTATCCCTGGAACACCTCAGATTCAGAATATCATTCCTACACAGTATTACGGAACAACTGCTATGGCAGCTCCTGTTATGGGTATTGTTGCAGCACTTGTTATGTTCGTAGGCGGTATGGTATGGATGAAATACAGAGAAAAACAGGCTAGAAATCAGGGATTACATTTCGTAGAGCCAGCTAATATTGAAAAAGCTGACGAAACAAATCTTCCAAATGGTATTGTTTCCTTGATTCCATTGATTTCTGTACCTGTAACAATGAACGTTCTTGGTGTACCACTGGTTGGTGCTCTCTTAATCGCAGTTGTTTTAACTATGATTTTGAACTACAAGAGCTTTGCTAATTTCTCAAAATGTATCAACGATGGTGCTTCCGGCGGACTTATGTCTATCGGTAATACAGCTGCAGCTGTAGGATTTGGTTCCGTAGTTAAAGCTGTTCCTGGTTTCGCAACTTTGACATCTTTACTTCTTGGAATCAAAGGTTCTCCACTGATTTCTGAAGCAGTTTCCGTATCTGTATTAGCAGGTGCTACTGGTTCTGCTTCCGGTGGTATGGGTATCGCTCTTGAAGCATTAGGCCCGAAATACATGGAACTTGCAGCTAATGATCCACACTTAACTCCAGAAGCTTTGCATAGAGTTGCATCCGTTGCTTCCGGTGGTTTGGATACATTGCCACATAATGGTGCTGTTTTAACACTGTTAAGTGTTTGTGGTATGACACATAAAGATTCTTATTTAGATATCTGTGTAAACTGCTGTATCATTCCTACGATTGCTGTAATCGTTTGTATCATCATGGCAGTTATCGGTATCCTGTAATTTGATGTTGATAAACAAAACAAAATAAGGTATGATTAAGATACACTCCTTTTATTATAAAAGGAGTGTATCGTGCTGTTTAGAACTTTTGTGAGACAGGGCAGACGAGTTAAGAAGTATGTTTTTGGATAAGGGGAGTTTTAGCATGGAGAATTTAATCATCAGAGAAAAGTACGAGTTTTATGAAGATGTATTTGATAATATACCGGATGCGCTTTATGTGCTGGATGATAAGGGAAATATGATCTATGTCAACTATGCCATGATGAAGAAGTTCGATATCCCGAGAGATGAACTGCTTCGATATAATGTATTTGATATGTATGATGATGGATTAATTGACTATGTTATTTCCCAGAATGTATATGCTCAGAAAAAAGAAGTCGTCATGTGTCAGAAGATTTTTAACAGCCATGGAAAAGAACAGATGCAGATGGTATCCCAGATGCCGATTCTGAATGATAACGGAGAAATTCAGTATATTATTGGTATTATGCGTGATATGGAAGAGCTAATGGGCTATTACTATGATGCGTTAAATAAATATCAAACTGTAAAAGAAATAGAAAATAAACGACCGGATGATAATAAACTTTTGGTCTATAATAGCCAGCCGATGTCAGATTTGATTCGAATTATGAATAATGTGGCACCGACGGATGCCAATATTCTGATTCAGGGGGAATCAGGAACTGGTAAAGAGGTTGTGGCTGAATACATTCATGAGATGAGTGAACGAAAGGATAAGGAGATGGTCCGTATTAACTGTGCGGCTTTTCCGGAAACTTTACTGGAGTCGGAGCTATTTGGTTATGAAAAAGGTGCTTTTACCGGCGCGTTGAGCAGTGGAAAAAAGGGTTTAATTGAAACAGCGAATGAATCTACACTCTTTTTGGATGAGGTTAATTCTCTACCGTTGGCACTTCAGGGCAAGATACTCCGGACGATTGAAACCAAGATGGTTCAGCGAATTGGTTCTGACCGGCCAAAACGTATTGATTTTCGGCTGATTGCAGCTACGAATGAAGATTTGAGTGACTGCATTAAGAAGAAGACTTTCAGGGCTGATTTATATTACCGACTGAATGTTATTCCGGCGATTATTCCACCGCTTCGGGAACGACCGAGCGATATTGAACCGTTGATAGAATATTTCCTTAATAAATATTGTAAGAAATATGGCCGGGAAAAGACTTTTTCGCCGGAAGTTATGCATATATTAAAAAATTATTCATGGCCTGGAAATGTCAGAGAGTTGAAGAACTTTGTAGAACGTATTGTTTTAATCAGTGCTTCCTCGGTCTACTGCATTAAGAATATACCTCCACAGATGCTGGATGGGCAGTTGCTGCTGCCTAAGGGAGCGAGCGGAGAAGGTACAGTGGGTTCGCAGTTTGACAGCAGGTTGAGCCTGGAGGAGAATCTGACAGCCTATGAAAAACAGATCATAGAGTCTGTTGTCAAACAATATGGCAGTGGTAAGAGTGCGGCTGAAGTTCTGAAGGTGAATCAATCAACG
This sequence comes from Clostridia bacterium, assembly GCA_009929615.1. Lineage (GTDB taxonomy): Bacteria > Bacillota > Clostridia > Lachnospirales > Lachnospiraceae > Frisingicoccus. The sequence goes on along the minus strand of SAAB01000005.1, from coordinate 34,723 downwards.
ATCTCTCGGAAGATGGCGAAGTATAACATAAGTATATAGAGAAATAAAAACGGCATAGTCATAATGACTATGCCGTTTTTGCAGTAAAACTTCATTTCATAAGAAGGGAAGCTTTACATGCATCCCTTTGAATTAAAAACCCATCCTACTTAGGAGGCATTACCGTAGCTTCACCTTTTGTTACAACAGTGCCATCCTGATTTGTACAGATAGTTTCGATCTTTACTCTGTTCTTTTCAGGATTCATTTCAACAACTTTACCTGTTGCTGTAATCGTATCACCCATACGAACAGGAGCTAAGAAGTTAAGTGTCTGGCTTAAATAGATTGTTCCTGGTCCTGGCATATGTACGCCGAGTACTGCAGAGATTAAACCAGCGGAAAGCATGCCGTGAGCAATTCTTCCTTTGAAAAATGTCTTTTTAGCATATTCTTCATTTAAATGTGCTGGATTGATATCTCCAGTAATACCTGCAAACAAATATACGTCAGATTCACTGATTGTTTTTGTGAAACTTGCTTCCTGACCCATTGACAGTTCTTTGATTGTAAAACCTTTCATGATAGTAGACCTCCCTTTATTTATTCACTTATATATACAGCAATTCTCATGCCAAGTTTTTGTTAAAAAAAAGACAGATAAAATGGGGCTTTGTGGACATGAGGGGGAAGAAAAGACAATGCATTTCTGCAATAAATGCAAAAATGCATTTAAAGTGGCAAATTATAATTGCATTATAAAAGGAATTGTATGATAGATTTCTTAGTTTTATTTAAATTAATATAAAAATCACTTGAAGAGTATGCAGAGAGTCAATTATAATAGAAACGAAAGTTTAAAAGGGGGAAAAACAAAATGATAGAAAATATGAGTCCAGTGCAGGTGCCTGAGGGGTATCAGTCGCCCTTGAATATCCGTGAGACAGAGGTTGCCATTAAGTGTGTGAAAGATTTTTTTGAGAAGGAGCTTTCAAGGCAATTAAATCTGACACGTGTTTCAGCACCTTTTTTTGTATATCCGGAAAGTGGTCTTAATGATACATTAAATGGTGTTGAACGACCGGTGCGGTTTGGGGTAAAGGAGCAGGAAGACAGAGAAGTTGAGATTGTGCATTCACTTGCAAAATGGAAGCGATTTGCTTTAAAACGATATGGTTTTAAGCAGGGGGAAGGCCTGTATACAGATATGTATGCTATCCGACGGGATGAGGATACGGACCATCTCCATTCACTGCTGGTTGACCAGTGGGATTGGGAACGGATTATTGATAAAAAAGACCGGAATGAAGAAACTTTAAAGGAATGCGTCCGCAAAGTATATAAGGCCTTGAAAAATACAGAGAAATATATGGCTATTCAGTATGAATATATACAGGAGATGCTGCCAGCGGAGATATTCTTTATTACAACTCAGGAATTAGAAGAATTGTATCCGGATTTGATACCAAAGGCCAGAGAAAGTGCTATTGTCCGTGATAAAGGTGCAGTTTTTCTTATGAAAATCGGGGGCAAACTGGCATCTGGAGAACCCCATGATGGTCGGGCACCGGACTATGATGATTGGGAATTAAATGGAGATATACTCGTTTATTATCCCCTTTTAGATACTGCTTTTGAATTATCTTCGATGGGAATCCGGGTAGATGAAGAATCTCTCAGCCGCCAGCTTGAAATTCGGGGATGCTCCGAACGTAAGAAGCTTATGTTCCATAAAGCTCTTTTAAATGGCGAATTGCCATACACGATTGGCGGCGGTATCGGCCAGGCCAGAATTTGTATGTTTTATTTAAGAAAGGCTCATATTGGTGAGGTCATTGCCTCTGTATGGCCGGAGGATGTTATTGAAGCTATGGAGAACCAGGGTGTCCATTTCCTTTAGGTGATTAAGGTATACCCATGAACCCTCTCACATATGTTAAATAGAAACTGTCTATTTGCATATCTGGGAGGGATTTCTTTTGGAAGAAAAAATCAGAGTATTGTTGGAATTCTACAATCTGGAAATCAGAGGACTTTATCGCGGACGCGGTGCCTGGCTGTGTGACACAGACAGAGGCCTGAAGCTTTTTCGGATATATAATGGTTCCCCCATGCATTTACAGTGGGAAGCTATGGTAAAGGACTGTCTGAGGGATAGAGGATATATTTACATAGATGGACTTGTCGCGAATAAAGATGGTGTTTACCTGACAGAGGATGAGGATGGTCAGAAATATGTTCTTTATGATTGGTATGGCGGGAAAGAGTGCAGTACGAGGGATAGGGAGGACATATTGCGGGCGGTTGCACATATGGCTTGGATGCATAAAGGGATGCATGATATATCTAAAAACAGTGAAATCTATCAGGTGTTCTGCCAGACAAATTGCTATGAAGAGATGGGGCGAAGGTGTAGAGAGCTTAAAACAATTCGAAATTATATTTTTAAAAAGAAACAGAAGAATGCTTTTGACAGGCGGTTTATGGAAGTGTGGCTTGAGTTTGAGGAGTCAGGCGTTAAAGCGCGGGAAATCTTGTCTGAGGCAGGCTATCTGAAACTTCTGGAACAAGGATTAGAAGAGCAGAGGCTGTGCCATGGGGATTATACCCAGCATAATATTCTGGTGACAGAGGCGCAAATGGCACTGGTGCGATTTGACCAGATGCATATGGAACTTCAAATATATGATTTATACGTTTTTCTGCGGAAAATCATGGAAAAAAACCGGTGGAATGGGAATCTTGGGATGGCAATGCTTCAAACCTATCATCGGGTGATGCCTTTTAGAGGGGAACAGCTGGGCTGTCTCTACGGAATGCTGATTTTTCCTGAAAAATTCTGGAAGATAGCCAACAGGTACCATAATTCAAGGAAGAGCTGGATGTCTGCACAGAATATGGATAAGCTGAACAAATTGATTCGTGAAAAGAACGAAAGAAAGCTGTTTTTGTCGAAGATAGAAGAATACTATAAACAATTCTGATAATTTGTCTAAAAATTTGCAATAAAATTTTGAAAAATAGTGCATTTATCCTATGAATAAGGTATAATAGAACCACAAATGATTTAATTATAAGGAGGAGATTCCGATGGATTACAAAGGGATATATGAGTCCTGGCTGGCAAACCCGTATTTTGATGAGGGGACGAAGGCTGAACTCTTAGCTATTAAAACAGATGATAATGAAATTAAAGAACGATTTTATAGGGAGTTAGAATTTGGAACAGCCGGTCTTAGAGGTATTATAGGAGCGGGTACAAATCGTATGAATATTTATACGGTGCGAAAAACAACCCAGGGGCTGTCCAATTACATAAAGAAACAAGGTGGTGAAGGAAAGGGCGTGGCAATTGCCTTTGATTCACGCCGTATGTCACCGGAATTTGCTAATGAGGCCGCACTTTGTCTGGCAGCGAATGGGATTAAAGCCTATTTATTCGAATCCCTTAGGCCGACACCGGAGTTGTCTTTTGCAGTAAGGGAACTTGGCTGTATTGCGGGTATTAATATCACAGCCAGCCATAATCCACCGGAATATAATGGATATAAAGTATACTGGGAGGATGGGGCACAGATTACGCCACCTCATGACAGCGGTATCATGGCAGAAGTTCTGGCTGTTGCAGATTATAATGATGTTAAAACGATGGGTAAGGATGAAGCTCTGAAAGCGGGACTCTGTACCATCATAGGTAAAGATATTGACGATAAGTATATCGCCAGACTGAAGGAGCAGGTGAAGAGACCGGAAGCTATTGCGGCCATGGGTAAAGAACTGAAGATTGTGTACAGTCCGCTTCATGGCACGGGAAATATACCGGCCCGTCGGGTTTTGAAAGAACTTGGTTTTGAGAATGTCTATGTTGTTCCGGAACAGGAATTGCCGGATGGAGAATTTCCGACGGTAAGTTATCCAAATCCGGAGGCGGATGAAGCTTTTGTTCTGGGGTTAAAGCTGGCCAAAGAGGTGGATGCTGACTTGGTATTGGCAACGGACCCGGATGCAGACCGACTGGGTGTGCGTGTGAAGGATAAAGAAGGCGCATACCACACATTGACAGGGAATATGTCAGGCTGCCTTTTGGCGGAATATACGATTGGGCAGATTAAAGAATTGAAGGGGCTTCCTGAAGATGGTGCTTTAATTAAGAGCATTGTTACAACGAATATGGCGGATGCGATTGCTAAAGGTTATGGCATTCAGCTGATTGAATGTCTGACAGGCTTTAAGTACATTGGACAGAAGATACTTGAGTTTGAAACAAGCGGTAAGGGAACATCCCTTTTCGGTTTTGAAGAGAGCTATGGCTGTCTGATAGGAACCTATGCCAGAGATAAGGATGCAATCGTAGCAACGATGGCGCTTTGTGAAGCAGCGGCCTACTATAAGACGAAAGGCAAAACTTTGTGGGATGCCATGGCAGATATGTATGAGAAATATGGATATTACAGAGATGAAGTAAAGTCTGTATCTCTTGCAGGAATTGAAGGTCTTGCTAAAATCCAGTCTATTATGGAAACGCTTCGGGGAAATGCACCGAAGGAAATTGCAGGAATGACAGTACTTTCGGCCCGGGATTATAAGAAAGATGCGATTGTGGATATGAAATCCGGAGTGGTTAAAACAACCGGACTTCCGGAATCAAATGTGCTTTATTATGATTTGACAGATGATGCATGGCTTTGCGTTCGTCCATCAGGTACAGAGCCAAAGATTAAGTTTTATTATGGAATTAAAGGTACATCCATGGCAGACGCAGATGCAAGATGCGAAGCTGCCGGAAAAGCCTTAGATTCTTTAATTGAATCCATGATGTAGATAATAATGATTATAGATATGCCGGTTTTCTGAAAAGGAAACCGGCATATTTTTTTTGTGCCTGTCATAAGCTTGTAAAAAAGGGTGGTTCAAAAGATTATGAGGAATGTGGATAAGAAAATTCTATATATGATGATGGCGACAATCTGGGTGTTGATATTTCTTTGTAGCTGCTCGCTGTTTGATGCTTCGGATAAAAAGGTGGGGAATATAGATTTTACGGTAATTAATCCAGAGGAACTGCCGGAAGAAATAAGAGAGATGATTGAAGAACGTCAAAAAGAAGATTTTCAAATGGCATACCATGATGGAAGTTATTCGTACATCATTGTTGGTTATGGGCAGCAGGAAACATCAGGATACAGTATTCAGGTAAAGGATGTGTATCAGGGGGAAAATGGAATATGGGTAGATACTAATTTAATTGGACCGGAAAAATCAGAAACTGTAGAAGCTGTGCCATCTTATCCCTATGTTGTTATAAAAATAGAAATTGTAGACCAGACGATTCGATTTAAAAGTTAAGGAGGCAACTACATGAATTTATCGAAAACTTACATCCGGGTACCGGTATATAAAAATGAAACAGCAGTACAAATGACACTGGACCATGATTTCAACGTGCCTGATATGAAACCGGACGTTACCCGAATTATTCAGGAAAAGGGCGGACTCCATATTCGGGATATTAAGCCGGGAAAAGATAAGTGTATTATCCGTGGGGAGCTGGCTTTTGGCGTGCTGTATATGGGAGATGAGGGAAGCGGTCAGCTGCATTCTATTGAAAGTTCTATTCCTTTTGAGGAAACGGTAAATATTGATGGACTGCAGGAAAAAGATCAGATGCATATAGGATGGGATATGGAAGATTTAAGGACAGGGACTATTAATTCGCGAAAAATCAGTATACGTTCGATTGTGGTACTCCATGTGTCTGCTTTATGAATGGGAGAAGAAGAGGTGGCAACGGCCATGGAGGATGGAACGGATTTATGGGCTCAAAATAAGACCTGCCGGCTGAGTCAGAAATATGTCAGCCAGAAAGACCAGCTTCGAGTGCGGGAGGAAGCGGGGATTCCGGCAAATCGTCCAAATATGATGGAGATAATTTGGCATCAGGAGAATCTGGAAAATCTGGAGATAAAGTTATTAGATGGAAGCGTCATGATTCGGGGGCAATTATCGGTTTTTCTTCTTTATAGGGATGAGGCACTGGAAAATCCTGTCAATGATGTGGAGTTAAATATTCCGGTGGAAGGACGATTGGAATTTCCGGATGTAACCCAGGAGATGATACCTGATGTCAAAGTACATATGGACCATTTAAATCTGAATATACGAAGTGATAAAGATGGAGAGGCAAGAATTGTCGGTGTAGAAGCTGTTCTGGCAGTGGATATGAATATTTATCAGGAAGAAATTTTAAAACTTCTGCAGGATATTTATTCACCGAAGGTAACCCTTATTCCTGAAACAAAAAAAGTGATGTTAGAAAACCTTGTTCTGAAAAATCAGTCCAGATGCCCGGTTCGCGAAAAGGTTAATCTGGGAGGGGAAGGGGTGCGGATGCTTCAAATCTGCCATACTCGGGCCAATGTAAAAATAGATCAGACAGAAATTACTGATGAAGGTATTCTTGTCGAAGGGGTCATATATCTGGGGATTCTTTATATTGCGGCAGATGATAGAAAACCGGTGAATTCAGCAAAGGCAGCAGTTCCATTTTCTTATACGGTAGAAGTTGAGGATATGAATGAAAACTGCATTTATAGCATTTATCCGGGATTAGAACAGCTGAGTGCGACGATGACAGACAATGATGAGATTGAAGTGAAAATGATTATTTCATTGGATGCAGCTATTTTTAAATCGATGGAAACCTTGGTTGTTACACAGGTTAGGGAAGAACCGTTGGACTTCGAAAGGATTGAGGCCATGCCTGGGATGACAGGTCACGTGGTTACGGAAAAGGATTCCATTTGGAAATTAGCTAAAGAATATTATGCATCGCCAGAGGACATTCGAGAGGTTAATGGTCTGGAAGGCGATGAATTGCCGATAGGACGGCCAATTCTTATTATGAAAAACATGGAAATCTTAAAATAAGGCTTGCAATTAAATGGAGAATCTTTATAATTGTATACATAGTGAATTTTGTATACAAAAAACAATAGAGGAAGGAAACCTTATGAACAGGATTCAGATAAAGGCACTGGGGAAGGTGAATCTGGGACTGGATGTGGTTCGGAAACGCGAAGATGGTTATCACGAGGTTCGGATGATTATGCAGACGGTCCAGCTTTTTGATAAAGTAACTATCGAGAAACGGAAGCAGAATAACATTACGATGAAAACGAATCTGCCCTTTCTTCCGGTGAATGAGAATAATATTGGATGGAAAGCAGCCAGAATGCTTATGGATGAATTTAACATTGAAAGCGGGCTGCATATTGATATTGAGAAACATATTCCGGTAGCTGCAGGTATGGCCGGCGGCAGTACGGATGGTGCGGCTGTGCTTTATGGCGTGAACAGGCTTTTTGGACTCGGCCTTACGAATCGCCAGCTGATGGAACGAAGTGTTAAATTAGGAGCCGATGTGCCTTTCTGCCTTATGAGAGGAACTGTTTTGTCAGAGGGAATCGGAGAGCTTCTGACACCAACAGCACCATTGCCGAATTGTCATATTTTAATTGCTAAACCGCCAATCAGTGTTTCAACTAAATATGTATATGAACATTTGAAACTGGATGAAATCACCAGACATCCGGATATTGATGGAATGCTGGAAGCATTAAAAGCGGGAAGCCTTCAGGGAGTAGCTGAACGGATGGAGAACGTGCTGGAAACAGTGACTATCCCGAAACACCCTGAAATTGAGAAGATTAAACAGGTTATGATGGACGAAGGGGCTTTGAATGCCATGATGAGCGGAAGTGGTCCAACAGTCTTTGGCATTTTTGATGATAAAGATAAGGGAATGCATGCTCGGGATATTCTCAGGGCCGGGACACTGGCCAGACAGGTCTATTTAGTGAAACCATTTAATATTAGGAAATACGGATATAAGAAGAACAGATAAGAGGAAGAAGGGTGAAGTAATGCACAATTTTCAGATGAATATTAATGAGTATCTGCCATTGAGAGATGTGGTGTTTTATACACTTAGACAGGCGATTTTAAAGGGTGAACTGGAACCGGGGGAACGTTTGATGGAGATGCAGCTTGCAGAGCAGCTGGGAGTTAGCCGTACACCGATTCGTGAAGCTATTCGTAAACTGGAACTGGAAGGTCTTGTTTTAATGATTCCTCGCCGGGGTGCCATTGTTGCGAAGATTACAGAAAAGGATTTAAAGGATGTTTTGGAAGTCCGTGCATCCCTCGAGAGATTGTCAACAGAACTGGCTTGCGAACGTATGAAGGATGAAACACTGGATGAGATGAAAGTGGCTCATGAGGCTTTTAAAGAGGCTTTAAATGGTGATGATATTACACTCCAGGCTCAAAGAGATGTGGAATTTCACGATGTTATTTATAAATCAACGAATAATCTGCGGCTCATTCAGATGCTTAATAATTTGCGGGAACAGATGTACCGTTACCGCTTAGAATATCTTAAAGATGGCAAATCTCATCAGCGTTTGGTAGAAGAGCATGAAGCCATTATTGAATCCCTTTCAAAGAGAGAAAAGGAAACGGCGACAAATATTATTGTCCGTCATGTATATAATCAGGAATTGGCAGTTATGCAGAAGATTCATGAGAATGAAGAAGCTGGTGCCGGAAAAAAATAATTGAATTCATAAATAAAAAAGAAGTTCTTTGCAAAGAATAAAGCAAAGAGCTTCTTTTTTTGTGGCAAGAATAGGGGAGGGGCAAGGATGAAAATATCTGAGAAGCTGGATGAAAACATAAAAGAGCTTGGAAAATGGTTCGAAAATTGTGAGGATATCGTTAAAAAGAAAATGATGGCTGCAGGACTCCCGATTTATATTGTCTATGTGGATTCAATGATTGACAGAGACTTAGTGGAAGGAGAATTTTTAAAAAATATAATGTATGGTCTGGGGGAAATGCCGGACAAAAATGTTTTGACGTTCCTTCAGACACGGGCATTGACCACGGCAGATACAAAGATTGCAGAAACTCTGGAGGATGCAGTATTGCCAGTGCTTTCGGGAGATACAGCCATTTTTATAGAAGGCTGCAATAACGTTCTTCTTATATCCAGCAAAAAATTTCCGAGCAGAGGGGTGCAAAGTGCGGAATCAGAGGTTGCCCTTCGAGGGGCAAAGGATAGTTTTACCGAGTCTATGCGGACAAATACTATATTGATACGGCGCCGTATCCGGGATATACGGTTAAAGACCTTGCAGAGAAAAGTAGGGGTGCGTTCCCAAACGGATATTACAATAATGTATATGGAAGGGATAGCCAGACCGGAGTTGGTTCAGAAAATTGAGAAAAGGCTGGAAAGTTTTAAGGTGGATGGAATTTTTGACAGTGGAAGTCTGGAACAACTGACAGAAAAAAGATGGTATTCGCCTTTTCCTCAATTTCAGTCCACAGAACGTCCGGACAAAGCTGCCTCCGCTCTGTTGGAAGGCCGGATTGTCGTCAATGTTGATAATTCACCGATGGTATTGCTGCTGCCTACGACCTTGAATTGTTTTTTTCAGGCGGCAGATGATTATTACAATCGCTGGGGGATTGTTTGTTTTGTGCGGCTTTTAAGATATGTTGCTGCTTTGATTGCAATGGTTCTGCCGGCTTTTTATATTGGCGTAGCCTGTTTTCATCCGGAAATGCTGCCGACAAGTTTGGAATTGTCCTTTGCAGCAGCGAGGGAAGGGGTGCCGTTCCCTTTGCCTGTGGAAGTTCTCATATTGGAACTGGCCTTCGAATTACTTCGAGAGGCAGGAATACGGCTGCCCGGTCCAATGGGAAGTGCATTGGGAATAGTGGGTGGCTTGATTATAGGTCAGGCGGCGGTTGATGCCAATATCGTGAGTCCTATTGTAGTCATTGTTGTAGCTTTGACAGCACTGGCATCTTTTACGATACCAAATGAAGGGTTTGCATCCGCATTCCGCCTTGTGAAATTCTATCTTATTCTGCTTGCCTCTTTTTTAGGTGTGTATGGTGTGATATTGGGAATGCTCACAGTGCTTATTCATCTGGCATCTCTGGAGAGTTTTGGCATTCCTTATTTGATGCCCTATGTGGCAGTGCGGGCAGATGGTAATATGGATTTGCAGGATGGGCTGGTGAGAAAACCTCTTTTTAAATTGAAGAAAAGGCCGGTTTTTGCACAGAAGGAGCAGCGAATAAGATATAAATCTGAGGAGGATGACAATGTTTTCAAATAATGGCGAAATCTCAAATCATCAGATGGTGAGGCTGCTTATTTTGGATGTATTTACCGGTGCAGCACTTTTTCTGCCTTCTGTTTTGGGAAAACTGGCCGGCGGTGGAGGCCTGCTTGCACTGTTTCTTGGAATTTTACTCACTTTGGCTGACGGGGCATTCATTGCCTGGAGTCAGTCGAGGCAAGGCGTGGGCGGGCAGATATGGCGGTGTCTCTGCGGTATACGCTGTGTAGCTGTTCTTCTTTTTCTAATGGGGCTGTTTATTGCCGTATTAGAGGAAAACTTCTTGTATATGATGCCAAAGTGGCTGATTACGGCAGGGATGGTGCTGGTACTTATCTATATCGGTACAAAAGGAATTGAAGTCCGGTCGAGAATGTCAGAAATTCTTTTTTATATTGTTTTAATCCCCATTCTTTTAATTGGCTTTTTTTCTATTCCAGAAGGAAATTTTACAGAGCTATCGAATTTTTCTCAGATATCTGTGAACGGTGTTCTTGAGGGAAGCTTAGTTACATGGGTGGTGCTGGCACCGGCAGAGTGGTTGATTTACATTTTCCCAAAAGAGAAAACAAAAGGTTTTTTTAAAATTTTTGCCTGGTCTGTAGGAATTGGTGGTGGACTGACTGCTGTTATATATGGACTATGCACCGCTGTGCTGTCTGTATCCGGAATGGTGGGGGAAAGGTGGCCGACAGTAATTCTTATGCAGATTGTAAGAATTCCGGGGGGATTTATGTCCCGACAGGATGGGCTGATGCTTTCCTTTTGGATTTTTGCCATGTTCATCAGTCTGTCCGGAGCATTGAACCACGGTATCAGGCTTTTGAAAAAAGAGGGTGCAAAAGCTAATTTGTGGGAAATAGGGGCAGCAGCAATTGGCGGTGGTATTTTGAGCAGTATTTTTGGAATGGATGGGAAATTTTTGGAAATTTATTTTTGGGGAATGATTCTGTCAGGAATTGCCAGGATGTGTTTGCTGCCTCTTGTGAAGGGTTTTAAGGGTAAAAAAAAGGCGGTTTCATGCTTGGTCATCCTGCTTATGGTGGGGCTTGTGGGATGCGAAAATTATACAGAACTTGAAAATAGAGCATTTGCTATGGCATTGGGAGTCGATGAGGGCGAAGTTGGTGATTACATGTTCACCTACACTTTTCACGATTTGTCCACGTTGACGGGAAATGGCGGCGGCGTAAAATATCCGGCAGCAAGCCTTGAAGGCGATAGTCTGGCAGAATGTAAGGAAAAGTACGACAGTATGTCAAACAAAACGCTGGATTACGGGCAGCTTAAAGTGCTTGTCCTTGGGAAAAATATTGTTGAGAATAAGGATGTTTTAAATAAATTATTGGAGGAAATAAAGGGAAATCCTGAATTCGCACGAACAGTACTTGTCTGCGAAAGTATAACCAGTGCTGCGGAAATACTTGGACTGGATGAAGAGGTTGAAGGCTCTATAGGCATTTATCTGGATGAACAGTTTAGAAATAATGGAAACAATCTGGGGGTAGAGACAATCATTTTAAATGATTTGCTTTTGGAACCAGCTGGAGAAGGGGGAAAAAATACCATTCCCAAACTATGTGTATATGACAAAAAACCAAGGATTCTACAAGGATTTGAGGGATTTTGAGAAAATACGAGGGGAAGAAAGCGGTTGAATAATTACGGGTAATCGGGTACAATAGATAGAAACTACAATACCATAATTATGGATAGATAACCGAGGTGTAAATCATGAGTAATAAATTAACTGTAGCCGTCGTTTTTGGCGGTCAGTCTTCAGAACATGAGGTTTCCTGCGTTTCCGGAGTTACGATTATGAAAGCGCTGGACCTGGAAAAGTACGAAGTAATCCTTGTGGGTATTACGAAAGAAGGGCAGTGGCTCCTTACAGAGTCTATTGCTGATGTGGAAAGTGGTGCATGGCGCGAGAGCAAAGCCCAGGCCATCATTTCGCCGGATGCCCAGACCCATGGACTGATTATTATTGAAGATGGAAATATACAAAAGAAAAAAATCGACGTTATATTCCCGGTACTGCATGGCATGTATGGCGAGGATGGAACAATTCAGGGATTATTTGAATTGTGCCAGATACCTTATGTGGGATGCGGTGTTCTGGCATCGAGTGTGTCGATGGATAAGTGGTATACCAAGATTGTCGTAGACGATTTGGGCATCCGTCAGGCCAAGTATGTTCCGATAAGCCATATTGATATGCATGACCTTTCAGGCTGCGTCGAAAAGGTGGAAAGGACGCTGGAATATCCGGTATTTGTTAAGCCATCCAAGGCTGGATCGTCTGTTGGTGTTAATAAAGCACACAACAGAGAAGAATTAATTGATGCTTTGAATGAAGCTATTAAGCATGACATTCATATTCTTGTTGAGGAAACCATAGTGGGACGGGAGATTGAATGTGCAGTGCTTGGAGGATATATGCCGGAGGCTTCTGACGTTGGCGAAGTGCTTTCAGCAGAGGATTTCTATAGCTATGATGCGAAATACAACAATCAGGCATCCAAAACAGATCTGCATCCTGTATTTCCGGAAGGAAAGCTTGATGAGGTTCGGAAGGATGCGGTGGAGATTTTTAAGGCACTGGATGGATTTGGATGTGCCCGTGTGGATTTCTTCATGGAAAAGGAAACGAATGAAATCGTGTTTAATGAAATCAATACACTGCCTGGTTTCACTTCAATCAGCATGTATCCGATGCTTTGGAATGAAAAAGGCGTAGACAACAGGGAATTAGTAGACCGGATGATTCAGCACGCATTTGAACGATATGTCAGATAGGGGGACGCGAAGATGCAGATAGATGCACCAATTGGTGTTTTCGATTCCGGTGTGGGCGGGTTAACCGTTGTTCGGGAGATGATCAGGCAGCTTCCGTCAGAAAATATTGTTTATTTTGGGGATACCGCCAGAGTTCCGTACGGAACAAAGTCGCGAGATACGATTATCAGTTATTCAGAGCAGATTGTAAATTTTCTGATGACGAAACAGGTGAAGGCCATTGTAGTTGCCTGTAATACAGCGACATCCTATGCACTGGATGTTTTAAAAGAGAAAATTGATATACCGATTATCGGTGTTGTCCGCCCGGGGGCATTGACGGCGGTGAACACAACCCGAAACGGTAAGGTGGGTGTTATTGCTACAGAGGGTACTGTAGGAAGTGGTATTTATCCGGAAGTTATCCGTGAATACAACCCGGATATTCAGGTGATTCAAAAGGCCTGTCCACTGCTTGTTTCTTTTGTAGAAGAGGGATGGACGGATGACCCGGTTACGGATGAAGTGGCACGCAGATATCTGCGTTCTGTTCAGAATTCCGGGGTTGATACGCTGGTTCTGGGATGTACCCATTTTCCATTGCTCAGGAAGGCGATTGGGAAACTCGTAGGAGACCAGGTAACCCTGGTTAATCCCGCTTATGAAACAGCCAGAAGTTTAAAAGAACTTTTAATAAAAGAAGGAATTTATCGAGAAACAGGTGAACCATCCTATCATTTCTTTGTCAGTGATGGTGCGGATAAGTTCAGCAGGTTTGCCAATTCCATACTTCCTGTAGATTTAGTGCCGACCCGGCTGGTGCCGATTGAAAATTATTAACAGATAGACGGAGGATGATAGATACATAATGACAGATAAAGTACTCGTATCAATCAAAGGTACTCAGCATGAATTTGGGGAAGATGGAGCAACGGAGATTATAACAACCGGGAATTACTATTTTCGGAATGGGAAGCATTATATCTTATATGATGAGCTCATACCGGATACCGGGGAGCAGGTGAGCAGTACATTAAAGATGACGCCAAACCGCATTGATATGATTAAACATGGCTCACATAGTGCTCATATGGTTTTTGAGGCGAATACAAAGAATATGGCGGTGTACCGTACACCTTATGGGATGATGGAAGTGTGTTTCAATACTTTCAGTGTGAATATGAAGGAGACGGAGAAAAATATTCGTGTTCAGACCGAATATGCTTTGGAAATTAACGAAGGATATATTTCTGATTGCAGTATCGAAATCAATATTCAGGCAAGGGAATAATCTTTTGCATTTGGAATACAATATGAAGTTGGGAAACTGCGTTGATTTTTTGAAGATTTAAGAGTAAAATTAAAAGAAGAAGGTAACAAAAAACAATCTATGAATGAAACAATGGAGGATGGAGAAATGTTTGTATCAGCAGATGACATGTTAAAAAAAGCAGTAGCGGGGAAATATGCAATTGGCCAGTTCAATATTAATAATCTGGAATGGACGAAAGAGATTCTGCTTGCAGCAGAAGAAACTAAGTCGCCGGTTATTCTTGGTGTTTCCGAGGGTGCCGGAAAGTATATGACTGGTTTTAAAACCGTTGCAGCCATGGCGGGGGCTATGATTGAAGAACTTGGAATTACTGTACCTGTAGCGATCCATTTGGATCATGGTACTTATGATGGCTGTCTTAAGTGTATAGATGCCGGATTTTCATCAATTATGTTTGACGGCTCTTCTTATCCGATTGAAGAGAATGTTGCAAAAACCAAAGAACTTGTAAAAATCTGCCGTGAAAAAGGTATGTCTCTGGAAGCAGAGGTTGGTGCTATCGGCGGAGAAGAAGATGGCGTTATTGGTGCTGGAGAGTGTGCGGACCCACAGGAATGTAAGATGATTGCAGACCTTGGAGTAGACATGCTGGCAGCAGGCATTGGAAACATCCATGGAAAATATCCTGCAAACTGGAAAGGACTCAGCTTTGAAACACTGGATGCGGTTCAGAAGCTTACAGGAGATATGCCTCTGGTACTTCATGGCGGTACAGGTATTCCTGATGAGATGGTTAAGAGAGCGATTTCTCTTGGCGTTGCTAAGATCAATGTAAATACAGAGTGTCAGCTTGTTTTTGCTGAAGCAACTCGTAAATATATTGAAGAAGGAAAAGACATGGAGGGTAAAGGATATGACCCTCGTAAATTGTTGAAACCAGGTGCAGAAGCTATTCGTGCCAAGGTTATTGAGAAGATGGAGTTATTCGGTTCTGTAGGTAAAGCTTGATTTGCCATAGAATAAGAGTTTAGGAGCCCGGGAAGGCAAAAAGCCTTTCCGGGCTCTGTTTTATGCCTGGGGAATACCCTTTATGATTAAAATAATCAACTGTTTTTAATAAAAAGAACGAAAAACAGTTGATTATTTTAATCATTTATGCCATAATTGTAGTAAATATGTAATAGATTTGTAATAAATCAACAGGGAGGACATTATGAAAAAGATAAATGGCTTCAAGAAAGGACTTCTTTATGTGCTGACAACAGCCATGGTTGTTTCTTGTGCTGTAGGTATCGGACCGCTGGAAGCGAGAGCAGCCACAACCGGTACAGTTAATGCAGATGCCTTGAATGTCCGTTCCGGAGCATCGACAGGATATTCCCGCGTGGGTACTGTGACTCAGGGACAGACAGTAAGCATTCTGGAAACAGTACAGGGTGAAGACGGATATACATGGTATAAGATTACAGGAGGATATGTACGAAGCGATTTCGTTTCCAATATTGTTTCAGATACGCCAACACGGGCGAGCAGTTCTGCAGGAACGATTACAGCAGACTGGCTGAATGTGCGTACGGGTGCCGGAACAAACTTTTCCCGTATGGGAAGCGTAGCTCAGGGAACACGCTTGACAGTTGTTTCCGTACATGGTGAGTGGTATAAAGTTACATGCTCCATGGATGGAAGTATTCAGACAGGATATGTACATAGCCAGTACGTTCAGATGGATGGCGAATCTGGAGACACACCGGGAAATGAGAATCCAACACCAGATAATAATGAAACGGTTATAGCAACAGGTGTTGTTAATGTAGATGCTCTGAATGTACGTACAGGTGCCAGCACGAATGACTCGGTTATTGGTACGATTAACCAGAATACGAATGTAGAAATCTTAGAGCAGACAGGCTCATGGTATAAAGTACGCTGTTCTGTGAACGGAAGTACTCAGACAGGCTATGTTTATGCGGAATATATTTCTAAAACTTCAGATAATACGAATCCTGGCGGCAATACATCCGGCGACCCTATTGGACAGGGTGTTGTTAACGCCGATGTATTAAACGTTCGTGACGGTGCAAGCACAAGCAACAGTGTGCTCGGCGTTATCCGTACGAACGACAGTGTAACCATCCTTTCGCAGGTTGGCTCATGGTACCAGGTAAGATGTACGATTAACGGCAATGAAACAACAGGTTATGTTTATGCCGAATATATTACAAAAACTGAAAGTGGAAACACCGGAGGAAACACTGGTGGAGACATTGGAGGAAATACCGGTGGAGATACATTTGAGCAGAAGAACGGTATTGTTAATGTAGATGCTTTGAATGTACGAAGCGGTGCAGGAACAAACCACTCAGCACTTGGATTAATTTACCAGAATGCATCTGTAACTGTTATAGGTCAGGAAGGTGAATGGTATAAAGTTACCTGTGTCATTAACGGTGCGACTCGTGATGGCTATGTTTATGCTGAATATATTACCATTTCCGACGGTAATAATGGCGGTGGTAATACAGGTAGCGGCAACGGCGGAACAAGCAGCGGTGGCAACAGTACAGTTGTTACAGGAAAAGCCGGCATTGTCACAGCGGATGCTTTGAATTTCCGTACAGGTCCTGGAACGAGTCACAGTACACTTGGTCTTGCTTATCTTGGAACCCAGGTTAATATTCTGGGCCAGGAAGGTGACTGGTATAAAGTAAGCTGTGTTATGAACGGTGTTCTTAAAGAAGGTTACATGATCAGCGAATATGTTAAGATTGTAGGTGCTGCTGATGAACCTTATGATGGTGAAACAGATGCGAACTTCGAATCACAGATTGCAAACTTCCCGGAAAGCTACAAGAATGCTTTGAGACGTCTGCATGATCAGCATCCAAACTGGAACTTCGTTGCTAAATATACAGGACTTGATTTTGAGTATTCTGTAGACCAGGAAAACAGTGGTAATCGTTCAATGATTTATGTATCATCAACGACACCTTTCTCATGGCTTTCTACAGCCCCTGGAGATTATGACTGGGCAACAGATACATATGTAAATAAAGATGGTTCTACATGGAAGGGCGCATCCAGACAGTTAATTGCTTACTACATGGATCCTAGAAACTTCCTGGATGAACAGCAGATATTTATGTTTGAGACTCAGTCTCATGAAGCATCTCAGAATCGTGATGTTACAGCTGGTATCTTAAGCGGTACATTTATGGGAGATGGTAATGGTTATAATTATGCTGGAAGATACTACAGCTATGTAGATACATTTATGGAAGCCGGACAGATTTCCGGTGCAAGTCCATATTTCCTTGCATCCAGATGTCGCCAGGAAGTTGGCGGTGGAAGTTCTGCAGCCGATGGTACATATGGATATTATAACTTCTTCAACATTGGTGCTTATGCAAGTGCATCAGGTAATGCTGTACAGAATGGTATTAACTATGCAAGCCAGACCGGCTCATGGCGCAGACCATGGACAAGCCCGTGGTTATCCATTGTTGGTGGTGCAGAATTCCTTGCTCAGTCCTATATTAATATCGGACAGAATACAGATTACTTCCAGAAGTTCAATGTAGTCAGTGCACCATATTATGACCATCAGTATATGGGTAATATTCAGGCGCCATGTTCCGAAGGAACGAGCAGATATAGCACATATAAGGACCTTGGAATTTTAGACAGCAATATGACATTTATTATTCCTGTTTACGATAATATGCCGTCAGGTGCAGCATCAATACCAGCAGCAACAGGCAATCCAAACAGTTATATTAAATATCTCAGCATAAACAACGGCAGTGTTGGTTTGAACCAGACATTCTCTTACAACAAACTGGATTACACAGCAGTTACAAGAGATTCTTCCGTTAATATTTCTGCAACACCAGTTAGCCAGTATGGTTCAATCGTATCCGGTGGAGGATATCATGAACTGGCTTCAGGCAATAATATCATTAAGGTAGTATGCCAGGCTGGTGATGGAACACAGACAACTTATACATTCAATATTTATCGTCAATAGGAAAGGAGATAGACCATGAATAAAAAAACGATTTCAATTATATGTGCAACGGTTTTAACCCTTTGTGCAGTGGTCGGCGCTTTGGCATTTGGTGGACTGCGTACAGACGCGTCAGGCATGCAGATGACTGTATCCGCAGAATCTTCGACTGTAGGTAAAGACGATGAAGTTAAAGTAGTTGTTACTGCTTCTGCAGGTGAACCAATGAGCTACATCAAAGCAGATTTAACCTATGATCCTGAAAAGCTTGAGTTGGTGGGAACATCCAACGACTTGGCTACAGGAGCTAATGGTGAGATTCAGATTATAGAAACACTCGCTTATGGTGAAACAGAGAAATCTTATGAACTGACATTTAAAGCATTAGAAGTAGGAACGGTAGAACTTACACTTCATGATGCCTATATTGAAGGATATGAGTCTGTTGAAATGACAAGCCTGAGCGGCGATTCAACATCTCTTGAGGTTGTTGTTAATAATGCGATTTCAGAGGATGCCCGTATCAAAGAGATTATGATTGCGGGAGTTGAAAAATTAGACGAAACTTTTAAACCGGATGTGTATGAATACGATTTAGAAGTTGGACAGAGTATGGAGATGTTTATCTGTTCTGTTATTCCAATGCAGGAAGACAGCGTTGTATTATCTCCTGAGAATCTGGTTTTGGATATGGGTCTTAATCGATTTGAGATTCTTGTAACGGCACCGGCAGGAAATACACAGACCTATGTGTTTAATATAACCCGCCTTGACCACGAACTGGAATCTGAAACAGAGACCGAAACAGAAACAGAAACAGAATCTGAAACAGAGACCGGATTGGAAACAGAGAGCGAAAGCTTGAAGGAAAGCCAGTCAGGAACTGAGACGGAAACAGAATCTGAAACAGAAAGCGAAACTTTAGGTGATGAATTACTTGGAGATGTTCAGGCTTACAGCGAAACAGAACCAGACACTTATATCGCAGAATAAAGAATAAATAGAAAAAGGGCTAAGGGTGGCTGATTTAATCAGCTGGACTTAGCTCTTTTTTGCGCAAAAAACAGGATAACATACCCCTGATGCAGCATATATTAATCTGAATCCTGAAGTTGGGAGCCGGTTAGAAAATGAAAGAGTTTCATGTTTTGACAGCAGCGATGCTGCTTCTTCTAATGGCATTGCTTGTATCTGCATCGAAAAATGTATTTGCATTACCGGGAAACCAGAGCGAGAAAGTGGTTGCCTTAACCTTTGATGATGGACCAAAAGAAGGAAAAACAGATATAATGCTGAATATGCTCAAAGAAAGGAATGTCAAAGCAACATTTTTTGTTATAGGGGCACAGGTCGGGGAGAATGCAGAAATAATAAAACGTATGGACGCAGAGGGGCATCAGATAGGAATACATACATATCGACATGTGGATTTGTCCTGCCTCTCTGAAGCGGAGCAGAAGGCAGAAGTTAAAAAATCTGAGGAAGCTATTGAAGCTGTTATTGGAGAGAAAAATCTGGTGTTAAGACCGCCCTTTGGAGAAGTTAATAAGATTTTAGAGGACTGGCTGGACCGCCCGGTTATTCTATGGTCAGTGGATACACTGGACTGGACAGGGCGTTCGGCAGAAGAAATCATCTTAGAAACAGTTGAGGCCGTTGGAGATGGAGATATTATACTGATGCACGACATTTCAGATGAGGGTGTAGAGGGTGCGGCAGGAATTATTGACGAATTAAAGCGGATAGGTTATACTTTTTTAACAGTAGACCAATTATTTGCGCACCGAAATATAGAGCTGGAGAATGGTGAGGCCTATCACCGGGCGCGGTGAGGAGATATGATGCTGAAGATTGGTTCCCATGTGGGAATGAGTGGAAAAGAGATGTTTTTAGGTTCAGCCAGGGAAGCCCATTCCTATGGTGCGAATACATTTATGGTATATACCGGGGCACCACAGAATACCCGGCGAAAAGATATCAGTGAACTCAGAATTGATGAGGGCTGGGAATATATGCGAGAGCAGGGGATTGGGGAAATCGTTATCCATGCTCCTTATATTATTAATATGGCGAATACGTTAAAACCGGAAACCTTCAAACTGGCTGTAGATTTTATGAATTTGGAACTGAGCCGTTCAGAGGCAATGGGAAGCAGAATCTTAATTGTTCACCCGGGAGCCCATGTGGGAGCCGGGGCAGAAGCAGGCATTGAGCGTATTGCCGAAGCTTTAAATGAGGTGCTTCATCGAGATTCAAAGGTTTATGTTGCATTGGAAACTATGGCAGGTAAAGGCAGTGAGATTGGCCGTTCCTTTGAAGAATTAGCACAGATTTATGATAAAGTGGTCTTTAATGATAAACTGAGGGTATGTTTTGACACCTGCCATACGAGTGATGCCGGATATGATATTGTTCATGATTTTGATGGTGTCATAGAGAAATTTGATAAATTGATAGGAAAAGACCAGATTGGTGTTTTTCATATAAATGACAGTAAAAATGTTCCGGGGGCGGCGAAAGACCGTCATGAGAATATCGGCTTTGGGAAGATAGGATTTGAGGCCTTGAATTATATTGTACATCATAAGGATTTTGAGGAGATACCAAAGATCTTGGAAACACCTTATGTGGCCGATGCCAGCCAGGCGAAGAAATCCTGGGCCCCTTATAGAATGGAGATTCAGATGCTCCGACAGGGGATTTTTGATCCGGAACTTAAAAGTAAACTTGCAGAAAGTGGAGGAATGAACAGATGAGAGATGAAACAAAATGTTTACATTCGGGCTATACACCGAAAAATGGAGAACCAAGGGTAATGCCTATTGTCCAGAGTACAACTTATGTATTTGATTCAACAGAACATATTGGACAGCTTTTTGATATGCCGACAGAATTTATGTATTCCAGATTTGCCAATCCAACGGTAGATGCTGTGGAGAAGAAAATCGCTGATTTAGAGGGCGGTGTAGGTGCTATGTGTACATCTTCGGGTCAGGCAGCTTCTTTATTTTCTGTTTTGAATCTGTGTAGTGCGGGGGATAGTTTTGTAAGTACCTCAACGATTTATGGAGGAACAGTTAATCTCTTTTCTGTAACTCTTAAAAAATTGGGGATTGAATGTATTTTTGTAGATGCTGAGGCAGATGAGGAAACTATACAGAAGGCTTTCAGACCGAACACACGCTGTGTCTTTGGAGAAACTCTGGCCAATCCTGCACTGGCTGTTCTGGATATTGAAAAATTTGCAAATATTGCCCATAGAAATGGTGTTCCTCTGATTATTGACAATACCTTTGCTACGCCGATTCTTTGTAAACCTTTTGAATTTGGTGCAGATATTGTTGTGCATTCCACATCTAAATATATGGATGGACATGCACTTCAGACCGGTGGAGTTATTGTTGACAGTGGTAAATTTGACTGGGCAAATGGCAAGTTCCCTGAATTTACTGAGCCGGATGAGTCCTATCATGGAGTTGTTTATACAAAGGACTTCGGAGAGATGGCTTATATTATCAAAGCACGTATGCAGCTGATGAGAGACTTTGGCGCATATCCATCAGCTAATTCTGCATTTCTGTTGAATTTGGGATTGGAAACACTGCCAATTCGTATGGAACGTTACTGTGAGAATGGTTTAAAGGTTGCAGAATATTTCCAGGCATCGGATAAGATTGAGTCCGTAAGTTATAGTGCCTTACCGGGAGATAAATATCATGACCTGGCACAGAAATATCTTCCAAAAGGAAGCTGCGGCGTTATTTCTATTACCATTAAAGGTGGAAAGGCAGCGGCTGTCCGCTTTATGGATGGATTGAAACTGGCTTCCAATGAAGTTCATGTGGCAGATATTCGTACCTGCGTGCTTCATCCTGCCAGTGCAACACATCGTCAGCTTACAGAAGAACAGTTAATTGCAGCTGGCGTGAATCCAGGTTTAATACGGTTTTCCGTAGGACTTGAGAACGTGGAGGATATTATCGACGATATTGAGCAGAGCTTAAAGAATGTTTAAGTCGGTATAGGGAAAAATGATACGTATGGAAACGTTAAATACACTTGGACAGTTTTACGGCAAGTTAAATAATTATATTAAAGTTATAGATGATGCAGTGTGGGGACTGCCCCTGATTGTCGTCATTTTGGCAACAGGAATTTTTCTTACGATACGTCTGGGCTTATTGCAGATTCGCCATTTGGGAAAAGCATTGAAGTATATGTTTAAAAACGAAGATGACGGAGACGGCGAAGTCAGCAGCTTTGGAGCTTTGTGTACCGCCTTATCGGCAACGATTGGCACAGGTAATATCGTAGGTGTGGCCACAGCCATTGCGGCCGGTGGACCGGGGGCTTTGTTCTGGATGGTTATAGCAGCATTTTTCGGAATGGCAACGAAATATGCGGAAGGGCTGCTGGCGGTTAAATATCGTAGCATTGATGATGAAGGTCATGTTCTCGGTGGACCATTCTACTATATAGAAAACGGTATGGGAAAAAACTTTCGATGGCTTGGTAAGATTTTTGCATTTTTTGGTGCATGTGTTGGATTACTTGGTATAGGTACTTTTACTCAGGTAAATGGCATTGCTTCTGCGACAAAGAATTTCTTCGACCCGAATATGCAGTCAACGGTTAATCTTATGGGGCATACATATTCATGGGTAACGGTTATTACCTGCCTTATTATGACCGTTATTGTTGGGCTGGTTATATTAGGTGGCATTAAACGTATTGCAAAGGTTTCAGAAGTTGTTGTTCCATTTATGGCTGTACTTTATGTGACTTTTGCAGCGCTTATTTTGATAACAAATGCAGCAAGAATTCCAGAAGCGGTTGTACTCATTGTAAAATCTGCATTTACCGGCAGTGCCTTAGCGGGTGGTGTTATGGGTTCTATGGTAGTTGCCATGCAAAAGGGTATTGCCCGTGGAATTTTCTCAAATGAAGCTGGTTTGGGAAGTGCACCAATTGCAGCTGCCGCAGCACAGACGAAAGAACCTGCACGTCAGGGTCTGGTTTCGATGACAGGAACTTTTATCGATACAGTTGTTATCTGTAGCATGACAGGAATTTCCATCGTATTGACAGGAACTTGGAATACGGGTCTGGAAGGCGTTGAGATTACAACGGCAGCATTCCAGAAAGGTCTTCCTTTCCCGGCGGAAATTTCATCCTTTGTATTGATGCTTTGTCTGGTGTTTTTCGCATTTACGACCATTCTCGGATGGGATTATTATGGTGAAAGATGTATTGAGTATCTGTTTAATAGAAATAAAAAAGTTGTATTTTCATATCGCTGGCTCTACATACTGGCTGTTTTTATCGGACCATATATGACTGTAGAGGCTGTATGGAATATTGCAGATATATTTAATGCCCTGATGGCTTTGCCGAACCTGATAGCCCTTGTGGCACTGAGTAACGTGGTTGTGCGGGAAACCAAGGACTACTTTAGGCGATTGAATTGACTTTTTTTACAGAATATGTTATATTCGTCCCATAAGCAGTTAAAGGGAGTAGCTGAACGTCCGGCGACGGATGGGTTTGAGATCGTCAACCGATATTCAGGTGTTAGAGCCTCGGATATCCGTATCAAATGAAACAGCAAGACTTTTATTGTGGCTAACGTCATGATAAAAGTCTTTTCTTTTATCAGCATTTAAATAAAGCGGAGGCCGCAATAAAGCTTGCACAAAACAAGGAGGAATTATGATGGAAAATGAATTAATGCGTATGGAAGTACAGCAGGCTGTTACAGCTGGAGAACAGGCATTAGAAAGCCTTGAGAATGCAGCTTTAAAGTTGAAGAGTGCCAGCAATTGGGGATTCGTTGATATGATTGGTGGTGGCTTTTTTGCCAGTCTTGTCAAACATTCAAAAATGAACGATGCCACAGGCTATATGGAAGATGCCCGATACCGGCTTCAGATTTTTCAGAAAGAGTTAAAGGATGTTCATTTGCCGAGTCAGTTTCAGCTGGAAGTAGGCACATTTCTGACCTTTGCCGATTTTTTCTTTGATGATATCATTTCAGATTATTTGGTGCAGAGCCGTATTGCCGAAACAAGAGAGCAGTTGAATGAAGCAATTCGTCAGGTGAAACAGATATTGAATGACTTATATAATCTATTAAATAGCAGGGAGGGATAATTATGGGTTGTCTTGGAAATATATTATGGTTTATTTTCGGTGGGTTTATCAGTGGGATGACCTGGTGTCTGGCAGGGGTTTTATGGTGCATTACCATTGTTGGGATTCCTATTGGAACTCAGTGTTTCAAGTTTGCAGCCTTGGCCTTTTTCCCTTTTGGGAAGGAAGTTATTTATGTTGGAGGAGCAGGCTCAGTTATTTTAAATATTCTATGGATGATTTTTTCAGGCATTCCGTTGGCTATAGAATCAGCACTTATGGGATGTGTTTTATGTATAACGATTATAGGTATTCCTTTTGGAATGCAGCATTTTAAAATAGCAAAACTTGCACTTATGCCGTTTGGTGCGAGTGTGGTCTGAGGAAGGAGCGGATAAAATGACATTACAACAATTACGACAGGTGATTACCATTGCAGACAGCGGTTCGATGAATGTGGCGGCAAAGAAACTCTTTATTTCCCAGCCAAGTCTGTCCTCAACAGTAAAAGACCTGGAAGAAGAAATTGGTGTGGATATTTTCCTTCGTTCAAACAGAGGAATTGTTATTACACCGGAAGGGGAAGAATTCCTTGGATATGCACGTCAGGTAGCAGAACAGTACAGCTTGTTGGAGAACCGTTACATTGGAAAAACATCAAAGAAAAAGTTCAGTGTTTCGACCCAGCATTATACTTTTGCTGTGAAGGCCTTTGTGGAAATGGTAAAGAAAACAGGGATGGATGAGTATGAATTTGCCATTCATGAAACAAAAACCTATGAGGTTATTGAAAATGTTAAATATTTTAAAAGTGAGTTGGGCATTCTTTATCTGAATGATTTTAATCAACAGGTGATGCAGAAGCTTTTTAAGGAAAATGGCCTGGAATTTACAGAATTGTTCCAGTGCGAAACCTTTGTGTATCTCTGGAGCAGGCATCCGCTGGCAAACCAGTCGGCTATTTCAATGGAAGAGCTGGAAGATTATCCATGTCTGGCTTTTGACCAGGGGAAAAATAAATCCTTTTACTATGCGGAAGAGATGAAAAGCACCTATGACTATAAAAAGATTATTCGTGCGGATGACCGGGCAACTTTACTTAACCTGATGGTAGGACTGGATGCGTATACATTGTGTTCAGGAATCGTCTGTGAGGAATTAAACGGTGAAGATTACCGGGCGGTTCCACTGGTGGAAACAGAGAAGATGAGGATTGGCTATATTAAACGAAAAGGCTCAAATATCAGTCCGATTGGACAGCTTTATATTCAGGAACTGGAAAACTATCGGCAAGAACTGCTATAGGTATTAGTTATAACGAAGTATAGAATCTCGGTATTAACACCTTTTTCTTAACCTTGATATAATGTAAACATGTTAAGAAATGTATGA
Source organism: Clostridia bacterium (assembly GCA_009929615.1). Classification (GTDB taxonomy): domain Bacteria; phylum Bacillota; class Clostridia; order Lachnospirales; family Lachnospiraceae; genus Frisingicoccus. Next base: position 8,976 of record SAAB01000005.1, on the reverse strand, counting down.
GAAAGGAGCAGACATATGAAAGCAGAAATTAGAATTTCTAAAATGAACCAGATGATGTATACCATGGGCATGTGCTGTAACATGTCTGTTCAAGTGCGCCAAAAATCCGGACTTCCACCGAATCGAATGTGATGGAAGTCATTTAGGAACAGGCGCAGATTTGTGCCTGTTCTTTTTTTGTGCTGACAATGAGCCAAGCGGCCTCGTGCTGGCACGAAAGGCCATTTGGCGAATGTCCATCATCGAGCAGCTATGCTGCGAGATGGGGATGTCGAAGACATCAGCACAAAAGGCAGAAGGTGATGGGGATGTCGAAGACATCAGCACAAAAGGCAGAAGGTGATGGGGATGTCGAAGACATCAGCACAAAAGTATGATGAAAAGAGGGGATTCTACAATGATACGATTTGAAAATGTAAGCAAACGATTTGATTCAGGTGGCAGGCAGATAGCAGCCGTCGAGAATGTAAATTTAAATATCCAAAAGGGAAAAATCTTTGGTATCATCGGTTTTTCAGGTGCAGGAAAATCAACCTTAGTCCGCTGCATTAATCTTTTAGAAAGTCCCACAGAAGGTAAAGTCTATGTGGATGGTGTGGAACTGACAGGACTGTCGGAAGATAAACTCAGGGAACATAGAAAGAAGATAGGTATGATTTTTCAACAGTTTAATCTTTTTAAATCCCGGACGGTTTATGAAAATGTAGCATTTCCACTGCGAAGAAGCAAATTGGGTAAAGCAGAAAAGGAAGAAAAGATTGAAGGACTTTTGAAATTGGTAGGGCTGGAGGAATATAAGAAATCCTACCCATCCCAGTTATCCGGCGGACAAAAGCAGAGGGTAGCCATTGCAAGGGCCCTTGCCAATGACCCACAGGTACTGCTCAGCGATGAATCCACCAGTGCATTAGACCCTCAGACAACGAAATCCATTTTAAAACTTTTGAAAAAGGTCAATGAGGAAATGGGAATTACTATTGTAATGATTACCCATGAGATGCAGGTGGTTAAAGAAATCTGTGATGAAGTAGCTGTTATGGAGAAGGGACAGGTTGTTGAAAAAGGAAGCGTTTTCGAGGTATTTGCATCACCAAAACAAGAAATTACAAAAGCTTTTGTAGACAGTACGTCCAATCTTTCACGTATTTATGAACTGGTCGAAGAAGGAAGCCCGATGACCGCCCTTAAAGAAGGACAATGCATCCTTCGGTTAAGATATTTAAAACAGGATGTTTCGGATGCTTTAGTATCTCATATATCCAGAAAATATGAATTGGATATCAATATTATTTTTGGAAACATTGAACTTATTCATGAGAATCCTATTGGCGGGCTGGTAGCTATCGTCAGTGGAGAAAGAAAGAATATTCAAGAGGCTATAGAACTTTTAAAAGAAAAGAATATTGGTGTGGAGGTGATTTTAGATGCAGGAACTGTTAGAAAAAATAATACCCAATGTGCTTGATAAGCCGGATGTACTTTGGCAAAGTATTCAGGAGACTCTAATTATGACTTTGTGGTCTGGCATTTTTGTATTTATCTTCGGGCTGATTTTCGGAGTGGTTCTTACGGTGACAAGACCAGGTGGCATTCGGGAAAATCCAGGTGTATATCAGATACTGGATAAATGCATTAACTTTTTCCGTTCTATTCCATTTATCATTCTGCTGGCAGGACTTATGCCTTTGAGCAGACTGCTTACAGGAACAGCCATTGGTGTTACAGGGGCTATTGTACCTCTTGTATTTGGGGCAACACCCTTCTTTACACGTCAGATAGAAAATGCTTTTGCTGAGGTGGATAAGGGACTGATTGAAGCGGCAAGGGCTATGGGATGTTCCACATTGGAAATTATTTTCTTAGTGTATTTTAAAGAAAGTATTCCGGGAATTGCCAGAGGAACAACTATTACTATTATCAGTCTGCTTGGACTGACGGCTATGGCAGGCGCTGTAGGAGCAGGAGGTTTGGGTGATTTTGCTATTCGCTATGGACATGACAGAAACCAGGCGGATGTAACCTATGTCACAGTTATTGTACTTGTTTTATTTGTTTCGCTTATTCAGTTTGCGGGAACGGTTATTGAAAAGAAAAATCAGCATTAATTATCAGGAGGATATAAAAATGAAAAAGAATCGATGGATAGCAGCAATTTTAAGTATTGTATTAGCATTTAGTCTGACAGCCTGTGGGTCAGCAGAAAAGAAAACAGAAACAGCAGAAGCTGAAGGAAATGTTACCGTAAAAATTGGATTAACAGGAACGATTTATGAAGATATATGGAATCCGATTGGTGAAGAACTGGCAAAGGAAGGCATTAATCTGGAACTCGTACAGTTCTCTGATTTTTCATTGCCAAATGAAGCATTAAACAGTGGAGAAATTGATATGAATGCATTTCAGCACCATGCCTATTTTGACAATGAAGTTGCCAATAAGGGTTATGATATTACGGCCATTGGGGATACCTTTATTATTGCCATGAATTTGTATTCAGATAAAATATCTGATGTTTCAGAGTTAAAAGATGGGGACAAAATAGCGATTCCCGGGGATGCCTCCAATGGAGGACGTGCTTTGAAGCTTTTAGCCGATACCGGGGTCATTACATTAAAAGCCGATGCCGGGGCTAATCCGGAAATTACGGATATTGAAACCTATAATGTCAATGTGGAATTTGTCGAAGCCGATGCTTCAAATATTTATGCAATGCTTCCAGATGTAACAGCAGCTGTTATCAATGGGAATTATGCATTGGATTGCGGCCTTGACCCACAGGAGGACGGGATTTATTTTGAAAAGGAATATGCAGACGATAGTTATTTCTGCCTGATTGCAGTGCGTACAGAAGATAAGGATAATGAGGTTTATAAAAAGATTGTTCAGGCTTTCCAGTCCGAACAGACAAAAGAAATATTTAAGGACAAATTTAAAGGCTTTTTCGTACCAGCATGGGAGTGATAAACAATGACAGTAATTAGAGATATTATAAAAGATGAAAAGCGGATTGTTGAAGAAAACATTGATGAAAAGTATCAGAGTGACGTGCTTGGACGATTAAAGGGATGTGCGGATACTATCGTATTTCCGATATCCACAGAAGAAGTCAGTGGCCTGATGAAATATGCCTGGGAAAATCAGATTCCTGTGACACCAAGGGGAGCGGGAACCAATCTGGTTGGTTCCACAGTACCTGTGCGGGGAGGAATTGTTCTGGACCTTTCATTGATGAATCATATACTTGAGGTGGATGAAGATACGATGACAGCAACAGTGGAGCCGGGAGTTTTATTGGAGGACTTCCAGAGTTATGTCGAGGAAAAGGGGCTGTTTTATCCACCGGACCCGGGTGAAAAGAAATCGACTATTGCGGGAAATATAAGCACCAATGCCGGTGGCATGAGGGCTGTTAAATATGGAGTGACACGGGATTATGTCCGTGGGCTGGAACTGGTTCTGGCCAATGGGGATGTGATTCGTGCAGGAAGTAAAAATATTAAAGATGCCAGTGGCCTTTCTTTAAAGAATCTGATTATTGGTTCTGAAGGGACATTAGCCGTTATTACAAAATGTATTTTAAAATTGATACCTAAGCCTGAATATTCATTAAGTGTTTTAGTACCTTACCCGGATATTCAGACGGGAACAACCAGCGTTCTTGCGTTGCTTAAAGGAAATGCAGCACCGACAGCTGTTGAATTTATTGAACGGGGTGTTGCCAGGCTGGGAGAAGATTTTACAGGGGTATCGTTCCCACATCCTGAGGCAGGGGCATATATGCTCCTGACCTTCGATGGCGAAGAGGAGGAAGTTGCACTCCATATTAAAAAGGCCAGAAAACTGGCATTGGGAAAGGGTGCGATTGATTTTGTCGTGCTGGATGACCCGGAAAAGGCAGCAGCTATCTGGAAAACAAGAGGTGCCTTGGTTAAGGCGGTGGAAGCTGTTTCTGAACAGGAACCGGTGGATTTGGTAGTCCCTATCAGCCAGGTTGAAGCTTTTATACGTTTTGTGGGTGAACAGGAGGAACGAAGTGGTATGCAGCTTATCCGCTTTGGTCATGCAGGCGATGGAAATGTGCATTTGTGTGTTGTGCGTGGTGACCGGGATGATGCTCAGTGGGAAAAGGAGCTGCATGAAAATATGACAGCTCTTTATGGAAAGGCCTATGCGCTGGGAGGTTTGACCTCAGGGGAACATGGCATTGGACTTAGTAAACGGCCTTATTACTTAGAGGAAACATCAGATTTACTTCTTGAGACCATGCGACGTATTAAATACGCATTGGATGAACGGGGTATTTTAAATAATCATAAATCGTATCTGGCATAAAGATTGGAGTAAAAGTATGAAGGCATTAAGCAGACGGACAGAAGTTTTTACGGATTCGATTATCCGGCGAATGACGCGGATTTCAAATAAATATGATGCAGTAAATTTATCCCAGGGCTTTCCGGATTTTGAGCCACCTGAGGCAATAACAATGAGGCTGGCCGAGGTGGCAGGCCAGGGACCTCATCAGTATGCATTGACCTGGGGGGCACAGAATTTCAGAGAAGTACTGGCAAAGAAACAGTTTCATTTTTCTGGTATTTCAGTGGATGCAGACAAAGAAATCGTTGTGACCTGTGGCAGTACAGAAGCGATGATGGCGGCAATGATGGCACTGGCAGACCCAGGAGATAAAGTTATTATTTTCTCTCCTTTCTATGAGAATTACGGGGCAGATGCTATTCTTTCTGGAGCAGAACCCATTTATGTTCCGCTGAATCCGCCAGAGTTTACCTTTGATGCAGATAAACTGGAAGATGCTTTTAAACAGGGGGCACGGATTATGATATTGTGTAATCCATCAAATCCCTGTGGAAAAGTTTTTAATCGCCGGGAACTGGAAATTATTGCAGGTTTAGCTAAGAAATATGACGCATATGTTATTACCGATGAGGTGTATGAGCATATTATCTATGAACCAAATAAACATATTTATCTGGCCTCACTGCCGGGAATGCGGGAGCGGACTATTATATGTAGCTCGCTGTCCAAAACTTATTCTATTACCGGATGGCGGCTGGGATATGTCATTGCTTCACCGGAAATTATTGACCGGGTGAAGAAAGTCCATGATTTTCTTACGGTAGGTGCAGCAGCTCCTCTGATGGAGGCGGCAGTGACGGGCTTGAATTTTGGGGATGACTACTATAAAGATTTGCAGGACCACTATACCCATATGAAAGACCTCTTCACCGGCGGCCTGAAGAACCTTGGTTTTAACTTTACAGAGCCTCAGGGGGCCTATTATGTTCTTATGGATGTTTCGGAATTTGGTGTTAAGAATGATGTGGAATTTTGTGAATGGCTTGCCAGGGAAGTTGGTGTTGGTGCTGTTCCGGGGTCCAGTTTTTTTAAGGAAGATGTGCATCATTTGATTCGTTTTCATTTTGCAAAACAGGATGAAACTCTCCTGAAAGCTCTGAATAATTTAGAACAGTTGAAGAAAAAGGATGTTCTTAGGTAAAAAACAGTGTTATACTCAAACTAACGAAGTGGGGTGAGTTTGAATGAAAGACTGTTTAAATTGTGAATTTAGCGATAGCTGTGGTGACAAGAATTCAGAGAATTCCAGTGGCTGCAGCAAATTTCCGATGGCAGAGGATATGATTAGCAACAGCAAAAAAGAGAATCGGAAGAATGCTTTTATCTTTGCAGCTATTGCTGTGGGCATGTTTGCATTTGTTGTATTCTGCGGAACCCTTTTAAAACCGTTTATGTAAACTCGATAAACTTGAATTTGTTTTCGAAGTGAAATATAATATTAAGTAAAAGGGGAAGGCGAATGAATATATTGGATTGGAAGGAAATTTACAATGGAAAGGTAGTTTCGGCTGAGGAAGCCATCGGCTATATTAAAAGTGGGGATAGAGTAGTTACAGGACATGCGGCAGGGGAGCCAACATATCTTATTGATACCCTTGTAAAAAATTATGAGATGTATGAGAATGTGGAGATTTGCCATTTAGTTTCCATTGGTGAAGGTAAGTACACACGCCCGGAGATGAAAGGCCATTTTATTTTTAATGGTTTTTTCCTTGGAAATGGTACAAGAGAGGCAGTATCCATGGGGCAGGCCAACTATAGTCCGGGATTCTTTCATGAGATACCAAAATTTTTCAGAACAGAGCTGCCGGTTGATGTGGCACTTGTTATGGTCAGCAGCCCGGACAAGCACGGTTTCTGTTCCTTTGGAACTTCCAGCGATTATACAAAGCCAGTGGCAGACAGTGCGAAGATTGTTATCGCACAGGTTAATGAATATATGCCACGAACCTTTGGTGGGAACCTGATTCATGTGCGTGATATTGATTTTATTGTGGAACATTCGGAGCCGATACTGGAGATGCAGCCGGCAAATATTGGTATTCTTGAGAATAAGATTGGGAAATACTGTTCAACATTAATTAATGATGGTGACTGTCTTCAGATGGGTATTGGTTCTATACCAGAATCAGTTGTACCATTTTTATGGGATAAGAAGAATTTGGGCCTTCATACAGAGATGGCATCGGATGGTATTATTGATTTGATGCTGGCCGGTATTATTAATAATAAAAAGAAGCAGGTAGAGCCAGGACGAAGTGTTATTACATTTGTTATGGGAACCCGAAGACTATATGACTTTATCGATGATAACCCGGAGATTTCCATGAACCCGGTGGACTACGTTAATGACCCGGCAATTATTGCGAAGAACGATAATGTTGTATCGATAAACAGTTGTATACAGGTAGACCTTATGGGACAGGTTGTCAGTGAAAGTATTGGTCTGAAGCAGTTTAGTGGTGTCGGCGGACAGGTGGATTTCGTCCGTGGAGCAGCCATGAGCAAGGGCGGAAGAAGTATTATAGCGATGCTTTCAACTGCAAAGAAGGGAACGGTCAGCCGTATTGTGCCATTTCTTGACCAGGGTGCAGCAGTAACTACATCAAGAAATGATATTCATTACATTGTTACGGAATATGGTATTGCATTACTCAAAGGAAGAACTTTGAGAGAACGTGCAAGGGCATTGATTAAGATTGCTCATCCGAAGTTTCGCAAAGAATTAAAGGAAGAATACGAAAGACGCTTTTTAGAGCCATATGAGTTTACGATGATAGAAAAAGAGTGTGGAGAATAGTCGTGGAAGTCGAAATTAGGGAATTCTCAAAACAGGATATCAAAGAGATGATTTTCATCTGGAATCAGGTTGTGGAAGATGGTGTGGCTTTTCCGCAAATGGACTGTCTGGATGCGGAAAGTGGATTGGAATTTTTTGCTTCCCAGTCCTTTACAGGAGTAGCGGTAGACAAGGATTCTAACAGTATTGTCGGACTTTACATACTTCATCCGAATAATATTGGAAGATGTGGTCATATCTGTAATGCAAGTTATGCAGTTTTGGCAGATATGAGAGGCCATCATTTAGGGGAACAACTTGTGAAACATTGCCTGGCTAAAGGAAAAGAGCTGGGATACAAAATACTTCAGTTTAATGCGGTGGTAAGTAGTAATTACAGTGCATTGAAGCTTTATGAAAAACTTGGGTTTGTCAAACTAGGCCTTATACCCGGTGGATTCTTAATGAAAAATGGAGAGTATCAGGATATTATTCCACATTATCATCTTTTGTAAATAATAAAGTATATGCCAGCAGATATTTCGATGTCTGCTGGTTTTTTTGTCGATAGATTGTGGGTTGCAAATGCTAGAAAATAGCGGAATGGAGTGGTATAATGACGTTACTACAAAAGAACGGATTCCGAATATTTAACGAGTTAAGATAATTAATGTAATGGGAGGATAAAGTATGGAAAATACTCAATATGGGGAGATAATGGAGGTACTGAAAGCAATTAACACGACGCTTTTACATATGAACGAGCGAATGGATGGGATTGAGGCACGCCTGGATGCAGTTGAAGAGCGGCTCGATGCGATAGAGGTACGAATGGATGCCATTGAGGCACGATTGGATGTTATTGAGACACGCCTGGATGCAGTTGAAGAACGTTTGGATGCTATTGAAGAACGGCTGGATAGAGTTGAGGCACGTTTGGATGCAGTTGAAGAACGTTTGGATGCGATTGAAGCCCATCTGGATATTATAGATAAACGTCTGGATACGATTGAAGAGCGACTGGATAGAGTTGAGGCACGTTTGGATGCAGTTGAAGAACGTTTGGATGCGATTGAAGCCCATCTGGATATTATAGATAAACGTCTGGATGCTATTGAAGAACGTCTGGATAGAATTGAGGCACGTTTGGATGCAGTTGAAGAACGTTTGGATGCGATTGAAGCCCATCTGGATATTATAGATAAACACCTGGATGCGATAGAGGCACGTTTGGATGTAGTTGAAGAACGTCTGGATGCTATTGAAGAACGGCTGGATAGAGTTGAGACACGCCTGGATGCAGTTGAGGCAGGTCAGAATACCCTGTTTGGAGAATTACGAAATATAGAAGCAAGACTTAGAGCTGTAGAGATAAGAATTGAAAGTACTGAAAGAAAGTTAGAAGCAGTGGAGGAGAGCCAACAGAGAAGTGTAGAGAAGATTTTTGATTTGGAAGGTAGGTTGTCGGCGGTTGAAAGTATTGTTTTGAATTTAGATGGTGTAGTATTGCGATATGGCGTTTGTCTGGAGAACACCGTTGTACCTCAATTGAATGAAATTTCGGCTTGCTATTTTACAACCTTTGAGCGATATCAGAAGGGTGTAGATGACTATGAACGTATGGATTCGGATATAAAACTAATGAAGCCTCTGGTGGCAGCACACGATGATAAGCTGAGGAAGATTTCATAAGAAGTGTAGAACTAAGCCGTTTTTAAACTAAAAGAGTGTGTGAAGAAAAGTCTGTAAATACAGATCTTCTATGATAAGTGTTGAGCTGGTAAGCTAAGGAATTAGCTTCCAGCTCTTGTTTTATATATACT
>SAAB01000086.1 GCA_009929615.1 Clostridia bacterium | reverse complement strand
TATGAAGGACAGAAAAATAGCGCAAATCCTTTTTAATAAGCGGACTTGCGCTGGGAAATAAAGAAGTTGTTGTTTAGTTAATGTGGCTAAATGGCATTGGGGTAAAAGGGGTCAGGCACCATTAAAAATCTATTAAAATGTTATTGGATTTATTGAGTTATACTTTTCCTAGGGTGAGGAATGATTAAGAAAATAAAAGTACGCATTGAGCAGATAATATACAAAAGAGAAGGAGGCATAACAATGTGCGGAATAGTAGGATACGTAGGTAATCAACATGCAGCGCCTATTTTATTAGAGGGATTATCGAAGCTTGAATATCGAGGATATGATTCAGCAGGTTTGTCTATCCGGGATGAGGATGGAGAGACGAAGATTGTAAAGGCAAGGGAAGATTGAAGGTCCTTTCTGAGAAAACGAATGCAGGACAGGCGCTGGAGGGAACCTGTGGTATCGGGCATACAAGATGGGCTACACATTGTGAGCCGTCTAAGGAGAATTCTCATCCGCATTGCAGTGATGATAAGAATGTGGTTGCAGTACATAATGGTATTATTGAGAAGTATCATGAACTGAAGGCGAAATTACAGAGGAAAGGTTATTCTTTCTATTCTGAGACTGATACAGAGGTTGCAGCTAAGCTGATCGACTACTATTATAAAAAATATCTGGGCACTCCAATTGATGCTATGAATCATGCTATGGTTCGTATTCGCGGTTCTTACGCACGGGCAATTATGTTCAAGGATTATCCAAATGAGATTTATGTTGCAAGAAAAGAAAGCCCGATGATCGTGGGAGTTGAGAATGGTGAATCTTTCGTGGCTTCCGATGTACCTGCTATCTTGAAGTATACACGCAATGTATATTATATTGGTAATCTTGAGATCGGTCGTCTGGAAAAAGGAAAGGCAACATTTTTCAACCTGGATGGTGACGAGATTGAGAAGAAACTGACTGAGATTCAGTGGGATGCAGAAGCAGCTGAAAAAGCGGGCTTTGAGCATTTTATGATGAAGGAGATCCATGAGCAGCCAAAGGCAGTGGAAGATACCATTAATTCAGTTGTAAAAGAGGGCTGTATTGATCTGTCAGAGGTTGGCTTGGAAGACGAGGATATTAGAAGAATCAGCCAGGTTCGTATTGTTGCCTGCGGATCTGCTTATCATGTGGGTGTTGCGGCGCAGTATGTGATTGAAGATCTGGCTAATATTCCTGTTCGGGTGGAAATTGCGTCGGAGTTTCGCTATCGAAAGTTGATACTTGATAAGGACGAGTTGGTAGTCATTATCAGTCAGTCAGGAGAGACCGCAGATAGTCTGGCTGCGCTGCGAGAAGTTAAAAGGCAGGGTATTCGTACACTTGCTATTGTAAACGTGGTTGGCTCCTCTATTGCCAGGGAAGCGGATAATGTGTTCTACACGCTTGCAGGACCAGAGATCGCCGTTGCCACTACTAAGGCATACAGCACACAGCTGATCGCAAGTTATGCGTTGGCAATTCAATTTGCAAAAGTGAGAGAAAACATTTCTGAGGAGAAATATCATGCCTTGATCGAAGAAATGTTGACACTTCCGGAGAAAATCATCAAGATTCTGGAAGATAAGGAAAGACTGCAGTGGTTCTCTGCAAAGCAGATTAACGCGAAAGATGTTTTCTTCATTGGAAGAGGTATTGATTACGCAATCAGCCTGGAAGGCAGCCTGAAGATGAAGGAGATTAGTTATATTCATTCGGAAGCATATGTTGCCGGGGAATTAAAGCATGGCACGATAAGTCTGATTGAGGAGGGAACGTTTGTAATTGGAGTGCTGACTCAGAATGACCTTTATGAGAAAACTGTTAGTAATATGGTGAAATGTAAGAGCCGAGGTGCTTATCTGATGGGATTGGCTACCTATGGGCATTATAGTATCGAGGATACCGCAGATTTCGTGACATATATCCCCCCAGACGGATGTGCATTTCGCTACGTCTTTGGCGGTGATTCCGTTGCAGCTGATGGGGTATTATGTGTCGGTGGCTAAGGGATTGGATGTGGATAAGCCGAGAAATCTGGCTAAATCGGTGACTGTGGAGTAGGCGGGGCAATTTTTTTCATTTTCGGCAACATTTATTGAGATGATAATAAAGTAACTGACCCCAGTGTAAGAAGTATCTGGAGCCAGTTACCTATATCCGATTTCTTCGCTTACGAATTATTGAAAGCAGTCAACGCATATTAGAATCAGAATTTCTAGATATCTGTATGTGTTTCAAACAGTCACTGTTCACCTGGATAGGAGATTGCCCGGCAAGTCGCTTATAATAACTTAGCATCCGCCATTTGTAATCCAGTATCTCCGGAGGTACATTTAATATAGCCGCGGTCTGGAAAAACGAGTTCGTTTCTCTGAGGGTCCGCATTGTTTCCTCGGAATCCAGTAGATATTCAGCAACAAACAGATTGGCTTCATTCTCTGTGTCAGAGATTACGTTATAGATACCGTAGTCTTTGAAGGTACAGATGGTTTTAGACATATGTTTGAGAGCGTAATGTCCGATCTCATGGAACATGATGATTCGTTTTAATTCTTCCGGTAAATCATCGTTGATGATGATACAGTAGCAGCGGTTACTCCGGTTGATGAATCCTTTGATGCAGTCTGTTTCTGTACCCATTGGCATATAATCATACCAGATATCTAGGATCTGGCAGAGTTTTTCTGGTTCGGTTACGTGGTAGGTATTTCGTAACTTCTGTGCGATACGTGTGATTTCGTCTTTTGTCATAGGCAGTATTCTCACCTTCAGGTTATTCGATAGTGCAAAATGGGTTTCATATTCGCCTAGCTATCACTTTTCTTGCGCCCGAATTTTTCCCGGGCATGTTCCTTATTGATAAAATAAGCTTTTGAAATTGCAGCAAAGAACATATCTTTTTGATCTTCACTCAATGTTCCGCCTGCAAGCATTTGTTCATTCTTAATTAGTAAATCTGCCATTTCTTCGGCACCCTTTTTCCCAAATTGATCTCTTGCTGCCTGAATAAAAGGTTCCTCATTAATTCCGGCAGTTGGTTCAGTGCAGTCATCATGTGTTAAATACCATTCTGTTACGCCCAGTGCTTCAGCCAGTTTTCTAAGGGATTTCTCTCTTGGAAGACTTTTATCAGTTTCATATGATACAATGGTGCGACGAGATACACCGCATAATTCGCCCAATTGAGCCTGGCCAATCTTCAGTTCGTCTCTTCTTAGTTTTACCTTCTTTCCTAAAGTCATGGTAGATTCCTCTTTTCTAAAAATGTGGGTTAATATTTATTTCTCTCGGTATGATGAAATTGTTATAAACTTCACTTGACAATGCGAAGTTTGCAATATATAATACAAACATACATTCGAGAAGTTGAGAATAGTATAATTCTAAAACTTCTCAATGTCAAGTGAATTTGAGAAGATACTTCTAATTAACAGGAAAAATTTAGAACAGAGGTGATGTTGCAAGTAGATTCGAGTAACATTTTATTTATGAGGGAGGTGTTTGCGTGTGAAAGGCGTGAATAACATTGTCAGAACTCCAAGAAAAGGAGCGAGATTAGGGAATCGTACAGTTGTGGATGGGAAAATTGTCCTCCATGTGAAGTCGGGAAAATTAGAAGATTATGTCACAGCAGAAGAGATTGTAGAGGAACTGGTAGGAGTGCCAGTTGATCATATTGTATTTCAGTCAGATATGAAGTGTGACCATTAGTAAATGATCGGATAGACAATTGGAGCAGCGTTTCTAGGGTAACACAGAAGTGTAGTTATTCAGCCGCAGGGATGATTGTGTGTAATTCGATACCGTTAGTTAGATTGGAATTAGGAATATCTGTAATCCGAGCGTTGCCGGTTCTATGATATACGAGCACAGCCGTAGCAGAAACAGTGCAGAGGAATCTGTATCTTTGTATCTTGCTTTGGCTGTGCTTTCTTTATGCATCCAGACGCATCTATAGGTAAAGACATGATTTAATGGGAATGGGAAATTTTGTCGGATTTTGCTTTACGATATATGCGGAAAGTGCTATACTTATTTCACTATTTAACCTTTATGAATAATTTTAGAAAATGATAATTTTGAAGAATGAATATTGATGATGAAAAAAGTGATAAGAGTGATTATTGAAAGGAAGTGAATTAGGCGTATTTTATATTGTTTGCATAGTATAATTTAGATATTTTATAGGAATTGTTTGCAAGATACATAGATAAATTTTGATAGATAATATTACATATTTAATTTTAATTGAAAAAAAGAATACTTTTAAAATTGAAAAATCAAAATATCAGTGTATACTTGTCAGCAATTGCAGTTCAAGTTTAATAGATAGCGCCTAGTGTCGGTAATCGTTCATGGATGATAAGCCGGAGTAGAAACGCATGATGATACTTTTGATTGGAAAATTAGAAGTATGTTATGTCTTTCTGCTCCGGCTTTTTTGTCGTTTTAAAGCAGAAAGAAAAAATACAAAGGAAGGAGGCAGCTTAACAGATGAAGATGAAATCAGATGCCAAGATATTAGGCGAAAACATTCGATCAGTCAGGAAAAAACAAAAAATAACGCAGGAAACGCTGGCATTTGATGCAGACATTTCTGTTAAGATGCTTTCCGAGTATGAGAATGGTAAAAGGGAGATGAATAGTCAAGTGCTATTCAGAATAGCAGATGCGCTTATGATACCTGTAGATGAATTGGTTCCAGAGCGATTGAGGGTGTCGCAACCAGAGGTACATATGGCACCGGATGAAGAAATTTTACTTAACATGCTTCAAAAGATGAATCCAGAAGCTAGAGATTTGATTATGAAGATGGCAAATCAATTATCACAAACATCAGTAGCATAAACCGTGCAGGGGATTGAACTGCACGGTATTTTTTTGTTTTTTTTTAGACAGATCCATGAAACTTTACAGCGATGTAATGTTTTGCGTATCAGAATGCTCCTTACATTACATTCATCGGAGGGAGCTTTTGGGCGATATGCGATATCTTAGATATATCAAATGAAAACAACAAATCAAAGGATATGACAGAGACCAGGAGGTGAGTTCATGACAATCCAGGAAAAAATCGAATTTCGTCAGTATCTTCCTTATGATGCTATGGGGGATTACTCTGTATTCTCCAAATCGACGGAACAAAAGAAGAATGTTTCCATAAAGGAAGAAAAATCAATTCATGTGTTAAAACGACAGAAAGCCAGAAGATAGTGGTCTGAGCTTCATAAGGCAGCAAGGAGGAGTCAAAGGCTCCCGTTAAAAAAAACGGGTTGGCCTGAGGCTGTTTTTTGCTGCCTTTTTCACGCAAGTTTCCAAGTGATTCCAGTCACAGTGTCACCCGTTGCCGAGCGGCAGGAAGGTGGCAGATATGCTGACATTAGAACAATTGCGGAACTTAGTAGAGGAACCAAAGGCTGGAGCTAAGCTTCCAACAGCCAGGGCGTTACGGGAATCGGTTTGCGAAATTGTGGTAAAGGAAATTATGGGAAATGGTGCAGAACTTACAGTATATAAAAATGGATATGCACTTTATCAGATCAAGAATCGAGCAACTGTTTTTCCGGTGAATGGATGTAAATCTTATTCCTATGCAACGAATAAAGAGGATATCTGTGTGGATGAACATCTATTTGATCAGGAGAAATGGTATATCCGTCTGATGTTGGAAGGGGAGGACAGGCTTTCTCATAACTTCTATATGAAGGAAAAAGGGCACCAGGTTTCTTATAGTGCTGAAGCGGAAGACTGGGATGCATTGTCTGATCAAAGTGATTGTCTGGCTGATAGGCTCATACAGCAGGAGATGATGGAGGAACTGCTACAGATGCTTACCAACAGACAGAGAAAAGTAGTTGTGGAGTATTTCTATATGGAAAAGACCCACCAGCAGATTGCGGATGAACTGGGGATTACCCGTCCGGCAGTATCAGATGCGATAGCGAAGGCACTTAAACGAATGAAGAAAATTGTACTGAAATAGAAGGAGATCATAGCAATGAATACAAGAAAGCCAAAGGAAAGAGAACATTACAGAATACGTTTGGAAGATGGAACGTTAGTGGAGGTAACCAGGGAAGTTTATCTTTGCTGGTATCAGATGCGAAGAAAAGAGAAGTACCAGAAGGAAAAAGAGCAAAAACATCATGTGTACAGTCTGGAAGCAATGCAGGGGAACAATTTTTATTCGGATTTATCCATTCCGGACGAAGTTGATGTTGAGAATATTGTGCTCCGAGATTTTATGAGAGAGCAGGTTAGAGAGATGATCCGGGAACTAACAGAGTATGAGCAGGCAATTGTTTACTGTCTCTATTATCTGAACCTGAATACGGTAGAAACTGCACAGGAACTGGGGAAAAGCAGGAGAATCATTTTGTTTCGGAAGCGGCAGATACTTGAAAAGCTAAAAAAGAAGTGTACAAAAAGAAAAATCGATCAAATATAAAACTTTTTAAATAGAGTGCTTACCAAAGAACAGTGCAGGTGTGTGGTAGGTGAAAGGAGTCGAAGTACTTCTTTCATTGTTCCTTGAAAACTACATAACCTGCCTAGATATAGATACCTGGTCTGGTATGCATTCTGCGTACTGGATCGGCGGTCAGATAATTTCTGATAACGTTGCGGACACATAGGAAACCGGAACAGGAACGGGTCTGGGAAAGAAAACAGGAAAAGCTCAAAACCTTGAATAGATATAACAGTAGAAAGTGTAGCGGTGTTTGCCACAGGGCAGATACCGCTATATCCATGTGCTGTTATGTAAGATTTCCATCAAATACGCAGCACACAATTTGCGAAAGGAGGAACCCGATATGAAGACATAAAAGCAAGGGGTGTTACAACATTAAAAAAACAAAGTGAAGAAAGTGAGGTATTTTGAGAATGAAAGGAAATATAAAACGTGCCATGTCAGGCATTCTTACAGCAGTTACAATTTTATCTTCCTTTATGCAGCCCATGACTTCTTTTGCGGCAGAACTGCCGGTGGAGGAGAGTAAGCCGCCTCTTTATGAGAAAGTAAAAGAACAGCTGGATGCAGATGAAGTTGTGACTGCGACGGATTATGAGATGGAGGTTGGTTACAAGTTTGATGTCCAGATTGATTTTAGCAATCTTGAAATTATGGATGATGAAAAAGTAAAAGTAACCTTTGAAGAGGCAAAGAATGACAAGAAGCAGGACTTTTCCAATGATCATGCAGATACTTATACTGCAGTATATTATGTGGAACCAGTAAACAAGAACCATCCGAAGTATCAAATCAGCAGGAAATTGATTGTGAAGGAACCATCCGTAAAAACAGAAAATGTAAGTGAAGGTTCTGGAAGTTCTGAGAGCAACGGTGATGAAGAAGCGGAGCCGCAGCTGCAAACAGAAACGGTTACAGAAGTACCATCAGAATCAGCGGTAGAAGCAGAATCAGCGGAAGAAGCAGTATCAGAGACAGAACAGTTAGCAGAAACAGAACAGTTAGCAGAGACAGAGGAACAAAATCCAGTTACAGAAGAATCTCATATAGATGAGGAGACTGGTCTTACTTTAGATTCTGCTATGAAGCAGGCAAATGAACAGGAAGTCCCTATTGC
>SAAB01000150.1 GCA_009929615.1 Clostridia bacterium | reverse complement strand
ACTTTTTCACATTTTTTTCCAGTATGTGTTGATATCTTTTTTCCGTCTTATCCACAGCTGTTGATAACTTTGTGGATAAACTTTTTGACAATTATAAATTCTGTGTTAAATATGACATCTTTCTTAAAAAAATCAACAAAATGATTCTGATATTTGTCCTCATAAATTTATCAACAGTCTGTTAGTAAATTTTATTTTATTTTTCAACTTTGAAATAATCCACAGCAAATTTATAATTTATTTTGTTTATTCTGTTTTACTTAACAGGAAAAATTTGTTATAATTGTTTTATGACTTATCCACATTTTTTGTTGATAAGTTGTTAATATTATATACGGAGGATAATAATGGATGCTTATACACTTTGGGAGAAAATAATAGAGAGGCTCAAGGCCACAGTGTCAGAAACTTTCTTTGATTCCTTTTTCAGCAAGCTCGAGCCTGTGACGCTCAGAGAGACTGAGCTGATATTATTTACGAAGCTTCCATTTATAAAGGAAGTCATAGATAACAATCACAGACAGAAGCTGGAATCTCTTGCCCAGGACATAGCTGGAAAATCAATAAACATCACAGTAATAACTTCTCTGGAGGAAATACCTGCAGCAAACAAGAACGAGGTGCAGAAGGAAAAGCTGATAAGCAGCAACCTTAATCCAAAGAATACCTTTGACAGCTTCGTAATAGGCAACAGCAACAGATTTGCCCATGCTGCATGTGTCGCAGTTGCTGAATCTCCTGCAAAAGCATACAATCCATTATTCATATATGGTGGCGTAGGCCTTGGAAAGACTCACCTTATGCACGCCATTGGTCATTATATACTGAACCAGAATTCAAATGCGAAAGTCCTGTATCTTTCGTCCGAGAATTTCACAAATGAGCTCATAAACTCGATCAAGGATGATAAGAATGAGGCTTTTAGAAATAAATACCGAAATGTCGATGTGCTCCTGGTGGACGACATACAGTTCATAGCAGGAAAGGAAAGTACACAGGAGGAATTCTTCCATACCTTCAATGCGCTGCACAACGCAAGCAAACAGATAATAATATCGAGCGACAGGCCTCCAAAGGAGATCCCTACGCTTGAAGACAGACTAAGGTCAAGATTTGAAATGGGCCTTATAGCTGACATACAGTCACCGGACTATGAAACCAGGATTGCCATACTTAGAAAGAAGGCTCAGGAAGAGAACAAGCACGTTCCTGACGAAGTAACTATCCATATAGCAAAAAACATAAAGTCCAACATAAGAGAACTCGAAGGTGCCCTGGTAAGGATATTCGCATATGCTGACCTTGCAAACAAAGAGATAACATATGAGCTGGCATGCGAAGCGCTCAAGGATATAATAAGCGGCAAGGTGAACAAGGAAATAAATGTAGATTTAATTAAAGAGAAGGTTTCTCAGTACTACAACATCAAGATTTCAGACTTCAA
>SAAB01000149.1 GCA_009929615.1 Clostridia bacterium | reverse complement strand
CGTGATGCTGCCTTTCCTCGACGGGTGGCAAATCATCAGCGCACTGAGGGAGTCCGGGCACGAAGAACCGGTCCTGTTTTTAACCGCAAAGGACAACGTGCGGGACAAAGTGAAAGGACTGGAGCTTGGCGCAGATGACTACCTGATTAAGCCCTTTGATTTTACGGAGCTGGTTGCACGTGTAAGAACCCTACTGCGCCGGGCACGCTCGCAGGCCGCAACAGTCTGCACCATCGCCGATATGACCGTTGATATGGTGCGCCGGACCGTGATCCGTTCGGGGAAGAAGATCCATCTCACCGGTAAAGAATACGTTCTGCTTGAGTTGCTGCTGCAACGCACCGGAGAAGTGTTACCCAGGAGTCTTATCTCGTCCCTGGTCTGGAACATGAATTTTGACAGTGATACGAATGTGATTGATGTCGCCGTGAGACGTCTGAGAAGTAAAATTGATGATGACTTTGAGCCAAAACTGATCCATACCGTTCGCGGTGCCGGATATGTCCTGGAGATCAGAGAAGAGTGAGGTTCAAAATTTCCCTGACCACACGCCTGAGCCTGATTTTTTCTGCGGTGATGCTTACGGTATGGTGGTTATCAAGTTTTATCCTGATTAGCACCCTTAATGGCTATTTCGATAATCAGGACCGCGATTTTCTGACAGGTAAACTTCAGCTCACCGAAGAGTTTCTTAAAACAGAGACGTTCAGGAACAAAACGGATATTAAGTCATTATCAGAAAAAATAAACGATGCGATGGTGGGGCACAATGGCTTATTCATTTCTATAAAAAACATGGAAAATGAAAAAATTGTTGAACTCTATGCCAAAAATTCTGTTGTTCCAGCGGTCCTGCTTAATAAGTCGGGTGATATTCTCGACTATATGATCCAGACGGAAGAAAATAACACCGTGTACCGCAGTATCTCGCGGCGGGTTGCCGTGACGCCGGAACAGGGTAAAAGCAAACATGTCATCATTACGGTTGCCACGGATACTGGGTATCACACCCTGTTTATGGACAAACTCAGTACCTGGCTGTTCTGGTTCAATATCGGTCTGGTCTTTATTTCTGTTTTTCTGGGCTGGCTGACCACACGTATTGGTCTGAAACCGTTACGGGAAATGACCAGTCTGGCTTCCTCCATGACTGTACACAGCCTGGATCAGCGTCTAAATCCCGATCTGGCTCCGCCGGAAATCTCTGAGACCATGCAGGAGTTCAATAATATGTTTGATCGCCTGGAGGGGGCATTCCGGAAACTGTCAGATTTCTCGTCTGACATCGCGCATGAGCTGCGCACACCAGTCAGTAATCTGATGATGCAGACGCAGTTTGCACTGGCTAAGGAAAGGGATGTTTCGCATTACCGCGAAATTTTATTCGCTAACCTGGAAGAACTGAAAAGGTTGTCACGAATGACCAGTGACATGCTTTTTCTGGCACGTTCAGAGCAT
>SAAB01000085.1 GCA_009929615.1 Clostridia bacterium | reverse complement strand
ACGAAAGCAGGTATGCCTGAAAGCGTGCGTATTGCCTGAAAACACAACCCGCTACGGGGGAGACTTACCCGAAATCTGATTTATTCAACAAAGCCACTGCCCAGTTGAGATGACGGCCGGCATCCTGATGCTGACTTAATATACGGATAATAATAATTTCAGTATCAGTCTGCAGAAAATAAAGCATATGTCATTCAACGGGTAGTGCCAATATGTATTCCCCCAGTTCAGGACGGGGAGTACCGATATTATGAGCACTCCAAAACAAAAAAAAAGCGGAGAGCTGATTAATATATCTGTCGGCCCTCTCCTCACCGAAAATGGTGGTAGCCGTAATACCAGATATCCTCAAGATCCTGACTGGCTTTAGGTGTGAGTTTAACGTTTTTCACCGGCAGGCTTTGTGCCTGCTTTAACTTTTTTCAGGAACGCGTCCTTTTCCCACACCACAGGCTCGCCGCTGCTCAGGCCTTCTGCCAGTAAATTCCGCAGGGTCTGGAGACGTGATTCTGCCTGTTTCTCGCGAAGGAGACGAAGTGACTCGCGGATCACCTCACTCTGCGTACGATAATCACCTGATTCAATGAGAGATTCTATGAAGTCACGGAGTTCGTGTCCGAGATCCACTGTTATTGTTCTGGCGATATACAAGCCTCACGATTGTAAGTTTAAATCTTACAATCAGTTTGAATGATACTCAAAGGTGCGTCAAGTACTGAATATTTGGGATAAATGGAGGAATGTCAGAATGTAAGTAACAGAAAAGAGGACGGCTCCTGCTGTCATCCGTCCATCTTCAAAGTAAAGTTTCTTAGTGTGTGTGGGAATAATCCTTGTTTCTGGCAAAAAATGTTATAAACCAAAAGATAATATAATTAAGAACACTCAATATCTTCCTCATCATCGCGTTCATAGCGATTTCCAGTAATTATTCTTATATCTAGAGCTGAATGGAGCATCTTATGAATTTTCATCAGACTGGCACGTTTGATTTCATTTTTTGTTGTTGGTGTACTGTCTCTGAATGCCCATTTGTAAGGTGTCAGGCTACTAATCTTGAAACCTACAATTCCAACTGTATAAAGACAAAGCATTATTTCATTAATGACATCCTGTTCTCTTGATTCTCCTTCTAAAAATTTGTTTGCTGTAATAGCACATGGATCAGTAGTATTTTGAATGGATAATTCACTTAATACCGCGTCTATAGTGTTTTTGACATAGATGTTCTACTAAATTTATCAGGAAGATTTCTCAGTATTTCAATTGTTTCCTCAAAGGAAGGGTATATATCCCCCCATTCTTCTTTTAGAGATCTCAGGCGCTTTAAGGAATAGACTGCCTCCGCTTTATGAATTGAATCCCATGATATTCTTTCTCTGTTAAGTGCCACATTAAAACACTCATTCACGTATTGTAAAACGTCTCTTGGTCGAAATAATGTTCTTTCAATTATATATTCAATAGGGGTGATGCCTAAATGCCCCCCCTTTGCTTTTGGAAATATATCTTTAATAGTAACATCTTCTCGAGTATATTGTCTTTTGTATACCTCTCGCACTCGTTTTTGGACTAATTCGGTTAGTTGTTGAGAGGTCCATTTTATATCAAGTATATATGACTCATATTTTTCCTCCTGAAAACCAGAGCCTCTTGTAATATTAAATACTGATCGTAAAAGGTCCAGGCGTAAAGCAGCTATTATTTTGATATTTTTAATTTTACGAAACACCTTAATCTCTTCAATTAGCGCTCTTATAAATTTATATCTTGTATCATTTTCCGCCCAGTTATCATCCAGTTGATCAATAATGATGTAATAGTTTTTTTGTGGGTCATCAAAAGAATATTCAGCAAGCAATGAAAGTATTTCATTAAGTTTTTGAATCTGTAACCTACTGACAACCTCATTTGCTCGTTTCTTAACATCATGTATTTGTTCTTCGGTTAGTTTTTTTGCATATTCAGCACTAAGATTTACAGCACTGTATTCTGTGCCAATCGAAGCCTTAGTATCACGTTCCAGTTTGTATGTTATTTCCCTAAGATGGGTGTCAGTATCTATCCAAAATTTATCTCCCCACTCCCTAAAATACTCAAGGGCTTTTCGTTTTATCTCATCTTTTTTTAGCCTGCTAAGCAAGTTTGAGAAAAAGCTATTCGTATCAGATTCACTCTTAATGTCATGGCGTATTTTTAATAATTCCATAATTACAATATGTCGCCATAATACTTTATAAAACATATCAAGATTAACATTTAACTCTTCAAAAAATGAAATTATATCTGAATGCTCTAGAAAACCTATTGAAATATCATTAGGGTCAAGTTTTTTATATTTATGTGCTTTGTTTGCCACCATGTGCAACAAAGCACTTTTTCCTGCGCCTGTTCTTCCTATAACTATAGATGATGTATCAGATGGGTTTAATAGTTTAGAAAGATAACCACTATCAATAAAACAGTTTTCCAAGAGAAGTGTGTCTGATTCAGCGTCCAATTCGCCGATTTTAAAATTTTGCCTTATTATTATAGGGTTTATGCTCATAATTTCCTCAACGCTATTAATTGGTTTTATTATTACATTATAATTGATTTTTGATAATTGTATTTAAATTGATAGAAATTGCGATGGAGATCATAGAATAAAAGTATTGAGTGTTTCAATTTTTATTAATAGTTGCAACTATTAGGATAACTGCTTCTCGCTTGTTCTTTGTCGTCAATATTTTCAGCTCAATATCATCTCGAACGTTCATGCTTCAGTATGGCTTCTGCTATTCGTATTCAGAAACGTGCGTCTCTTCTTCAAGCGGCTCAAACCATTTTTCTTTAGCGACTTCATTGAACTTCTTACAAATGGTGTAAAGAGTTACGTTAGAAAGAGCATAGTTACGGGAAAACTGACGGGCAAAATTGGCACTCTTGGCCTATCGCTCAGCGCCTGGTTAATGCGCGCACCAGTGTTCCAGAGCTTCGACAGCAGCATTTTGTGCTAAAGATCCGGGCCGTAGTAAGCTCACTTCCACCGCCAGCACGGCAGGGTAATCGATGACCACCGGCTACTGAGCAACCGAGACTGTCTGCAGTACGAGTATAATGATTCCAGTTATCAGGATACATCTCTGTCTGTTGATATGTTCAGCGCTGAAGCAATGATTTCCCGGTTTTCCTCACTACGCCAGTTTCCGAAATAGTCCACCTCCTGGCACAGGGAACGGTGTGCTGCCTCTATAAGGTCAGACACTCTCTGAAGAGCATTCTGTAGCTGCTGCGCTGATATACCTCTTGGCACATCATGCTCATCCACCCCGTTACGGTGCACAAGGTCGTTTCGCCAGTCTGCAATAATGTCCAGCGGCTTAACCGGCCAGACGGGCGGAGTATGCAGCACGGCGCTGAAATAGCGCTCAATGGTTTTAACGTTATGAAACGTCATTCGGGAAACATAATTGCGTGCGGCGGGCCTGAACATATCAAGTTCCATCTCACGCACAGACTGCTTTTTGTTTTTTTTGACGCGTTCTGAATTCAGGTAATATTCATCCCTGAAGCGTTTAAGAGGCCAGTCATGTTCCAGCAGAGCCCTGGCGCAGTACATCAGGTATGCTTCCATGACAGTCACTGCATGGACGAAAGACATCCTGTACACCAGTTCTGGCTGCTCTCTGTCGAGCAGGGCATGTAGCTTCTGCAGCTCCTGTCTTGCGTGCCGGTGACGCTGATGAACATCGTTCAGGGAAACCACGAACAGTCCATGTTCATGATCCCACTGAGCCTGATCAGCAAGCGCCTCCTGCTCCCAGTAATACAGGTTCGCGGCCTCCTCCCATGCTTCAGACTCAGGGACAATATCCGGGTAATTTTCCTCAAGCCATTCATTAAATCGTTCCGCTTCAATATCAATCATCATGTCTTTCATATGAGAAATCCCGCCTTCTATTTCTGTTGATCAGCTGCAGCTGCTTTTACGATGGCGTCTATTGCCTTTTCAACCGAAAACGGTCTCAGCTCACCGTTGCTCAGCTGGACCTTATAGCAGGGATGTGACACCCAGCGGCCATTCGTAAAACGAGGTTCATTCTGAACCGTAAAATGTTTAATCAGACGACCGTTCAGTTCCCAGCCCGGACAACTGTCACAATAGAGGGTGAACAGTTCCTTCAGCTCTTCAAAATAGTCACCTTCTGAAATGATCCCGACAGCTTTCACGTCAGGTCGTTGATCCATGTAATAGCCGCGGGCTTTCTGTTTTGATGCAAATTCCTTCTGACCAATCTTCACCGGTATTGAACGTCCCATTCTGAACTCCTTTGTGTTTAGCTGACAAATAGTCACTCGCCACAACCAGTTTCACGACATTAACTCTTCTCATCATCATGACGGATTATTTTCCAAGCCGTGATTATTTCTCACCTGATAACAAGCAGCCATATAACCACGTAGTTAAATTACCGGGTCCCCGTTTTCACCTGATCCAACTTTCTATAATTTAACGGATTTCCGGAAGTGTACCACGCACACGAAATAACCATATCGCCCTTTTATGGTGGTGAGCGGCCGGTCACGGGGCAGGGGAAGGACACAACATATAGCGTCACAGCCAGCTGAGAACACCGCTACATCTTGTGTTGCCGGGCCGCAGCGCGCCGGAGGCCGGAAAGCAGATCCGGGACTACCGCTTTTCGGATCTACACGGTGGGAAACGCGTAATTGATATGATTTTATAACAATACAAACAAAATCATACTAGGTATGATATTTATCACTTTACTATCAATCATATCTGATATGATTTGAACTAAAATAGCAATAAAAATTCTTAGTATGATTTATTATATAACCACACATCATCAAACGGAGCGTGCAGGATGGATCAGGAAGTGACGTTTTCACTCAGCTATGAGCAGCTGTTGCAGGAAGCCGAGGAGTCGATACAGAAATGTGATCTCAACAAGGAAGGCCCTTACTATCCTCAGGAGCTGAGTAAAGCAACGGACTTCCTGCATTTCTGGCACAGGCTGGTGAATCGTGGCTATTCAGGCGTGGGAGATTATGAACGCATTGAGGCCGACTGGCAGCGCCTGCACACCCTCGTCTTTAGGATAGAGGACTGACATCGTGACAACGGTGAACGTCCGCCGTCCGTCACCGCTGCAGCGGCGCGTGCTGATTGTGCTGGCAGGTCTTGAGCACAATGACATTACCTGTGTCCGTACCCGGGACCTGGAACATCTGCTGGAGCAGGGTGGGGACGCCCCGGTGTACGGACCGAACCTGCGTGCCTCCTGCCGGCGCATGGAAGCCTCGGGCTGGCTGCGCACGCTACGTGCGCCGAATCTGCAGCTGGCTGTCGAGCTGACGGACAGTGGACGGGCAATCGCCGTCCCCCTGCTGGCCGCCGAACGCGAACGAGTGCAGACTGAGCAGCGCGCGACGGTGGTCCGGGTCCTGCCCCTGGTCCGGCTAAAGCCGGTGTATGCGTCCGACACATTCGGTGACGACCGCCCGGTGGAGCTGAGTGATCGCTGGCATCTGGCGTGCCGGGGAGACTACGTTATCCGTCTTGACGGCACCACCTGCCTGCAGCTGTGGACCTCTGCCGGGCAGGTGACGCGCCTCGAAAGCGACCCCCTGCAGGTGGCGGAGTGGTTACAGGCCTGTCACGATGCCGGCATTGATATCCGCCTGCAGATCAACGAAAGCACCGCGTTGGAACAGGGTACACCTTCACTGAAAGGGGCTGAGTTTCCCGGCGGACAGGCTTCATCCACGACAGTAACCTGGTACCAGCACCTGCTCAGGGCACTGCGACAATACGATGTGAAGGGGTTATCCGCAACAAACCCGGAGCACCTTAAAGCAGTGAAGCCAGGCTGGCGTAATAAGGAACAACCGTTACAGGAGCGTTTCCTGGCGCTGGCAAAAGCCGTGGAGGGGACTCCTGATGCCCTTCGCTCGGATCGGTATGAAGAAGATACCGGCCATTTGATGACACCGATGCTGGCCGGATTCGGGTTTACGCCGGATCAGGCTTCCCGCCTCACCCGCCTTATCCGCTGGCCGCTGATGAGTCAGGAAGAATTTGACCGGCGCGAACTGAACAGCCTGCTGGACGATATCTAGGCCTGATTTCGGCAAAAATACCGTAATAGGACCAGGCTGCTTTATGTAAGCGGTACGGCTTTACTGGATCAGTCTAAACCAGTTTTATTCATCTTTTACTTCGAACAATTCTTCAACAGATTTTGTCGGGTAGAAGAGCGAATTACTGTTTTCTTCTTTTAACTGTATAAAACCCAGGCGAAGGTAGAATTTTTTGGCGTTGTCGTTCAGCGCTTCCACGAACATTCCGTGTATACCCACAGCCTGCGAGGCCTGATACACGACTTTCATAGCATGGGTAACAAGTGTTTCTCCATATCCCTGGTGATGAATGCTTTTATCAATTGCCAGACGGCCTAAAGTCACGCTCGGCACATTTTTGTAGGGGACGCGCTTTTGTTGCGTTTTGCTGGGTAGAAGTGTTTTCTCAAAGCAGCTGCCAGACAGCGTGTAGTACCCCATAACACGTGGTTTATCCTCTCTCGTCACGAGCAGATAGCCACGCAAAATCTTACTGTTGTGCTGGCGTTTCAGATGGTCAGTAAGAAAAGTATTCAGATACTCTTCTCCACAATCGAAGTTGCTTAATTCATATTCAACTTCCTCTGAAAAAATCTCAATCCTTAAACCGTCCATTTATTACTCCAGTTCCCGGAGACGGTTAGCGGCGCGTTTCAGCCGGTCATTCGGTACTGGCGGATTAGTGATTGCATCCATAACCAGGTTCCAGGACTCCTCATTGAGGAGCAGACGACGGTGCTGGTCAATAACTTCTGCAGCGCGTTCTGAGGCGGTACTGACCATGAACTGCGAAATTGACTGGTTAGTCATTGCTGCAGCTTCTTCGATCATGTGTTTGTCGTCTTCATTTAATCTCAGGTCAATGCGCTGCTTTTTCAGTGCTGACATGGTTTTTCTCCCAGGCCACTCTTTAATCTGAAAGAGCGGACTGTTTTGTTAAGTTCGGGACTTAAGGCGATAGCATGTACGGAGGTATGCCGTACAAATATAATAGTGTTATGGTATGCAGGTTTCAACCACAAGTTAGCTATGGATCTAGGCACAGCACGTAAAGGTACAGAGAAATGAATCGCCATGGGTTTAACAGACACCTCAGAATCATTTATGGACTACCCCCACAACAGTGGACAAATTCTGTCCTCACGACGGAGGCCTGTTCGAAGGCCTCCGGACTGACGCCACCGAGATGACTGTGGCGCCGGGCCCGGTTGTAGAACACTTCAATGTAATCGAAGATATCCGCCCGGGCCAGATCCCGGGTTTTGTATATTCTCTTCCTGATACGTTCTTTTTTCAGTGAACTGAAGAACGATTCGGCCACCGCATTATCCCAGCAATTGCCACGCCGGCTCATACTCGGAGCCAGGTTATTGGCCCGGCAGAAGCGCTGCCAGTCGTCACTGCCATACTGGCTACCTTGATCGCTATTTACGATGACCTCGCCGTCCGGTTTTCGCCGCCAGACCGCCATCATCAGTGCATCCAGCGCCAGTTCGCGTGAGAGAGTGGGCTTCATCGACCAGCCCACCACGTTACGGGCGAAGAGCTCGATAACCACCGCCAGATACAGCCAGCCTTCGTGGGTTCTGAGTAGAGTAAGAGGCAGGGCGTAGTCGGACTATTTCCCTGCCTCTCCTCCCCGAACCGGACGTGCACCTTTCAGCGCATCCGGCTCTCCATTTAAA
>SAAB01000084.1 GCA_009929615.1 Clostridia bacterium | reverse complement strand
GACGATGACTACGGAGAAACAACTTACGAACTTCTGTCCGATGAGGACTTTGAAGTATAACAATTATTTTATGGAGGAAAACAATATGAACTTCTTTAAGAAAAACGCTAACAAGGAAACTACTAAACTCCCTATGAACGGTAAGGTCAAGAAAGGCTTTCGGGCTTACTGCTCCATCGTTGCTGCAACAACTTTGATTATGGGTATGTCCGTTACAGCTTTTGCAGCCGGCAGTGACCCGATTACCGTTGTCAACAATCTTTCCGATTTCATCTTCGGTCTTATCCGTGCAATCGGTATGATTTTGCTCGGCTTCGGTATCGTACAGGTCGGTCTTTCCCTCAAATCCCACGACCCTTCTCAGCGAGCTAACGGCTTCCTTACTCTTGCTGGTGGTGTCATCATCACATTTGCAAAAGAAATCCTTACCCTCATCACAGGCTGATTTTTGGAGAGAAACAATGGGCGTACCTGCGTAAAAACGGGTACGCCCTTATTCTTAAACAGGAGGTGCAAACTATGTCAGATAACTGGGTAGTCCAGAATCTCCAAAATGCCTTAGACACTTGGAATCAAAAACTATCAGAAATATGGTCACTCATTACAACGACTCCGCAAAACTTCAAAGGCGGAGGCATATGGTCGGTCATTGTAAATATAAACGGAGCTGTTCAGGCAATCGCACTTGCGCTGCTTGTTCTGTTCTTTGTGGTTGGTATGGTAAAAACCTGCGGCAGCTTCACGGAAGTGAAAAAGCCGGAACACGCACTTAAACTCTTTATCCGTTTTGCTCTTGCAAAAGGAGCAATCACATACGGAATGGAGTTGATGCTTGCGCTGTTCAATATCATTCAGGGCGTCATTACCACCATTATGAACACTTCGGGAATAACCTCATCTACGGGTACAACCTTGCCGTCAGAAATGATAGACACCATTGAAAGCTGCGGCTTCTTTGAAAGTATCCCTCTTTGGGCAGTCACGCTCATCGGCGGTCTTTTCATTACAGTAATGTCTTTCATCTTGATTATGACGGTGTACGGCCGTTTCTTCAAGCTGTATATGTACACAGCACTTGCTCCGATACCACTTTCTACCTTTGCGGGTGAACCCTCGCAGAATGTCGGCAAGAGCTTTATTAAAAGCTACTGTGCCGTCTGTCTTGAGGGTGCGGTTATCGTACTCGGATGTATCATCTTCTCACTTTTTGCGGCAAGTCCTCCGGTAGTAAACCCGGACGCAGCAGCCGTCACTCAGGTGTGGAGCTATGTGGGAGAACTGCTCTTTAATATGCTCGTGCTTGTAGGTTCTGTGAAGATGGCTGATAGGATTGTCCGAGAAATGATGGGCTTGTAAGGAGAACGCTATGAAAAATAACACTAAAATCTATAACAAGTGGCAGGGTTATACCCTTGCCGACTGTGATTGCAGATACTGCCTTTACTACGGCGGCAAACGAAAAAGCAAGGTAATCTGCCTTGCCGATAGCTGTGTCTGCAAAGATGAAATCAAAGAAGCTCGCCGTAGAGAAAGGAAAAGCAAATGGAAGTAAAAATCAACAGAGAAATCCGTAATTACACGGAATCAATGTTTTTTGGACTGTCGCTCAGGCAGTTCATTTTTTCTGTCTGTGCCTGTGCTGTGGCGGTGGGACTGTACTTTGTACTCAAACCTTATGTCGGCACGGAAACAGTATCGTGGATGTGCATTTTAGGTGCTGCGCCCTTTGCGGCAGTCGGTTTTATCAAATACAACGGTATGACCGCAGAGCAGTTTGTCGCTGCTTGGATAAAGTCCGAGTTTTTGACACCGAAGAAACTCACATTCCACTCGACTAATACCTACTATGAGCTGATGAAGCCGAGTATGGATAAATACAAAAAGGAGGCAATGAAGTCTAATGATTAAGACACTCAAAAATCTTCTCAAACAGGATAAGGAAAGCTATGTCGTTCCGAAAGGTGTGCAGGACGCTATTCCTATTACCGCCATCTACGATGACGGAATCTTCCGTTCCGGCAAGGACAAGTATTCCAAGACTTTCCTGTTTACTGATATTAACTACGCCGTAGCAAGCCGTGAGGATAAGGAAGGAATGTTCCTTGAATACTCGGAACTTCTTAACTCCCTTGACAGTGGTGCTACTACCAAAATCACTATCAACAATCGCAGACTCAATCGTCTTGATTTTGAAAAATCCATTCTTATTCCGCTTACCGGAGATGAGCTTGACTCGTACCGTGAGGAGTACAATAAGATGCTGCTCGATAAAGCAACGGGTGCGAACTCCATTGTTCAGGATAAGTATATGACGATTTCCGTAAACAAGAAAAGCGTTGAGGATGCACGAACCTATTTTGCTCGTGTTGGTGCAGACCTGATTGCTCACTTTGGCAGGCTCGGCAGCAAATGTACTGAGCTTGAAACCGATGAAAGACTTCGCATCTTCCACGATTTCTATCGTGTGGGCGAAGAAACTGCTTTCCACTTTGACATTAAGGAAACCCGAAAGAAAGGACACGACTTCAAGGACTATATCTGCCCTGACACGCTTGAGTTTGAAAAGGACTATTTCAAGATGGGCAACCGTTACGGTCGTGTGCTGTTCCTCCGTGAGTATGCATCGTATATCAAGGACAGTATGGTTGCAGAGCTTACAGATATGAACCGCAATCTGATGATGTCTATTGATGTTGTGCCTGTCCCTACCGACGAGGCTGTGCGTGAAGCAGAGAACCGTCTGCTCGGCGTTGAAACTAACATCACGAACTGGCAGCGTAAGCAGAATCAGAACAACAACTTTTCTGCTACCATTCCTTACGATATGGAGCAACAGAAAAAGGAAATGAAAGACTTCCTTGATGACTTGACAACCCGTGACCAGCGAATGATGTTTGCTGTTCTCACTATGGTTCATACAGCTGACAGCAAAGAACAGCTTGATAATGACACGGAAGCCTTGCTCACTACTGCAAGAAAGCATTTGTGCCAGTTCGCTGTACTGAAGTATCAGCAGATGGATGGTCTTAACACGGTTATGCCGTTTGGCACACGAAAGATTGACTGCTTCCGTACTCTCACAACTGAGAGCCTTGCCGTCTTCATTCCTTTCCGAGTTCAGGACATCTATCACGAAAACGGCATTTACTACGGTCAGAATGTTATCAGCAAGAATATGATTATTGCTGACCGTAAGCAGCTTTTGAACGGCAATGAGTTCATCCTCGGTGTTTCCGGTGGTGGTAAGTCTTTTGCCGCAAAGGGCGAAATCATCAATCAGGTGCTTTCCTCTGATGCGGATATTATCATCATTGACCCTGAACGAGAGTATTCAAAGCTCGTTACGGCTATGGGCGGTGAAACCATCAAGATTTCCGCTACCTCTCAGAACCACATTAACGCTATGGATATGAACAAGGACTACGGCGACGGTGCAAACCCGGTTATTCTGAAATCTGAGTTCATTATGTCCCTTTGCGAACAGCTAATCGGCGGCACAAATCTCGGTGCAAAGCAGAAGTCAATTATTGACCGTTGCACTGCTTCTGTTTACAGAGAATATCAGCAGAACGACTATCAGGGCGAGGTGCCTACCTTGCAGGACTTTCGTGAAGAACTCTTGAAGCAGTCTGAACCTGAAGCAAAGGAAATCGCTCTTGCTATTGAACTTTTCACAAACGGTTCTCTGAATACCTTTGCCAAGAAAACCAATGTGGATACAGACAATCGTCTTATCTGCTACGACATTCTCGACCTCGGCAAACAACTTTTGCCTATCGGTATGCTTGTTGTCCTCGACAGCATCCTTAACCGAATTACCGAGAACAGAGCCAAAGGCAAAAACACATTCATCTTCATTGATGAAATCTACCTTTTGTTCCAGCACGAATACTCCGCAAACTTCCTCTTTACTCTTTGGAAGCGTGTTCGTAAGTACGGTGCGTATGCAACAGGTATTACTCAGAATGTGGATGACCTTTTGCAGAGCCATACAGCTCGCACAATGCTTGCAAACTCCGAGTTCATCATTATGCTCAATCAGGCTTCTACCGACAGAATTGAGCTTGCCAAGCTCCTGAATATCTCTGATTTGCAGATGAGCTATATCACCAATGTTGAAGCAGGACACGGACTGATTAAGGTGGGCTCGTCCCTCGTTCCGTTTGCTAACAAATTCCCTCGCAATACAAAGCTCTACAAACTAATGACAACCAAGCCCGGTGAGGGCGACTAAGAAAGGACGCACAAATGAAAAAGATAATCTGTATTTCCCTTATGGCGGCATTCGCAGTGTTACTCACTGTGAGTGCCTATTTTCTTATCAGCGATAAAGCTGATGAAAAGGCTCAAGCAGAAAAGTATGAGAGCATCGCCGAGCAGGTCGCTCAGCCGGACGAAACCCGTGAGCCAATTCAGTATGATACTGAAAAAGCACTCTTAACCGACTACACAGACCTATTCCTTCAGAATGGCGATATGGTGGGTTGGGTATCTGTTGCCGACACCAACATCAACTATCCGGTTATGCAAACACCGGACAACCCAAACTTCTACTTGAAGCACGGTTTTGACAAGATTTATTCCGATTATGGCTGTCCGTATATTCAGGAGAACTGTGATGTAAAAACACCATCGGACAATCTCGTTATCTACGGTCATCATATGAAAAACGGCACTATGTTTTCAGACCTTACCAAGTTTGAGGATAAGAGCTTTTGGGAGAGCCACAAGACTATCACTTTTAACACACTCACAGACAAGCAGGAATATGAGGTGGTTGCCGTATTTAAGACGGTTGCTTACAGTCAGGAGGGCTTTCGCTATTATGACTTCGTAAATGCTGATACCGCTGAAGACTTTGATGGCTATTTTGCAAAATGCAAAGAGCTTGCCTTGTTTGACACAGGTATAAACGCACAGTACGGTGATAAGCTGATTACGCTTTCTACCTGTGAATACAGCCAAAATAACGGTCGTTTGGCGGTCGTTGCGAAGCTTGTGAGTAGACAATTAGACCCCTCGGAAACTGCATAAACAGTGGCTTGAAAACTGAAAAAGTGCAGGGCTAAGGTAATTACACCTTGACCCTGCATTTTAATGTTCTAACAGTCTACGGAAAGGAGGATTTGAATGGCAGATATAAAGACGAAGGACGCTCTGAAAGGCACTATAAAACAGCTTGATAAGGCGGCTATGGTCGGCGACCGTATGCGTACCGCATATATCGCCACAAAAGAAAAAGCTGAACATTCTGTTGATGCGGCTGAGAACAATCCGGGCGAATATGCTTCTGACAGAATTGAAAATGCGGTTGACCGTGGAACACACGAAGCAGCTCATCAGTTTGATAAAGCTGGTCGCAAAGGTGTTGAAACCACAAGGCAGAATATCTCCAAAGCCAAAGAAGGTGTTCAAAAATTCAAAGAGCGCCGAGCAGAACAGTCACTTAGGCAGCAAACTCAAGCTTATCGCTCTGCTTCCACTCAAACAGGCACGAGGACTGCGGAACACGCTGAATCGACAATTAAGCAGTCTGCCCACTCAGCAGGCAAACAGACAATTAAGACTACGCAGAAAGCCACAGTTAAAACGGCACAGAAGTCCGTTAAGACTGCTGAGAAGACTGCCAAGACAACGATTAAGACCACTCAGCAAGCGGCAAAGGCTACACAGAGAGCCGCACAAGCGACCGTCAAAGCAACTCAAAGAGCAGCGCAGGCAGCTAAAGCCACGGCAAAAGCTGTTGCCACAGGTGTAAAAGCGGCAGTTAAGGCAACGATTGCGGCAGTTAAAGCTATCATAGCGGCGACAAAAGCATTGGTAGCCGCTATTGCTGCCGGAGGCTGGGTTGCCGTTGTTGTCATCATCGTGATTTGCCTGATTGCTCTGATATGTGGTTCTGTTTTCGGTGTGTTCTTTTCAGGAGAGGACAGCGGTACAGGACAGACAATGCGTACAGCCGTACAGGAGATTAACACCGACTATGAAACAAGACTTGAAGATACCAAAGGACAATTCACATACGATGTTCTTGAAATGTCAGGCTCTCGTGCAGTATGGAAAGATGTTCTTGCGGTTTACTCCGTCAAGGTAAACACCGACCCGGATAACCCACAGGAAGTCGCTACGATGGACGACACCAAGAAGCAACTTTTGAAGAACATCTTTTGGGAGATGAACTCCATATCGTCAAGAACGGAAACCAAGACGGAAACGCAGATAACCGAAACCGATGACGGTCACGGGAACATTGTGCAGACGGAAACGGAAGTGTCAAACACCTATCTGTATATAACGGTTTCACACAAGACAGTTGATGAGATGGCAGCTCAATACGGCTTCAATCAGGAACAAAAGGACTATCTTACCGAGCTTCTTGCCGATAAGAACAATTCGCTCTGGAACTCTGTGCTATATGGTATCACTACCGGAGATGGCGAAATCGTCACGGTCGCTCTGTCGCAGATAGGTAATGTCGGTGGTCAGCCTTATTGGTCTTGGTATGGATTTGACAGCCGTGTAGAATGGTGTGCCTGCTTTGTATCTTGGTGTGCCAACGAGTGCGGTTATATAGACACAGGCATTATCCCCAAGTATGCCGGATGCGTTCAAGGCTCAAACTGGTTCAAAGAGCGTGGACAATGGGCTGGCAGAGATGTTACTCCGGAACCCGGAATGATTATCTTTTTCGATTGGGACGACCCAGATAGCGGAGGTCAGGATGGCGAAACCGACCACACCGGAATTGTCGAAAGAGTAGAAAACGGTCGAGTTTATACCGTTGAGGGCAACTCTGGAGATAGTTGTCGAGAAAATAGTTATCCCATTGGGTATTATGAAATCTACGGTTACGGCTGTCCTGCATACTAAAAAAATCAGCCTACCTTAATTGGTAGGCTGAACATACATATATTAATCGAGTCCTTTGAAGAATTCATCATAAGAGCAATCATAAAATTTACGAAGCTCTATAAGAACGCTTGCTCGAATATTCAGTTCTCCTGCTTCGTACTTGGCATAACAGCTTCTTGCTATATCACACCCTCGGCGTTGCAGTTCTACACAAAGCTTTTCTTGAGAAATACCTTTGTCATCTCGAAGGCGACGCAAATTATCGCCCATATTTCTGTCACGGCGAATCTTCTGTTCCATATCGTCCCTCCTTGACCAGCATTGGTTGCAATTTCTTATATTTTATGCTATAATCATAAGAAATATTGACCGCTATACTGGTCTAAATGCTCAAGGGGCGACAATTATGAGTATGAGAAGCATTTACCGCAAGATTGCAAAACAAAATGGTGTATCTGTCAAAGAAGTAAAGGAAGAAATGCAGAAAGCTCTCGATGATGCTTGGAACAACCCGGACAAGTCTGTGGATGTTCGTTTCAATCAACTGAAAATGTCGCCAGATGGTAAAAAGCCAAGTGTTGAAGAGTTCATTCAATACTGCTCATCCGAGATAAAGCAGAAATGAGTACCTGTACATTTTGCGGACACCACGATACACCTGACAACATCCGCCCAATGCTTGTCGCTGCTATTGAAAAACTAATAGTTGAAAACGAAGCAGACACTTTCTATATTGGAACTCACGGAAACTATGATAAAATGGCTCTCAGCGTATTGAGAGAAACGAAAAAGAAGTATCCGCAAGTCAATTACTATGTTTTACTCGCTTATCTGCCGGAGAAAAAAGAGGAATATCCTCTTTACGCAGATAACGAAACCGTATTCCCGGACGGATTAGAAAACCATCCTCGTCGTTTTGCAATAAGTTATAGAAATAAATGGATGGTAGAACAGTCGAAATATTTGATAGCTTATGTAAAACATAACTTTGGTGGAGCTGCTAAAACATTAGTCTTGGCAAAGAAAAGACAACTGAATATTATTGAGATATAAGCAGCTACCTATTTTTGTTAGGTAGCTGTTTTTGATGCCAAGAACCTTACGCTGATGAAGGGTGATAAGG
>SAAB01000035.1 GCA_009929615.1 Clostridia bacterium | reverse complement strand
CATTGGAAGAAAAGAATGCCGGACTGGCAAGCTGATACACAATTACATAATGGAAAATTTGGTTACTTTTAATTTGTACTTTTTCTTGACATAGGACCATTCATCGCTGGCAATAAAGCCATAGCCGACATTAGCTCCCTGGTCTTTGCCGCTCTTAAGATTCTGTGTCCAGTTTCTTAAACCTATAGGGTCCGGTTTTCGATTTAGGATCGTTACATAAAACCGGGTTACGAAAGCTTCGACAGGGTCTTCGAGGGGCGGTTCTGTTTCTGGGGACTTTGTTTCTGCTGGCTTGGTTGCTGGCGCTTTAGTTTCCGTCGGTTTGGTTTCCGTCGGTTTTGTAGCCTGTGTTTCTTTAGAAGTTGTTTCTTTAGTGGTTGTTTCTTTGGATTCGGTTTCTTTAGTGGTTGTTTCTTTGGATTCGGTCTCCTTAGAGGTCGTTTCCTGAGACTCGGGCTTTTTGGCAGTACAACTGATTTCTTTTTTCAAAGGTACAGAGTTACCACCAAGACTAAAGGTGTAGACAATCGTTGTTTTGCCATTTCCAACAGCAGAGATGACACCTGTGGTTTTGTTAATTGTAGCAATTTTTGTGTCAGAGGGGGACCAGGTTCCGGAAGGAAGAGGGCCGCCATTATTCACAATAACTTTGGCTGTGGTTGTTTTTGCTTCATCCACTGTATCTGCACATTGAATCTGGAGACCATAGCAGCCGGACAACTGGGATGGATTCGTTCCGGGCCAGATATAACCATTCTCTGTTTGACCGGTGGTGCCGATATCCCAATAGCTGTTTTGAATGACATTTTTATCGGATTCTAATACGAAGGAAAGAAGACCGCCGGTTGTTGTTCCGGAAACGTTGCCCCCGGCAAAGCAGTTTGTAATCTTACCACTCATATAGGCGATAAGACCACCGGCTTCATTGGCGGTAACATTTGCTGTTGTATAGCAGTTTTTGAGTTCACCAATGTCATTTAATACACCGGCAAGCCCCCCTGCACGGCTTTGCAGGCCGGACTTAGAAGTAATCGTTCCACCATTGACATGGATGTTTTCAAGTTTTCCACTGACAGACGCGAATACACCGGCATAGCCGTTACCGGCCGTAATTGTTGGGTTTTCGAAGTTTAGGTTATAGATATAGGCAGTAGATTCCACACCTTCAATAAAGGCAGCAGAATTTGTGCCGGAAATACTTAGGTTTTTCAATGTTTTATTGTTTCCATCCAGATTTCCCTGGAAAAATTCAATCATATTGAAGGAACGGCCATTCATATCAATGTCATTCATCAGTTTGTAATAAGTATTTGCCGTAGATGAAGTTAAAATATTCAAATCTGTGGCTGTATATATTTCATAAGGCTTGTCCTTTGTACCGCTGCCGGATAATTCCTTGGCAAGGGTGATATCAAAAGTCATGGAGCCATCCGGATTTTCGATAAGATTATCAATGACGATACCACTGTTGCTTCCGTCGGAATAATAGACAGTCTGTTTATCATAGCCGGAAGTTTCAGTACCCAGCGGTTTGCCAAGGGAAGTAAATCCCTTAGGGTTGTCAGGAGAGAGGGTTGCATAAGCAATATCGCCATAGCCTGAGTTTAAACCGGTTTCATTCGGACGGAAAATATACATAAAATCAGGTGGGCCCTCAGCATTTCCCTGTGTTGAATAAGGACCGTTTGGATTATCAATGATACGATAAACCAGAAGGCCGGCATTGGCCTGCTTGGATTCGCTTTCAGCGTCAATAGCCCGGTTTTCAATAACGAAATATTCGTTCGTATTTCTGTCAGATTTTACGATAATGGCATAGGTTTCCTGTGAATCTTCATATTTTGCTGTATTCAGGGTGATGCCGCTGGTAGATTGTGTATAGACAGGAAGACGGGCACCAAATTCCATATATTCCCGCTGATACCAGGCAGTGACATTGCTCATGGTTGAATTGGCCATCATATCCCAGCCGCCAACCGGGTCAGAGTTTGTATCACCATACCGATATAAATCCGGCAGGGATAAGGTATGTAAGAATTCATGAATAACCGTTGAGGACACCTGGCCATATTGACCAAGAATACCGTAGTTGGTGCTGCCTTTGGTCAGCAGATTATAGGTATTTACATATTTTCCATTAATAGGAATATTAATATAGGAATCAATTTTATGAGGCCAGAGCAAATCACCCCGATTAATATTTCCAAATCCAGGCCCCAGGGCAGAGGTTACAAAGGAAATACCGTCAATATTTCCATCATTGTTGAGATCTAAATCTAAATTACTGGCTTCAAGTTCGCTTTTAATACTCTGAACAGCTTCCCTAATTAATTCATCTTCACGGTTCATTCGCTCAGCATCTGTCGTGTAACCGACAGAAGGCTCACCGGAGGCCAGTGTATACTGGCGTTTGTAATAATCTGCAGGATGGGAAAGCTGGACAGAGTAGTAGTTTCCGTCACTATTACCCGGAAAGAAATAGGTATTAATATTGATAGCGCCATAGGATAGTTTCTCTAAATATTTTTTTAAAGAGTTCTGTCCCGTATTATAGGTGATATCTGCATAGCCAACGGTTGTCGGCGTTGCATATTCGATACTGTCAGAAAAACGGGTAAAGACAACAATATTATTGATATTATTGCTTAGGCTTATGCCGTAGGTGCTTATGGCATTCTCGTCTTCATAGTGGTCATATTCTACAAAAGCGGGAATTTCAGCACCTTCAGGAAGTGTTTCTTCGGTTTCAATAACCTCAGGGTTATTCAATACTTCAACAGTTGCGGTTTCTTCTGTAGATTCTATCGTTTCCGGAGATTCAAGGGTTTCTGATGCTGTTTCTTCAAGGATAATTTCACTCGATGTGATAGTTTCCTCTGTGTCCGTGGTCTCTGCTGTTTCTTCGGCATAAACAGATATATTTAGGCTAAGGATATGGATTAGAAGCAGAGAAAAACACAGAAGTATGCAGCTATAAATTTTAAAAGTCTTTTTTTTCATCCAAAAGTCCCCCTCATCTGTTATCCCAAAATTCCGGTAGTGAAAAAAGGGCAAAACCAATTAAGGTTCTGCCCTTGAAATGTGAGTATTAATGGCAGCCGTGCTGCTGACATAAGTAGTAAGCTGTTGGGTCTGTTGGGTCCCATGTATGCCAGGATGGTAATGGAGAGAAGGCCGGTTTGTCAAATGGACCGGCATTTTCATTGCCATCAATATAAACATAAGTACCAAGTTTACAATTATCATACATCCATTTGGCATCGCCAGCCTGGAGACGAATACATCCGTGGGAGGCTGTCGTTCCAAGGTAATTATACATGGCATCCGTGTACAATGTACGGTTATCCGTTGTCATATAAGGGACAGAGTGGAACAGGAAGTCACCGACAATCTGAGTACACCACTGGCCCTGGCATCCGCCAAGCATTTCCAGCCATCTGAATTTTGCCGGCGTATAGAAGCCACCGGTAGGTGTTGCATAACCACAGGAGGTAAGCAGCGATTTTACAGGGATGGTGTAATTACCATTGGCATCCTTTGCAAAGACAATGGCATAATTGCCCGATTTATAAACTTTAATCATATAGGAATCCTGAGGTCCGATAAGGGCATCCACATCCTGTACCAGTTCACCCCGGTCATTGAAGTAGAACTGCCAGCCATCAACAACCTGCCAGCCGTTTGTCTGGCGGGCACCATTGTAGGTTGGATTCAAATAGTATCTCTGGCCATCAGCCCAAAGCCAGCCAATATATTTATTCTTATCAGAAAAATAGAAAGTGTCACCTTTGATATCAAACCAGCCGTTCTGGATTGGTGCAATACCCATAGGGAAAAGAATCTCGCGATATTCTTTAGATTCACTAACTGTATTTAAAAGAGGCTGACGGTCATTTCCGGCATTCTGGATAAGAGCCAGCTGATCCTGAATTTCAACACTGGAAGGTTCTCTTCTTAATAAAGCAACATATAGGTCTTTGATGAAATCTGTGTCGGATACATTCTTAGACTTATATTCATCCCCTGAGAAGAAGGTATTGGCCAGTTCAGTTGCAGTAAATTCATGATTCAAAAGCCTTCCGGTCCAATCATTCAAATCTGTAGAGGCTGGAGAACGTTTTAAAATATTGCGGTATAAGTAGGTGACTAAAGAAGTCATATCATAATTTTTATCACGGTTTTCAGAAATGACAGGGTCACCCTTCCGGATGCCATAGTTGTTACATAAATCTGTAAATTCCTGAGAAAGGATAAAGTTTGCTGTGACATAGTGCTGGGAAACACCGTTATCTAAACGGGTTGTCCAGTCGTTAAGTCCATCGGAATCTGCAGTACGGGTAAGGATGGTCTGATAAAGAAGCTTAACGAACTCATCAGCATTCAAACCTTTATTTTGGAATTCATCACTGAATATAAAACCGTCCGCAATATTCGTTCCTGTCAGGGACTGGCTTAATAAGCCGCCGGTCCAGTCATTCAGACCATTGGTATCGCCCTGGCGGTTCAGACAGTTCTGATAGAAGTAAGATACAAATTTAGTGATGGTCAGGTTTTTATCTCTGTTTTCAGACAAGTCGATATGGCCCTGACTGATATTGTAGGCAGCACACAAACGATTAAATTCATCAGAACCTACAAATTGAGCGGATATGTATTTGCGGCTGACACCATAAGAGAGTACTTCGGACCAGTTTTGTGAACCCTGAGCATCAGGTTTTCGATCAAGAATAGCCGAATACATAATGTCTAAAAATTCTGTGGTGGATAAAGGTTTATTTTTAAATTCATCACTGGAGACAAAGCCGTCAACAAGGTTTGCACCCTCAATTTCTTTATTAACTAATTTATTATACCAGTGGTCAAGACCTTCACTGTCTGGTTTACGGCCAAGAACCTGGTCATACATGCGGATGACAAAATTACATACATCCTGATTCTCGTATTTGCTTGTATCTATAGTATTGGAAGCTGGTGCAGCAAGCAACGGTTCCGGTGTTACAAGACTTTCTGTTTCTGTAGGAATGGATTCGGTTTCAGACTCAGTCTCTGATTCGGTTTCAGATTCCGTTTCGGATTCCGTTTCAGATTCTGTTTCAGATTCTGTTTCAGATTCCGTCTCGGACTCAGTTTCAGACTCAGTCTCTGATTCAGTCTCTGATT
The DNA here is from genome assembly GCA_009929615.1 of Clostridia bacterium. Classification (GTDB taxonomy): domain Bacteria; phylum Bacillota; class Clostridia; order Lachnospirales; family Lachnospiraceae; genus Frisingicoccus. Next base: position 30,882 of record SAAB01000035.1, on the reverse strand, counting down.
CGGTTTCAGATTCCGTCTCAGTTTCAGTTTCTATTTCAGACTCCTGAATGGTGGGTGGAGTCGTTGTTTCCTGGGCATAGGTGGTTTTTGCAGAAAGCAAAAAAACAAGTGCAGCCATGGAAAGTAATAATATTTTTGGCTTTTTCATCAGGTTCTTTCCCTCCAATAATTTAATGTTTCCTGAATAGTCTGTTTCAAAGGTATCTCCGGCTGCCATCCGGTGAGAGAATAAATCTTCTCAACATCCGCTTCGATAATAGGAATATCGGAAGGCCGCAGTCTGGATGGGTCGGTTTCCACATCTATATGACGTGTGGATAAAGATAAAATCATATTTAATAAATCCTGAATAGCGATCGCGTTTCCGCTGCCTATATTATAGGTCTCCCCGGAGATGCCAGTCTGTATGAGCTGACCATAGGCACGGACAACATCACGTACATCTGTAAAATCCCTCTGGGCAGATAGATTACCTACATGGAGGACTGCTGGCTTAAGACCGGCTTCGATTTCGGCAACCTGTTTACAAAAATCTGAGGCAACGAACATCGGGGCCTGATTCGGGCCAATATGGTTAAAGGCACGGACCATAATAAGGTTCAGACCATAGGCACGGCTGTAAATGGCGCCGATCATATTCTGGCAGACCTTGGTAGCCGCATAAATATTACCGGGACGGGGTGTTGTCGATTCTTTAATCGGTGTTTCCTCAGGAAGAATATAGCCATATTCTTCGCCGGAGCCAATGAGAAGTACCCGCGGAGAATAGTCACGGATGTTCCGGAGGCTGTCCAGGATATTTAAAGTCCCTTTAATATTGATATCAACCGTCAAGGATGGATTTTTCCAGGATAAGGCTACAGAACTCTGGGCAGCCAGATGGAAAATATAATCGGGACGAAGTTGGTCCAGAAAATCTTCAACAGCAGCAGCGTTCATAATATCTAAATCATGGATATGAGTATTGGGAAGTTCCAGGGCTTCCGAAGGAAGCTTTGTTGCATGAAGTTCCCAATCATAGGCGTCATCTAAATGATGAACGAGATAGCTGCCGACAAAACCGGCAGCTCCAATTATTAATGCTTTCATTGCATTACCTCGTGGTCTATAAATTGTTATATTTGATTTCTTTTTCAACTAATTCCAAATCGTTTTTAACCATACGTTCAACCAGTTCGGAGAAGGAAATCTCACGTACCCATCCAAGGGTTGTATCAGCTTTGGCTGGATTACCGATTAAGAGTTCAACTTCTGCAGGGCGGAAGAAATCCGGATTTACTTTGACTAAAGTTTTTCCTGTTTTTTTGCATTTACCAACTTCGTCAACGCCTTCGCCGGACCATTCGATATCGATGTCTGCATGCTTAAATGCAGTTTCTACAAATTCACGAACAGTACGGGTTTCATTTGTTGCGATGACATAATCATCCGGTGTTTCCTGCTGGAGCATAAGCCACATAGCTTTAACATAATCTTTGGAGTGTCCCCAGTCTCTTTTTGCATCCATGTTACCAAGCTCTACATGGTCCTGAACACCTAATTTAATACGTGCAACAGCATCTGTAATCTTACGGGTAACGAATTCTTTACCACGACGTTCACTTTCGTGGTTGAAAAGGATACCGCTGCAGGCATATAAGCCATAGCTTTCACGGTAGTTTTTCGTAATCCAGTGTCCGTAGAGTTTTGCAACACCGTAAGGACTTCTTGGGTAAAATGGTGTTTTTTCAGTCTGTGGAATCTCCTGAACAAGACCGAACATCTCGGAAGTAGAAGCCTGATAGAAACGTGCTTCCGGTTTAACCGTGCGGATAGCTTCAAGCATATTCGTAACGCCGATGGCATCAATCTGAGCTGTAGCTAATGGCTGTTCCCAGCTGGTTGCTACAAAAGACTGAGCGGCCAGATTGTAAACTTCATCTGCCTGGGATATCTTCATGGCTGTGATTAAGGAAACAACATCGGTCATATCTGCATAGATAAAATGCAGTTTGTCTTTAATATGGTCTACATTACCATAGTCAACAACGCTCTTACGACGCATAATACCATAGACTTCGTAACCTTTTTCTAAAAGTAATTCTGCCAGATAAGAACCATCCTGGCCGTTAATTCCTGTGATTAATGCATGTTTCATCTTTAAAATCCTCATTTCTATTATTATAAATATTCTTCTTTATCAGTTTCACGTAAGACCGCCAGAAGCTTTTTAATATCGCCTGCGGACTTTTTATCTGCGACAAGAACAGCATCAGCTGTATCTACGATGATTAAATCCTGAATGCCTACAGTGGCAATCAAACGTTCATGTCCTTCAATCGTACAGTTTGAACTGTCCACTGTAACGACATTGCCGGTCAGGGTATTATTTGATGCATCTGTGCCTTTAACTCTTTCAACGGCAAGCCATGAACCTACGTCATCCCATCCAAAGTTACCTGGAATCAAGTAGATGTGAGCGGCTTTTTCCATAATACTGTAATCGATAGAGTCAGATACAAAATTCGGGAAGATACGTTCAAGAACGGCGGTTTCATCCGGCGTTCCGATAGCAGCTTTAATTTTCTGAAGACCTGTGTAGGTATCTTCCATGAGATGCTGCATATTCGTCAGAATACTGGAAACCTTCCATATAAACATGCCGCTGTTCCAATAGTAATCGCCACTTTCCACATAGGCTTTGGCTAAGTCATAATTCGGTTTTTCTACAAAACATTCTACACCAAAACTTTTGCCTAAAGTGTCGTCCTTATTCGTCTTAATATAACCATAGCCGGTTTCCGGGTAATTCGGGGTAATACCGATAGTAACCAGATTTTCTCCGGACTCAGCGACGCTGCAGGCCTGAGCCAGCGTTTCGGCGAAGCTGTCGTTATATTTAATCAGGTGGTCTGAAGGCAGCACCATCATGATAGCATCTTCATATTTATGATTGATATGAACAGCACCGAGACCGATGCAAGGGGCTGTATTCCTGCCGACAGGTTCACACAAAACATTCTCTTCCGGCAGACCGGGAAGTTGTTCCAGGACCAGGTTTTTATAGCTGGCATTGGTGGCGATATATATGTCTTCCAGATGGACAAGAGGGAGGATTCGTTCAACGGTGAGCTGAATCATCGTCTTACCATCATTCGTCAAAGAAAGGAATTGTTTTGGAAGGTTCTGACGGCTTTTTGGCCAGAAGCGTTCGCCCCGTCCACCGGCCATAATTAAAGCGGTTTTCTTCATAAAAAAATCTCCTTATATGATTTATTACATTCTAAATAAAAGGATACACTATCAGGGAAAAAAGTACAAGTTTTTTAGGTTGTAGTTTATAGAAAAATTGCTTATAATAGTCATAGTATAAACTGTAGAAAATAAGGAGTTGCCTATGAAGTGTATCATCTTAGCAGGAGGCAGGGGAAACAGCCTGTGGCCCTTGTCACGAGAAAATTATCCGAAGCAGTTTATGGATATTAAGAATAACAGGTCTCTGTTTCAGGAGAGCATTGCAAGGAATATACCTTTCTGTGATGAATTTATTATATCGACGAACGTAGCCTATCATTTTATTGTAGAGAATCAGATGAAGGATTTTCAGGGGCTCAGATATCGATGCTTCCTGGAAGAAGAACGTAAGAAAACAGCGCCGGCCATTGCCATGATCTGCATGTGCTTTAGTCCGTCGGAGCTGGTTTTTGTTGTGTCTTCAGACCAGATTATTGAAGGGGAGAATTATAAGGATACTATTATTCATGCCCAGGAACTGGCCAGAGACGGAGCCATTGTTACCTTTGGTATGAACCCGGAAGGACCACGGACAGATTATGGATATATTGAATATGAAGGAAACCATGTTCTGAGCTTTAAAGAAAAGCCGGGGCTGGAAGAGGCAGAAAAGTACATTGCTGACGGGGGCTATCTGTGGAACAGCGGGAACTTCCTGTTTAGAGCAGGAGATTTTCTTCAGGAACTTAAGGCGATGGCACCGGAAGTTTATCATTCCTGCTATAACAGTATGCAGCATATGGATGTTTCCAGTCAGGATATTCTTTTGCAGAAGTATTTCACAAAGGATATTCCGGCCATCAGCGTAGAGCATGCTGTTTTGGAAAAGTCCGATTTAGTTCGCGTGGTTAAGTCGGATGTTCTCTGGTATGATGTGGGGGATTTAAACCGGTTGTCCGACTATGCGAAAGCCGGAGATGATGCCGGGGTTATTGAGAAATCCTGTCAGGATGTTACGGTTATTAATCGAACGGGGGACAGGCTGGTTGTTGTCAACGGCCTGGAGGATGCGTTAGTTGTTAATACAGAGGATGCAGTCTATGTAGGGAAGAAGTCTGTGGAATCTGATATTAAGGAGATTGTCAGAGAATATCATGGGAAGTATGGCGAATACTTTGAAAACCATCATATATATTACCGGGCCTGGGGAACCCACGAGGTGTTGGAGGATACCCCTTACTGCAAAGTGCGTAAGGTAACCCTTTATCCGGGGAAGACCCATAGGCTTCATAAACATGATTTACGAAGTGAGCAGTGGACGGTGGTTCATGGAACGGCGACCATTACACTGGGCAGGGAGACGAAGGAATACCGTACCAAGGATTCGGTCTATATTCCGATTGGTGTAGAGCATTCCATATCAAACTTTGAAGATGAAGAGCTGGTTATTATTGAAGTTGCCATTGGTGAAAAGTTCAGCGAAGATGACAGTGTAACGATTGCTCAGAAAACCCGGCCGATGCACCATGGCTCATCCATTATTAAACTGGAGCCGGCCTTTAAAGATTATTTGTGGGGCGGAACGAAGTTAAAGGATATTTATCACAAAAAATGTGATTACGATATTGTAGCTGAAAGCTGGGAACTCTCTGCCCATAAAGATGGACAGAGCATTGTAGGCAGCGGACGTTTTAAGGGAATGCTTTTTGGTGATTATCTGAAACGGATTGGACCGGATGCACTGGGCTGGAAGAGTCAGGCTTTTGAACGTTTCCCTATTTTAGTTAAGATTATTGATGCGAAACAGTCCTTATCCATTCAGGTGCATCCCGATGATGAATTTGCACTCCGGGAGGAGAATGAATACGGCAAGAATGAGATGTGGCACATTATGGACTGTGAAGAGGGCGCCTTTATTTACTATGGTGTGAATCAGCCACTGACCAAAGATGAATTGAAGAAGCGGGTAGAGGATAACACGGTTTTAGAAGTATTGAATAAAATCGAAGTACATAAGGGAGATACCTTCTTTGTAGATGCAGGTACGATTCATGCAATCGGTGCAGGCATTCTGCTTTGCGAGATTCAACAGAATTCCAACTGTACATACCGGCTGTATGATTATGACCGACGGGATAAATACGGCCACCCACGGGAACTTCATCTGGAGAAGGCACGGGAAGTGTCTACTTTAGAAGCACGGAACGTTGAGGTGATGGATTCGGAACAGCAGATTACCGTATGTAACGGCTATGAGGAGGAAGTTCTTGGAAGCTGTAAATACTTTGAAAGTAAACGCTATCAGGTATACACAGAGGTTGAGTTTAATATGAACGATGCTTCTTTCTGTTCCATTATTATTATTGAAGGTGAGGGCATGATTCGCTGTGATGATGAAAGCTTTAAGTTTACAGCGGCCGACAGCTTTTTTATTCCGGCAGGACAGCGAAAGGTTCTGGTTCGGGGAAAATGCTCCTTTATTAAAACCCATGTATAAGATTAGAAAAGAGGAAAGATATGAGCTATACAGATGCTTATAAAAGCTGGTTATCCAGTGAATATATTGATGAAGAAACAAAGAAAGAATTAAGACAGATTGAAGGCAATGAAAAAGAAATCGAGGACCGGTTTTACCGTGATTTAGAGTTTGGTACCGGCGGTCTGCGTGGGGTCATTGGTGCCGGAACGAATCGCATGAATTATTATACTGTTCGTAAAGCAACTCAAGGGCTGGCAAACTTTATTATTTCCGAAAAAGGCCAGGACAAGGGCGTGGCTATCGCTTTTGATTCACGTCATATGTCTCCGGAATTTTCCAGAGAGGCAGCACTGTGTCTGAATGCCAATGGCATTAAGACCTATCGTTTTGACACATTGCGTCCGACACCGGAATTGTCCTTTGCCCTTCGGGAACTGGGCTGTATTGCCGGAATCGTTATTACGGCGAGTCATAACCCGCCGGAATATAACGGCTATAAAGTATACTGGGAAGATGGTGCCCAGATTACACCGCCAAAGGATACCCAGATTATTACAGAGGTCAATAATGTCAAAGATTTAAGTGCAATTAAAACGATGACGGAGGAAGCGGCAGCAGCGGCAGGACTCTATCATACCATTGGCCAGGAAATCGACGATAAATATATTGCAGCTTTGAAGAAACAGATTATTCATCCCGAATATATTCAGGAAGCTGCAGACAGTATCAAGATTGTTTATACACCACTGCATGGAACGGGAAATCTTCCGGTGCGCCGTGTATTAAAGGAATTAGGTTTTAAACATGTTTATGTGGTTCCGGAGCAGGAACTTCCGGATGGAGATTTTCCAACAGTCAGCTATCCGAATCCGGAAGACCCGAAAGCTTTTGAACTGGCATTGAAGTTGGCGAAGGAAGTGGACGGAGACATTATTCTGGCTACAGACCCGGATGCAGACCGGTTAGGTGTTTATGCGAAGAATCCTGCTATGGGAGAATATGTCAGCTTTACCGGCAATATGTCCGGAATGTTGATTGCACATTATATTCTTAGCCAGAAGAAAGCGAATGGAACCCTGCCTGAGAACGGTGCGTTGGTGAAAACGATAGTAACAACCAATATGGCAGATGCTTTGGCAAAGGACTATCAGGTGAAACTAATTGAAGTGCTGACAGGATTTAAATATATTGGTGAACAGATTAAATTCTTTGAAGAACAGCACAGTTACGAATATGTATTTGGTCTGGAAGAGAGCTATGGCTGTCTGGTTGGAACTCATGCCCGGGACAAGGATGCTGTTGTAGCAGTGATGGCCTTGTGTGAAGTGGCGGCATGGTGCAAGCTGAACCATAAGACTCTGTGGGAGCAGATGGTTGAGATTTATGAAACCTACGGCTATTATAAGGAAGATTTGAAATCTTTGACATTAAAAGGTGTCGAAGGTGTTGCAAAGATACAGGAGATTATGGACAGTCTCCGAAAAGAACCGGTAAAGGCTTTTGGTCCTTTCAAAGTCCTCAAGATGAGAGATTATAAAGCAGATACCGTATTGGACATGGCAGATGGCAGTATAACAACGACAGGTCTCCCATCTTCCAATGTACTTTACTATGAATTGGATAATGATGGATGGTGCTGTGCCAGACCATCAGGAACAGAACCTAAAATTAAGTTTTATATGGGCGTTAAGGGGACAAGCCTTGCAGATGCAGAAGATAAGTTGAATACATTGTCAGATGCAGTGATGAAACAGATTGGGTAGATGAGCGAAGGGCTTACAGTCATCGATTGTAGGCCCTTTTTAAAAAATATGGGAAAAGGGTGATAAAATGAAATTTCTTGTTGTAGGTACGGGCGGTACCGGAGGGGCTATTGGCGGATATCTTGCAAAACAGGGTGAGGATGTGACTTTTATTGCAAGAGGCAGACATTTGGAAGCCATGAAAGCAGCTGGGCTTCAGGTGAAGTCGGCCAGGGTTGGAGATTTTCTGGTGAAGCCGGTAAAGGCATGTAGGATGGAAGATTACAGGGAGATTCCGGATGTGGTCTTTGTATGTGTGAAATACTACTCTTTAGATGAAAGCATTGAATTTTTAAAAAGAGTTACGGATGAGCATACTATTGTTATTCCTATATTGAATGTTTACGGGACCGGAGAGAAGATGCAGCCTCAGCTTAAATGCCGGGTATTAGATGGCTGTGTCTATATTTTCTCTATGATTGAGGCACCTGGGGTTATTGTCCAGCCGACAGAAATTTTCAAAGTATACTTCGGCCTTCGGGAAGCTGGAGATGAAAATCTTATAAAAAAACTTCGCCGGATTGAAGAAATTATGAAAAAAGCGGGAATAGAAACCTATTATTCCGAAAATATAAAACGGGATGCCCTACAGAAGTTTAGTTTTGTATCACCGATGGGGGCAGCCGGTCTCTACTATAACGGTGTTGCCGGAGGCTTTATGGTTCCGGGGGAGAAACGGGAACTGTTTTTAAACCTTGTTCGTGAAGTGGGAGCTGTTGGAGAGGCCATGCATCTGAAATTTGATGTGGATTTGGTGGAAAATGCTTCTAAAATATTAGCCGGATTAACACCGGATGCAGAAACTTCTATGCAGAGAGATGTGGCCGGTGGCGGCAAATCCGAGGTGGATGGTTTAGTTCATGAGATGGTCAGACTTGGCAAAGCTTATGGCATCGCTGTGCCAAATTACAAATTAATCAGTGAATGGGTAAAAGGGAAAGGAATTCAGTAGATATGGCTGTGGGGGAAATTCTTTTTATGGTTCTGGAAATTATCGGAACCATTTCCTTTGCTGTTTCGGGGGCGATGGCAGCACTGGAAAAACGAGTGGATTTGTTTGGGGTTATTTTTTTAGGAATTACAACAGCTTTAGCGGGCGGAATACTCAGGGATGTGATTATTGGTAAAGTGCCGCCGACGGCTTTTGCCGACAGCAACTATATGCTTGTGGCTGGGATAACAGCAGCCCTTGTGTTTCTGATTGCTTTTTTTGCAAAGGACTATTATAAAAATAATGTAGAGGTGGTTGATGGCATTAATAATGTTTTTGATGCGGCAGGCCTCGGTGTTTTTACGATTACAGGGGCTAAAGTTGCTATGTATACGGGACATTTAAGTAATGGTTTCTTTGTTGTATTTCTCGGAATGATGACGGGTATCGGCGGTGGAGTTTTAAGAGATTTGATGATTGGGGAGATACCGCTGGTCCTTCGGAAGCGGGTTTATGCAGTGGCATCCATCCTTGGAGGCATCGTTTATTACCAGTTATTCTGGCATCATGTGAACGATACGGTGGCGACATTTATCGGCGCAGGCGTCGTTTTCGGAATGCGTATGCTGGCCACTATTTTCAAGTGGAATCTGCCAAAAGCCTTCGAATAAAAATCTTAAAAAAGTGTGATTAAAATATGATAAATTTGTGTAAAGATTGCTTTTTAATACCTCCTGTACTATAATAAGTGGGATATTATGGATTTTTATTGAGAAAATTATACAGAGGTGAATTATGGGAAATACTAATAGTAATAGAAAAAGAAAAAAGCGGAACAAGCATACCGTAGGAAAAGTATTAGCTGTTATTCAGATTGTTTTATCTATCGTTTTTATGGCTGTGCTTTTCATGATTAATGTTCTGCCACTGAAGTACATGTTAATCATACTCGGCATACTGATGTTTTTGGATGTGTTTGCGCTGGCTTCACAGTTTACACGGAGTGCCCATGTGATCGGTAAGGTTGATTGTGTGATTATGAGTATCCTTCTTTTGGTGGGAAATATTTATCTGATTCGTACCAATGCGACCTTGTTCAGCATTACGAATAATCAGTACAGAGTAGACCGTATTGCAGTTGCTGTTATGGACAGTGACCCGGCTCAGACGATGGTGGATGCGGCAAGCTATTCCTTTGGTGCCCAGTCTATCAGCGGAAGTGATAAAGTTGAACAGGCTATTGCACAGATATCTGAGGAAGCCGGACAGGATATTGTCTACGATTATTATGATGATCCATATTCTATGGTTCAGGATTTATATGATGGGGATATTGATGCCATTATTTATAATACAGCTTATGAGTCATCCCTTGTGGAGCATTTCCCTACTTTCTCCACCGATGTCAGAGAATTGAGCAGTGTTGAGATTAAAACCCAGGTTGACACGGTTTCCGGTGATAAGACAGATGTTACCAAGACACCATTTACCGTATTTATCAGTGGTATTGATACAGAGGGAAGCATTTCGACAACCAGCCGAAGTGATGTAAATATGCTTGTTACGGTGAATCCGAATACGAAGCAGGTACTGATGACTTCTGTTCCTAGGGATTATTATGTACAGCTTCCGGGAGTTTCCGGAGAGTCTTACGATAAACTGACCCATGCAGGTTTGTATGGTGCCCAGTGTTCTATGGATACGTTATCCCAGCTCTTTGGTGTGGACGTTGATTACTATGCGAAAGTAAACTTCACAACACTGCGAGATATGGTTAATGCCCTTGGTGGTGTGGATTTGGATTCCGTTTATGAATTCTCAACCATCAGTGGTGAATATTTTGTTCAGGGCATGAACTATGGTGTGGATGGTTCTTCGGCATTAGCTTTTGCGAGAGAACGTTATAACCTGCCAAATGGTGATAATGACCGAGTTATGAATCAGCAGATTGTTATGAAAGCAATCCTTAATAAATGTATGTCACTGGCTATCCTGACCGGATATATGGGAATTATGGACAGTTTGTCCGACAGTTTTGAAACAAGTCTCAGCCAGCAGCAGATTTCCAGTCTGGTGCGTATGCAGTTAGATGATGGTTCAAGCTGGAATATCCTGTCTTCCAGAGTTGTTGGTACCGGTTCTGAAGATACATGTTATTCCTCAGGAGATTCCTTACTCTATGTAATGATTCCGGATGATGCCAGTGTTTCAACGGCAGCAGACCTCATTACACGGGTAGAAAACGGAGAAACCATTACACAGGATGAAATTACTGCGGCCTTGGCGAACCAGTAAAATGGGCCCGGAGGAAGGGATTAGATATGGATTCCTTAAAAGAAGAAAAACAATCACTAATAAATAAAATCTTTCTTATTCTCGTGGATGCACTGAGTGTGGTACTTTGCTCATTTTTGGGCCTGCTCATGCGTTTTGAGATGAATGTGGAGCATATACCCGCTCCTTATATGATGGCAGTGGAGCGTATGCTCCCTGCCTTTGTTGTGGTGACCATTATTATTTTCTGGTGTGCCAGACTTTATCATACCTTGTGGCGTTTTGCCAATTCACGGGAATTAATCGGCATTTCCGGAGCAGTTATCTGTTCAACGGTCTTTACGATTATATATAGCTACTTTACCTATAATGCAGTGCCAAGAAGCTTTTTTGCGATTTACTTTATATGCCTTCTGGCCTGTGTCTGTATTACGAGATATTCCACGATTATTATGAGGACCCTGGTGGAAACCAGAAATCATGGGAAACATGCCCGAAACACGATGATTATCGGTGCCGGCGAAGCTGGAAATATGGTCATGAAAGAGCTCGTTATGAGTAATTATCTGGATGCCCGTATTAAATGCTTTGTTGATGATGATAAGCATAAACACAATACCTATATCCATGGGGTAAAGGTTGTGGGAGGCCGGGATAAAATTCTGGAATCTGTGGAAAAATATGATATCAACGAGATTATCATTGCCATGCCGAGTGTCAGCAAAAGGATTATCCGTGAGATAGCGGATGTCTGTAAGGACACAGAATGTAAATTAAAGATTCTTCCCGGAATGTATCAGTTCGTTACCGGCGATTTGGATTTATCCATGATTCGTAACGTTCAGATTGAAGATTTGCTGGGACGTGAAACGGTGGACGTTGACGTGCAGTCCATTATGAGCTATGTTTCTAAGAAATGTGTGCTTGTTACCGGCGGCGGTGGTTCTATCGGAAGTGAGCTGTGCCGTCAGATTGCGGCAAATCACCCAAGACGATTGATTATTCTGGATATTTATGAAAATAATGCCTATGATATACAGCAGGAATTAAAACAGAAGTATCCTTATCTGGATTTAGTTGTGCTTATTGGTTCTGTGCGTAATACGAACCGTGTCAATTCTGTGTTTCAGCAGTACCGGCCGGATATCGTTTATCATGCGGCGGCTCATAAGCATGTTCCTCTCATGGAGGACAGCCCGAATGAGGCTATTAAAAATAATGTTTTTGGAACTTATAAGGTGGCAGAAGCAGCCGACAGGTATGGCACAAAGCGTTTTGTTCTGATCTCTACCGATAAAGCGGTGAATCCTACGAATATTATGGGAGCCAGCAAGCGTATGTGCGAAATGATTGTGCAGGCTTTTAATAATCGTTCAACGACAGATTATGTAGCTGTACGTTTCGGTAATGTTCTGGGAAGCAGCGGCAGTGTTATTCCACTGTTTAAGAAACAGATTGAAGCCGGTGGACCGGTAACGGTAACCCATCCGGACGTGGTACGTTATTTCATGACCATACCGGAGGCGGTAAGTCTGGTACTTGAAGCCGGAGCAACAGCAAAGGGCGGCGAGATTTTTGTTCTTGATATGGGCGAGCCGGTGAAGATTGATGATTTGGCCCGCAATTTGATTCGTTTGTCCGGTTACACGGTAGGTGAGGACATTGAGATTGAATATACAGGTTTAAGGCCGGGAGAAAAATTATATGAGGAACTTCTGATGAACGAAGAGGGACTTCAGGATACAGCGAATCAGATGATTCATATTGGACAGCCAATCGAGTTTGATGAAGATGAATTTTTACGGAATCTTGAAAAACTCTATACTTATGCTTATGATGAAACGGCTGAGATGAAGGAAATGGTATCAAAAATCGTGCCAACCTATCATATCCGCCCGGAGGATAAGAAACGGGATGCCCGCAGAGCGAAACGAATGGCCCCTATTGGGGATTCCGAAGGGACTCAGTATGAACCTTTCAGACAGAGCAAAACATTGAAAAGAGATGAAAGATAATGAATATTCCTTTTTCACCGCCGGATATTGGCGAAGAAGAAATTAAAGAAGTTATAGATACTTTAAAAAGCGGCTGGATTACCACCGGCCCAAAGACAAAACTTTTTGAACAGAAAATTGCCCAGTATTGTCATACAAACCGGGCAGTGTGTCTGAATTCGGCGACAGCCTGTATGGAAACCACGTTGCGGATTCTTGGCGTTGGACCCGGTGCTGAAGTTATTACCACGGCCTATACCTATACGGCAACAGCCAGTGTGGTCTGCCACGTGGGAGCAAAACTGGTTCTGGTAGATACGGCACCGGATTCTTTCCAGATGGATTATGAACAGTTGGAAAAGGCAGTTACAGAGCGGACCAAGGTTATCATCCCTGTAGAACTGGGCGGTGTCGTCTGTGATTATGACCGTCTTTTTCAGATTGTAGAAAGCAAGAGAGATTTATTTAAACCAAAGGGTGAACTTCAGAAGAAGATTGGCCGGGTCATTCTGATGGCAGATGGAGCCCATGCCTTTGGCGCAAAATGGAAGGGCCGGATGTGTGGAGAGATTGCTGACTTTACATGTTTTTCTTTTCATGCTGTTAAAAACCTTACCACTGCAGAAGGTGGTGCTGTGACCTGGAAGGATATTTCGGGAGTGGATAATGAAGAACTGTATAAACAGTACATGCTCATGTCCCTTCATGGCCAGTCAAAGGATGCTTTGGCAAAAACAAAACTGGGTGCATGGGAATACGATATTGTGGCCCCCTATTATAAATGCAATATGACGGATATTATGGCTTCTATTGGACTGATTCAGTTGAAGCGGTATCCGGATATTCTGCGCCGCCGCCGTGAACTTATTGAGGGCTATGATAAGGCCTTTTCGGACCTTCCTGTCGAAAGACTTGTTCATTTCACAGAGGATGGAGCGTCCAGCGGACATTTGTATCTGGTGCGTCTTATAGGAAAAAGCCGGGAATTCACAAATCAGGTGATTACCGCTATGGCTGAAGAAGGAGTGGCTGTGAACGTTCACTATAAGCCTCTGCCTTTATTGACGGCTTATAAAAATATGGGCTTTGATATTAAAGATTATCCAAATGCATACCATATGTTTGAGAATGAAATAACACTGCCCCTGCACACCTGCCTGACCGATGAACAGGCAGCCTATGTGATAAATACCTTTAAGAAAGTATGGACAGATTTATGCTGAGAAAATGGGAAGACCTGCCGAAACGTATGCAAAATGATGCGGTTCGGCCCTACTATGAACAATTACAGAAAAAGCGGCTGAGCCTTTGCCTGAAACGGCTGATGGACGTGGTGCTTTCAGCATTACTTCTTATTATACTTGCACCGGTCATGGTGGCTCTTGCAGTAGCAGTCCGAATGGATTCGCCGGGACCTGCATTATTTCGCCAGGTGAGGGTGACCCAGTATGGACGCCAGTTCCGTATTTTTAAATTCCGGACCATGGTTAATCATGCGGATAAAATGGGAACCCAGGTAACTGCCAGCGGTGATGCAAGAATTACCCCTCTTGGGAAAAAGATGCGAGGATATCGTTTGGACGAACTGCCTCAGTTAATTAATATTTTTCTGGGGGATATGTCCTTTGTAGGTACCCGTCCGGAAGTCGTGAAATATGTCCGGGAGTATACCGATGAGATGACAGCAACGTTGCTGCTGCCTGCCGGTGTGACTTCGGAGGCGTCTATTCGATATAAAGATGAAGAAAAGCTTCTTATGGATGTCGAGGATGTGGATGATGCCTATATCCATATGGTACTTCCTGAGAAGATGGAATATAATTTGAGAAATCTACGTGAATTTGGATTTCTGCGTGAATTAAAAACAATGGTGGATACAGTGATAGCTGTGTTTCGATAGAAATATGGAGGCATTATGAAAGTTTCACTCTGCACAATTGCATATAATGAAGAAAAAAATCTGCCCGGGTTGTTTAAGGATTTCTGCCGTCAGGATTATCCCCATGAAGATATGGAGATTATTCTGGTGGACAGCAAATCGACAGATGGTACCCGGAATATAATGGAGGCTTTCCGAAAGGATGGCCTTGATTTTAGTGCAGTTAAAGTAGTGGAAAATCATAAAGGCAATCAGGCTTCGGGCTGGAATCAGGCCATTATGGCGGCGGCAGGAGATGTGATTATCCGTGTGGACAGTCATGCTTCGATTCCGGAGGATTTTGTACGTCGAAATGTGGAAACCTTAGAGAGTGGCGAAGATGTCTGTGGCGGTCCAAGACCGAACATGGTTGTGGAGCCGACACCTTGGAAAGAGACCCTGCTTTTGGCAGAAAGTTCCATGTTTGGAAGCAGCATTGCTTCCTATCGAAGAAACGGGGAGAAGAGTTATGTGAACTCGGTTTTTCATGGAGCCTATCGGCGACAGGTTTTTGAAGAGGTTGGCGGTTTTAATGAAGAACTTGGACGGACAGAGGATAATGAACTCCATTATCGTATTCGAAAAGCCGGATACCGTATCTGCTTTAATCCGGAAATTCACTCAGCCCAGCATGTTCGAAGCAGTCTGAAAGAAATGATACATCAGAAATATGGTAATGGCTATTGGATTGGCCTGACCTCAGGGGTATGTCCGAAATGCCTGTCCCTTTATCATTTTGTGCCCTTTGCCTTTGTCTGTGGCATTCTTGGGACGAGCCTGCTTGCTGCAAAAAAATGCAGATGGCCTGCAAAATTAATGTGGGGTGCTTATGGAACGGTGGCAGCGCTGATGTCTGTTTTCTCTGTTAAAAAGATAAAAAAGCAGGTGAGTCAGCTGGCACTTCCATTTTTGTTTTTAAGTCTTCATGTTAGTTACGGTGTTGGTACACTTACCGGTCTTTTAAAAATGCCTTTTTGGCGGAAAAAGCATGGAAGTACATCTTCATCGGAAGCGGTTAAAGCCATTTTAAAAGCCAGACGGGGAGGAAATGCAGAATGATTTTTGGAGTGATTGTAGCCGGGGGCTCCGGTCTGCGGTTTGGTGCGGATATGCCGAAACAATTTCTGGATTTGGCGGGATGTCCGATTATTATGCACACAATAAAGGCTTTTGCAGACTGCCAAAAACTTGAGAATATATATGTAGGTGTTCATCCGGAATGGGTAGAACATATGAAAAATCTGGTGTCAGAGTATATGCCACAAGAGGAACAGAAGCGGATACATCTGGTTCCCGGTGGAAGGGAACGCAATGACACTATTATGAATATTATTGAAGAGATAGAAAAAGATTTTGGAACCAATGAAGAACATTATATCATTACCCAGGATGGGGTTCGGCCTTTTGTATCTCAAAGATTGATTGAGGCACATATTGAGGCAGTATTAAAATATGATGCGGTGGATACAGCGATTCCGGCCGTGGATACCATTATTGTTTCCGAGGATGGAGAGGTTATTGACGATATTCCGGAACGCAAATATCTATATCAGAGTCAGACGCCCCAAAGTTTTCGGATGGATTTGCTGAAGAATCTTTATGGAGCACTGACACCGGAAGAAAAGGGCAAACTGACAGATGCCTGCAAGATATGCACGGTGCATCAGGTGCCGGTACATATTGTGGAGGGCGAGACCTCAAATATAAAGATAACGACGGCTATCGACTTGAAAATTGCTCAGGCAATCACGGAAAAACACAAGATAGACACGAAAAATTCATAATTTCGGAGACTTTCATCTATTGTCATAGTTTGTGGCTTCGTGTATAATGTCAAGAGAAATTGGAAGGAATTTAAAAAAATGCAAAGAAAAAATACCTTTGAAGATTTTGAAGAGTTGATGAAGACGACTACTTTGGAGCCGCCAAAATCCAATACTGAAGAATCTGAAAAAACAGAGATAAAGGGAACAGAGGAACAGAAACGTCAGTCGCTGGAATTTGATTCGAAGGTTGTTCGCAGAACTTCAGAACCTCAGATACCTGCCTATGGTTCAGAGATGTTTGAAGAATCCGAAGCTGAAGACGAAGAACCGGAGGTTTATGTACAGCCTGCAAGAAAGCCTGAGAATACTGCCCGCAGATATTCTGAGGAAGAAGCAGAAGCGCGTTATCGCCAGCGGGAAGAACGTCTTCGTAATAAGGCGATGAAACGGCGTAAAAACAAACATATTGTCGGCAAGATTTTTGCATTAATTCAGCTGATAATATCTGTTGTATTTATGGGACTTCTCGCATTCTTAAATGTGCTGCCTACAAGATATTTTATTATTATAAGCGCTGTTCTGGCATTGCTGGCACTGATTTGTTTTCTGTTTCAGTTTGGCAGAAGAACCCACTGGGTGGGCAAAGTTATATCGATTATTTTGTGTATAGCTCTGGCTTTCGGAAGTGTCTATGTCTGGAAAACCAAATATACACTGGATACAGTGACAACGACAAAGAACTACCAGACCGATAAAATTGTTATCGCAGTATTGTCGGACGATTCCGCAGAATCCGTTGAGGATGCCAAGGATTATGACTTTGGAATTATGTCCGCACTGGACAGAACCAAAGTGGATATGGCCATTACCCAGATTAATACGAATTTAGGTTCAAAAATTAAAACGACAGAGTATGATACCTATTCCGAACAGGTTGAAGCTCTTTATGATGGCGAAATTGATGCCATTATTTATAATCAGGCTTTGGACGAACTTATCGAAGAAAATAATCCGGGATTTCTTGAAAAGATTCGAGTTATTGATAACTTCGACGTAGAGACAGAAGTGCTTATGGAAGATGTACCGGATTTGCCGATTACAAAGGAACCATTTATCGTTTATCTGAGCGGTATGGATGTTTACGGCGAACTGGAACAGACGAGCCGAAGCGATGTTAATATTATGGCCTGTGTCAATCCAACCACAAAACAGGTACTGTTAGTCAGTGTTCCTCGTGATGCCTATGTAGAAATTCCGGGAATTACCGATGGCGAAAGCGATAAGCTGACCCATGCGGGAATGTACGGCATTCAGTATTCGATTGCATCCATGGAGAATATCTTTGATGTAGATATCAGCTATTATGTGCGTGTCAATTTCACATCTCTGATGATGATGGTTGATGCTCTCGGTGGCATTGATGTAGATTCAGATTACTCTTTCTCCACTTACTATAAACAGTATGATGAAGAGACAGATACATGGAGTTATTATGAATACGATAAGGGTATCAATCATTTGAATGGTGCCTATGCCTTGGCCTTTGCCCGTGAACGTATGAATGCGGCAGGTGGCGATTACCAACGTGCAAAAAATCAACAGAAGGTTATCGCAGCACTCCTTGAGAGATTGAAATCACCAGCTATTTTAACCGGTTATACAGGCTTGTTAACCAGTCTTGAGGGAAAGATGGATACCAACTTCTCATCCCAGCAGATTGCCAGCCTTGTAAAGATGCAGCTTAATGATGGTGCTGAATGGAATATTATTTCTTCCAGTGTGTACGGAATAAGTTCTCAGGAATATTGTGCATCCTATGCGGAAGCTCCGTTGGATGTTGAAGTTTTAGACGATGATTCGATTAAAGCTGTACAGGAAGTTATTGATGCACTGATGGCCGGAGAAGTTATTGCAGAACCGAAAGCTACAGAACTTCAGGAACTTTACGAAGTGGATGAGTCGGATGTAGATTCTGATTATTATTTAAATAACCATGCAGATGATTATGAATATGATGATTTCTACTGGGAGAACGGCGGTTACGAAAGTGATGGAACAACAACCAGTTCTTCAAGTTCCAGCGGTGAATAAAAATTTATAGATTTTATATTAAGGGAAATATCCTCGTTGGATATTTCCCTTTTTGCTTGATTATTCCTATGGTATAATAGGATTTATAGAAAATAATAAAAAGTTTTAAAAATTATGTCACAAAATGTCACTCCAGGGGGATATATAAGTAGAGAGACATTCGAGGGCATTGATAGTTTATAAAAAAGGAGGGCTGATACGGATGTCAAAGGAAGAAAAAGTCAGTGTTGGTCTCTCTAAAAAGGATACTTTGAAAGAAGTGTCTGAGGAACACGATAATGCTTCAAATCTGAAAAAGTCCGAAACAGACATCGATGAATCGTCAGAGAATCTATATCCGTTCAATAATAAGAGAGGTGACCATACACCGGAGGAAGAATCCGCGGAAGATATGGACCTGAAGCGAATCAGCGCAATGGAACGAGCGGTAGAACGTTTTCTTGAAGATGAAGTCGAACCCGTTTCTGATGGCGAAGAGAACCCTCGTGTATTTTCGCAGGAGTATGAAGCACGCAAACAACAGATGCTGCAGAAGGCCTTTGATAGCAAGGAAGAGAAACCTGCTAAAAAAGGCCGGGGCCGTTTCGCAATTCCAGCCACTGTGGCTGCCGCATTGGCAGTCCTGACGATTTCACTCGCCCTGAGTACAAATGCTGCCCTTGCCATGCCCGAGCCGATTCGTCAGCTCGTTATGCATGTGCAATCTTTATTTAGCAGTGCGTCTATAGACGACTTAGCACGATATGGTTCAAATCAGGTTTCGGATACCCCCCAAGAGATCCAAACTGTTTATGAACCGGCAGTTGTGCTAGATGGGTATGAAGAGAGTGAAAGAGAAATTCAGGAAAAACGAGTAGTGATTAGGTACGTAAGTGATAATCAAGAGTCCTATAGTTTTCAACAGCGACCATTGATTTTTTGGTCGGGTTATAACCAAGAAGAGTTAGTCTATGAGGATGTAACTGTTGCTGGGGAATATTCGGGTATAACCTATATTAAAAATAGTCAAAGGCATTTGCAATGGCAACAGGAAGGTTATGTTTTTGAATTGGCTGGAGATGAAGACGCTCTGAAAAAATTGATGAAAATAGCAGCTTCTATAAAACCAGTGGAGGAAAAAAATGAGAAGTCATATTAAAAAAAGTGTGGCTATATTAATGATATTATTAACATTTAGCATTTCGTTGCATACCTATGCGGCGGAGCCGGTGGATAATAATGATTACTCCCATGAAGTGGTACCCGGCCATGAAAAAACCTCCCGGTGGAGTTATACAGATAGTGTTCATGTGGCTATGGGGATAGATCCGGAGGGTTATGTGGATGTCTATTGTGATGTCAATGGTTATCATAACTTGACAGATAAGATTATATCCTATGTTTATCTCCAAAAACGTGTGGGTGACCATTGGGAAAATCTGGGTTGTACCGTGGATATTGTCTATGACTGGCAATCATTCATGGAGGATTACTATGATGAGCCGGTGGACTGGGGCTACGATTACCGGACCCACAACAGAATCTATGTTTACGCAGGTGATGAGTACGAGTTTATAGAGGTCGACAGTATTCACCATCATTATCATGATCCGGCAGGAATACCGGATTGCTCTTTAAATGAGGGGACAACTCCGTAATGTCCCATCTGTATAAAGTCGTTAGACATTAAAACAATATCAAGGTGAAAGTTTAGGCGAAGAAATAAAAAAATAAAACTGCCAACAACAAAGAATAAAAACCGAAACTTAAATCTTGAAATTGAAATTTTAAAAATAAAAGCTATTGTCTGATGGCATACAAAATTCACTAAAAAAGGGGAGGGGTGCCGGAATTCCGCCCGGCACTTGACTCCTGAAAAAGGAATGATAATTTGAAAATAATAAATTTAATTTTTCCGCCCCATTGCCCTTTGTGTGGCGAATTATTGGCACTCAATGAAGGCCGGGTACACAAGGCCTGCTATAAGAAGCTGCCGTGGGTGAAAGAACCTTTGTGTAAACGGTGTGGAAAGCCCATATCCAGTGAAACCGGAGAATGGTGTCTGGATTGTTTTAAAAGCCGGGAGCGGCATAGCCGGAGTTTTGATTCCGGGCGGGCATTGTGGCTCTATAAGGGTGATATTCAAAAATCTGTATTGGATTATAAATATAAAGGTCTTAGAAGCTATACACCTTTCTATGGGGAAGAGGCGTCCAGAGTATTGGGCAGCTGGATTCGGCAAAAGGCACCGCAGGTGCTTGTTCCGGTTCCCCTTCATCCAAGGAAAAAACGAATCCGTGGCTTCAATCAGGCTGAACTTTTGGCAAGGGACATAGGAAAACGCATGAATATCCCGGTAGATGGAAAAATATTGCGTAGAAACCGGTGGACGGAGCCCCAGAAGGCCCTTTCGGACCGTGAGCGTCGACATAATTTGACAAAGTCCATGGAAATTCACCACTTGCCTGAGAACCTCAAACGTGTTATGCTTGTAGACGATATCTATACCACAGGAAGCACCATGGAAGTTTGTGGAGCCATCCTTAAAAAAGCCGGTGTAGAAAAAGTTTATTTTCTGACTCTCTGTATTGGATTTGGTGAGGGATAGCCGGAGAATTATAATAGAATAAGAAAAAGTCAGTAAAAATTAGGGTTGACGGCGGAGATAGTCCTGTTGTATAATGGATGGGCTATGGAAGCGGTCTTTTTTTAATGCCTAAAATTAAAAGACCATCAAAAAAAATTTAAGTGGAGGTGGAAGTTGTGCGCGTTAAAATCACATTGGCATGTACAGACTGTAAGCAGCGTAATTACAACCTGACGAAAGAGAAAAAAGCTCATCCGGACAGAATGGAAACGAAAAAATACTGCAGATTCTGTAAGAAACACACATTACACAAGGAAACCAAGTAGTTAGCGATGGCAAGGAGTGAATGATATGGGCGATACAGAAAAAGTAAGCAAACCCAGCAAGTTCAGCCAGATTAAAGCCGAATTTAAAAAGGTTATCTGGCCAGACAGGGTCACAGTCCGTAAAGAAACAACTGCAGTAGTAACGGTATCCGTTTTGTTAGGACTGTTAATTGCAGTACTTGACATCCTGCTCCGTTACGGAGTTGATTTCCTCATTTCGCTGTAGGAAAGGTGAAATTATGGCAGAAGCACAATGGTATGTAGTGCATACCTATTCAGGCTATGAAAACAAAGTGAAGGCGAATATCGAAAAATCCATCCAGAATTTACATCTGGAAGACCAGATTTTAGACGTTCAGGTGCCGATGCAGAACGTGGCAGAAGTTAAGAACGGTCAGAAAAAGAACGTTCAGAAGAAACTTTTCCCGGGTTATGTACTGCTTCATATGATTATGAATGATGAAACCTGGTACGTTGTACGTAATACCCGAGGTGTTACCGGATTTGTCGGACCGGAGTCGAAACCTGTTCCGCTGACGGATGCCGAGATGGCTCCATTAGGAATCAGCGAAGAAGTTCAGTTGGACTACGAAGTAGGCGATACTGTACGTGTGTCTTCCGGAGCATGGGAAGAAACCGTAGGGGTTATCCGAAGCATTAATCAGGGAAAATCAACGGTTACTATCGGCGTTGAGATGTTTGGACGTGAGACAGCTGTTGAAATCAGCGTCTTAGATATTCGAAAAATGTAACACAAGATGAAGTCTGCACATAGATGCAGGCAGTGGGAGGGACATTCCCGCAATTACCACAATATTTAGGAGGTATGCTATTATGGCAAAGAAAGTCACAGGATATATTAAATTACAGATTCCTGCTGGTAAGGCAACACCAGCACCACCAGTTGGACCTGCTTTAGGTCAGCACGGTGTTAATATTGTACAGTTTACAAAAGAGTTTAATGCAAGAACTGCAGACAAGGGAGATTTAATCATCCCTGTTGTTATCACAGTTTACAATGATAGAAGCTTTAGCTTCATCACAAAAACTCCACCAGCAGCTGTTCTTTTAAAGAAAGCTTGTAAACTTAAATCTGGTTCCGCAGTACCTAACAAAACAAAGGTTGCTACTATTTCCAGAGATGAACTTCAGAAAATCGCTGAGATGAAGATGCCTGACTTAAATGCAGGAAGCATCGAAACTGCTATCAGCATGATCGCTGGTACAGCACGCAGCATGGGAATCACTGTAGAGGAGTAGAGCACTTAGCGAGACCGAGTCGATAGACGAAGGTCAAGGTTAGTGCGAACCCGTTCTCGAACCTTAGCGAGTGAAAGCGAGCTTAGTTGAGAGAACATACCCGCATGCACTTAGCGAAACCGAGTCGATAGACGAAGGTCAAGGTTAGTACAGTGAACGAGTAACCAAAATCAGATATTTATAGAAACAGTGGGAGGGTAGCTCCCGATAATACCACAAGGAGGATTTTTAATCATGAAAAAAGGTAAGAGATATGTAGAGTCTGCAAAGTTAGTAGACCGTGCAACTCTTTATGATGTTGACGAAGCAGTAAGTATTTTAAAGAAAACAGCAAACGCAAAGTTTGACGAGACCATCGAAGCACATATTCGTTTAGGTGTTGATGGACGTCATGCTGACCAGCAGGTTCGTGGTGCAGTTGTACTGCCACACGGTACCGGTAAAACTGTTCGCGTACTCGTATTTGCAAAGGGTGATAAAGTTGCAGAAGCAGAAGCAGCCGGAGCAGATTTCGTTGGTGGCGAAGAATTAGTTCCAAAGATCCAGAAAGAAGGATGGTTGGATTTCGATGTTGTTGTTGCAACACCGGATATGATGGGCGTTGTAGGTCGTCTTGGACGTGTCCTCGGACCTAAAGGCTTAATGCCAAACCCTAAAGCTGGTACAGTAACCATGGACGTAACAAAAGCGATTAATGATATTAAAGCTGGTAAGATTGAATACAGACTCGATAAAACAAACATCATTCATGTGCCAATCGGAAAAGCTTCTTTCTCAGAAGAACAGTTAGCGGACAACTTCCATACATTAATCGGAGCAATCAATAAGGCAAAACCAGCAGCTGCTAAAGGCCAGTACTTAAAGAGCGTTGTTATCACTTCCACTATGGGACCTGGTATCAAACTCAATACTGTAAAAATAGCATAATTAAAATAAGTTGGTTTTTTGATTGACAACCACTTTAGAAAATGATATAGTATTAAAGCGAATGCTGCCAGAGACAGTAGGTGCCGTAAGGCATAAGTTATGAACGCCTACCGAGGGAGAACTATACGCATCTGATTTATCAGATATGTTTAAATAGTTTATAAGACCTCTCTGTTCAAGGACGGAGAGGTTTTTCTATGGCGGTACACTAGAATCTACAAGGAGGTGCACCAACGTGGCAAAAGTTGAATTAAAACAGCCAGTCGTAGATGAAATTTCTGCACTGCTCAAAGATGCTGAGGCATTAGTAGCTGTTGATTATCGTGGACTTACAGTTGAAGAGGACACACAGCTTCGTAAATCTTTAAGAGAAGCAGGCGTGACTTACAAAGTTTATAAGAATACTTTAATCAAACGTGCCGTAGCTGGAACAGAATGGGAGAAAATCTCTGACGTTCTCGAAGGACCTACAGCTATTGCTATCAGCACAGAAGATGCAACAGCACCAGCTAGACTTTTAAACGAAGCAAGCAAAACAATGCCTAAGCTTGAGTTTAAAGCAGGTATCGTAGCTGGCGAGTACTACGACGAAAAGATGATCAAAGTTATTGCAACAATTCCTTCAAGAGAAATTCTTCTTGGAAAATTGCTTGGAAGTATTCAGTCTCCTATTGCAAACTTTGCTCGAGTTATTAAACAGATCGCAGAAAAAGATGAAACTGCAGCATAATGCAGTAGCCTATTAAAATTTAATTGGAGGTAAAAAAGAATGGCAAAATTAACTACAGCTGAATTTATTGAAGCTATTAAAGAATTATCTGTATTAGAATTAAACGAATTAGTAACAGCATGTGAAGAAGAATTTGGTGTATCCGCAGCAGCAGGTGTTGTTGTAGCAGCAGCAGGTGATGGTGCAGCAGCAGGCGAAGAAAAAACTGAATTTGACGTTGAATTAACAGAAGTTGGCCCTAACAAAGTTAAGGTTATCAAGGTTGTTCGTGAAGTAACAGGTCTTGGCTTAAAAGAAGCTAAAGAAGCTGTTGATAGCGCACCTAAGATGGTTAAAGAAGGCGCAAGCAAAGAAGAAGCTGAAGAAATCAAAGCTAAATTCGAAGCTGAAGGTGCTAAAGTTACAATTAAATAATTATTGTAATCTAAATGCTCCGGTAGAACTGTCAAAGGTTCTCCCGGAGCTTTTTTCATGCGATAGGATATTTGGAGGTTCGTTATGTTTGAAGAAAAAGATTATATATTACGTATGATTCATGAGATTGTAAGAACCTTGTTGAAGCTGATATTTAATGTTGATATAGACAAAGAGGATGTTGCCATTGACCAGGAGAATGCAGAACTTTATAAAAGACTGACCATGATGATTGATGACGGTGATATCAATGATGCTGAAAATATTCTGACGGACCATTTGGATGTCCGGAATATGAAAAAATTTCAGCTGGCCTTGATGTTTTATGATTATCTGAATAAAAAAGATACAGAATTTTTATGTGAACATGATTTTTCCAGAGAGGAAGTCTCTGATGGCTTAAAATACGTTGTGGATTTATATGGCTATGGTGCTATCAATGATGTTTTCCTGGAAGATTTGAAATAAAAAGCTCTATGTTTGAAGAAAGCACTTCGCAGCTTTCGGAGAACATAGAGCTTTTGGCAATTTTAGGTTTCTATTTGTACACGTTCATAAACAGGCAAGGTTACCCACACGGAAATAGAACCGCCGAGAACACGGAAGGTTCCACAGCCTTCGGCATCGATTTCAACGGATTCCCAACAGTGTTCAGTGCAGTCGTAAAAACGCTGACCGGAAAACTGTCTGCCGACATACATTACTTTTTCACCGCCGGCTTTATCAGAAATAAGCATGGCCAGACCAGAGTCCGGATGTTCAGTGTCACCTTCCCGGGTGAAACCAACGACATTCTGGTCATCGAAATAATCATGCTGATAACCGTAGGCGGCAATTTTGCGAAGAAATATAAGGCGAGGCAGGCGGGCTACCGGAGGCATATTTTCATGGGGCATTCCGTACAAGTCGCCATAAAAGACACATGGGACGCCTTTTTCGTTCAGAAGAATCAGTCCATAAGCCAGCGGTTTGAACCAGGCTGCTACAGGAGACTGGAGTGCCTGTCCGGGCTGGGTGTCATGATTGTCCACGAAAGTTACAGCGTGGTAGCCATCCCGCTCAGCCAGGGTATTGGAAAACAGACTGCCCAGGTCATAATTTCCATCGGCACAGGATGCATCATGAAAATGAAAATGAAGGGGAGCATCAAATAAACTCATGCAGTGACCGGTATGGTCAAGGTAAGCAAGAAGCTTATCTGTCTCAGGTGTCCAGTATTCGCCAACGGTGAAGAAATCATTTCCTCTGTAGGCACGCATATCGGACAACCATTTGGCATAAAAACTGCTGTCTATATGCTTCACTGCATCCAGACGGAAACCATCCACACCCGTGGTATCCAGGTACCATTTGCCCCAACGGTTTAATTCAGCATCCACCTCAGGATTGCTCATATCTAAATCAGCACCCATGAGAAAATCATAATTGCCATGTTCTGAGTCTACATTTTTATCCCAGTCCTTACCGTGAAATTGGAGAATGGCCTGACGTTTGGTGGCTTCATCCCAATCTGTACCGCTGAAATGGGTCCAGTTCCATTTAAAATCTGAATAGGCATTATGCCGTCCTTCAAAATCAAAACGGGTCCAGACGGAAACAGGATGTTCTGCAGAGGTTGATTCGAAACGGTTATTGAAGTCGGTTTCGGTCGCCTGAGTATTTTCCAGACCATCGGCACCGATGCGGTGGTTCAGGACGACATCGGCTAAAACGGAAATACCGGCATCCTGAAGGGATTTGATAGCAGTGAGATAATCCTTTTTACTGCCGTATTTTGTCTCAACAGAGCCCTTCTGGTCAAACTCTCCTAAATCATATGTATCATAAACGGCATAGCCCACATCCCGAACACCGTTGGCACCCTTGTAAGCAGGAGGAAGCCAGACCATGTTCAGACCGAACCGGGCAAGGCGTTTCGCCTGGGCAGTACATCTGCGCCACAGGGTTTTGTCCTCGGGAAGATACCATTCGAAATATTGTATCATCGTTAAATTGTCCATAATATCTGTCCTTTCTTTGTCGAAAATAGCTGTAAATTGCTTTGATTATAGCAGATGAAAGGCAAAAAGTCATGTAAAACCCTTATAAAATAAGAAAAGTAGGGGGAAGGGGGATTGACACCCGAAAATCTTTATACTATAATGTTACGATACGATTAGTATGGACACTTAGGCCTTTTTGTGGTCAAAAGTGAGCAATAAAAGCAACTTTTAAACTGTCTACTTGATTATAAGGAGTGAAAACCGTCAATGAACAGTATGAAGCGTATTAGGCCAGTGAAATCTGGCAGAGGTATTCGCATGAGCTACGCAAAACAGCGAGAAGTTCTTGATATGCCAAACCTCATTGAAGTACAGAAAAACTCTTATCAGTGGTTTCTGGAAACAGGCTTGAAGGAAGTATTTGAAGACATTTCTCCAATTGCTGACTACAGCGGACATCTGAGTCTGGAATTTACTGACTTTACATTGTGTAAAGACGATGTGAAATATAGCATCGATGAATGCAAAGAGAGAGATGCAACCTATGCTGCACCATTAAAAGTAAAGGTTCGTCTGATTAATAAAGAGACCGATGAAATCAATGAACACGAGATTTTCATGGGTGATTTACCATTAATGACAGAAACAGGTACATTCGTTATTAATGGTGCGGAACGTGTTATCGTCAGCCAGTTAGTTCGTTCACCTGGTATTTATTATGGCATTGGCCATGATAAGATTGGTAAGAAGCTGTACTCCTGTACAGTTATTCCAAACCGTGGTGCATGGCTTGAGTATGAAACCGATTCTAACGATATCTTTAATGTACGTGTTGACCGTACACGTAAGGTTCCTGTAACTGTTTTGATTCGTTCCCTCGGTGTTGGAACAAACCAGGAAATCATCGATATGTTTGGTGAAGAACCGAAGATTCTTGCAAGTATTTCCAAGGATACATCAGATAACTATCAGGATGGTCTTCTGGAATTATATAAGAAGATTCGTCCAGGCGAACCTCTTGCTGTTGAAAGTGCAGAGAGTCTGATTAACGCCATGTTCTTTGATGCAAGACGTTATGATCTGGCTAAGGTTGGCCGTTATAAATTTAATAAAAAACTTGCTCTGAAAAACCGGATTAAAAACTTCCCATTAGCAGAAGAAGTTGTTGATACAACAACCGGTGAAATCATCGCTGAAGCCGGTACGATTGTTACTGAAAAGCTTGCTGAAGAAATTCAGAATGCAGCTGTTCAGTACGTATTTGTACAGACAGAAGAAAGAGTTGTTAAAGTTCTTTCCAATATGATGGTTGATTTAAAGAACTGGGTTGATGTTGACCCTGAAGAAGTGGGCGTTACTGAAAAAGTTTACTATCCACTTTTAAGTTCTATTTTAGAGCAGAATGATGATATTGAAGATATTAAGGATGCTATTCGCAAGAATCTGAACGAATTAATTCCTATGCATATCACCAAAGAAGATATTTTTGCTTCTATTAACTATAACATCCATCTGGAATATGGCATTGGCAATGCAGATGATATCGATCATTTGGGCAACCGTCGTATTCGTGCTGTTGGTGAATTGCTTCAGAACCAGTACCGTATCGGTTTGTCCCGTATGGAACGTGTTGTACGTGAACGTATGACAACACAGGATTTGGAAGGTATTTCTCCACAGTCTCTGATTAACATCAAGCCTGTAACAGCTGCTGTTAAGGAATTCTTCGGAAGTTCTCAGCTGTCCCAGTTTATGGATCAGAACAACCCATTGTCCGAATTGACACATAAACGTCGTCTTTCTGCATTGGGACCTGGTGGTTTGTCAAGAGATAGAGCCGGATTCGAAGTTCGAGATGTTCACTACTCCCATTACGGAAGAATGTGTCCAATCGAAACGCCTGAAGGTCCTAACATCGGTCTGATTAACTCCCTTGCATCTTATGCACGTATTAATCAGTACGGATTTATCGAAGCACCTTATCGTATTTTGGACAAAACAGATCCTAAGAATCCACGGGTTACAGATGATGTTGTTTATCTGACCGCAGATGAAGAGGATAATTATACAGTTGCTCAGGCGAATGAGCCTATTGATGAGAACGGATACTTTGTAAATACAAACATTTCCGGTCGTTATCAGGAAGAAACATCCGAGTTTGAAAAATCTAAAGTGGATTTGATGGACGTTTCTCCAAGAATGGTATTCTCTGTGGCAACATCCATGATTCCATTCCTTCAGAATGATGATGCTAACCGTGCGCTGATGGGCTCTAACATGCAGCGTCAGGCAGTACCTCTGATGTTAACAGATTCCTCTATTGTAGGAACAGGTATGGAGCAGAAGACAGCGGTTGACTCCGGTGTTTGTGTTGTTGCAAAACGTGCAGGTACAATTACACGTTCTGCTGCAAATGAAATCATCGTTAAAACAGATGATGGTGAAAGAGATGTTTACAAACTTCAGAAATTCGTTGGAAGTAACCAGGGTGCCTGCTACAATCAGAGACCTATCGTTTTCAAAAACGAACATGTTGAAGCCGGTGACGTTTTAGCCGATGGCCCATCTACAGCTCAGGGTGAGCTGGGACTTGGTAAAAACCCATTAATCGGATTTATGACATGGGAAGGTTACAACTTCGAGGATGCTGTCCTCTTAAGCGAACGTCTGGTTCAGGAAGATGTTTACACATCTATTCATATTGCTGAATATGAAGCAGAAGCCAGAGATACAAAACTCGGACCAGAAGAAATCACAAGAGATGTACCGGGTGTCGGTGACGATGCACTGAAGAATCTTGATGAAAGAGGTATTATCCGTGTTGGTGCTGAAGTGCGTGCGGGAGATATTCTCGTAGGTAAAGTAACACCTAAGGGCGAAACAGAACTGACAGCTGAAGAACGTCTTCTTCGTGCTATCTTTGGAGAAAAAGCCAGAGAAGTCAGAGATACATCCCTTAAAGTGCCTCATGGTGATTATGGTATCATCATTGATGCAAAAGTATTTACAAGAGAAAACGGAGACGAACTTCCACCGGGAGTAAATGAATCCGTTCGCGTATATATTGCTCAGAAACGTAAGATTTCCGTTGGTGATAAGATGGCCGGACGTCATGGTAACAAGGGTGTTGTTTCCCGTGTCTTACCTGCTGAAGATATGCCATTCCTTCCAAACGGACGTCCGCTTGATATCGTTTTGAACCCATTGGGCGTACCTTCCCGTATGAATATCGGACAGGTATTGGAAGTTCATCTTGGACTTGCAGCAAAAGCTCTTGGATTTAAGATTGAAACGCCTGTATTTAACGGTGCAGATGAAGAAGATATCATGCAGACTCTGGAACTTGCCAATGACTATGTTAATAAGTCATGGGAAGAATTCACAGAACTTTGGAAAGACAGACTTTCTGAAGAAACTTACAACTATCTGGAAGAGCATATGGATTACCGTGAAGAGTGGAAGGGTGTTCCTATTGACAGAACAGGTAAGGTTAAACTTCGTGACGGTCGTACCGGCGAAGAATTTGACAGCCCGGTTACTGTTGGATACATGCATTACCTTAAACTCCATCATTTGGTTGATGATAAAATCCATGCACGTTCTACAGGTCCTTACTCACTTGTTACACAGCAGCCTTTGGGTGGTAAAGCTCAGTTCGGTGGACAGCGTTTCGGTGAGATGGAAGTTTGGGCACTGGAAGCATACGGCGCATCCTATACATTGCAGGAAATCCTGACCTTCAAGTCAGATGATGTTACAGGACGTGTTAAAACTTATGAAGCTATCATTAAAGGTGAGAATATTACAGAACCTGGTATTCCGGAATCCTTTAAAGTACTTCTTAAAGAACTTCAGTCCCTGGCTCTCGATGTCCGCGTACTCCGGGATGATCAGACAGAAGTGGAAATTGGTGAAAACATTGATTACACTGAAGAAGAAGAGTATCGTAATTATATGAACAGCCAGAGAAATTATGTCGATGAAGGTGAATCCCTCAGCGATTATGGATATAAAGAACAGACCTTGGAAGGCAGCGAATTCGTTGATGTGGTAGAGGAAACAGTAGATGAAGAAGTCCTCGAACCATTTGAAGATGCACCAGAATTGGATTAAGCCTGCAAATAAAAAGTCAAGGCTAAATTGAAAGAACATTGAAAATTTTATACAGGTTGAAAAGTAGGCATCAAAATAAGACCACCACATCGTGCT
>SAAB01000034.1 GCA_009929615.1 Clostridia bacterium | reverse complement strand
GTAGCACAAGATGTGGATAAAGTAGAAAATGAGACGCAAGTTTCATAAACATAAAATAAAAAAATAGGAATTGTGACAACAAGCTTGACAAATTCCGGAATACACGATGGTAGGAGATTACAATCTGCCGAATCTGACACTTCCAGAGCAGCCAGAAGTGACACTGGGGAGATGGTCGCAGATGAGAAGAACTTATCTGAAGAACAACCACAGAATCCAATATTACAATCTTCTGACGAAAGGCAAAATGACAGAACATCTGGCAGAGATACAGGCCAGAGCGATGGAACTGGAGGAGTTGTTAGTGAAGAAAATGTCGGCAGAAATGGGGCTGACAGAGGAATTGAAAGAAAACGATATGATGAGATGGGTGCAGATGACGAACAATCTTCGCCACTCAGCGCAGGAAATCGTGAAGGAACAAGTGATATACGTTTAAACGAAAAGCCATTACCATCCGTAAATGAACAATTAGAATTATTTGAGAGAGCAGAGGAAAAACCAGCCTCTGCTTTTTTAGTGCCACAAGAAGTCATAGATGCGACTATTAAAGGTGGGTCTGGATTTGTGAATGGAAAAATGAGAATCTACGAGCAATTTCAAAAGAGTTTTTCATCAAAAGAAAATGCAGACTTCTTAAAGAATGAATATGGTATCGGGGGTTCTTCCAGTGCAGGTGGATATGACGATTATGGTCAGGACCATAATGCAAAAGGACTTAAAATTTACAAAAGCAATGTCAAGGATAGACCCAATATTTTGCTTAACTGGTCAAAGGTTGCTAATCGAATTGAAGAGCTGATAGCTGCGGATAGATACTTAAATGACAAAGAAAAAAAGAATTATCCGATATGGCTTGAAGCAGAGGAAGTCAAAAGAGCCGAGATGAGGGAGCGTAATCAGAATCGTGAAATTCTAAATACAGCACCAACTATGGTAGCTCCAGAAGAACCCGACGCAGAGGAAAAGGTGGAAATCAAACCTGATAACACCGCAGAGTATGAATACCATCTTGGAGATGCAGTGTATATCGGTAGTGAGAAATACGAAATATTATCTTTTGACAGCACAAGAGTGATGCTCTATGACTATGAGATGCCTTTATTTAATAAGGAGTTCACAAGGGAAGATTTTGACCGGAAGGTAAGAGAGAATCCACTGAACGATTTTCTGATAGTAACAGACAAAGAGCCTGATAATGAACCAGACCTTGCAGAGCGTCTTGTGGAGTTTATCAAAGACTTTGACTATTATAATTATCAGGACAATCTTGATGTTGATTCCATTGATGACGTCAGAGATAGACTTACGGACGGCGATTATGTAGCGGGTATTGCTGCATTTATGAATGAGGAATTGGAAGATTTAGACAGGGAAAGTGGCGACAGAGCTACGATTGAGAAGCTTCTTTCAGATTTGAAGCCATATATGAAATCTGATGATGTCAAAACCAATATGGGAACTATGCCGAGAGAAGATTATCAGGAAATAGTTGCTGTGCAAAATGGATTTGATAGTTATGAAGATATGAGGTCACAAGGCTTTTCCATTTCCGATGGTAGTGAAAAAGAAGAGGAATCGAAGAGTATCGAGCCGATTATCCCAGCTTGGGAAAAGAAGAAAAATTTAAAGGTAAAGAGCTTCGACTTGCATCCAGATATTCCGATAAGTGAGCGTAATACCTTTGATTTGAGAAATCACCCAGTAGAGGAAGCCACTAAGAAAGAGCGTTTCCGTAGAAATATTATGGCAATTCAGCTTTTGAAAAAGTGTGAGAGTGAGAATAGATTTGCGACACCCGAAGAACAGGAGGTTTTGTCGAAATATGTCGGATGGGGAGGAATCCCAGAAGCATTTGACGATAGTAATTCTGCTTGGGGTACAGAGTATCTTGAGCTTAAAATAGTTCTTACTCCAGAGGAATATACTGCGGCGAGAGAAAGCACCTTAACTGCGTTCTATACGCCACCTGCTGTAAGTAGCGCAATCTATAAGGCAATGGAGCAGATGGGATTTAAGGAAGGAAACCTGTTAGAGCCTTCGTGTGGTATTGGAAATTTTATTGGTATGTTACCAGAAGCAATGGCAGAAACAAAGATTTACGGAGTGGAATTAGATAAGGTATCAGCAGGAATTGCACAACAGCTTTATCAAAAATCATCCATTGCAGCACAAGGTTTTGAGGAAGTAAACGTACCTGACAGTTTCTTTGATGGAGTTATTGGTAATGTTCCGTTTGGAGATTTTAAGGTCTTGGACAAACGATATGATAAGCATAACTTCCTTATTCACGATTATTTCTTTGCAAAGTCATTAGATAAGCTTCGTCCCGGAGGGGTGATGGCTCTTGTTACCAGCAAGGGAACAATGGATAAGGAAAACAGCAAGGTACGAAAATATATTGCACAAAGAGCGGAGCTTCTGGGAGCCGTTAGATTACCAAATGACACCTTTAAGGGCAATGCAGGAACAGAAGTTGTATCTGATATTTTATTCTTGCAGAAGCGGGATAGACTGATTGATATTGAACCTGACTGGGTACACCTTGATACAAGTGAAGATGGAATCAGAATGAATTCTTATTTTGTAGCGCATCCCGAAATGATACTTGGAGAAATGAAAATGGTATCAGGGCGATTTGGAATGGAGGCAACTTGTGAGGCATATGAAGGAGTTGACCTTGAAAATCAACTGGAAGAAGCAGTGCAAAATATTCACGCAGAGATAGTAGAGTATGAACTGGAAGATGAACTTCAAGAAGATAATTCTATTCCCGCAGATGTGACTG
Source organism: Clostridia bacterium (assembly GCA_009929615.1). Taxonomy (GTDB): domain Bacteria; phylum Bacillota; class Clostridia; order Lachnospirales; family Lachnospiraceae; genus Frisingicoccus. The sequence goes on along the minus strand of SAAB01000034.1, from coordinate 33,327 downwards.
TCCGCAATTTCTCCTATACAGTTTTGGAAGATACCATCTACTTTAGAGAGAACTCCAGAATGAGTCCAGTGGAGGTATCTGCAACAGCACAAAACCGAATCAAAGGTATGATTGGCATTCGTGATGCAGTCAGAACGCTGATAGAAATGCAGACCGCAGATTACCCCGATACAGATATAAAAATGGCACAGACGACATTAAATATACGTTACGATGCCTACACGAAAAAGTATGGACTCATCAACAGCAGGGCAAATACTTCTGTGTTTGGGGACGATAGTTCTTATTCGTTATTATCTGCCCTTGAAATTATCAATGAGAATGGCGAGCTGGAACGCAAAGCGGATATGTTTTATAAGCGAACCATTAAGCCGCATACTCCGGTAACAGAAGTAGATACTGCAAGCGAGGCATTAGCGGTGTCAATGGGAGAAAAGGCTTGCATTGATATGGACTATATGCAGCAACTGCTAGACAAGTCAGAAGAGGAGATATTTAATGACCTAAAAGGTGCAATCTTCCTAAATCCGATGTATGGATACTCGGATTCGAGTGAGCGAAAGTATGTGATGGCAGATGAATATCTGTCTGGCAATGTCAGAGAAAAACTGGATATTGCAAGAAGAACCGCCGAATTATATCCAGAGGATTATAAAATAAATGTAGAAGCATTAGAAAAAGTACAGCCGAAAGAATTGACTGCAAGTGAGATTTCAGTACGTCTGGGTGCGACTTGGCTTCCACCCGAAATTGTGCAGCAATATATCTTTAAATTTCTGGAAACACCACGGTATGCACAATGGAATATTAAGGTACACTTTTCACCATTTACGAGTGAATGGAATATAGAAGGAAAATCTTATGACAGAGGAAATGTAAAAGCCAATAGCACTTATGGTACGGGTCGAATTAACGCATACAAGATTATGGAAGAGACTCTGAACTTAAAAGATGTGCGTATCTTTGATTATATTGAAGATGATGAAGGCAAGAAAAAAGCTGTGCTAAACAAGAAAGAAACAGCCATTGCACAGGCCAAGCAGGAAATGATAAAGCAAGGCTTTGTGGATTGGGTATGGTCAGAGCCTTCTCGCAGGGAGAAACTGACAAAGCTATACAATGAAAAATTCAACTCCATAAGACCTCGTGAATATGATGGAAGCCATATCATTTTCAATGGTATGAATCCGGAAATTGATTTGAGAGAACATCAAAAAAATGCAGTTGCTCATATTCTCTATGGTGGGAACACCTTGCTTGCACACGCAGTAGGGGCAGGGAAAACCTTTGAGATGGTAGCAGCTTCTCAGGAATCAAAAAGGCTTGGTTTGTGTAATAAGTCGCTATTCGTAGTTCCAAATCATTTGACGGAGCAGTGGGCAGCGGAATACTTACAATTATATCCGGCGGCGAACATTCTGGTTGCTACCAAGAAAGATTTTGAAACAAAGAACCGAAAAAAATTCTGCGGCAGAATTGCAACAGGAGATTATGATGCGGTAATTATCGGGCATAGTCAGTTTGAGAAAATTCCAATGTCCATTACAAGGCAGAGAGCGATTTTGCAGCAGCAGATTGATGAATTAACCGAGGGAATTATTGAGCTAAAGCGAAATCGTGGAGAAAAATTTACGATAAAGCAGCTTGAAAAATCTAAGAAATCAATCAGTCAAAAGTTGGAGAAATTAAATGACCAGAGTAGAAAAGATGACGTTGTAACCTTCGAAGAATTAGGTGTAGACAGGGTGTTTATTGATGAGAGCCATTTTTACAAAAATCTTTTCTTATATACAAAAATGAGAAATGTAGGTGGCATTGCCCAGACAGAAGCACAGAAGTCCTCAGACCTTTTTATGAAATGTCGCTATCTTGATGAGATAACGGGAGGACGTGGTACTGTGTTCGCAACGGGAACCCCAATCTCCAATAGTATGGTGGAATTATATACCATACAGAGATATTTGCAGTATGGAACACTGGTAAAAAACAATCTGCAACATTTTGATGCTTGGGCAAGTACCTTTGGTGAAACAGTTACGGCTGTGGAATTAACCCCAGAAGGAACTGGTTATAGAGCGAAAACAAGATTTGCGAAGTTCTATAATCTGCCAGAACTAATGGCGATGTTTAAAGAAGTTGCTGATATAAAGACAGCAGATATGTTGAATCTTCCAGTGCCAGAAGCGAAGTTTCACAATGTAGCAGTTAAGCCATCGGAAATGCAAAAGGAGATGGTAGAATCCCTTGCAGAACGAGCAGAAGCAGTTCGTAGCGGAGGAGTGGATTCAAGCGTGGATAATATGCTGAAAATCACAAATGATGGTCGTAAACTTGCACTGGACCAGAGAATGTTAAATGAAATGCTGCCGGATTTTGCGGACAGTAAAGTAAATGCCTGTGTGGATAATATTCATCGAATCTGGTCAGAAACGATGGAGAAAAAATCAGCACAATTAGTATTTTGCGACCTTTCGACACCGAAGAATGATGGAAGATTCTCTGTCTACAATGACATTAGAAAGAAACTAATAGAAAGGGGAATTCCAGAAAATGAAGTAAGATTTATTCACGAAGCAGATACGGATATGAAGAAAAAAGAACTATTCCAAAAGACACGAAAAGGAGATGTCAGAGTGCTTCTTGGCTCTACGCAGAAGATGGGAGCAGGGACAAATGTGCAGGATAAACTGGTTGCACTTCACGATGTGGATTGCCCGTGGCGACCTTCGGACTTGGAGCAGCGAAGCGGTAGAATCATCAGGCAGGGAAATGAAAATCCAGAAGTGAATATCTATCGCTATGTAACAGAGCAAACCTTTGACGCATACCTTTATCAGCTTGTAGAAGGCAAACAGAAATTTGCAAGTCAGATTATGACAAGCAAATCACCCGTCCGTTCGGCAGAAGATATTGATGAAACAGCATTGTCCTATGCGGAAATTAAAATGCTGGCAACAGGTAATCCCTATATCAAAGAGAAGATGGACTTGGATATTCAGGTACAGAAATTAAAGCTTTTAAAGTCCAATTTTCTATCAGAAAAATACAGATTAGAGGACAAAATCATAAAGTATTATCCGCAGAGAATCACATTTTTGGAAACAAGAATCGCAGCACTTACAAAAGATGTAGCAACAGCAAAGGCAAATCCGAAGCCACTTGATGACCGATTTATTGGTATGAAGGTTTCGGATATTTTTTATGCGGAAAAAGCGGAAGCAGGAAAGGCGATTATAGAGGCCTGCAAGACAATGACAAGCCCAGACCCTATTGTACTTGGAGCGTACAGAGGCTTTCAGACGAAGCTTTTATTTAATACAGTAGAGCGAAGTTATGAAGTGAAACTAAAAGGTGAAACAAGTCGAAATGTGTCGCTTGGAGAAGACCCTCTTGGAAATATCATTCGACTGGATAATGGGATAGAGAAATTTGCGGAAGGGTTATCTTCCAGTGAATATGAGCTTGAAAACACGAAGAAGCAATACGAAACAGCGAAGCAGGAAGCAGAGAAACCATTTGTCCACGAAGAAGAATTGAAGGGCAAGCTTGCAAGACTTGATGAACTAAATATTCTTCTGAATATGGATAAAAAAGAAAATGAGATTGTGGGCGGTGAGCCTGATGAGGGTGAGCGTGAACCGACAAAGAAAGAAAAATCAAATGAGCGGGACAGCCGCTAGAAAGAAGGAGAATATGGTAAAAAAAGAAATTGTATATGAGTGCATTAAGAAGAATTCGAAAGACGATAGGAAGCGTTATCGCTTGTATGCAGAACAACTGAAGATTAGAAAAAAATAAGAAAGCTGAGGAACCATTATGGACTATAGAGAATTTATCAATGAAGTAAAGAATAATATTTTAGATTATATGCCGCCGGGATACGAGACCTCGGTGGTCAGAATTGATGGAACGATGAAGAATAATAGTGTGATGAAGCAGGGATTATCTATTCACAGAGAAGGTGCGGCTGTGACACCAAAACTCTATCTGGAAGAGTTCTTTCAGTCATATGAAGATGGGAATTCAATGGAGGAAGTGTGTTCACACATTGCCAATGAATATGTAAAACATACCATTGGTGATAGAACGTTTGGTTTGAATTCCATTCTGGATTTTGAAAAAGCAAAAGAGAATATTACAACGAAAATAGTGTTCACCAAGAATAATAAGAGCCTGCTTCGTGAAAGACCTTCAAAGAAACTTGATGATTTAGCGGTAATGTATCAGATAGAGGTTGGAATGACAGAGTTTGGACGTGCCACAGCACCTGTTACAAATGAGCTTATGGAAAGCTGGGGTGTTACAACGGATGAGATTCATCATCTGGCGGTTGAGAATACCGAGAGAATCCATCCATCGAGCCTAAGTGCAATGGAATGTGTTTTATTTGGTATAGAGGAAAATATGTTAGAGGAGGGCAGCACCTATCAGCAGTGTGGATTGATGGTACTTACCAATGAGAGCAAAGTGGGAGGAGCGTCAGTGCTTGCCAATTCTCAGATACTGAGTAAAGTGTCTGATGTAATTGGAGACAGCTACTATATTCTCCCTTCATCTGTCCACGAGGTCTTAGTCATTCCAAAGGAATTTGCGAATACAATGGAATTGACACCAAAGGAACTTGGCACTTTAGTTCGTGATGTTAATGCACGGGAAGTAAGCAAAGAGGAGCGATTATCGGACCATATTTATGAATTTGATAAAGATACGAAGTCCCTTGGCATTGTCAAAGAATCCAAAGAAAAGACCAAAGATTTGGAACGATAGGCAGGTGATAGGATGCCATATATACCACCAGAAATAATTATGGAAGCAAAGAGGATGGACGTACTGACTTATTTAAGAAATTACGAGCCAAGTGAACTTGTAAAACTGTCAGGCAACACTTACTCCACAAAAGAACACGATAGTTTGAAGATTTCCAATGGAAAATGGATGTGGTGGAGCAGGGGAATCGGGGGAGTATCTGCCCTCGATTTTCTCATTAAGGTAAGAGGCTTAGACTTCATAGAGGCAGTGGAAACAATTATGGGCAATGTGGCAGTTACAACTCCCACATACGAAACAATTCATACAAGCTACGAAGAAAGACCACTTCTTCTGCCGGAGAAAAGTCCAACAAATGACGTGGTTGTAGCATATCTGTTTTGTCGTGGCATTGATTATGAAATCATAAATTACTGTTTGGATAAGAAATTTATTGTAGAGTCGCTTCCCTATCACAATGCTGTTTTCATTGGATATGATGAACAGGGTGAAGCAAAATATGGTGCATATCGTGCAACGAATGGCAATCGCATTATGGGTGACTGTTCGGGTAGTAAGAAGCATTATTCATTCCGAATGCTTGGAGAGAATAAGACAGAGGTGCATCTGTTTGAATGTGCCATTGACCTATTATCTTATGCCACGTTATGCAAATTAGAGGGCAAAGATTGGCGAAATATGAACCTCATATCCCTATCAGGTGTCTATGCTCCGAAGCGGGATATGAAGGAAAGCAAAGTGCCAGTAGCAATAGAAAAGTTCTTAGAACAAAATCCAGATATAAGACGTATCATTCTTCATTTGGATAATGATATAGCTGGAAGAAAGGCAACGCAAGGGCTAACACTTGCGCTGCCAAGCAAATACGAAGTCGTTGATAATCCACCTCCCAAAGGCAAAGATTACAACGACTTTCTTTGTATCCGAATGCATATAAACCAGAATAAATTCAGAGAAGAAAGGAATGGTGAGAGATGAAAATAGAGGAAATAAAAGAGACTTATTCCGAAGGTATGACAATTGTTCTTGCAGAAATGAAGGGGGAAAGCAAAATGCCTGCGGGACTCAGGGGAACTGTGAAATTTGTTGATGATATGGGGCAGATTCATATGAACTGGGAAAATGGAAGCTTCCTTGCCCTAAATGTTGAGGAGGATAAATTCATTATGGTAGAAGAAACGAAGAAGATTTCAGTGCTTTTCATAGAGCCGGGGAAATATCCCAAAATGATAGAGATTGACAATTCTTTAGAAGCAATGCAGGAAGTTGTTGGGGGCGATATAGAAGAATATATGCCATTTTCTGATGATGTTGCAATTGTATGTAATGAAGAAGGAAAGATGAATGGAGCGGAACTTAATCGCGCTGTTTATGATAAAGATGGTGAGCTGATGGACATTGTGGCAGGCAAGTTCTTTGTGTGCTATGCACCCATTGAAAGTGAGAATTTTGAGAGCCTCCCCAAAGATTTGGAGAATAAGTACCGAGATAAATTCAAATATCCGGAGCGCTTTTTCAAGCAGAATAAGGAGATTAAAGTAGTTCCCTATAAGCCGGTTACAAAAGATATGGAACGCTAAATGCAGATAATCGGGGCAACCGAGGAACTCTGTATCATCTTAGCGAGCAGACCATTTGCAGACACAAGTGTCTCAAACGGTATTGACTCGTTAGGGGTTGCCCCTAATACCCCAGAAAGGAATACGACAATATGAGAAAGAGAAATATAGATAAGCATTTATTTTTGACTCGTGCCGAGGCACAGGACTTACAGAAGAAAGCGAAGAAGACTTGTATGAGTGAGGCAGGACTTGTCCGCCTTTTAATTAAAGGATATGAGCCGAGGGAGAAACCTGATGATAGATTCTACGATACAATGCGTGAACTGTCCGCCATTGGTAACAACGTCAATCAGCTTGCTGCGAAGGCAAATACACTGGGCTTTGTTGATGCGGTAATGCTGAAAAAAGAAGTAGAGCGTTGGCACAAGTTCCAAGCTGATGTGGAACGAGTTTTTCTTCGCCCAGATAAAAGTAATATGAAATGGCAGTAAGTAAACTCTGGTCTGTTTCTACTAATTTGGAGCGGGTCATTGAATATGCAGCCAATCCAGAAAAGACATCAGCAAAGATATATAGTGAAGCGCAGTATCAGGCTCTTGCTGATGTTTTATCGTATGCAAAAGATGAAGAGAAAACAGAGCAGGAGTTTTATGTGGAGGGAATCAATTGTAATCCAATCACTGCTCGTGAGCAGTTTGTAACAACGAAAGAATTATATGGGAAAACAGAAGGGATACAAGCCTATCACGGATATTTAAGTTTTAAAGAACAGAATATCACTCCAGAGATGGCGCAGCGGATAGGAATGGAATTTGCCAATGAAGTTTGGGGAAAGAAATTTCAAGTTGTAGTCACAACACATTTGAACACCAAGCATCTTCACTGTCATTTTGTCATCAACTCTGTTTCCTATCTGGATGGCAAAAGACTATGGGGAGAAGAAAAGGCTTGGTTTAAGTTCAGGCTTGTAGCAGATAGGATATGTGAGAAGTATGGACTTTATTATAATCCAAATCCAAATCGAAGTAAGCAAAATTCTTACTACTATAAGCAGGAACAGGCTGGAATGCCGACTCGATATTCAATGCTGAGAAGTGCCATTGATGAAGCAATCGCTCACAGTACGAATCTTAAAACATTCGAATACAATCTGACTCAGATGGGATACACTCATAGCCTGAGTGATAGCAGAAAATACTGGACTGTTATTCCGAAGGGATACAGCAAACCAGTAAGGCTTAAAAACCTTGGAGCAGAATACAGTGAGGAAGCAATCAAACGAAGGCTCATAGAAAATCAGAGACTTCCAATTGTTCCTTTTTCCAGTGGGACAAGCAGACAATATAAACTCCCTACAAGAAAAGATAAGATTCAAAAGAAAAGCGGTATCTATCGCTTGTATCTCTATTACTGTTACAAGCTTGGATATTTACCAAAATACAAGAAACCCAATACCAATAAACTTCATTATCTTCTAAGGGAAGATTTATTGAAGTTAGATAAAATATCAGAAGAGGCAAGGCTGCTTGGACGTGAGAATATATCCACGGATAAGCAGCTTTTCTCATATAAAGAAACTGTTATGGGAGAAATCTCAAAGCTGACTGATGATAGAACGCACCTGCGAAAAACTATGAGAAGAAAAATGAGTGACGATGAGCTATCAAAAGTCAAAGATGAAGTTTCGACAATAACCGACAAAATAAAACAGCTCCGTAAGGAAGTGAATACTTGTGACAGTATAGCCAAGCGGTCAAAAGTTATGGAATATAATTTGTCACAGGAGAAGCAAATGGAGCAGAGGAATCAAAGGAAGGAGAAAACAACTTATGAACAACGGCGGTGACGCAGCAGAACAAATCGTCAGGCTTTCGCTAGAGGGCGTGGAGGTAGCTGCAAAACTAAGCGGTTCAGCCGCAAAGAATATTGCAATTCTTTTGGCTTCTGTATTAAAGCAGGAAGCAAGTCAGGCCAATAAGACGAGAGGAAAAGCAAGACTTACCAATATGATTAAGTCAGGGAAGGAATTGAAGGTCTTTTCTATCTCAAATAAGGATTTGAAAACATTTACGGAGCAGGCCAAGCGATATGGTGTTTTATATTGTGTCCTTCGAGATAAAAACACGAAGGGAGACAATGTTCCCGTAGATATTATTGCACGAGCAGAGGACGCTTCTAAGATTCAGCGTATCGTAGAAAGATTTGACTTTAATACTGTTGAGAAAGCATCTGTTATTGCAGAGGCACAAAAGGAGAAAGCAAATCGTGAAGGCATTGCAAAAGAAGTGCCTACGAAATCTAAAAATGAAATCATTATGGAAGAGGCAGTCAGAATACCATTGCAAAAGGATGGTCCGTCACAATCAAACCCCGCAGTTGCCAAGACGGACAAAAACCCTCCGTCAAGGCAAAACTCAGGGCAGGTAGATATGCAGTCTGATAAGGGTGTTGCTGAAAAGGATAAGAAGCCTTCTGTTAAGGAAAAGCTTGATAGATATAAAGCAAAAGCAAATCAGCAAAAGGAATCAGAACGCAAAACACCAGAGGCAGAAAAACCAAAAACTAAGAATGCACAGACTGTGCATACGCAGCCAAAACCAAAAGCGAAAAAACCAAAAGAGAGGTAAGAGCAGATGACAAATAATTTTGAACCAAAGAAAGCAAATGAAAGACCGAGACTTTCCAAAGAAGAATTTGCTGAAAAAAAGAAAGCCGAGAAAGAAGCAGTCTATCAAATGGTAGATGATACTGCCAGCGAGATTATGAATGACCCGGAGAAGTTTATGGGGTATCTGAATACCCAAAGTCAGATGGACAGATATTCTGCGGTCAACACGCTTCTCATTTATAATCAGCTCCCAGAAGCTACGCAGCTCAAAGATTTTGAGGACTGGGGCAAAGAGAATGTGAGAGTGAAAAAAGGAGTGAAGAGCATCTCCATCTTAGAACCTGTGGAATACACAAGAAAAGATGGAAATCAAGGAGTGTCTTATAATGTGAAAAAGGTCTTTGACACATCTCAGACCAATGCGAAGAAGCCACCAGCTCCAACTGTAAATCGTGAACCGAAGGAGCTTATTACAACAATGCTTGATTCTTCTCCCGTTGATGTGGAAGGAACAAATGAACTTCCCTATCCGAATATGGCAGCTTTTTATAATAATGAAAAGCAGGTGCTGTATGTAAAACGAGATGTAGGCGATAGCGTGGCAGTTGCCCAGTGCGTAGCACAGGAACTTGGACACGCACAGCTCTCCATTAACAGCGACAAATACAGTCGTTCAGATATGGGATTTGGAGCGGTGTGCATTGGATATATGCTTTGTAAAAAGTATGGAGTTGATACACAGAATTTTGCCATCAATCGCATTCCAGATAATCTAAAAAATGCAGAGCCAAAAGAGATTAGAGGAGAACTTTCAAAGATTCGAAATGCGATGGCAGAGATTCATTCCAGAGTATCCGATGAACTCTATAAGAAAAAGCAGGAACGCTCAAAAGATTATGAGAGATAGGGTGGTTATATGGTAAAAGAAGATAAATATTATATTGCTCTGGACGACTACGAACACGGGATTATTGTTCGTTCACTAAATGACACGAAAACCGAACTTCAAAAAGAAGGAAAGTTTACCAGTGATGTGAACGACCTCATTGTGAAAGTAGGAACTGCCCCTAAGAAAAAGTTCAAAGTAATAGAAAAAGACAGAGACGATGAATCGAGATAGAGACAGACAGTCATCCATCATTTTATCGCTTGTTGGAATCATTCCTATGATATGGATTGGATTAAAACTGGCACCATCTGTAAAGGAGGGTCTGCCGGCAATCTTTCAAAACCTAATGATGATATTTGAAAAACCATTCGCTATTAAATTATGTGAGGACAGCCTAAAAACTGTCCTTATTTTACTTGTATGCTATGGAATGGGGATTGGGATTTACCTTTCGACAAATAGGAATTACCGAAGGCGTGAAGAACACGGTTCTGCAAAATGGGGCAATGCCAGAACAGTGAATAAGAAATACAAACAAAGTCCACCATCAGAGAATAAATTGATGACGCAGGGTGTGAGCATTGGTCTAAACGCTAAGAAGCACAGGCGTAATCTAAACACGCTGGTGTGTGGCGGCTCAGGCGCAGGTAAAACAAGATTTTACTGTAAGCCGAATCTGATGCAGTGCAATACTTCATTCGTTATCCTTGACCCGAAAGGCGAAATACTTCGGGATACGGGGAAACTCCTAGACAAAAGGGGATATGAAGTCAGAGTGCTTGATTTAATCTCGATGGAGAAAAGCCATTGTTATAATCCTTTTGTCTATTTGAAAAACGATAACGATGTGCAAAAACTGGTAACAAATCTTTTTAAGAGTACCACACCAAAGGGCGCACAGAGTAATGACCCATTCTGGGATACGTCAGCTTCAATGCTGCTTCTGGCACTTGTCTTTTATCTGCATTATGAAGCACCAGAGGAAGAACAGAATTTTGCAATGGTAATGGAGATGTTAAGAGCAGCCTCCATAGAGGACGAGGAAGATACAAGACCCTCGCCACTGGATGAACTGTTCCAAGATTTGGAAATGATAAATCCAGAACACATTGCTCTAAAGTATTATCGCTCCTACCATTCAGGTTCAGCGAAAACATTAAAATCAATACAGATTACACTTGCTGCTAGGCTTGAAAAGTTCAACTTGGAAAGTCTGGCTGCACTTACAACAACAGATGAACTTGACCTACCATCAATGGGAGAGAAAAAAGTTGCACTGTTTGCTTTGATACCCGATAACGATTCCAGCTTTAACTTCTTGGTTTCGATTCTATACACACAATTATTTCAACAGCTTTTTTATACTGCTGACCATATCTATGGGGGGAGTTTGCCAATGCCAGTCCATTTCCTAATGGACGAATTCGCAAATGTTTCATTGCCAGATGACTTCGATAAGATTTTATCGGTAATGCGTTCACGTAGCGTATCGGTCAGTATTATTTTGCAGAATTTAGCGCAGCTAAAGGCACTTTTTGAAAAGCAGTGGGAAAGTATTGTGGGTAACTGTGACGAATTTCTCTATCTTGGTGGAAATGAGCAGTCAACCCACAAATATGTGTCGGAGCTTCTTGGAAAAGAAACCATTGATACCAACACCTTTGGAAAAAGCACAGGTCGAAGCGGTAATTACTCCACGAACTATCAGATAAGTGGCAGGGAGCTATTAACTCCTGATGAAGTCAGACTGCTTGATAATCAGTATGCCATTTTGTTTATTCGTGGAGAACGCCCAGTAATGGATTTTAAGTATGACATCTTAAAACATCCAAATGTGGCAATGACAACGGATGGAAAAGAAAGTCCGTACTTACACGGAGAAGTAACCATCGAACACACAACTATCTCTATGCTTCCGATGGATGCAGCTATGCTGCCAACAGAAAGCTATGGGGAAACCAACTATGAACTTCTATCCGATGAGGATTTTGAAGAAAATAACAACTTATAATTTTGGAGGAAACGAAAATGACAATTTTTAAGAAAAACAACGAAACAAAAGCAACTAAGAAACTTCCAATGACGGGAAAGGTAAAGAGGGGATTCAAAGCCTACTGCACAATGATGATTCTGAGTGCATTGTTACTTGGAACTGGAACTGTGGTATTTGCCGCAGAAGGTGGAGACCCACTGACAGTTATCAATAATCTTTCCACTTTTATCTTTAGCCTGATTCGTGCGATTGGTCTTATCCTTCTGGGATTTGGTATCGTGCAGGTCGGCTTGTCACTGAAATCTCACGACCCATCACAGAGAGCAAACGGATTCCTTACACTTGCAGGTGGAATTATCATCACATTTGCAAAAGAAATTCTTACTCTTATTACTGGTGCGTAAGTCGAGGGTAGTTATCATACGGGGTGTATCTGATTGTCGGATACACCCCGATTTTAAAAGGAGGTACGAATAAATGAGTGATAACTGGGTAGTACAAAACCTCGAAAATGCCTTGAAAACTTGGAATGATAAGATGAGCGAAATATGGTCGCTTCTAACTACAACACCTCAGAATTTTAAAGGCGGAGGAATATGGAAAGTTATTGTAGACATCAATGGAGCAGTACAAGCCATTGGTATTGCACTTCTGGTACTTTTCTTTGTAGTAGGAGTCATTAAGACTTGCGGCTCATTTACAGATGTAAAAAAGCCAGAACACGCATTAAAGCTCTTCGTGAGATTTGCCATTGCAAAAGGTGTCATCACACACGGAATGGAACTTATGCTGGCGTTATTTAGCATTGCACAAGGAACAATGTCAACCATTATGAAGGCCGCTGGATTCGGTTCGCCAGACAAAACGACACTTCCGGCGGAGATGATTACAACCATAGAGGATTGTGGATTCTTTGAGAGTATTCCACTGTGGGCGGTCACACTGATTGGCGGACTGATTGTAACAGTCTTATCGTTCGTTCTAATAATGAGTGTATATGGCAGATTTTTCAAAATGTATATGTATACAGCACTTGCACCAATTCCGCTTTCTACTTTTGCAGGAGAACCATCGCAAAATATCGGAAAGAGCTTTATCAAAAGTTATTGTGCAGTGTTACTGGAAGGAGCGGTCATTGCTCTTGCGTGTATCATTTTCTCAGTGTTTGCGTCAGCACCACCAGTGGTGAATGCGGATGCAGCAGCGGTAACGCAGGTGTGGTCCTATATCGGTGAGTTAGTCTTTAATATGTTGATACTTGTAGGAACAGTGAAAATGGCAGATAGAATCATTCGAGAAATGATGGGACTATAAAGGTTTTGAAATAAAATAAATTTGAAAGAAAGGGAAAATTCTATGGAAGTAAAAATCAATCGTGAAATTAGAAATTTTACGGAATCTATGTTTTTTGGACTGTCACTTCGACAGTTCATTTTTTCTGTCCTTGCGTGTGGTGTAGCTGTTGGAATCTATTTTCTTGGCAAGCCATATCTGGGACTGGAAACAACATCTTGGATATGTGTAGTGGGTGCATTTCCATTCGCAGCACTTGGCTTTTTTAAGTACAACGGAATGACAGCGGAGAAAGCAATCTGGGCGTGGATTAAATCAGAGTTTCTTATGCCAAAGAAGCTGGTGTTTCAGTCCACAAACACATACTACGAACTGATGAAAACAAATATGGAACAGAAGATAAAGGAGGCAAAGAAACAGAATGATTAAAACACTAACAACATTATTTAAGCAGGACAAAGAGAAATTTATTGTACCAAAGGGAGTGCAGGATATTCTACCAGTCAATGTCATTTATGATGATGGAATCTTCAAAAGCGGAAAGGACAAGTTCTCAAAGAGCTTTAAGTTTACGGACATCAATTATGCAGTAGCAAGTCGGGAAGATAAGGAAGCAATGTTCTTGGAATATTCAGAGCTGCTTAACTCCCTTGACAGTGGAGCGACAACGAAACTTACTATCAATAACCGAAGACTAAACCGACTGGATTTTGAAAAGACAATTCTGATTCCAAGTACGGGAGATGAGCTTGATAAATACCGAGAGGAATACAACCAAATGCTTCTTGATAAAGTAACGGGAGCAAATTCAAATGTGCAGGATAAGTACGTCACTATCTCAATCAATAAGAAAACAGTAGAAGATGCAAGAACTTATTTTTCCAGAGTAGGAGCTGACCTTATTTCTCATTTCAATAGATTAGGAAGTAAATGCGTGGAGCTTGAAACGGATGAAAGACTTCGCATTATTCACGACTTCTTCCGAGTGGGAGAAGAATCCTCTTTCCATTTTGATACAAAGGACAATCGTAAGAAAGGTCACAGCTTTAAGGACTATATTTGCCCGGATAGTATGGAATTTGAAAATGATTATTTCAAAATTGGAAATCGCTTTGGCAGGGTTCTCTTTTTAAGAGAATATGCTTCCTATATCAAGGACAGTATGGTGGCAGAACTTACGGATATGAACAGAAATCTGATGATGTCCATTGATATTGTCCCAGTGCCAACTGATGAAGCAGTAAAGGAAGCGGAGAGCAGACTTCTTGGTGTAGAAACCAATATCACAAACTGGCAGAGAAAACAGAATCAGAATAATAACTTCTCTGCCACAGTGCCATACGATATGGAACAGCAGAAACGAGAAATGAAGGAGTTCCTAGATGACCTTACCACTCGTGACCAGCGAATGATGTTTGCGGTTCTTACAATGGTTCATACAGCGGACACAAAGGAGCAGCTAGACAATGACACAGAAGCACTCCTTACAACAGCCAGAAAGCATTTGTGCCAGTTTGCAGTTCTTAAATTCCAGCAGATGGATGGATTAAAAACGGTTATGCCATTTGGGGTAAGAAAGATTGATACCTTCCGAACTCTTACCACAGAGAGCTTGGCAGTGTTTATGCCATTTCGAGTGCAGGACATTTATCACGAAAATGGTATCTACTACGGGCAGAATGTTATCAGCAAAAATATGATAATCGGGGATAGAAAGCAGTTATTGAATGGTAATGAGTTCATCTTAGGTGTATCTGGTGGTGGAAAATCATTTGCTGCGAAGGGAGAAATCATCAATCAGATGTTATCCAGTGATGCGGACATCATTGTGATTGACCCTGAGCGAGAATATTCACAGCTTGTTAATGCAATGGGCGGAGAGATTATCAACATTTCAGCCACTTCCCCAAATCACATCAACGCAATGGATATGAACAAAGATTATGGAGATGGAGCAAATCCGGTTATCTTGAAGTCGGAATTTATTATGTCCCTTTGCGAGCAGCTTATCGGTGGCACTAATCTTGGAGCAAAACAGAAATCCATTATTGACAGATGTACTGCCAGTGTCTACCACACGTATCAGCAGAACGATTATACGGGTACAGTGCCAACTTTACAGGACTTTCGAGCAGAGCTTTTAAGCCAGCCTGAGCCAGAGGCAAGGGAGATAGCACTTGCCATTGAGCTGTTCACGCACGGGTCACTGAATACCTTTGCAAAGAAGACAAATGTGGATACCAGTAATCGTCTTATCTGCTACGACATCTTAGACTTGGGAAAACAGCTTATGCCGATTGGTATGCTCGTGGTTCTTGACAGTATTCTGAACAGAATCACGCAAAACAGAGCGAAAGGAAAGCACACCTTTATTTTTATTGATGAGATTTATCTGTTGTTCCAGCACGAGTATTCAGCGAATTTCTTATTCACGCTTTGGAAACGAGTAAGAAAATATGGCGCATATGCCAGTGGTATCACACAGAATGTTGATGACCTTTTGCAGAGTCATACAGCCAGAACAATGCTTGCAAACAGTGAATTTATCATTATGCTGAATCAGGCATCTACAGATAGAATCGAACTTGCGAAACTCCTTAATATTTCAGACCTTCAGCTTTCTTATATTACCAATGTAGATGCAGGTCACGGACTCATTAAGGTGGGTAGTGCCTTAGTGCCATTTGCCAATAAGTTTCCAAAGAATACGAAGCTCTATAAACTGATGACGACAAAACCGGGTGAGGGCATTTAGCTCTCACCTTTTGGAAGGGACTAGGATATGAATAAAAAGAAATATATTACCATTATGGTTATATTAAGCCTCGTGCTTCTTGTGAGCATAGGCTTTATTGTAAAGAATTACTTGGATTCGACAAAACAGCAGGAATTATACAATGACCTTATCGAAGTGGTGGAAACAGAACCAGAAGAAGATGAAGAGCCACTTGTCTATGATGAGGACGAGTCATTCCTCTTGGATTATCAGGAATTATATCTTCAAAACAATGATATGGTTGGGTGGATAAAGGTAGAAGATACTCAAATCAACTACCCAGTTGTGCAGTCCAAAGAGGAGCCTAATTTTTATCTCAAGCATAAATTTGATAAAACCTATTCCGTGTATGGCTGCCCTTATGTGCAGGAAAACTGTGATACAGAGAAGCCAAGCGACAATCTGATTATCTATGGTCATCATATGAATGATGGCTCTATGTTTGCAGGCCTTATGAAGTATGGTGATAAGGGTTTTTATGAAAATCATAAAACAATCACCTTTGACAGCCTTACCCAGCACAGAGAGTACGAAGTAGTAGCGGCTTTTAGAACAGTTGCATATTCTAACGAAGGCTTTAAGTATCATCAATTTGTAGATGCTGAAAATGAAAAGGAATACACAGACTATATCGAACAATGCAAAGAATTATCCATCTATGATACGGGTATAAGTGCTGCGTATGGGGACAAGCTGATTACTTTGTCCACTTGCGAGTATTCACGTAACAATGGAAGATTCGTTGTAGTAGCAAAATTGAAAACAGAATAGAGGAGAAGAAGTGTATGAGTAGCATTATTTACTTAGTAGCATTGTTTATAGCAAAAGTTGTAGATAATGCACTAGGCACTACGAAAACAATAATGATTCAAAGAAGTCGGTGGGTAATTGCAGGATTTGCAGTTATTGTCTCCGACTTCATTTATTTTTGGATAACAAAAAAGGTGGTATCAGCAGATAATTCCATTGCAATGCTCGTTGTTGCAGTTGCAGGAGGTGTTGGCTGTTCTCTTGCCTGTTTTGTAAATGAGAAACTTTCAAAGGACAGAACTTACGTGAACGTGATTATGTCTGATGACATCGAAGAAATGAAAAATCTAAGAGATTTTCTAGCAGAACATCACATCACAAATGTAGCAACAGATAGCTACACACGAAACTGGAGTGACAAGACCATTACTATAACTGCTTATGCGGAAACAAAAGGCGAGAGCAGACTTATCAATCAATTTATCGAGAAAAGTTCTGTGAAATTCAAAAGAGTAATCAGGCAGAGCTAGAAAGGAGGCTCTATGGCAAATATTAAAACAAAAGATGTCATAAAAGGCACAATCAAAACATTGGACAGAGCAGCGATTGCAACCGACAGAGTAAAACACGCATATGTAGCTACGAAAGATAAGGCTGAAAAGATAGTGCATACAGAAGAAACTTCGGGCGGAGAGTATGCTTCTAACAAAGCCTCGTCTGGCATTTCTACTACTACTCGACAAGGAATCAGAACATTTGATAAGGTTGGACGTGAAAGCACCAAGACCACAATCGAAAATGTAAAAAAATCAGCCGAATTTACAAAGGAAAAAGTATCGCAGGCAAAGCAGGGTGTGGAAAACTTCAAAACGAAGCGAGCAGAAGAATCCCTGAAGAAACAAATGGGGAAAGCAACGAATAAAGCAGCAAATCGGGCGACAAATCAAGCGATTCGGACAGCGAAAGAAGTGGATAAGAGTGTCAAGCAGTCTGTTACTTCGGCGGGAAATAAAACCATCAAGCGAGGTCTGAAAGCTCCAGCCAAAACTTCAAGACGATACTTAAAGACCGCAGAAAAAACATCAAAGACTGCGATTAAGACTACGGAGCATACCGCAAAAGTCGCAAAAAATACAGCCAAGACCAGTGCAAAAGTGGCACAAAAGGCAGCGCAGGCGACAAAGAAAGCAGCTCAGGCGACGGCAAAAGGAATAAAAGTTGCAGTCAAAGCGACCATTCAGACAGTAAAGGCAATCATTGCGAGTACTAAAGCTCTGATTGCTGCTATTATTGCAGGGGGATGGATAGCAGTTGTTGTTATAGTAATCTGTGTGTTACTTGGTGCAGCAGTATCTCTCTTTGGCGGTGGCACAGAGAACTCAGGGTATATACCAGTAAGCCAAGAAGTAGAAGCCTATACACCCACAATTACAAAGTATGCAAAGCAGTATGGGATTCCAGAATATGTGGAGCTTATTAAAGCTGTAATGATGCAGGAAAGTGGTGGGCGAGGGAATGACCCAATGCAAGCGGCAGAGGGCAGTTTTAATACCAGATATCCACATACACCGAATGGTATTCAAGACCCGGATTATTCGATTCAGTGTGGCGTTCAAAAATTGAAAGCAGCTCTTAATTCTGCGGAAGTAAAAAATCCCGTAGATATGGAGAATATCAAGCTGGCATTGCAAGGATACAACTTCGGAAATGGATATATCTCGTGGGCAAGGTCGAAGTATGGTGGCTACTCCTATGCGAATGCAGTAGAGTTTTCCACAAATCAAGCGCAAAGATTAGGTTGGAAAAGCTATGGAGATACCCAGTATGTATCCCACGTTCTAAGATATTATCCATACGGACGAGCCTTTTCCAGTGGAAGCAATCAGGCGATTATTGAAGTTGCACTCTCGCAGCTCGGCAATGATGGAGGACAGCCTTATTGGTCGTGGTATGGGTTTGATTCACGAGTGGAATGGTGTGCCTGCTTTGTCTCTTGGTGTGCAGACCAGAGTGGCTATATCGAGCAGGGGATTATTCCAAAATATGCACTATGCAGCGATGGAGCGAATTGGTTTAAAAAGAACAATCAATGGCAGGATAGAAATGCAACTCCATCTACGGGAGCTATTATCTTCTTTGACTGGGGTGGCGATGGAATCATAGACCACACAGGACTTGTGGAAAAATGTGAGAATGGAATTGTTTATACAGTAGAAGGAAACTCTGGAGATGCGTGCAGACAGAGACAATATGCAGTCGGAAATAAGTTGATTTATGGGTACGGGATACCAGCATATTAAGATTTTCCAGTCAGTGAGTGGAAAATTCGGTGGCTACTTTTAGAGTAGTCACCTACTACATAGAGATAGGTGTTGTGAAAAAACTACAACTAAATGCTGACAAGGTGTTATTTTATCTGGAAACATTGAAAATTATGCGCCCTTAGAGTATAATGTAAATTGTGTTATTGCAATCAAAATGAACGATGATGAAACAGTAAAGGAGTGGAAAAATGCGGTTAAGTTATAACAAGCTACAAAAGCTGATGATAGATAATCAAATGAAAGGTGTGGACTTGATTAGAGCTGGAGCATTAAGTCCATATGCGTTAAAGAAAATTAACAAAAATGAGCCGGTATCACTGGATTTATTGATGAAAGTATGTAAGGTCTTTCAATGTGATATTGGAGATATATGTGAAGTGATATTAGACGATTAGGAGGCAGCATTCGATGATAAATGACAAATACAGTGCAGGACTGGTTTCACAATCCTTCTGGTTTGTAGAATTTAAGAAAATTCTCATACTCCTCGAAAAAGGGAAGACAGAAGAAGAAATCAAAACCTTGTGTCTGGAAGAAAATCTTTTTGGTGCTGCGAAAGAATACAGAGCCAGAAGAATTTATGGCTACATTTGGAATAGGGTCAGACAATTAGATGAGCCTTTGATAAAACTCTTTAATGAGTCAGACTTGTCCACCCAGAAGATTATGAACCTTGTCTGTATATTAAAGACGGATAGATTGTTTTTTGAATTTCTGTATGAAGTGTACCGAGAGAAAGCAATTTTAGGATTTGAAAAGATAGAGGATGCAGACATCAATATATTCTTCAATGGAAAAGAAGTCCAAAACGATGATATTGCAGCTTGGACAGATGGCACGAAAAAGAAACTTCGTAATATTTATAAAAATTATATGGTGGATGCCAATCTGTTAGCGGAAAAAAACAAAGAAAAAATGATTACCTTACCTATCCTTGATATTGCTTTGGAGCGATACCTTGAAGCAAATGGTCAGCAGGATATTGTAAAAGCATTAACGGGGGTACGATAAATGAATTTGGATGAAAGACTGGATAAGGCGGAAGAAAAGATAAAGTCGCCAACCTTCAGAGAAAACAAAGGGCTTGGAAATGAAGTTGGATACTACATCTTCGATTATCCTGCTGAACAAGAACTCTTTGTGAGAGAGAGAATCGAATATATCAAAAAGAAGAACGAAAACTCAGACGACGAGTATAAGGTCGTAGTCTTTGACCTTTATGATATTACAATCAATATTCTGAAAGAGAAAGGGTACTTGGAAAAGTGTTATCAGTTTGAGAAGACAAAAGGTTTCGAGCGAATCACAAAATCTGTTGGGAATATGTTGAAAATCACATCATCTGATGGACTGATAATCAATCATATCAGAGAACACACCCCAGAAAAGGCGATTGTATTTATAACTGGCATTGGAAAAAGCTACCCAATTCTTCGTTCACACACAGTGCTTAATAATCTGCACCAAGTGATAGATAATGTGCCAGTAGTATTATTCTATCCCGGCAATTATGACGGACAGGAACTTGTGTTATTTGGAGAAATAAAGGACGACAATTACTATCGTGCATTCAAATTAGTTGATTAGGAGAAGATGAGATGGAAATTAAAAATATTTTTGTAAAACCGATTGATAGAGATATAAAGGGCGTAATCAAAGTTGGCCAAGACGACAGTGCCAATATCAAGCAGGAATTAGAAGAATATGTAGTGACCAGAGAATTACAGAAACATTTTGCTGATTTCTTTACAAGTTATAGAAGAGGAATCAATGGAAATACCGATAAGATGGGAGTGTGGATTTCTGGTTTCTTTGGAAGTGGTAAATCGCATTTCTTGAAAATCTTATCTTACCTGCTTGCGAATAAAGAAGTAGATGGGAAAACGGCTTTTCAGTATTTTGAAGAAGATAATAAGATTGCAAACTCAATGGTACTTGCTGATATGAAAGTGGCTTCCACTGTGCCTACGGATGTGGTTCTATTTAATATTGACTCTAAGAGTGAAGTAAATGGAAAACAGTCAAAGGTAGCGATTGTTTCAGTATTGCAGAATGTATTTAATGAAATGCAGGGATTCAGCGGTTCCAATCCATTCCTTGCTGATTTGGAAAGAAAGCTGTCTTACGAAGGAAAGTATGATTTATTCAAAGAGAAATTTGAAGATAGTTTTGGAACAGACTGGATAGAAGCACGTAATGACTTTGACTTTATCCAAGATGATGTCATCGAAGCACTTTCAGACATTGATTTTATGAGCGAAGAGGCAGGGCGCAACTGGTGTGAAAAAGCAACAGGAGAATATAAATATAAGGTTGAAGATTTTGCAGCACTGGTAAAGAAGTACCTTGATAAAAAAGAGAACAATCATCACATCGTATTCTTGATTGATGAAATCGGTCAGTACATAGGGGATGATTCCAAACTGATGCTGAACCTTCAGACTGTCACAGAAGATTTAGGAACAGCTTGTCAGGGAAAGGCTTGGATTATTGTAACCAGTCAGCAGGACATTGATTCTATTACAAAAACAAAAGGAAATGATTTTTCTAAAATTCAAGGTCGCTTTGATACAAGACTTTCGTTATCATCTGCAAATGTTGACGAAGTAATCAAAAAGAGAATCTTAGAGAAAAATGATACGGGAAAACAAACACTCAGCCTACTCTATGATGATAAAGCAACAGTGATTAAAAACCTTATTCTTTTCAACGATGGAATTGAAAAGAAACTGTATTCAGGAAGGGATAACTTTGCAGAAGTATATCCGTTTATTCCATACCAGTTTAATCTGCTCGCAAGTGTCCTTACATCTATCCGTACACACGGAGCGTCTGGAAAGCATTTAGCTGAAGGTGAGCGTTCCATGCTTGCTCTGTTCAAGGAATCTGCGGTTAATGTAATGGATGCAGAAGCAGGTGCGATTGTACCTTTTAATATGTTTTATGATGCTCTTGAGCAGTTCTTAGACCATTCACATCAGGGGGTGATTTCTCGTGCTTTAGAAAATGATTATCTGAATCCCGACCACGAGAAAGAGTGCTTTGACGTGAATGTATTAAAGGCTTTGTTTATGATTAAGTATGTGAAGGAAATCAAGGCGAATATAGAGAATATCACAAGTCTTATGGTATCCAATATCAATGACGACAGAATGGCGCTTGCACAAAAGGTTGAAGAGGCTTTAAAGAACCTAGTTAGACAGACGCTTGTTCAGAAGAATGGAGATATTTATGTATTCCTAACTAATGAAGAGCAGGAGATAAATAGAGCGATTGAATCACAGAATGTAGATTCCAGTGAAGTCATCAACAAAGTATCCGAGCTTATCTTTGATGGTTTATATGATGAAAAGAAATATCGTTACCCAGCATTTAATGGCAGATATGCATTTGCATTTAATCAAATAGTGGATGATAAGCCATACAAGGCAAACCAGAGTAATGACATTACATTAAAGATTCTCACACCAAACAGTGACGAACTTGCTGATGATGCGACTATGAGGTTGATTTCCGGGCAGGGAAATAATGTATTGGTGGTGCTTCCGGATGATAGAAGTTTCTTAGATGAAATCCGTTCCGTGTTGCAGATTGAGAAATTTATCCGTTACGATGCAACCAATGCAATTACGAAGTTTGAAGCCATTAAAGAAGCCAAGAAGGTGGAAATCAGAGAGAGAAATGCGGCTGCGAAATTGTTCTTATCTGAAAGTCTTAAAAATGCCACAATCTATGTGGGTGGAGATAGAGTACAGACGAATGCAAAAGACATTACTAGTCGTATCAATGACGCTTTAGGTAAATTAGTATCCACAGTTTATCACAAGTTATCTTATATTGATGCAGCTATGAGCGAGAGTGATATTCGTGCAATGTTCAAGTCTAATGGAGGACAGCTTTCGTTGGGTGGAGTTTCGTCCACACAGAATGAACTGGCTTTAAGAGAAGTTAGAGATTACATCAATATGAATACTTCAAGACATACAAAGACTTCAATGAAAACAATCCTAGAGCGTTATCTAAAAGCTCCATATGGATTCGTTGAGGCTGATGTGCAGTGGCTGATTGCAAGATTATTCAAGGATGGCGATGTTGCATTATTTGTCAATAATGAAGCAGTCACACTTATATCGAAAACAGAAGAAGAAATCATTCGTTATCTGACACGCAAAGAGTTTAATGAAAAACTGATGATGGAAACGAAAGTCAGAGCCAATGAAAAACAGAAAAAATCAGTAAAAGAGGTAATGAAAGAATTGTTTGGAATCACGCCATCCAGCGAAGATGATGATGCAGTGATGAAGAGCTTTCTTGGTTATGCAGATAAATTGAAAGTAGACTTAGATAAATTAGACATCTATTATTCTAATCAGCCGAAATATCCGGGCAAACATTTATTGGTATATGGAAAGAAACTGATGTCAGAAATCTTACAGATGAAATATTCCAGTGAGTTCTTCGATGGCATTGACAAGAAAAAAGATGATTTCTTAGACTTCGCCGAGGACTATGAGCCAGTGAAGAAATTCTTTGTAGGCGAGCAAAAGAGCATCTTCGACAGAGCCATTAAATTGATGAATATCTACGATGACAGTAAGACTTTCGTTGTAGATAATAAAATCGAAGAAGTAGTTGCTGATGCTAATGGCATTATGAAGAAAGAAACTCCGTATGGAGAGATTTTCAAACTGCCAGAATTATTAGATGAGTTTATCAGCCTTTACGGAACACTTCTTACCGAAATGCAAAAGCCAGTAAGTGCAGCTATCTCAGAAGCGAGACAGCGTGTCTTTGACGAACTGGAAGGCAAGTTGTGTCACGATGTACTCAAAGACCGATTCGTTAAACTGTTTAGTGAAATAAACGAAAAAGCGGAAACCTGCAATAATGTAGCCACGCTTCAAAATATCAAGGTGGAAGCAGACGCATTAAAAGTTCGCTGCCTAAATGAAATAGAGAAAAAAGAGGCAGAGCTTACTCCACAGCCAGAGCCTACGAAAGCAGAAGATAATGCAGGAGAGGATGTACCGACACCTGCTCCAGTGAAACCAATCAAAAAACGTAAGACAATCAGTATTAAGACAGTGAATAATGCAACCTCTTGGCAGATTGAAACAGAGGAAGATGTTAGGAAATATGTTGCAGAACTTGAGAAGAAACTAATAGGTTCGCTGGAAGATAATACGGTTATCAATGTCGAGTTTTAAATGAGGGAGGAAAGCGATGAATAAGGCAGATATAAGAAAGTTTGCTGAATGGGCAAGGGAAAAACTCATTGATGATATTACATATAAGGCAGGTACGTTGGGAATTAGTGGTAGTGGAATCGCAGAGAAACTTCCACAGTCAACAAATGACTTGCAGTTTTATGATATAGGAACAAAAGAGTATGCTCAAATAGCAGGAGAAGAAATCAAACAGCGTGAAGCACTGGTTAATGCTATCATGTCAAAGGAAAAGAGCTTTAAAAGTTATAAAGAAGCTTATGACAATATTGTGGAAGAAGTTGCATATACTTGGTTCAATCGATTGATTGCAATTCGCTTTATGGAAGTAAATGAGTATTTACCTTCAGGAGTTCGTGTACTTTCGTCAGAGAATACAGCAAAGAATGAGCCAGACTTTGTTACTACTCCTTTTGATACAGATTTGGAATTCAAGCCATATGATCAGGATAGAATCCTTGAATTAAAGGATAACAATAAATCAGACGAATTATTCCGTATGCTTTTCATAAAACAATGTAATAAACTGCACGAAGTGTTACCAGAGCTTTTTGAGAATACCAGTGACTATTCGGAGTTGCTTCTTACTATTTCTTTCACAGATACAGATGGGATAGTATATAAGCTTGTCCACGATATTAGAGAAGAAGATTTTGATATTCGTGAGGAAAGTGGAAATGAAGGACAAGTGGAAATCATTGGTTGGTTATATCAATACTACATTTCTAAGAAACACGATGAAATTGTAAATATTTATAAAGGGACAATTAGGAAAGCCGATATTCCGGCGGCAACGCAGTTGTTTACAACGGATTGGGTTGTTCGATATATGGTAGATAATTCTCTTGGTAGATATTGGATTGAAAGAAATCCTGAAAGTAAACTGGCAGACAAGCTTGACTTCTTTGTTATGCCTAAAGACGGACATATCCATTATATAGATGAAAAGGTCTATCCAACGGATTTGACTTTTTTTGACCCTTGTATGGGAAGTGGACATATTTTGGTATACACTTTTGATGTTTTGATGGAAATATATAGAGAGTGTGGATATTCAGATAGAGATGCTGCACTTAATATTGTGCAGAACAATTTGTTTGGAATGGATATTGATAAAAGAGCATATCAGCTTGCGTATTTTGCTGTGATGATGAAAGCAAGAAGTTATAATCGTAGAGCCTTAACGCAAGGAATCTTTAATAACTTGGCTGTCGTAGAAGAAAGTAATTCTATGGCAAAATTTACTTGTGATGGACTCACTATAGATACGGAACAGAATAAAATTGGAGAATATTTAGTAAGTGCGTTCAAAGACGCTCAAGAAATTGGAACGCTTCAAACGATTGATGAATATGATTATAAGCATTTTGCAGAATATCTATTAAATATTGAGAGTAGTGCTACGCAATTAGATATTTTTTCAGCAAGTTGGCTTAATAATGAATTGCCTTTGATGTTACAGTTGACAAAACAAGCTGCAATTATGAGCAAGAAATTTGCTGTGGTATGTACGAATCCACCATATATGAATAAGCTGGAAGGACAGTTGAAAAAGTTTGTGGTTGATAATTACAAGGCTTACTCAGGCGATTTATTCAGTGTGTTTATATATAGAAATTTTGATTTTTGTAAGAAAGATGGCTATTCTGCATTTATGACTCCATTTGTCTGGATGTTTATTAAGACATATGAAAAATTGAGAGAATACATAATAAAAAATAAGGCAATTTCATCATTGATTCAGATGGAGTATTCAGCATTTGAGGAAGCAACTGTGCCAATTTGTTCTTTTATACTGAAGAATGGAAAAACAACAGAACCAGCTTATTGCATTCGATTGTCTGATTTTAAGGGTGGCATGGGTGTACAGAAGGAAAAAGTTATAGAAGCGTTGGAGAATAAGGAGTGTGGATATTTTTACGAAGCAATACAGGAAAATTTAATGAAAATTCCTGGCACACCGATAGCTTATTGGGTATCAGAAGGTATTCTTGAGGCGTTTAAGTCATCGTTACTAGGTGAGTATGGATACCCGAAACAAGGCTTTGCAACAGGGAAAAATGATGTTTTTTTGAAACTTTGGCACGAAATAGCATTTCGAGACATGAAAATTGATTCTACATCTAGAGAAGATGCATTGGTAAGTGGGAAAAAATGGTTTCCGTGCAATAAAGGTGGAGGATTTAGACGTTGGTATGGAAATAATAATTATGTAGCAAATTGGAAAAATGATGGATATGAAATGACAAATTTCTTAGGCTCTGTAATTCGTAATCCTTCATTTTATTTTCAAGAAGGTATTACTTGGTCGTCGCTTACCAGTGGAAAACTTTCTATGAGATATAGCCCGACAGGATTTCTTTTTGAAAGTAAAGGTTCGGTCTGCTTTATGAAAAAACCTGAAAACTTATATTATATTTTGGGATTAATGAATACAGAAATTGTAGGAAAAATGTTGTTGATATTATCGCCCACATTAGATTATCACGAAGGCCCAATATCACGAGTCCCTATTATTATTGATGATAAGAGTATTTCAATTGTCAAGAAATTAGTAAAGGAAAATGTTGAATTTTGTAAAAAGGATTGGGATTCATTTGAAACTTCGTGGGATTTTGTTCATCACCCTCTTATTCGCTGTGTCATGATGAAAGAAGCGTTTGAAAAGTGGCAGAATGAATGCAAGGAACGTTTCAATACCATTAAACAAAACGAAGAAGAACTAAATCGAATTTTCATTGATATTTATGGCTTGCAGGACGAGCTGACACCTGAAGTCGCCAACAAAGATGTTACCATTCGCAAGGCAGATTTGACACGTGACATTAAGAGCCTGATTTCCTATGCTGTCGGCTGTATGTTCGGCAGATACTCTCCAGACGTGGACGGTCTTGCCTATGCAGGCGGCGAGTGGGACAGCAGCAAATACACGAGCTTTATCCCCGACGATGATAACTGTATTCCAATTACTGATGAAGAATATTTTGAAGATGACATTGTAGGTCGATTTGTAGAATTTATCAAAGTTGTTTATGGAAAAGAAACACTTGAGGATAACTTGGCGTTCATAGCTAATGCGCTTGGAAATAGAGGCGTTACCAGCAGGGATGTTATCCGTAATTATTTCTTGAATGATTTTATTAAAGATCATATTAAAATCTATCAGAAACGTCCAATTTACTGGCTTTTTGACAGTGGAAAGCAGAATGGATTCAAGGCTCTTGTATATATGCATAGATGGAATGCCGATACAACTGGTAATATGCGTGTCGAATATCTACATCGTATGCAACGAGTATATGACAAGGAAATAGAACGTATGCAGGAAATTATGGATAACAGTCACGACAACAAAGAAGTAAATGCTGCAGCTAAGAGAAAAGAAAAACTTCAGAAACAACTCAAAGAGACAAAGGATTATGATTCTTTAATTGCACATCTGGCACTTTCACGTATAGATATCGACCTTGATGATGGTGTAAAAGTTAATTATGAAAAGGTGCAAACATCTGCTGATGGGAAAGTAATGAAAGTTTTAGCAAAGATATAGAGGATAATTGAATGGAAAACAAGAAAATATTTGATTTAGTACAAGCTATGGGAGAAGAATCCGTTGATACTGTTTTATCAGAAGTGTTACCCAATGTCGTTCAAACATATGGGGAGGTAGTCGTACCCGAGGTGGTGGCAACAGTGGCAGGAGAATTAGTAGGAGCAATATGTCCTAGACTTAACAATATTCGTTTATCATACAAACAAAACCGATTGGAACGTAATGTAGATATTATGATTCGTCAATTAGTTGAAAACAATCAGAGATTAAGCGAAAGAATTTCTGTGCTGGAGTCATCCGTTGAAGGAAGAAAGCTATTGTCTAACGCTGGAGAAATGATGCTAGATAATATCGTTGATGAAATACAGCCTGAGAAGGTAACATATAGTGTAAATGGATATATTAACTTGTTAAATACAGAAAACGCAAATTTTGATATGGCGTTAAGTTTTTTTAAAACGTTGGCTGAGTTAAATGATATAGACATTAGGGTTCTGAAAAATTATGACTGGAAACATCCAGTCGAGGAGCCTATTACACCATTCAATTCCGAGTATGATAACGCCCAACTTCGTTTTATTAAAGAAAAGATGGTCAGATTAGGTCTACTAAGAAGCAAAAATCAAGAATTGTTTGATAAGAACCAAGAGTCAGTCGTTGATTATCTTGAAAAAAGCTATAAGGATTCATCATCAAGGAAACCAAAAGGTGTTAAAATCCCAAAATTTAAAAAGATAGCATCTTCAGACAGTTTTAAGATGACAACTTTAGGATATTCTCTGTTGGAACTTATATCAGAACAATGCGATATGAATAATCTTAGTATTCCAGATGAAGAGTCTGTTATTGAAGAATAGAGGAAATAATATGGCGGAAATGAACTTAAAACAAATTACAGATAAATTAAATAGTGAGTTTACGGGCGATGTGCGTAAGCTTGTGTTTTGGTACGATGCAGGAGCAGAGTTCAGTGAGGATGTAGATACACTTGAACTTGAAAATGCAAAGGTATTACACCTTGAAGCGGATAACCAGTTCTATATCAAACAATTCTTGGAATGTGAGGATACCCAGACTAATTATCTTGTGTATGCGCCTTTCAGCAAGCCTGCAATTAGAGACAACCATTTAGAAGATACCATTCGTTATTCCAAAGAGTTCTTTGCAGACAGAGCTTCACTTCTGACATTAGATTTAGGAATTGACGAAAGATACAAACCAGTCATTCAAAGATATATTAAGTTCTTTGCCAATAAGGATAGAACGCAGAAATTCTATGATTTAGAGATTGAGAGCTTTAGTAGAAGTACCATTGAAGTAGCTCTTATGAGCGTACTGTGCAGGAGCAAGACAGCCTCTTTTGAAGAAGTGCTTCGGAGTATTCTTACAGACGATGGTTTTGAAGATAATAAGTATCTTGTGGAATTTGACCGATATGATTTACTTCAGGCATTTTGGCAACAAGTAGATATGGCTTTTGGATACAACAACTCTAATCCGAGTCTTGAGAAGTTAGTGATGTCTATGTTTGTTACCTATGCTGCTAAGACTATCCATACAGATATGCCGCAGGCTTGGAAAGACTTTATTTCTTACAAGTCTGGTAATGTAATTGCATTCTTAGATAATCTGATGAACAGTTATCTTTATAGCGAACACTTTGATGAAATATCTAAGACGATTTATATTGCTATTAATGGACAGTCTTATCTTGAAAAGATGGACACCAATGCAATCGTAGATTGCAATATTTTTGCAGGTGTTGATGAGCTTCTCATCAATTGGATGATTGCCCGCCTTGAAAATGAAGATATTGGAGCAAAACTCTCAGGAAAGACCATTCCAGAAGTGTGTGCAGAAAGACGAAAGAAGCACTTCGGAAGAGATTATAAAAGTGAATATTTTGTTTTGGAAAACGCTTACCATATTATTGCAGCAGGCAAATACCACTTTGTGAGTGGAATTCGAAACCTCGTGAAAGAATATACCGAAAATATTTTTAAAACGGACCGCAGATACAGATACTTCTATTATTATCTTGATAGTATGGAAGATACCACAAAATATGAGAATCTTAGGGAATTGGTTGAAAACATTTACACGAATGATTATCTGAACCAGATTACAGTAAACTGGAATACGGAAATCAAAGAGGCTGAGGGTGTTACCGGACTAGGTTTGCAAAGAGATTTCTTCACGAAGTACATTTCACAACCCTCAAAAGAAAGAACAGTGGTTATTATATCGGATGCTTTTAGGTATGAAGTAGCACACACCTTGTTGGAACAATTGCAAGCCGATGAAAAGTGCAACGCTACCATTACAGCAATGCAGGGTGTATTGCCCTCTTACACACCACTTGGAATGGCGTCCTTATTGCCACACAAGACGATTGAATATAATGAGAAGTATGATGTGCTTGTAGATGGAAAAGTCTCTGCTTCTACGGAACATAGAGAATCTTTATTAAGAGAGTACAAGCCTAATAGCAGATGTATTCAGTTTGATTCAATGAAGAGTATGAAGCGAAATGATTTAAGGGATATATTTACGGGGCAGGATGTGGTTTATGTATATCATAATCAGATAGATGCAAGGGGAGATGTAGCAAAAACCGAGAATGAAGTCTTTACTGCTTGCGAAGAGGCAATTAAGGAAATTCACGAGTTTATGCGGAAACTTTCCTCACAAGCGAATACACATCATTTTTTAGTTACTGCAGACCACGGATTCATCTATAAAAGAGATAAGCTGGAATCATCTGATAAGATAAGTGGTGCATCCAGAACGAATAGCTTAGGTCAGAGATATGCCCTGTCTGATAAAGAATGGAATACAGATGGTGTATGTTCTACAACAATAGGGAATGTTCTTAGAAATTCGGATGAAAGGATTGTATCCTATCCGCTTGCCTCTGACATATTCTCAGTTGCAGGCGCAGGTCAGAATTTTGTTCACGGAGGGTGTTCTCCACAAGAGATGATTGTTCCATTGGTGGAAGTCAAGGTGGAACGGGGAAAGAAAGACACGAGTTTTGCAGAGATTGCACTAGTCAGCTTAACAAGCAAAATCACAAATCTCATCACCACCCTTGATTTTGTCCAAACAGAACCAGTCAGTGATGTGATTAAGGAGACACAGTATCGAGTATTCTTTGTGTCAGAAAACAATGAAAAAATTTCTAATGAAAATATCTGTGTTGCTGATAAGAAAGACCAAGATACAGTGAAACGAATCTTTAGGCTTCGCTTCAGCTTTAAGAATAAAAAATATGATAAGACGCAGAAGTATTATCTGGTGGCTTATGATGATAAGAATGATTTTGAGGTGCTTAGACACGAGATTATTATGGATATTGCATTTGCCGATGATTTTGGATTTTTCGGTTAAATTGGAGGATTGCAAATGGACGATTATATGAAAGACATAGAACTAGAGGATGTCAACAGAAACGAGGAAATCAACAGAAACGAGGAAATCAACAGAAAACTTCGTAACTGTTTTGACGGAAAAATAGTTCGCAAAGATTTAACCAAATCAATAAAAGAAGGTGCAAATGTTCCCGTATATGTCTTGGAGTTCTTATTAGGACAGTATTGCAGTTCAGACGACCCTTCGGTTATTGCGGAAGGTGTAAACAGTGTAAAGCATATCTTGGCAGACAATTATGTGAGGCCTGATGAGGCACAGAAGATTCTGTCTGTGTTACGTCAAAAAGGTTCTTACACAGTCATTGATAGGCTGACTGTTCAGCTTAATATTAAACAAGACAGATATGAAGCTGAATTCTCAAACTTAGGAATCAAAGACATTCCTATTTCAGAAGAATATCCAAGTAAGTTTGACCGCTTACTCTGCGGCGGTATCTGGTGTATCGTGCAGCTAGAATATGATTATGTAGAAGAAGATAAGAAATCGTCCCCTATTTTAATTCGTAAGCTGACACCAATTCAGATGCCACATATAGATATTAAGGAGCTGAAAGAAGGAAGAAAGTCATTTACAAAAGAAGAATGGATGACAATTCTTCTTCGTTCTGTTGGAATGGAAGAGGATGAGCTAAATGAAAGAGAACAGTGGCTGCTTCTTGCCCGAATGATTCCACTGATTGAAAACAACTTTAATCTATGTGAACTTGGACCGAGGAGCACTGGTAAATCCCACCTTTTTAAAGAGATTTCTCCCAATAGTATCCTTGTGTCAGGAGGACAGACTACTGTTGCTAACCTATTTTATAATATGGGCAGAAGAACAGTTGGACTGGTTGGGCTGTGGGATTGCGTCGCATTTGATGAAGTCGCAGGAATCAATTTTAAAGATAAAGATGGTATTCAGATAATGAAGGACTATATGGCTTCGGGTTCCTTTGCTCGTGGGAAGGAAGAAAAAGCAGCGTCTGCGTCAATGGTATTCGTCGGAAACATCAATCAGAGTGTAGATGTTCTGTTGAAGACCTCAAGTCTATTTGACCCATTTCCACGAGAGATGGGAACAGATACAGCATTTCTAGATAGAATGCATTGTTACATACCGGGATGGGAAATCCCGAAGTTTAGACCACATCATTTTACAAACGATTATGGTTTTATTACAGATTATCTTGCCGAATTCATCAGAGAGCTTCGCAAAGAGCAATATGGAGATGCGCTTGATAAATATTTTCGTTTAGGGAAGAACTTAAATCAAAGGGATACCATTGCGGTTAGAAAAATGGTCGGAGGTTTTCTGAAACTACTGTACCCGGATGGAGAGTTCTCAAAAGAGGAATTGGAAGAGGTATTAAGGATTTCTCTTGAAATGCGTCGTCGTGTGAAAGAGCAGCTTAAAAAATTAGGTGGAATGGAGTTCTACGATGTGAATTTCTCTTATATTGATAATGAAACATTTGAAGAGCATTACGTTTCAGTCCCAGAGCAGGGCGGTGGAAAACTCATTCCAGAAGGAATGGGAAATCCCGGTCAGGTATATACAGTTGCACAAGGTAAGTCAGGGATGCTTGGTGTGTTCCGTCTTGAGTCAGAGATGTTGCCGGGCAATGGAAAGTTCGAGCGCACAGGATTAGGCACTGATTCAAAATGCAAGGAAGCTGCAATTACTGCATTCAATTTCCTTAAAGCAAACGGAATGCGTATCAGTGGGTCAATCAGCACCACTCAAAAGAATTATATTGTGAATTATCAGGACTTGCAAGGTATTGGAATGACGGATAAGCTGGCCTTGTCAACATTGATTGCACTTACTTCCATTGCATTATCAAAGCCAACGCAGAGTTCACTTGTTGTTCTGGGCGAGGTTACGATTAGTGGAACATTAGTAAAAGTAGATGAACTGGCTAATTCTTTGCAGGTTTGCTTGGATAGCGGGGCAAAGAAAGTCTTGATTCCTACTATATCAATGCAGGATTACGCAACAACAGTGCCTGCGGACTTGATGAGTGCATTTCAGATAATACCATATACAAGTGCGGAAGATGCTGTGTTTAAGGCACTGGGAGACTGTCCGAAAACTAGCGGATTAACCGTATAGCGGCTAGATGGAATTCATACTGAATTTATCATAGATTTAGCACATTGAAAACTGAATAAAA
>SAAB01000033.1 GCA_009929615.1 Clostridia bacterium | reverse complement strand
GAGTCTGGATTCCTTATATTTTGGGCATTTTTTGAAAGTTGTTTATTGTAAAGCTGATAAAATTCGCAGTTGTGGATAAAACTGCGGAAACTCAAGCAAAATGTGTAATGGATGATTTATTTCTGCTGAAAGGAATAGAATCCACTTTTACAAAATGTTCTATTTCACAATTCAATGGACATGAAAAATCGGAAAGGACCTCTTTTACACCATCCTCTCCGATTGATTCAAGCATATCAAGAATATTTATTACCTTAAACTTTGCCATTATTTAAGTCTCTTGGACAGCAACTTTCTAATCTCCTCGTGATCAGTTAAGATGTGCGATTCTTTTCTTTCTTTTGGCTCACGAGGTGCATTTGCCGCAGCATCGAGCGCATTGATGAATGCTGTAGCTTTTTTAGGGTCTGTAATCTTGACGTTTGTGAAAATACTTGATGTTGCCATAATGACACCTCCTTCACACCTTTATAATACACCCATTACCGTTTTTTCTCCAGTGTTCAATCAAATAATCAAAGAAGAAATCTTCTCTCTCACTTCATCAATGGACATTCTAATGTTTCCAAGCGCTCTCCCGTGTTTCTCTATTGACTACATCAATATGTTTTTCACATGATTTTATATCAAACCATGCATCAATCAAATACCCGTCAACTTCAAGAAACGACTGTGAGTAAAGTAATGAATTAAGCTCTTTATCAGTCATATTTAGGTTTCCTTTCTACCTGAATATTCTAGAAAAAATATAAGCAGAAATAAATCAAGCACAAAGTAAATAACTACTGTGTGATAAGAAATAAAGCCCACCGGCTCTTGTAAGCTAGCGGGCTAGTTTGTTAGTGGTTGGTTTTTTCGTATTCCTCTTTTTTCTTAAGGAACTCTTCTGCTGTCATTCCGGCTTTTTCGGCAGCTCTATTTAGGCTCAGATCTCCATCTTGGACAAGCTGAATTAAAGTTTTCAATACGCCTTTAGCCTCACCTCTGTTTTCAATTCCTTTACTAAGATTACACATTTCAAGCACCTCGCTTTCAATTTCTCTCGTCATCTCAATTCCATAAACAGAACTGAGTCTCTGCTTCTTCTCCTCGACTGTTATGTCGTTGGAGAAAATCGTATACAGCAAATCAATAATCTGATTATCATTTGGATCATTCAACTTACCTACAAATATAACAATGTATTCTGAGTTGTCAAAATCCTCATCTTTGAATGGTGAGTTTCCATACACCGTTTCCATCTTTCTTGGGAATCGAAATATACCATTCTGTCTCTTTGCTGCAGGATCAGGACAAATCCAGATGGAATAAACTTTCTGTAGGTCCTGATAGTGCCCCTCGGTAAAAACCGTTCCATACTGTTCGGTAATCATCCTTGCACAGTAGTATTCAGCCCTATTTGTAATAGAACGTCCAGGTCTGTCATCATTCTGAATCTCAATATTTATGATTAGGCCAATCGGTTCATTCTGACAAGGAGCCAATGCCTTGAACCTGACATCATAAAGTATTGTTCCTTCTTTAATGGATGTAGATTCTGAATTGATGGATGTAATTTTAGCATCGCCGCTGAGCCTTGCAGATTTATCAAGATGATTCTGATGTACAGCCTTCTCGGAAATAGCAACATCACTAATGCAATGCTCCGAAATATACTTAACATCGCAGTCGGCAAACTCTTTTGTGCAGGTTTTAAGAATCCATGCACTGATTGCCTTATAACCGATGATGCTTTTGGCGCAATTATCAAACCTGGCGTTATTACCGGCGGCTTCAATGCTTTGGGCTATCGATGTTTCCATTGGCACTCACCTTCTTTTTTCAGTTTTATCTTACCATTAAAGCGAGGTCATTTCAACGTAATAACCCTTAGCCAAATGTGAACAATTTGTTAACTTTTACTTCTTCAGAATCTGGTTAACTCTATTCTGTACAACGGAATAATCATACCCAGCTGCAGTGAGTCGGTTTTTTCTATCTGTTCCATTACCCCACTTACCAGCGATTACCTCTCTTGCAATCTCATCAATAGACTTTGTTGGAGCTGTTGCACCCATCAGTTCATTGACCTTGGCCTGCACTGCGGAGTAATCATATCCTGCAGCAGTCAGTCTCTGCTTTCTCTCTTCTCCATTGCCCCAAACGCCATTTAATACTTCTTTTGCAATCTCGTCTACCGTTTTGGTACTTGAGGTTGTTTTATTGACTGTGCAGTAAGCTGGGTTTTCAAGCCAGATCCAACCAACTCCTGATTTCAGTCTTCCCCAGCCATCTTTGACTTCAACGATAGTAAATACACCCTTACCAGTCTGTCCATTTACCTTACCATCCATAGAAGGTTCACTTCTATAATTCAGATCATCGACAATAACCTGAACTGTAAATGGAACTGCCGGGAAAGATGTCACCGTATCGCCTGTTGCAGGTTGTGTAGCACTTCCTCCAAGTCGAGCAGTAACCTGAGCAGCAAGATCACCATATCTTGAGTAAAGCCAGTCTCCAGGGCACGACTTATTCGCATAAAACCGGTGTGCTGTAAGAATCATCTCATCCGATTTTGGATTGTAGGCCTCACATGCTTCCTTACTGCCTGGCCAAAGCAGCTTCTTCTTACCATTACGCTTACAGATATCTACGCAAAGGTCAATCAGACGTGCATATACTGTACTGTTCATCGCATATGGATGATATGTGTCCGATGCACATTCAATCGTTACTGCCCTTTGGTCATTGGCATTGGATGAGGAGCACCAGGAACGGTTCTTTTCCTCCACATACATTCCAACTCTTCCATCAGGTCCGATACCATACTGGCAAGATGCCTGGCGAGAACTTGGGTAAAAGATATTACCAAGTGTTTCTACTGAGCACTGACCGACCACGCAATGTGGAGTGATGCGGTCAATGGAATGTGTACGCTGTCCGGAATGATTCGGACTCAGTTTTGTGTAAACTACAAGTGGGCTGTTTGTATATGCCATAGTTCATCCCTTCTTTCTTTATTCGTTTTCTTCTTCAGATCCAACCGATGCTGAATCCACTAATCCTTCACCAATGATGTAGGCAACCACAGTGGCACCTGCCATAATCAGTGAAGTGACCTGTACAGCCTCGCTATCCGAGTAACCAAGTGCGACAAGCAGTAAAGATACAAATGATCCAACTGCAGTCCAGAGTTTGCGGGAAGTCAGTTTTCTTACCCAATCGATGTTCTTCATTTTCATATCCTCCTTATTTCTTGATATGTTCGAGGGCTAAGTCCTCTAAAAACTTTGTGTAATCGGAATTGGCGGCTTCTACTGCAGCCAGTCCTTCTTCTACTTCACCATTGGTATGACCGTGCTTTAAGGCCATTGCCACACCAACCGTAAGCTTTGAATTAGCGGCAATCATCGCAAGCTGGAGCCTGGCTTCCTTGCTTCTTTGATCTGCACGCTTTTGTGCCTTAAGCTCATCAACCTTTCGAGCCTTTTCAGCTCTTGAAGATTTCGAAGCTATCCAGGCACAGATGATCGTTGCCGCAGCGGCAACAACAGCGCATATAATTTCTGTCATTTCACTCTTCCTCCTCAAACAGAAAAAGACCCGCTAAGGTCTTTCATCGTGTATGTTATTGATCTTGGCCATGTAGTAAACCTGGCGTAAGGTTCTTGGAAACAGCACATCCGGGCAATGTATGAGAAGATACAGCCAGGCTGAACTGACCACCGATTCCCAGACATGAAATTCCCAAGGCAGGGTTCCATAGGTTTCTGTCACATATAGGATTCCACCATTACTTCCTTTACAGTTTTGAAGCTTGATGGTTTCATCTATATATTTCTTGCACTCATCATATTCTCCTAGGATATAGGCAAGAAGTGTATACCCAAGTGTACCTTCACTCCACACAATATCAGGAGCACCTGCATAATCCGCTGTCTTATCACTGTATGGTTTAAAGCCTGAGAATGTCTCATCACTGGAATAGGTCTGGTTGTAGTGCTCTTCATCTGCACTTTGGATGATTGACTTACCAGTGGTCAGATACACTTCTTTTGCCGTATTCAAACAGGCAATGGATGTTTCTTTATTGACCACAGAAAAAACAAGTGCGCCAGCCCAGGTCGTACAGTCCAAAGCCCATGCTGTATCGTTGATTCCCTGATAGAACCTTCCGTTTTCTTTGTCATAACACTTCAGATACAACTGGTCCCTGACAAGTTCGGCTGCTTTCTTATACTTGGAATCTTTCAACACAAGAGCACATCCTTCAAGTGCCTGAAGACCAGAGCACTGATGTTCCACCGCACACCACTCAATATTGGTATCCACATAGGAATAATCCTCCATGTTATAGGCTCCAATGCCACCGGTCATAAGACCATATCGCGGGTCATCCTTATCCGTAATCTGACGGGACAGCATCCAATCTCCTGCCTTTTCAATCATGCCCACATAGCTTCTATCCCCTGTTTCCAGTGTGTAATAACACATACCCCATACAAGCCATCCCATCGCTCCGGTTCTGACATATCCTTCAAACAGCTGGCCTACATAGATGTCATAGGAAAAATTGAAAGAGCCATCACTGTTCTGTTCATACTTCAAACGATTCATCATTTCCCTGCATAGGGAATAGTCTTTGGATGTGGTAAAGACAAGTAAGGCTAATCCAATATCATAAGCCCAGGTACGATAGTTCAGACAATATCCATATTTCCATAGAGCTTTAGAGCCATCCTTATCATATTGTGGATCATCTGGTGGCACCTTAAAAGATGCTGGGAGTCTACCATTATCTACATTCGATACGCCACCTGAGATTGCCAGGATATTGGTACCATTTAAGACAAATCCAATCTTTGTACCTTCCGCTACATGATCTGCATACCACCTATACTTCCCATCGGCATAGTAGATAGGACATTCATCATTGAGGTACTCGGCATCAGAGTATGTATATAAACGAAACAGATAATTCGAGAGAATCGGATAAGCCCCTCCACCATCTTCAGGCATGATCTCTCCGGTTGAGTGATAGACTAGGCGCATCGTTTTCATCTCTTCGGTTTGCTTAATCAACTGCCACTCACTGGTAAGGCCTGTGCATAGCCGAAACTCCTTGATGCCTTCTCCTACTTCAACCGGCAGATAATACTCTGCTTCCTCTTCGTGGGTACCGATTTCATTTCCTTCTTCATCGTAGTCCTTGACGATATAGATTTCTTTATAAAGTGTCTGACTCTGCCAGGTTCCATCAACACTTGGACAGGTCATAACAAGGTAGTCGTTATCATGGATAACATGAATATTCACTCCCACCCCAGAGCATGTACCACCTACTGTTCCTTTGTAGTCAAAGTCGTAGAATGGACAGGAGATACTTGTTGGACCCATCGACTCACTTCCAGAGAAACCTTCAATGGTTCCATACATCACATCGCCAGAGTAAGATGCGTCATATTCCCTGGAAAAGAGAATCTTATGTGTGAAGTTATTAAGGTCCATCTGCGCCTTGATAAAGTTCAGTGCTTTTTCAGCAGCTGTTATATATTTTTCCTCATCAAATAAACCCATCACATATCCTCCTTCCATTCTTTACTTTTTATCTATTTACTACTCATCCTCATCCGGAACTGTGCAGTAAAATGCGACAACAGATACGGTGGAGCTGTTCACTCCACTTAATTTCGCACCGATATATTCTCCAAACGCGCTTCCTTCTCTTCTTGTAAGCTCTATTACAGGAGAAGTCCCATCATCGGTCTGTACCATGAAGTATGGTCTATCCTTATAGGCTCTTGTGAAGTAGAAGCTTCCATTTCCAATAAGCTCTCCAAACTCCACTGTATATTTGGCAGTTGTTTCCGTAATATCCTGCACTCCGTTAATGACAGAGAAAAGAGAATCATTGATTGTTGGAAGATACTGACCAACGGTGATCTGTACTTCCTTATAGTTAAATGGATTCCATTCCCAACCAACAATGCGGGAAAAAGAATCGATACCAAGCGGAGCAAAGGAAAGCTTCAGTTCATCTCCAAGTGCCAATCCAGATTTCTGGTAAAGAGAAAGAGAATAAGAGGTCGTGTTTTCCGATACGTTGTAGGAATAGGATATATCCTGCACCAGATTACTTTTCATAATATCAATTGGTGATTCACTTCCTACGTGTTTTCGGATACCGATGGTGTATCCATAGTATTCAATCTCCCCTCCTACAAGGGCAACAAGCTGTATAAGACAGGCACGTCTTGTGGCTTCTTTGTTTGCCCGTAGTGTGACACTTTCTGTAAAATCCACAGTTCCAACTGAAAACGGTGTACCCTGTAAAAGTGTGGTCAATATTTCTGTTGGCGTACCAGACTGGTCAAAGGCACTTACTTTATACGCATCGTTGTTTAAAAGGTAAGAGATATGCTCACCAATAAACTGTGAGTAGCACACACCACCCATAATCGTCTTTTTGAGCTGAGTGATATAGAATACAAGACCTTCTACTTCCAGCCTATCCGATACAGTGATGATATCTTCCGTGAGCTTTGTGGTCAGCCTGAACTCGATGGTGCATTCTCCATCCAGCTTTTGCACGATGCTGCAGGCATTGACACCCCGATAGGATCTGATGAGTGCACCACTAGTTTCATCTTCATTCTTTTTATAGAAGGAAAGAAGTGGATTGATGGGCACATCACGATAGATCGAATACACATCAAGGTTTGATCTGATGTTTGAGTAATCCTTATCCCAGCTAAGAAAAATATAACGGGAGTAAAAACGTGGAGCTGGAGCGATGGCTGTCTTTCCATATTCGGTAATGGCAGTGGAAATATATCTTCCATCCTTATCATAAAAACGAACCGCAAAGGTCTTTAATTTATAAATTGGATAGATATAAAGATCTCTTTTGATATTGGTGTATTCCTTATCCCAGGACACAAAGTCTTTGCCTTCCACTTCTTCTGGGTCTGGTGCCTTTGCATCTTTTCCATAAGGAATGGATTGAGTCGAAAGAGGAGTTCTTCTATCTGCCATAAAGAAGATGACCGTGTATATCTTGAAGTTGTAGATTGGCCTTACGGTCATATCTTCCTGGATATTGGTAATATCTACATTCCATGATACAAAGACCTTATCTTCAAATACTTCTGGTTGTGGTGCAAGATCAGTAATATCATCTCCCGCTTCACAGGTCACAACACCAAGGAGGTCATCTCCTGCATAATTCAAAAATCGAACGGTATACATGAAACTACCTCCTTACTTTGTTCCAAGGTTTCTCAGTTTTGCCTGACCCTGGCTGTATTGAATCTGGGAAACAAGTGTGGTGATGACCTTACCATCCAGCATGATTGGCTGGTTGAGTGTTACTTCTCCACTATTACCTTGTCCTCCATTTACGTTGGCATTCAGGCTTGCTTCCATATCCGGTACGGCATGCGATAAATCAAGCGTATCGGATACGCCCTGTATAGCTCTTGCGATAAGGGACTTATTATCTTCGATACCTTTGGCAAGTCCTGACATGAAGTCTGGCATCCAGGATTCAAAGTCGGTAAGCGGTCCTTCATCCGGTACTGAGAAGTGTAAGTATGAACGGATCGTACTTGCCACATTCGATACTGCGGAGACGACGGAACTGATCATGGAACCAATACCATTTACAATTCCAGAGATGATATCTCTACCCCATCCATAAGCCTGAGAGGCAAGTCCGACAATGTAACTTTTTGCCGCATTGAATCCATTTACGATGACATTCTTCACATTCCCAATCGTTCCACTTATGGCAGAGAGAATATTGTTAAATACAGAAGTAATCACCTGCAGTATTCCATTGATGATGGAAGAGACTGTATTCCGTATTCCATTCCAGATTGTGGATATGGTAGTGCTGATTGTGCTGGTAATGGTTGTAATCACATTCTGGATTGCGGTCCAGACAGTGGTGAATACAGACTGAATTGTGCTCAGAATAGAACCAAAAAAGCCACTGATGCCACTCCAGATATTGGAAGCAGTAGCTTGTATGCCTGCCCATGCAGAAGACAAAAAGGAAGAAATAGCGCCAACCACAGATGTAAACAGAGTCTGAATACCCTGCCACAAACCGGTAAAAAATCCAAGTATCGCATTCCATACCGTTTCTGCGGTTGTTTTTATCGTTTCCCAAGCGGAAGTTAGGAATGTGCTGATTGCATCCACTGCACTTGTTACTGCGCTTTTGATGCTTTCCCATAAGCCAATCCAGAAGTTTCTGAACTGTTCATTGGTATTCCAAAGATACATAAACCCAGCTACCAAAGCTGTAATAGCTGCGATAACCAGTCCTATTGGATTTGCGGAAAGTACACCCCACAAAGCTTTTAGTCCTGTACCAAGAGTAGATGCCAGGCTTACAAGTTTTGGAACAGTGGTCATAATGGTACCAACAGAGCTCATCAC
This sequence comes from Clostridia bacterium, assembly GCA_009929615.1. GTDB lineage: Bacteria > Bacillota > Clostridia > Lachnospirales > Lachnospiraceae > Frisingicoccus. The sequence goes on along the minus strand of SAAB01000033.1, from coordinate 28,075 downwards.
TTTACCAACAAGGATAAGCATCGGTCCTAGCGCTGCAACTATCAGACCAACCGTAACAATCACCCTCTTCACGCCTTCATCCAGCGAATTAAGCCAATCCACAAAGGACTGGATACCTGAAACAATCGCCTTGATATAGGGCAGAAGAAGTTCACCAATAGAAATAGCCAGCCCTTCAAGAGCTGACTTTAAAATGGTTAATTGACCCGAAAGGTTATCAAGCTGGGTGTCTGCCATCTGTTGTGCTGCCCCACCAGAATCGGCAATCGAGGATTGAAGTTCATCCCATTCATCACCGGTATTGGATAAGAGTGCATTGACCGAAGCTAAATCCGTCTTATTGAAGATGGTAGAGATGATATTCTGCTTATCGGCTGAGGTCATACCGGACATAGAGGTATTCAGGTCACCCAGTATATCGTTTAAGGATCGCATGTTGCCTTCAGAGTCATAAACAGATACACCAAGCTGTTTTAAGGCTGCTGCTGCCTGATCTGTTGGCGATTGAAGGGAAAGAATCACGTTACGAAGATGGGTACCACCTTCTGCGCCTTTGATACCGTTATTGGCTAAAATCCCTAAAGCCGTATTAAGCTCCGCTGTCCCTCCCTTGATAGACTTGGCAGTTGCACCAATGGTTAGAATTCCTTCACCTAATTGCGCCACCGATGTATTGGTGCTGGATGCAGTCTTTGCCATCTGGTCAACCATCATTTCAGCCTGCTCAACGCCCATCCCAAGAGCCGACATGGCATCAGTCACCATATCTGAAGCAGATGCAAGGTCCATGCTTCCTGCTGCGGCTAAGTTTAAGACAGTCGGAAGTGTATCGACCATCTGTTGGGTGTCATACCCGGCCAGAGCCAAGTAGTTTAAGGCATCTGCACACTGACTTGCAGAGAAGGCTGTTTCTGCACCCATCTTTTTAGCCAGAGCGGATAAGGTATCCATGGTGTTGACGGATTCACCGTTTACAGAAGACATCGCATCTTTGGTAATACCCATGGTTGCCTGCACCTGGCTCATAGAGGATTCAAAGCTTGCAGCAGTCGTTACGGCAGCAGTACCAAGTCCAGCGACAGCTGCGGATACAGGAAGCATCTTTTCACCAACAGATGAAACCTTATCCCCTGCACTTTTTAAGCTTTCACCCGTAGCGGCAATCTTCTTTAAAGCCACGGAAGATTCGTTTGCTTGCTTCTCCAGAGCCTTTAGTTGTTGCTCGGTTTCAATAATCTCACGCTTCAGGGCATCGTATTGACCTTGAGTGATTTCACCTTTTGCCAGGGCCTCATTTGCCTGTTGGGCGGCAGTTTTAAGGGTGGCCAGCTTTTCCTTTGTTTCCTGTACCGCATCACCTAGAAGGCGGTGTTTTTGAGCAAGCAGCTCGGTATTGCCAGGATCGAGTTTCAATAGCTTCTCCACATCTTTAAGTTCAGACTGGGTATTCTTGATACTGGAATTAACACCTTTGAGGGCATTTTGCAGTTTAGTGGTATCCCCACCAATTTCAACTGTAATTCCTTTGATTCGACTTGCCACTTGCCTCACCTCCTTCTGCAAATTAAAAATCCCGATCAAACGGGCATAAGAAAAGCACCAACCTCAAATCAGAGATTGATGCCCATGTTGATTTGTTATGAAACTATTATTTAGTCTCATTTTCAATTAGAATTGTAATCATTTCTTGAACAGCTCAGAGTGTGAACCCAGCCTATACAACATTAATACAAGTATATCTCCACGTATTTCATAAATCAGCAGCCAGTCTGGTTCTACATGACATTCACGTGTTCCACTATAGTTTCCTGTCAGATTATGATCTTTGTATTTTGCATCCAGTGTTCCGCCATTTGCCAAAATGTCTATTACCTTAAACAGCTTATCAAGATTCTTATTCTGTTTCTTAGCAAGTTTCAAATCTTTCTTAAACTGATTGGTAAACTGCACATCATATTTCATACTTCAAGAGCTTCTTTCAAAGATTCTATACTGGAGTATCTTGGCGCATTTGGATCAGCCATCAGCTTTCTGCCTTCTTCTATAGCTTTAACAGTTGTTTCATTAGGCATCTCGAGCTTCAATTCAAAAGGGATACCATGTTCGCGAACAGTTGTCCTTAAGAACACATTTACAGCGGTGGTCATATTAAGACCAAGTTCATTGAAAATTGCTTCCGCCTTATCTTTTAGGTCCTTATCAGTTCTAATATTCAGATTTGTTGTAGCCATATGAACACCTCCATTCAACCATAGTATATGCATTTTTTCGTTTATTGTCAATACACTGTCATTATTAATTCCACGATTACCAGCGGTCCATGTCAGCCTGGGTAGCTATCTCGTGATAGCCTTTGTATTCATCATTCCTGCTTTCCGCAAACATGTCGTTCACCATTCCGATGGTTAATAGATCCAGTTCACTGATGGATAGACCCAACTGTACACACCTGAGCAGGAACAAGGGTGTTGTCATTTCCCTGTCAGTTGGGCGAATGCTTTTTTTGCCTGTACATCTCGCTTCATATTAAGACCCCACAGTTCAATGAGACTTGGAAGCACCTGGTAGATGGAAAACGTATTAAACGCGTCTAACCACTCTTCAGGTGTATCCGGAATTGATGGGTCTGCATGTTTTGCCATGATGTAGGCGATATTTTCAAACATCTCCAAAGAAGGGATATCGATTTTAGAACTTCCTTCCTTGTTTTTGGAGACGCTCTTTTCAAGTTTTGCCAGGTCTTTATAGATGTCCCTTCCAAACTTGATACGATAGATTCTTGGAATGGCAGCAGAGGCTTTAAAGAGCACCTGCTTTCCATCAATTTCAACTGTTTTTGTAATAGCCATAGTCTTATCCCTCCTTCACTGGCACATATACACTCTTGTACCAGTTGTCGTATGCTTCCTGTGTTGTTGTGGCAGAAGTTCTTGCCTTGACCAGACCATCCTGTAAAGGACTGGCTTTAATGGAAAGAGTCTCTGTCTTTACTTCGATTTCTTCTTCTGTGGTAGAAGATTCAATCGTAGGACGAGCTGCTGAACAGTTATAAAGCACATGGCGGATCTTGTTGATGTCTCCATCAAACTCAAACAGAAGCGCAAACTTCTCAGCGGAAACCGATGCATCCTCAACAAGAACCTTATTCTTATCAAGGCTTTCTTTAAGGATATCCGTGCGGAAAGAATCAGGAACCATGGCAAGTTCGAGATCACCTTCATAACCCTGGTTATTGGAAATGATGTAATAGGCGTATCCATCCGCATAGAAAATAGAAGGCTCTCCATTTGGATCCATGGAAAGCGATACAGCACCCGGCATTGGGATAGGCTGACCAAATGAATATGAGCCATCCTCTGCCAGGGTCAAAAGTGCATAGTGCACATTACGGATATTGAATTTTACTTTGTTTGTTTTTGACATTAGTTATCCTCCTCATAGACAGGTCTGACTGTCATATCCTGTGTTACATTCGTGATATCCTGATTCCAGGATACAAAGCGCATTCCTTCAATCACTTCAGGCGTCGGTGCAAGATTTGTGGCATCCCCACCCACTTCAATGTTTACGGTTTTGAGTACATCATCTCCGGCATTATTCAAAAAACGAACTTCATAGATCAGCGTTTCTCCTGGAATATATACCTTGTTGAACCAGTTATTGTAGTAAGGTGTATCGGTGTCATCCGATGTCTTGGCTTTGACATATCCTCCCTGAAGCGGGCTTGCCTTGATGGAAAGTGTTTCTGTCTTTACCTCAATATCTTCTTCATTGGTAGAAGATTCAATGGTAGGACGCGAGGCGATGCAGTTATAAAGCACGTGTCTGATTTTCTTGATGTCTCCATCAAATTCAAACAGCAGTGCAAACTTCTCAACTTCACTTGTGGCATCTTCAACAAGCACGTTGTTGGCGTCTAAGGCTTCCTTGAGAATCTCTTTGTGGAACTCATCCGGTACAATAGCCACCTCAAGATCACCCTCGTATCCCTGATTGTTTGAAATTGTATAATAGGCATACCCATCTGCGTAAAAGACAGAAGGTTCACCATTTGGATCCATCGAAAGCGAAACCGCACCAGGCATTGGAACAGGAATACCATAGCTGTAGGTTCCATCTTCATTGATGGTAAGTTTGGCATAATATACATTGCGGATATTAAACTTCACTTTGTTCTTTGGCATTGTTTTCTCCCTCCATTTCAAACGTGTATAAAACCTCATAGAGGGATTCACTCTCTATCCAGGTCTCGGATTTGTTATAGAAGATGGATGCTTCATCCAGTGCTTCTTCTATCTTTCTCTCCAGGGACAAATCCTTCAAATCCGTGTAGAGTTCTATGTTGTACTGATTGATCTTGTAGTAAGCCTTTCCATCAGCACTGAAGTTATTAGTGCCAGGTATCAGGTAGCAGATAAAAGGTGGATCAGGGCTTTCGCCTTGTGCAAAATGGTCATAGGCAAAAGGAATGCCTAGTCCTTTTAAAATTGAAAGTATCTTATCCATACCTTACCCTCCTAACTTTCTGGTGATTTCTTCTTCGAGCTGTTTGATGGCTTTTTCTTCAGCCGGTGCAATATGTGGAATGCCTGCAACTCTTCCTCCACCCCGCTTGACATGTCCGTGTTCCAGAAGATGGGCCAGCTGATAGCGGTTTTTGGAGTGAACGACCACCTCTAAGCTGTTAGCTGTTTCCTTTTGGGTCTTCACAGTCCAGCTTTTGGAATAGGCACCAGTACGCTTTGGTGCATTGGCAGCGATATCCGCTTTGACATTCTTTCCTGCTTTTCTTACAGCTGCTTTTACATCTTCACTTGCCACATCTGCATACTCTTGCAAGCCTTCCATGATGGTTTTGGCCAGGTTATCGATCGTGCATTTATCGCTCATGATCTCACCTCTTTCTTACAACGGATTTTGATTTCCTTGTTGTCGTAGTTCATCATGTCGATAGAGACAATGTTGTAGGCCTGCTCTTTAAACCTGACTCTGAAATTGGTAGAGGTCAAAGCCTTGGTCTTCTTACAGGCACGAACAGAAAAAGCTATGGTCTGATTCTCATAGTCAACCTTACCCGCTGATTCATCCACCATGTAGGTATTGGCATAGGCATAACAGGAATAGTAATCTTCCCATCCATTTGTATGGTTTCCTATCTCATCCACCTTTACAGTCAGTTTCTCAATCGTGATTCTCTCTTTAAGTCTAGCGATATCCATTAAAACCTCGCCTCCCTGTCTCCAAAAAGAAGTCCACGAAGAGCCAGGTTCAGGCTTTTATAATCGCAATCCTCACGATGCTCATAGGTATACGCCACACAATACATCACCCCAAGATCAAAATTAGAAATGGAGGATGTATCGGTTTCATCTTCGATTCGAAGAATATCTTTACAGCGGTTCTTTGCTTCCTCGATGAGCTTTTCAATGAGCGCATCATCATCGTCAAAGTCCACCCGCAGGTATTTCTTCATTTCTTCAAGTGTTACTCCCATATCTCATCCTCCATATCTGTTTAGTCTTTTAAAATACCAGCTTCACGAAGACGGGCCAGAAGATAGGAATTGATAAAGGCATTGACACCTGCAACATCGGTAGCTCCGCAATCTTCAAGATTGTCGACTGCTTTGATGCCGCCGGTTTCCGTTTTAGTGGCAGCAGGAAGTCCTGTCACCTTGGCATCCGGTCCAAATTCCAGAGTGCCGCCAATAACGGTTACATCTCCACCCTGTTTCGTATAGTTTTTTGTGTTGTATTCACTCATTGTTTCTTACCTCTCTAAATTAGTATGGGGACAGGGTGATTAGCCCCATCCCCGATTGGTTATTTCATCTGCAGAACCTTGATAGCTTCAGGAAGAGTCAGCTTACCATCCAGTCTCTTGGAAGTCAGGAAACCAACCTGACCCATATCTGCATAGCGTTCATTTAAACGCTTGAAGGTTACACCCTGTCTGTCACCTACCCAATAGAAGGAAAGGTCACCAAACATAACCGGCTTAGCCTTGGCCCCGATTTCTGGCATATACGCAGAAGTTAATACCGGACGACCAAGCAGCGTATCAAAGTCACCATCCTTAAGTGCAGGCTGCCAGATGTACTGACCATTACCATCCTTAAGCTTTCTGATTGCCTTGATAGTGGAATCATTCACTACCCATACAGCATTCTTACGATAAGGTGCTTTCAAGGAGTAGAACAGGTCGATGATTTCATCCGCTGTGATAGCTGTCGCAGAGGCAGCAGTTACACCTACTTCTGCAGATTCAAGGATACCGGTAGGCTTAGAAGAACCATTACCAGTGATAAATGCTTCTTCTTCCTTGGCACCGATTCTGCGGGCAAACTCAGCAGAGAAGTAGCTTTCAAGGTCAAAGGCAGAGTCATTTAACAGCTCTTCAGACACCTTGATGATCGTTCCAAGCTTATGTGCATCGATGCTTACCTGAGAAAAAGTATCATCATCTTCCGGATATGCTCCGTTTTCATCGATCCAGCTTGCTTCACCTTTAGATGCGACAACCGGAATCTTGTGAGTACCGCTGGAGGTAGTGATGACATGCAGGCGAGAACGTAAGGTGTTTTCACCCTCAAGTGCCTGTACCAGAGTACGTTCAAACTCATCCGGTACAAGGTAGCCGCCTTCGCTGTCTACGCCTTCAGACAGGACATTGGATGCCGTGCCATACTTAGAGCGGATTGCACCCCAGAAAGCCTTCTTATAGGCATCAGATGCACGTCCCTTCTTTTCATCCATCTTTGTGTTTTCAGGCTTAGTGGTAATAGGAGTATTAACCGGCATAGCCATTTCACGCTCCATTGCATCCATTCTTTCCTGACGTTCGATTTCCTTACCAAGGTTTACAATCTTGGCTTCCATCTCTTCATAAGTCTTAGTGTCTTCTGCGGACAACATACCGTTTTCGTTACGGTGGGAATCCAGGAAGTTTTTAGCAGCTTCCCATGCTTTTGCACGATTTGTGCGAAGTTCGTTTACATTCATAGTTTGTATCCTCCATTTATTTCAAAAGATTGAGTCTCTTTTCGAGCTCTTTGATTTTCGTACCCTTCATTTCTTCCAGTACATTCTTTAAAGGGCACTGCTTCACATCAGGCTTATCCCTGAACTTGGCCTCAAGTTTATTCATAAGGCGCATCTGGCTGGATTTCGCAGCAAAAGAAAATGCCACATCATCTGCGGCACACTTCTTCTTTTTGTCCTCCAGGATGTCATCGGCAAAACCCATCTCGATTGCCTTATTGGCATTCATCCAGGTTTCTGAATCCATCAGATGTGAAATCTTGGCGCGGCTCATACCGGTCTTGATTTCATAAGCATTGATAATGGACTCTTTGACTTCATCTAACATCTCGATGGCTTTGTTCATCTCATCCTTGTTTCCATACGCCATGGTCATCGGATTATGAATCATCAGTAAAGCAGTTGGAGCCATGAGCACCTTTGTGCCTGCCATGGCAATGACAGAAGCAGCCGATGCAGCAATGCCATCTACCTTGATGGTCACATCCCCTTCATAGTCCATTAACATGGAATAAATCTGGCTGGCTGCGATGCAATCTCCACCAGGGCTATTAAGCCACAAGGTAATTGGACCGGAACCGGATAACAGCTCATCCTTGAAAAGCTTGGGTGTCACATCATCGTCAAACCAGGACTCGGATGCAATCTCACCATTGATTTCAAGAACTCGCTCATCCATCTCTTCACCGGCTTCATCTTTCACCTTATGCCAGTTCCAGAATTTCTTTGAATTCTTCATCAGGTTTTCCTCCTTCGTTTTGTATTGGTTGTTTCTTCCTTTTCGGAAGGTTGTGTTTCTTCTGTGGTTTCAGAAGGTTGTGTAGTTGGTGTGTTAGGTTGGTAAGCAGCTCCGACGTTTTTAAGATCGACCATGTTCCCGTTCACCATGAACTTATTACCACCTAGTTCATCAGGTATCAGATCAAGGTCTTCCAGTTCTCGTACATCATTTGGGCACATGAAGCCGTTCTGTATGCCAACTGAGTAACCTTGCATTCTGGCTGCGTAATCCCCTCGAAGCAATCCATCTACATTAAATTTGAAGAAGTATGCCTTCTTCTCATCAGGTGAAAGAAGAGCACGAGATAGAGACTGCTCCCATCGGCTCATCCAAGGCGATAAGGTGTAGGTCACAAATTCTCTCGACATGTTTTCAATATTTGAGAAACTACTTTTCTCCAGGTCTCCGACCATATGAGGTGGAACTCTGAAGATTCGAGCAATCTCATCTATCTGGAACTTTCTTGTCTCCAGAAACTGTGCTTCATTTGGCGATATGGAGATTGGTGTATATTTAAGCCCTTCTTCAAGAACTGCCACCTTGTGAGAGTTGGACGATCCTCCAAAGGCAGCATTCCAGCTGTCTCTCACCTTGGCAGGATCCTTTAAGACTCCAGGATGCTCAAGTACACCACTTGGAGCTGCGCCATTGGCATAAAACTTAGCCCCATACTCTTCAGCTGCAATGGATAAACCAATCGCATTCTTAGCCATGGCTATTGGGCTGTATCCAACAAGCCCATCAAAACCAAGACCTGGAACATGTAACACTTCACTAGGACTCAGGATGACAGATGAGCCTTCCAATGTTGGCGCATCATCGTTTGATTTCTGATACTGGTAGTAGAGCATTCCGTTTTTGTCTCGATTGACGCTCATACGGTTAGGCATCAGGGGATAAAGGGCAATGACCTCTCCCTTACCATTTCTTATAATCTGCGCATAGGCATTTCCCCAAAGTAACAGGTGGGTCATGAGAGTTTCCCTAAAGACAAATGAAGTCATTTCAGGATTTGGCTCATCATGTAATAGCTGGTACAGGTTATGGTCGAGTGCTTTTTCCTTACCACCTTCATCTTTGTAGCGGTACATATGAAGCGGTAATCCAGCAATAGCTTCTGAAAGAATCCTCACACAGGCATACACCGCTGTCATCTGCATGGCGCTTCTCTCATTTACATTCTTGCCAGCAGTGGATCCACCCATCAAAAATGTATAGGCACTACCACTTGTTCTGTCTTTAGGCGCATCTCGCGTCCTGAATAATCCACTAAAGATACTCATTTCTTCCTCCAATCTTTCAAAAGAAAAGCACCTACCAGTTTTGATAGATGCCATCAGAAATTACAGGTCGATTTCATATCCAAGGTCCTCGTAAACTTTATCAATCGTTTTTTGTAGGTCGTCGTAGTACTCTTTTTCCCTCTTGATAAATTCCTCAAGTTCTTCCTTAGATAAATCGTTTATCTGCATTTGTTCATTACCTGAATCTGTTCTCATATATACCTCTTACCTTTCTTAGGCATATATATTAAATCAGTTTCATGGATTCACATAGTTTATATGAAGATGATCCCTCTTTCATCGTAAATGGATTCACTTTCTGCACCCTGCCCACATCGAAGAGCTCTATCTAGCGCCATGATTAAGGCAATGGCGCCATCAATCTTCTCAGTGGATTTGGCTTTATCCGCTTTGATATTTCCCGCCGGGTCAGTTCGAATACAGATGTTATCCATATTCCATCGAAGCACCGGATGGCCACCATGGGCGATTTTCTTTTCCAGTGTCAGTTTCATGAGCTCCTTTGTAGGAGGCGACATGGAAACAAATCCCTGACCCATTGGCACAACAGTGAAACCCATACCTTCCAGATTCTGCACCATCTGAACAGCGCCCCATCTATCGAAGGCGATCTCTTTGATGTTGTATTTCTCACCAAGCTGTCCGATGAACTGTTCAATGAAACCATAGTGGACAACGTTGCCTTCCGTGGTCTTGATGAAGCCTTGCCGCTCCCAGATGTCATAAGGAACGTGGTCTCGCTTAACACGTAAATCCAGTGTCTCTTCAGGTACCCAGTAATATGGAAGAACATAGTATGGCTCATCATCACTACCAGGCGGAAACACCAGAACAAAGGATGTCAGGTCGGTGGTACTTGATAGGTCAAGCCCGCCATAGCACACCCTTCCTTCAAGCTCATCAGGATTGACTGGGAAGGCACAGGCGTCCCACTTCTCCATCGGCATCCATCTAACAGCCTGTTTGACCCATTGATTGAGACGCAACTGCCGGAAGGAATTCTCCTCACCTGGATTTTGTTTTGCCGACTCACAAGCCACTTCCACCTTATCAACCCCGACCGTAATCCCAAGAGATGGATTTGCCTTCTTCCAGACTTTTGGGTCCGTCCAATCATCGTTGACATCGGCACCATAGATTACCGGGTAGAAAGTATCATCGTGTTTTCTACCTTCCAGAATATCTTTAGCTTTGGAATGTACCTCGTAGCAGATGGAATTAGTATCTGTTCCAGCTGTAGTGATAAGGAAATACAGAGGTTGCATTCTGGCATCACCTGAACCTTTGGTCATGACATCAAATAGCTTTCTGTTAGGTTGTGTGTGAAGTTCATCAAAGACAACCCCATGGATATTGAAGCCATGTTTGGAATAAGCTTCAGATGAAAGAACCTGATAAAAACTATTGGTTGGTATGTACACGATTCTCTTTGTGGAGGACATGATTTTGCACCTTTTATTAAGCGCTGGACACATTCTTACCATATCTGCGGCTACTTCAAAGACAATGGATGCCTGACCTCGATCAGCTGCACAACCATATATCTCAGCTCTTTGTTCTCCATCCCCACACAAAAGAAAAAGAGCCACTGCTGCAGCAAGCTCTGACTTCCCTTGCTTCTTGGGGATTTCAATATACGCTGTATTAAACTGGCGGTATCCGTTCTCTTTTACCACACCAAACACATCTCGGATGATCTGTTCTTGCCAGGGAAGAAGCTCAAACTTCTTACCAGCCCAGGTTCCTTTGGTATGGCAAAGCTGCTCGATAAATGCCACCGCAAAGTCAGCCAGCGACTTATCGTAGTGTGATGTCTTTGCCATGAATTTTGTTGGTACATACTTCTTTTTTCTTGCCACCTGGCTCACTCCTTTCTTCTCTATTACAAAAGGCATATACGAGAAAAAGAATTGCTTGTAATTCCCTTTCTCCTATATGCCTTATCGTGCCTGTCTAACTTCTATAATCCTGAGGACTGATGCGTAATCCATCAGCTCCCTTACCGCATCCTGGCCATTGTATCCATGCCCAATGCAGGTCAGGATTTCTTTTCCATCCAGGGATTCAAAGGTGATGTAGTATTCCTTCATCCCTTGTCCTCCTTAAAGTTTGATCTTCTTGCCTGTGAAGATGTCAACCACCGTTGTGCCTGTTCCAAATGCGGCTCTCATCTCGAATAAGTCTTCTTCGCTTGGTCCTGTGCAGGAAGCTCTGAATTCTTCGATTGCCTTAGCTGTATCCTTAGCTCTTGCAGCTCTTGTTGCTTCAACGTTTACCTTGTCACTCACCATGGCAACTTTCTCTAGCATGTCATCGTGTAGGGTTCTTCCGATGCAGTTTCTTGCGATGCCGTTTTCATCGATTGTAATCTTGCCTTCATCAATGTCTGCTTTGACTCTTGCCAGCTCTTTCTCGGCTTCCTTTTTCCAGTAAGCTCCAAGTGCTCCGCTAAGTTCCTTTTCAAATCTTGTCATGTGCTTTTTCCTCCTTAGGGGTGTTCCCCTTTTGTTGTGTACATATTCGCTCTATAAGCACACTATATCAAGTCAATTTCAGCTTATTTATGCACAAATATCAGGCTTTCTTGGGAGGGATTTATAGCCATTTTGTAAGCATATTTCAGCCACTTCCTTATCACTTAGAATACGATTTATCTTCATTCGTCCAGCAATGATCCACTTACCCAACATGGAAGGAGATGTCTTGAAGCGATAAAAACCATTCACTGGTATGCTGTCCATCATCGCTTTGTATCCTTTTCCGTTTTTCTCTACTTCCTTCTGGTAATCAATCTCATCAGAGTATTCGCATTCACACCAGACATTATCGTCATGCATGTATTTAATGACTCCATCTTCCTTGATGCCGATGTGGACAGCTAAAGGAATATCGGACAGGTGCCAGCCAGGACGAAACTGCAATGGACCAAGCTTTGACTTGACCTTACCGCTATCTAGCTTCACGCCTTCCTTTGCATCAAGCCATACACCGATAGGGATTTCCTGATCAGAAAGGACAAATAGCGGATAGAGCTTTCCACTTCTCATTCTCAATAGCTTATACGCAATTGCCATAGCCTCTATCTTTCAGTTCCTTCTTAAGCACAGCCAGGAAGTTCATCCATCCAGGTTTGTCGATGGTCTCGTTTCCATAGCTTGGTGCTTCCTTAACGTCTCTAGCCATAACTGCCAAAGAATAACCATCAATCAGATTCAGGTTACGGATAACAAACTGCTGCACAAGTGATGGCATGTATGTCTGTCTTCCAAGCGAATAACGAACAGCGCATCCACACACTGTACCAAAATCTCTATCCAGTTCCATTTCTTTCTCCTCCAACTGAAAAAGGAGCCATCGCAGACTCCTTCATATGTTTTTTATTTTTCGTACATTTCGAATCCTTGATGTACGCAAACTCTGATAATGTCATCGAACTCGCAAGACTTCATCTCATCAATGAACTCCTGTTCACATTCTCTTTCTTCTTCAAGTACCAACACTCCATCGATGTAGTTGAGGTACTTGAGATTCAATAAATCGAAATCAACCTGTATCTCATGTTCCTTATCATCACCAAACTCGTAAGTAGTGTAAGCCAAATGGAAGATTCCATCCTCCGGTATCTTTTCTAGTGCGGAATCAGAATCAAACTCTCTGACAAGGTATCTGTTTACCGCTTTAAGTAAATCACACATCTTCTCCCCTTCTGATTCCATGGATGATTCCAAGAATCTCTTCCTGTTCTGCTTGGCCAACACCTATGCTTTCAAGTGCTTCTCTAGTACCGCAATCTGGGCAAATGAGCGTGGAGTTATCTTTTCGAGACAGCGCAGGATGTTCTGTGTACTCCTTCCCACAGATCGGGCAGGTTCTTAAAACCTTTAACTCTTCTTTCATCACTCAAATTCCTCCGTGCTTCTTTTTAACGCTTCTTCCAGATACTTCACGTCGAATCCAAAATCCTCATATCCTCTTTTACAGATATCGTAGTAACGCTGGCTTGTGTGGCATAGCTTTCTATCCTCATGCATGATGTAGATGAACCCTGTCTTACCATCGGTGATCGGTATTTCCTTTTTGTAGTAGAGGGTTGGGAATCCCTCGTATCTATCCAGCGCCTTTTCATGTTCCTCGTTTACCTGCCAGATGCCAAGAGGAACCTTGCCACCCTTTTTCTTCTCGATGGTAAGAACACCAACTGCACTACCTTTAAACAGCAGTTCATATCCTTCCAACATCGTCGTTCCGATCGGAACTGCTCCTGGACAGCGCATCTGCATCTGTTCCTTGTTGAGGTTGCTTCCATAAGCTAAGTAATACTTCATAGTTTTTATTCTCCTTTTCTTTAAGGGCACACTTCTTTACCCTTCTACCACCTAAGGACCCTTATCACCCGGGCCAGGTAGGAAGGTAAGGAACTGTGTCCCTATCTTGCGGTTCTAAATGCAGCGTCGCCACTCAATCTTTTTGTAAGTACTTCTCTGGCTGTTTTGAATTCCTCTCCAATGAATCCCATTCTAAGAAGCCAGGTTCTCATTGCGTATTTTGGATTTTCGTTCTGCTGTGGCTTGGCGCTTGCAAACTTTACTTCCTTGGCCAGTTGGCTCAGTGCCAGGCAAAGCTGAATGTAGCTTTTGAGCTGTCCTGCATGTAAACCGTTGAGCTTTCCATTGGCCGGTGCATCGAATTGGAAGAGGCGGAACTCAACTGTCCCTTTTGTGAAGGTTGCGTGGTAGTTAAGCATGTGGTAGCGGCTTGAATTGTAATGCTGGCTTCTTCCGTAGTCTGCATTCTGTGTTCCGTACCAGATGTCTGCAAGTGCTGCCATGTTTGTTGGCTTTTTCTTGTTGAGCTGTTCTAAGAAGTTTGGGTCAACCGTTCTGCAGTATCTGTTCATTCTGCCCTGGTCAAGGTTAAGTGCTTCTGCAATCAAGCTTTCATGACTTGCCATGATGTTGGCCAGGTTTCTTAAGCTCTGCGCTGTGTGGCCCTTGGCTCCGATGTGAATGTGTACTCCACATCCTCTTGTTGCATCGCTCTTGGCTCCTGCTTTTCTAAGAACTCTGATCAGCTCCTGCAGGTTTTCCATGTCGGCGTATGTAAGGATTGGGGTTACCATTTCGCACTTTTCAGCATCCGGTCCGGCAATGCTTACGTCCTTCTGGAATTTCCATTCTCTTCCCTGCTGGTCCCAAGCGCTCCAGGTCTGGTATCCGTTTCTTCTGGCTGTATCTTCATATCTTCCTGTTTCGAAGAATTCTGCTGCAAGCTTGGCTGCCTTCTGTCGGGTGATGTTGTTCATTTCAACCTCAACCCCGATTGTCTGTTTCTTTGCTTCTTCCATGTTTTTCATGCTTGTGTCTCCTTTGTTCCTTTTGTCGTGTATATATATCACTCTGATCAAAGGTAATAGCAAGTCATATCTGTACATATTTTGCAAACATTCGCACTTATTTAAGAAACATAAAAAGTGGAGAATTGCATGAACTCTCCACCGGGGACTTTATATGCTCCTCAGTGATTGAAGAACATATGACAGCTACATTCTATACCAATCCAAGTCCATTGATGGAAGTAAATTCTTTCCTGCTACAGTTTCAATAAGAACACCGGTGGATTATCCATAGTGGAGTAATCTCGACAGCTGATTCCAGGTATCATCTTCTCTGCCAGTGCAAAATCATAGACTGGTGCATCATCCATACTGATTCCTAAGAAGCAATCATCAAGAGCAGATAGCAGACACACCTCATCGTCGCATCCATGATCCTCCAGATACTCCAGAGCAGTTTGCCCTTCATAATCCTTTGGATAATATATGACGGGCGCTGTGCTTCCAAAATAAGGAATTGCCCGGATTGTGTTGTAGTCGATCCATTCAGCCGCTTCAATGTCGTCTTCAAATCCTTCTTCCTCTACCAACCATTCCACCATCAGGTCATAGTTATAGACTGCACGCTTATCGGTAGAAACACCAACTAGCGCATCGTCATAGGAATAGTCCGTTAAGAACATGACTCCTTCATAACCATTTTCCAGTAGCGTCTTTTCTACTTCGCATTCGTATTCATTGTTTATCATCTGCCCTCCTAATGAAAAAGGCAGATAAACAATCTACCTTCTATTCAAGTTTCTTAATTCTATCCACTCCATAAATTGCACTTAAGGAGCTTCCATTGTCCCAGTTCACTCCGATTCCCGCAGCATCATCGACATACCTTACAGTACCCTTTGTGCCGACAGGCGGAGCTTGGGGATCGTCCATTTCAAGCAAGACCACTCTTGTTCCTTTGGGATACATTTCTCGTAATCTTTTCAGTTCTTCTTGAGTTGGAAATATCATCTTATGCTTCCTCCCTCTTTGATTTAAAAGCAGCAGAGCCACTCAGATTTTCCAGAAGTATCTTCCTTGTTTTCTTATACTCGTCACCGATAAAGCCAAGGCGCAGTAAGAAGCATCGAAATGCATACTTCTCATTCTCCACTTCTTTTTCTCTGTTTAAGATTCGCTTTTGTTCCTTAGCCATCTTTGTAATGGCTATGATGAACTGGCTGTAGGCTTTAACGTGCTCATCATCCTTTAAGTCAAACCATGGGAAGGATATCTTCTCCTCGTCCACTTCAATCTTAAGCTCATCCTGTAAAAAAGCATGCTTCATGATAGAGCCTTTTGAATCCACCAGATTCTGAAGTCTCTGAATACCATTTTCATCCAGTGAGTCTTTTGGAACACTAATAACTAGTTCATCGCTGTTAGAAATTCCATATCCTTTGTCTTTGAGCTTTTCCATCAGTTCTGCGCCATCCGTTGTGGTTTCATCCCACGTGAGGTTTCCTTCCTTTGTTACAGTAAATTCGCCAATTTGATATGCACAGGTTGGCATCCCTGCGTACTTCGGCCTAGTTTGTAGAATGTCACTGATGGCATTCACCAAATCTTTTCTTTGGCCGCCAGTAAGTCCATAATTGATTTCCATAAGGTTACTCCTTCTTTTTTATGTAGCTACATATATGTCTCTGAATCGAAAATATAGCAAGGGGATTCTTCGACATATATGCAACTAAAAATAGGAGGTTAACATGGCAATATATACAAACCAGGCCCTCTTTTAAAGGAGCAAATAAGAGAGCCCGGGTTGTACCAAATTTATATACAAACCAGGCTTCCCTAGAAAGGAGATAAGAAGGAAGCCCGGAATGTATCATAGTTATTTATCATTCATCTGAGAGAATGATATTCAAAGAAAATCAAAGTAAGCCGTCCATGGTGCACCTTCGTAATATGGAAGACACTTTATAATGACGGTTTCCTTAATCCAATCAGGGGCATCGATATTTGCATCCGCTTGACCGTATGGGCCAAAAAGACATCTCTCTGCCCAGTTTCTTGCCTGGACCGCTTCTTCAATCGCGCGGTAATAGCCCAGGTGTATATCTTTTCCGGATATTTTAATTCGAGCTCTATATTTTCCTCTTGCAGGAAAAAAGCTCACACCTGCATATCCGGAAGTATTGTTCTTCTGAAGTCCTTGATTCACTTGATTCTGCTGGTGGGTTACACATCTAAGATTTGAACGTCTGTTGTTCAGGCGATTCATATCCTTATGGTCAATTTCCATGTCTGACGGAATGCCAGGAACAATCAACTCATGCATCTTTATTCCAGATGGGGTAACTGCCGTGGCGAATCCTTTCTTATCGACAGAGACACTCCACTTGTATTTGCGGACCTTATCTTCATCGATCTTATCGATATACACAGGTATTCCGTTGGTCGTAATGATTTCAACTGAAACCCCGTCATCCATATATCGATAGTAGTTTCTGCCACAGTTCCCACAGCTCGTGCTTTTCCCCGCAAGGAGGTTATGCTCGGTGGGAGTGGTGGCATTGCCACAATCGCATACACAATTCCACTTATATCCATCAGCCTTAGATATAACCGTAAGTTTGCCAAATCGCATACCTGGTTCAATCTTCACTTTCTGGCTCCCCTGGCATCATGGCCTTGATCTCGTCGTAGCTGTATTCCTTTCCTTCGCGGATACAGACCACCTCCCCATCAGGCGCTGACGCCCTGTAGCGTTCAACCGCCACATCGACAAACTTCTCCTCCAGCTCCACCCCATAGCAGATTCTATCCATCTGCTCACAGGCAATAAGTGTGGAAGCTGATCCAAGGAAGCAATCCAGAACCACGCCATTGGTTAAGGAAGACTGCTTTAGAAGGTATGCAATAAGCGGTATCGGTTTGCTGGAAGGATGGCCAAATCCATCTTCCTTGGAATTCTTTATTCCATCAAACTCAAACACCGCTTTCTGTTTCTGGTCTCCATACCAGTTATGTTTTCCATCTTTTCTCCATCCAAAGATGATCGGTTCCATGTTGAACTTCCAATCTGTTCTCATAAATGGAGCTTTTGGTTTCTTCCAGATTAGTGTCGCACCAACCCTGAATCCTGCATCTTCAAATGCATCATAGAAAACCCTGGATTTCATCGTTGCATAGAACTCATAAAAGGAAGAATCAATCGCCATGTGTTCCTTGAGATTTGTAAACACCTTCATCAAAAACTCATAGGCTTCTTTATCTCCCAGGTTGTCATTGGCAATCTTGCCGGATGCATTTTCCAGATTCACAAAGTATGGCGCATCGGTACACACCAGGTTGGCTTTGACATCTCCTAAGAGCTTATCGAAGGTTTCAGGGAGAGTAGAATCTCCACAAATAACTCTGTGTCTTCCAAGTTTCCAGATATCTCCACTCTTAGAGAAGCATGGTTTCTTGAGTTCTTCCTCAACATCGAAGTTATCTTCTTCTCCTTCACTTCCTGCATCAAACAGTGCAGAGATTTCTGAATCAGAGAAACCTGTAACTGAAAGGTCGAATGCTGCATCCTGCAGGTCTTTGAGTTCAATAGTTAAGAGCTCATCATCCCATCCAGCATTGATGGACAGCTTGTTGTCTGCCAGGATGTATGCACGCTTCTGTGCTTCGGTAAGATACTCTTCTTTGATGCATGGAACCTTTTTAAGACCAAGCTTCTGAGCTGCTCTAACACGGCCATGTCCACAAAGAATCGTGTTGTCGCCAGATACGATTACCGGAGACAAGAATCCAAATTCACGAATGGATGCAGCAATCTGAGCAACCTGTTCTTCAGAATGGGTTCTTGCATTCCTTGCATAAGGGATAAGGCTATCCACATCCGCCAGATAATACTGCGTTGTCTTTTCTTCCATCAGATAAGCCCCCATTCTGCAAATTTCTCAAAGCCACCAACTGCATCAATATAATCACGGGCAATCTCTACGATTTCTTCATATGGAAGCCCGTCAATCTCATCATCACCAATAGCGCAGGAAAGTTCTATTACTTCCCCTGCCTTCTTGGCTCTTAAAAATGCGTAGATATTTACAGATACGTCTGCCTTCGAGAGGTCCTTACCATGAAGTCCTCCTCCTGTGACAGCTCTGCCCATGTCAGAACCAAGCTTTCTATTGGTCGCACCTGTATCTACATTTGGCCCACCTGACCAATCACCAAGTGGATTCACGATGGCATTTGGATAGGCTTCTTTAAGTGCATCACTGTCGGCCATTGACTGACAGATGATTAACTTATCTTCATCCAGAATGTACTTTCCATCGTATGGATAGACAGTGTAGATTTCTTTTGCGATACGAGAAAGTGTAGATTCTTCTTTACTTGTAGGTACACCTTTAAAGATTCCATTATCTCCACATCTTACGCCATCCTTCTGGTTATCGGCCAAATGTGGATCCTGTTCCACCTGCAGGATTTCAGGAATCACATCATCTCCTGCAATACGTGTGATGGCAGCTTCGATGTCGCTTTCGTTAATATACACACTTGTTTCAATGATGACATGGCAAATACCATGACCAAGCAGTACCTCGACTGCAATCTTTGGATTTTCTTCAATCTGATAAGCCAGGTCAACGATTGCACCTGCAATCCTATCTGCCTGTTTATCGGGATGACTCGGATTTACTTTTTCGAACATATTCATTTCCCTCCTGTTCAACTTCTGGACCTTAGCAGACGTTCCATTTCGTCATTTGGATTTTCACCTGAGAAATCTTTTGTGCAGTTCTCTTTGACGACCTGGAAGATTAAGTTCCATGCCAGTGTTGCCTGCTTTTCAAATGTGGTCGCCATGGCAACGTATGGTGACTGCATTGGTGATCCGGTAGTTGGGTGTTTGGATAGGAAACCAAACTGCGAGATGGCTTCCTGGCACTGAATGTATCGTGCTTGGGCCATTGCGTAGTGTTCTATCATTTGCGGAGACACAATCGTCTCACACCCTAGTTTCTTGAGCCAAATCCAGACCTCTTTGTATATATCTTCTGCTAAGAATTTCTCACCGTTTCTTTGAGCAGATTTCATGTATTCTTTGACCGGTGGCATATCCACACCTTCTAGGTCAACTGCCCCCAGCGCTTCCGGGATATCCAGAACCTCCAGTGGTCTATGCCCTGGATTTCCGGCTTCTGCTTTTTCTTTTGTACTTTTTCTAGGCCTTCCTTGGCCTGGTAGCCTTGTTCCTTTAGCCACTGTTGATTCCTCCTTTCCCAAATTACCCCTCTAATTTTGCGGTGTGTGTGCGTGAAGGGCCAGCACCGGTACCCTCCGGGGGTATGCGTACAGATCAGACCCGCCCCTGGACGGTCTTGTTGTGCCATCTATCGCCACGCTCAGCATGAATCCTTGAATGACAAGACTGGCAAAGCGATATCAGGTTGTCCATGTCGTGTGTTCCCCCCTCTGCAAGAGGTATCTTGTGGTGGACTTGTTCAACCGGTACGATCTTTCCCTCCTTCAGACACATCTCACAAAACGGATGCTGCTTAACATAGCGTGCTCTAATCTTTTGCCATGTCCTTCCGTATCGTTTCTTGTGAGCTGGGTCTCTTTGGTACTGGTCATACCGTTTGTTCTCCAGTCTTTCATGCTCTTTACAATACTTCTTGTCGGTAAGGTTAGGACAGCCAGGATAGGCACATGGTTTCTTTGGTTTGTATGGCATTCTGACTTCCTCCTTTCCTGCATAGAAAAAGCCCACCAGTTATTACTGATGAGCCTTCTTTGTTTCACTCTTTTGATGCTACCATAATACCATACCCCTGATGGTACATCATGGTACATTTGGTGCAGGTTTTATTTTCCTGCATCTTTTTTTCATCTTTTTCTACGATACCATAGTACCACAACCCTGGTGGTACATCATGGTACATTTGGTGCAAGATTTATTTCTTGCATCTCTTTTTACCATCTTTTCTGATGCTACCATAATACAACAAACCTTGTGGTACATCATGGTACATTTGGTTCAACTTTCAGGAATGAAGCATTTCTTCGCAACCCATGTGATACTCCTTCATGCACAGTTCATTGAGCCTTTCGTAGAGATTCATTCTCTCTTCATCATCCAACGGAATCTGAAACTCCTGTTCTTTATCCAATCCATATGTCACACCTTCAACGCAGTTATCAATGCGGTTGTAATCGTTGATGGAGATGTAGAAATTAAAGAGAGCTCCTTCCATCTCGCCATCGGGGAAACATATCTTTTCCGCAAGATGAGTAAGGAGAGGAGTCATCAACAATTGAAAGCTCAGGCAATTAAATACACAAGGATATGTATTGAATACTTCTCCAGTATAATAAATCGGCTCATCTCCTGGCTCAAAGTATATCGCCTTGCTACAAACCTCTTTTGTAAACCTCATATTCCTTCTCCTATGATGGTTGGATTCTCCGGAAGTTCAAATCTGGATAAAGCTTTATCATGCCACCTCATTGCGGTGTGTCTATCAACATTCAGCTTCTCACCAATGTCAGCAAAGGACCAGTTTTTAATGTAACGGTAAAGAAGAATCAATCGTTCATCCTGATTCGGAATCTTGTTGATTGCTTCTGTGGCTTCCTTCTTGAAGGTCAGTAATTTATCCAGCATCTTGGTATGTTCTGCTTCCATATCATAGATTTTATACAGCAAACGTTCAAACGGTGCTTTGGTTGATGGGTTGGAATTATAGTGTGGCTCAAACCCAGGAGAACCGACACTTGTTGCCAATGAACGCAGCTCTTCAATCTCACTTTGATGCATACGTATTCTTTCTTTTAATCTGTAACCTTGCAACAGATATTCCTTTGGTGTAATTACATCACTCATCTTCTTCCACCTCCTTCTCGTCGATATCATCATCGTCTTCTTCCTCTACTTGCATCTCACACTTCTTCCTCATAGCTTGTACAAGATATGTCGGATTAGCATCGGACAGGATAGAAAACCAGTCGGTAAAGAAGAAGCGCTCCTCCTTCATCACATTCCCGTATCCTTCTCCTGTTCTTAAATATTTCTTGTAAGCTCTCATGTAATCCTTACTGGCAGATACTATAATTGCATTTGCCAATTCCTGGTATGGATCCAACATCTGGTGCCTCCTTTCATATCTCAGCTTTGACAGCTGCAATCATTTCTTCCTGTGTACAGTCTTTGTGTTTCAGTGCAGAAAGAATCCTCTCATCAATTGTTCCTTTTGTGATTATGTGCTGAATTACCACGGTCTTGTCCTTTTGTCCTTGTCTCCAAAGACGGCCATTGGTTTGCTGATACAATTCCAAGGACCATGTAAGACCAAACCAGATGATGGTGGAACCTCCACTTTGAAGATTCAAACCATGTCCTGCTGAAGCCGGATGGATTAAGGCAACAGGCAATCTTCCCTCGTTCCATCTCTTGATGGAATCCTCACTGTCTATCTTTTCAAACTCAACACCCATCTCTTGCAGTCTTTTCTTAATCCGGTCAAAGTCATGCTGGAACCAATAGGCAATCATCACAGGCTTACCATTGGCTGCTTCAATCATATCTTCAAGAGCATCGAGCTTGCGTTCGTGGAAGATCTGAACATTCCTGTCGTCGGTGTATACCGCTCCATTTGCCATCTGTGACAGCTTGCCACAAAGGGATGCTGCATTGGCAGCAGTGATTTCCTGATCTCCAACAGAGAGAACCAGATTGTCTTTCAGGTGTTTGTACTCCTGTTTTTCCTTCTCGTTCATCTCGACTTCATACTCGGTCATGATTTTCTCTGGCATTTGCAGGAAATCACCAGACTTCATGGAGATTGTTATATCGCCTATCTTCTTGAAGATTTCCTCTTCCGCAAATGGCAGTGGTTTGTAGGAGTAGACAATGGCTCCGTTGGTCTTATCCGGCTGGAAGTAGCTCAATCGATATCGAGTGATATATCTTCCAAGCCTCTGTCCCATATCAAGCAGCTTGTACTCAGCAAACAGATCCATCAGTCCGTTGGAAGCGGGAGTACCAGTCAGCCCCACAACTCTTCTCACCTTGCTTCTGACTTTCATCAAAGCCTTGAAACGTAAGGACTGTGGATTTTTGAAGGAGGAGAGCTCATCAATCACAACCATGTCGTAATCGAATGGCACTCCACTCTCTTCCACCAACCACTTCACCATCTCTCGATTTATCACGTAGATATCAGCTTTCCTCATCAAGGCAATTTTTCTCTTCTTGGCATCGCCTACTGCAACACTCACTCTCAAATCTTTCAGATGTTCCCACTTCTTCACTTCATTCGGCCATGTATCTCTTGCCACTCTCAAGGGTGCTATCACAAGCACCTTTGATACTTCAAACGAATCAAACAGCAACTGCTGAATTGCAGTCAAGGCAATAACTGTCTTGCCTCAACCCAAGCCCATATCAAGCAATACTGCTGCTACCGGGTGGTTGAGAATAAACTCAATCGCATATTTCTGGTAGTTATGTGGTATGAACTTCATTTGGCATCACCTCCTTCTTTTTTCTTCCCATCTATCTCATCCAGCATCTTTTCGACTTTTTTCTTAGGGCATATCTTCCCATCTATCTCATCCAGCATCTTTTCGATGCTTTCTTTTCTATCAATCACGAAAACTTTAAATCCAAGTTTTCTTAAAAACTTATGCCGGGAGACCTGCAGCTCCCTCGGCTCCTCTCCAGGTGCTTTTAGTTCCACAAAGGCAATCTTCCCTTTTGGCAAAAGAACGAGTCGGTCGGGTACACCCGCCATACCAGGTGACACCCACTTTGGTGCTATTCCGCCTCTTTTCTTCACTTCCACCACCAGCTTTCGTTCTATCTCTTTCTCCCTCAATTCCTCACCCCCCAATCTTCCTTACCAGTTCATGTCAGTTCCAAAGTAGCCAAAAGTGCCAAAAATTCCTATAGAGCCTATATGTGTATATTTACCTATATACTTATACCTATATGTGTTTACATAGGTCTTAAGGGTTAAGATAGGAACCAAGGAACTAATCAGTAGATATTCCCTTTAGTTATAGGGCTTTCTGGCAGTTCCCGATTTTGGTTCTTTCGCCGGTTCCCGTTTTTAAGGTTCCTAACTTTGGAACTAGGAACCGCTTGGAACCACAGTTCCTTGGTTTCTTCTCTGGTGCCAATCACACTTCTTTACCCTTCTCATACACAAACTGCGCACCATAGAGTTTTACCTTTTTCTTCTTTACCCGTTTCAACCAGCCAAGTTTGATAAGAGCAGAAATGATGGCAGCTGACTCAGAACGGTTCATACCAGACCTATCTCTTCCAAAGCACTCACACCAGATTTCCAAGGTGCATACCTGCTTTCTTTCCATCTTTCCTTCCGCTCTGATGCCTTCTCCACTCAGCCAGTTTCTTCTGGCAAACATATCCATATCGTCCCAGTTGTCGGGTAGCTTTGTTTCCAGGAAGTCTCGTATCAGACCTTCCTTTTCATCGGTTTCCATAGCCTTAACCTGTTCTTCCTTAGCGAGTTCTTCCTCTTCTTTGGTGAGAAAAAGTTTCTCGCCTTCATTCACCCTGACAACCACTTCAGCCCAAATCTGGTCTACTTCCTCAGAAGTAAGATCCCACGACTTCTTCACACCTGTTCCAGGAGTTTCAACAGGCCAGAAGCGACGTCCACCAGTCGTATCACGGAGATAACCAGACTCTGCATTTGTAGTTCCAATGAAGATACACTGACGCGGATGTTGAGTAGTTCTGCGGCCAAAGGCTGCACGATAGATGTCGTTCTGACGTGAAAGGAAGCCTTTCAGCGTTTCTTCTTCTGCCTTTCGCAGTCCTGCCAATTCACCGATTTCCAGAATCCAATATCCCTGCAATTTCTCTGCCGCAGTCTTAGAATCTTTCGTATCGGAGAGGATTAAGCTGTCCGAAAACCACTCACCCGCCAGCTTTTTAATCAGCGTGCTCTTACCGATTCCCTGTCCACCATTGAGGACAAGCATATTGTCAAACTTGATACCAGGATGATATACACGCTGAACTGCAGCACAAAGAGTCTTTCTGGTGACAGCTCTGGTGTATGCATTATCAACTGCGCCAAAATAATCTACCAACAAGGTATCAAGCCTCTTAATGCCATCCCATTCAGGCAATCCCGACAAATACTCTTTAATCGGGTGGTAACGTCTATCATCCGCAACCTTTGCCACCACAACCTCATAAACACTGCGGCTAAACTCTCCGTAGTTGTCAGAGAGGTACATAAGAAGCTGTGCATCGTCAGCATCACGCCAGTATTTAGATGGACTGCTCCAAGGCACAGAGCCTTTTTTCTCCAGGCCATCGGACTGCTCGTTGTAGACGATATTGGCAAGAGTCTGATCGTTGTCCAGAATCAATTTCAGATTTCTCAGAGTGTTTTTAAGCTTTGAAGAACGCATGTCATATTCGAGTTGTCCCTTCCACTCATCACTGCCTTCTTCAAATTCCTTTGAAGCCTGTGCCTGTCTTTCATCCAGAAGGCACTTTTTTACTTCTGTATCCTGATTGGCATATTCAGCCATCTTCTTAAAGCTCTTTTTCTCGTCTGCGTCATTAAAACGATGCACCCTCATCAGATCAAAAGCATTTAGCAGTTTGCCAGATGCCGGGTCAGTGGCATGGAAGGAGTACACGAACTTTCCATCAATTACCTGAACACCATTGCTGGATGTTCCGTTTTTGTATGTGTATCTGCCTGGGAGGGAACCTTCCTCGTAAACATCACTCAACTCACTTAAAACATCAAAGATGCTGTAAGCCCTGCAGTATGCACCGACAATGCCACCCTTTGCAGTCGGATCTTCCACCTTCTTGCTCTTTTCATCGTTGGCGGGTTCCTCTGCAAATTTATAAGGAAGAGAAGATACATCCTTCCAATTCGGATAGCGTGAAAGGTATTCATCCGGATCCAGTTCCTTGCCTTCAAATTCCTTGTTTATATACTCGCCATCACTGGTATGGACCGGCCAGTACATAAGCTGATGAGGCATGAAGGAACAGACGTCGAACTGTTCAATTCCAAGTTCTCCTGCAAGCAGACGAGAAATGGCATTGAATTCATCTGGTGTGACATCCCTTGTTAATGGGAATATCAATCTTCCACGCGGTGCTTCTGGTGTATGCGAACAGGTTGTATAGAATAAGGATTTGAATTCATGGAGAAGCTCATACTCCTCCAGAAAAGAAGTGGATAGAGAATCACCATCCAGGATGATGAGTGAACGGGAGATAACCTCTAACTTCTTTCTCCTCACCCCTTTTAACTTGCCACCCACGATACCACCAACGTCCTTGGCAGCATCCCTATCCGCCTTACTGAGTGCCCTATACTGAGCCTGTGTCAGCTCAAGAATCACCGGATGTTCCAATTTCTCCTTCAGCTTTTCATAGCTGATTGTCTGGGCAGCCCATTTAGCAGACTGCCTGGATGTACCAACACTGATGTTGTAATCACGCATGAATGATCAACTCCTTCATAGTCATCTCGACGTTTGTATTTGTCTTCATTGCACTTGCAATGGCATGCTGCAGTCCGTTCCAGACATAGGCAGCAAATTCCGCCAAAAACATAGAAACTTCATTATCTTTCTCACAATGGATGAAGTGTAAGGTAATCTTTGCATCATCATTTACATTTCCTAATACATAAAGATGGTCGTTGACATAGATGTGAAAAAGCACCCTTGTGTACAAGCTCTCATATGTAATAGAGATTTCTTTTGCCTCTAAATCTTCTACTGCCTCTTTGAAGCTTGGATCCATATCTAATACATTGATGGACACAGACATCTGCTTGCAGATCGAGCCACGGGATGTAACCTGCTCATTTCCCATACCGATTGCAACTGCGTTATCGACTTCTCTTCCACTTAATTTGAACTTGATCATTTTTTAAATCCTCCTAACTTGTTTAAAAAAACGAATCTTAATGTCTTTGTTGTTTGCATAGGCAATCTCTGCCTTCATACCACATGTGATAGTTTCACCGAATACCCAAAGCTCATCACACCGTTCCAGCAAGACCAGGTCCATCTGGAGCGCTAGTTCACGGTCCTTATCTTCATTCAAAAACTGAGGAAACATAAGATGCGGCGCAACAGGTACATGGCCTTCTCGGACTGCATGACGACAGTAGGTTTTTGTTTTTTCAATGTTTACCTCTATATCCCATGAATATGGGGAGCAAATATATACGATCATTTCTTTCACCTCCTACTTTCTACACACAACAATTCGGCTCAAATTCCCACTTTCAGCAAAAAAAATTCAAAAATTTTTCTAGTTGAGCAAAAAAATAAAAAATTTTTTAGAAAAGTGGAAAAAACGCCTCAAATGTTGTGTGTAGAAGGTGAAGGGCAAAAGAGCCCCGCAAAGATGAAGGAGGTGAAAAACATGGACAACGACAAGATGGAACTGTTCGAAGCTCTGATTGCCATCTCGGTGGTATCAAAGATGCTTGCTCAGATTGTATTGAAAGGAGACGAAGAAGATGAAGGAAAAAATAAATGCCATAACTGCTCTATTAAGGGAATGTGCGACAAAGCTCACTGAGTTTTCCGCCGAGCTGGAAAATTACTCTGCACCAAAAAAGACCTATACCTTTGATGAAGTACGCCAGAAATGCGCACTCAAATCAAGAGATGGTCACACTGAAGAAGTAAAGGACGCTATTGCCAAGTTTGGGGCTTCTACCCTGTCTGGTATCGACCCTAAAGATTACTCTGCTTTGATGGCGATTGTGGAGGGTCTGTAATGCCAGGACAGCACGCATTCCTCTCAGCCTCTGCCGCGCATCGTTGGATTAACTGTCCACCAAGCGCAAAGATATGTGCTGAGATTATCGAAAAGGAAGGTGAAGGAACTTCTGTATATGCACAAGAAGGAACCGATGCCCATGAGCTTTGCGAATACAAACTCAAGAGCCTGCTTGGGATGGAAACTTCTGACCCAACAGAAAACCTCACCTACTATAACCAGGAAATGGAGGAACATGCGGATGATTATGCATCCTTCGTAATGGAGAAGCTGCTGGCTACCAAAGAAACATGCTCTGATCCATTGGTTCTGGTTGAGCAGAGAGTTGATTTCTCCCGCTGGGTACCAGATGGATTTGGCACTGCCGACTGTCTGATTATTGCAGACGACACAATGAACGTAATTGATTTCAAGTACGGTCTCGGTGTTCTGGTCTCTGCTACAGAGAATCCACAGATGTTCTGTTATGCACTTGGAGCTTTGGAATTGTTTGATGTCATCTACGACATCCAGAAAATCCATCTGACCATATTCCAACCTCGAAAGTGCAATGTATCAGAATACGAAATCAGCAAGGCTGACCTATTGAAATGGGCAGATAAAGTGCTCTCGCCTGCTGCCAAGCTGGCATTTAACGGGGATGGCGAGTTCAAAGCCGGTGAGCATTGCCAGTTCTGCAAGATTAAGCATGAATGCAGAAAACGTGCAGAGCACAACTTGGAACTTGCAAAATACGACTTCAAGATGCCGGATTTTCTCACAAATCAGGAGATATCAATCATCCTGGAACGTATCGATTCGCTTATCGCCTGGGCTAATGATGTG
>SAAB01000004.1 GCA_009929615.1 Clostridia bacterium | reverse complement strand
GGCCTGTGAACCGGGTGGGTGCTCTGCTCCCGTGGCGGGTTACTCTGCCTGCCTGACCAGCTTCACTTCGTCAATACGGTTCTCACTGCACGCTTACGGCCTGTCTAAGGAGGCTGTGGAAACAATACAAGCATGACCATGCAATTCCCTCTTCTTCAACGGTGACAACCAGTGTTTATCAGTTCGCAATTTGCGAGGAAACAGGAAATATCGTTTCGTTCGCCTATCGCTCAGTCCATGATTTCGAATCAGAGCAATTACAATACGGAACAGGAGTAAAACCTGAGTGCCAAATCTTGGATGGGGATTTGTTGCAGACAATTCCTGTAATGATGAATGAACAAAGGGCTATACAGGCGACATACCCACACCCGGAACGGATCCATATTGGCGGTGAGATGATTGCGCATTATCTGACATCATCTATGTATCAATGCTTTAAGATTGGGGAATTTGAGGATTTCAGAACTCAGGGAGAGTATATATTGAGCAGGATTTAGGCAAAACGCGGTTCAGATAAAGTGCTTTTAACAGGCTTGCTGAACATTAAAAGGATATCTCTCAATTACGATGAATAGCTTGAATTCTAAAAATAGAAAAGTAGAGTTTAACTCTAAATACATAAAAACAAGAGTAAGGTAACAGCCAAATCGTGAACCACAGGCGCTTTTTGCTTTTTCAGAACCCGTCCAGACACATTCGCCCGTAGCCTCTTTGTAGAGCTCAGCAGTTTCATTATTGTTAGGCAGGTAACTGGGTAACGCAAAACGAGCCTCATCCCCGGACGATAGCAGGAATTCCCATACGTTCCCCTGATGCCAGTGACGGATCGGATAGAGCTCACCGCCCTCTTTTGTCTGTTTAACGTCTTCAGCGCTCCCGCCTTTTTTTTCGATGTTCATGGCACGGGTTGTGCTCTCTGCATCACGGGAACCCAGCAGCAGACAAACGCGCTGACGAACGGCTTTAGGCAGTCCTCGCATGTACTCGGCACGGGCCCGACGTGCAGGATCGACCTTCAAGTCGATCGAGCACTGTCTGGCGGAACTATTTGAAAATGTTGGCAATCCTCGCCCTGAAAGGATGCGGCCAGTCCACCCAGATGTCAGTCCAGGCTTACCAATTACAATGCTCAGCGGTAACTGGTGCTTTTCAACGAATGCCTCAAGTTCGGCGAGTTTTGTGTCTGCCAGCCAGCGGACGGCTGGATTCTCGATGCCCGTGTCGGTGTGGATCACATAGTGATGCTGGCTGATGTTTGTGCCATTGCGGGTAGCCCTTACCAGCGCCATCAGGAAGAGGTGCAGAACGCACTCAGAGTCCTTTCCTGATGAATACGCCAGGCTCATAGTCCAGCCGTCAGTAAGCGCTTTATAAATGGCGTTTGTGCCGGTGGTGATAAGATTGGCCATGCTCGTGCCAGTGCTGGCATCGACATAATTCAGGTCTTCGTCATTAGCCAGTGTTTGCCAAACCGTATCCCATTTATCCCCGGTAAGGATTGGGGCAAGGGTCGGTTCTGATGTGCCAAAGTCGATTACCTGTTGCATGGTTCACCTGTTTATTTATTCGTTTTGTATATTTATTTAAACACGGGCGTACCAGCTGACGAATAAGGCCAGCGGTATTATTTAATGATTTATTTAGTAATCGGGGATGGAAATAATTGATCAAGACAACTCATTGGTTTGCCAATGGCATTTGTGAGCTTTAGAATTTCTCCCGGCGTAACTGCCTTAAGCATTTCAGAGCGCCCTTCACGGATATATTCATCTACAGACATATTCCGCCATCCTGCTTTTGGTCGATTACTGCAACCTTGCCAGTTTGAATCAGCATTATCCCGACGAAGAACATATACATCGATAGAGCGAGTTAACCCTGCACCGAACGCAGCCTGAGCAGTAATTTTCACTTCAGATCCATCCTTGCGTTTAATGACCTGCGATATACGCGTGATTAACTCTTCAGGTGCGGATGCGTTGTTCTGAGTTTCATTTGTCATAAAACACCTCGTGAATATTGTCCGGTTTGTTTACTTATTAAATCACGAGGCATTCGGGTGACGAAGTGATGTTCAGAAAGATACTTTTCTTTGCTGGAGCAGGCTTAACCGTTGGTTGTCTGGATGCTACCATTCATAAGAAATGACGGTTAGCGTATCACTCACCTGTTCTTTGGTGATCTTTGGTTTTACCGGTTCGGGTAAAATTGTAATCGAAATTTGAATAGTTGCCGTTGCCTGTTGCTTTTTATCACCACTATTTCCCTCATCCTGTGCCAGTGCATTCCATGAAACAACGAATAATAAAGCTGAGAGTATCGTTTTCATTTTACACCTATATAAAAGATTGCTGTCCGTAGAACCATTATCTATCGGGCCAATCAGCTGGCGAAATTAAACAGTCGAAAACCTTTAATTAAATATCAGGATAAGGTCAGTAGCTTTTATGGTCAGTCGTCATCATGATACTCAGGGCCACCATAATTATCAAATCGAGACCATTGACCATTAAATGTGAGACGTACTGTCCCTATAGGCCCGTTGCGCTGTTTACCTATGATAATTTCGGCTATACCTTTCATATCGCTATTTTCGTGATAGACCTCATCACGGTAAATAAACATGATCAGGTCAGCATCCTGCTCAATGGAGCCTGACTCTCGCAAATCTGAGTTTACCGGACGTTTATCGGCACGTTGTTCAAGCGAGCGGTTTAGTTGCGATAAAGCGATTACCGGTACATTCAGCTCTTTTGCCAGTGCTTTCAGAGATCGGGAGATTTCAGCAATTTCCAGAGTTCTGTTGTCAGATAACGACGGTACACGCATCAACTGAAGGTAGTCGATCATAATGAGGCTAAGCCCACCGTGTTCGCGGGACAATCGACGCGCCCGGGAGCGAACGTCCATAGGTGTTAGGCCAGAGCTGTCATCAATGTAAATGTTCTTTTTTTCCAGCAGCAGTCCCATTGTGCCGGATAACCGGGCCCAGTCCTCGTCATCGAGCTGTCCGGTTCGGATGCTGGTCTGGTTGACGCGTGATAGCGATGCCAGTGAGCGCATCATGAGCTGTTCCGTAGGCATTTCCAGGCTGAAAATCATGACGGGCTTATCGTTTGTCAGCGATACATTCTCGCAGATGTTCATTGCAAACGTAGTTTTCCCCATTGAGGGTCTGGCAGCGATAATAATCAAATCCGAGGGCTGTAGACCGGCTGTCTTCTTGTTCACGTCCACGTAGCCGGTATCAACTCCAGTGACCCCGTCATGGGGACGCTGGAACAAGGCTTCAATCTTGGTAACGGTTCTGTCCAGAATGCTGCTGATATTTTCCGGCCCACCGCTTTTATTTCCCCTTTGCTCTGCAATCTGGAAAATCCGGCTTTCTGCAAGATCAAGCAATTCGTCACTTGTCCTACCTTCCGGGTTGTAACCGGCCTCGGTTATTTCGTTGGCAACTTTTATCATTTCCCTGATTACGGCACGTTCCCTGACGATCTGCGCGTAGGCAATTATATTTGCCGCACTGGGCGTATTTTTTGACAGTTCTGCCAGATAGGCGAAACCGCCGAGACTATCCAGCTTACCTTCTCCCTCGTTTTCGATGTGCTCAGCGAGGGTTATCAAATCAATCGGGAATTGATTCGCAACGAGCGATCTCATTGCAGAGAAAATTGAGCGATGCGGTCGAGAACTAAAATCCTGCTCACTAACGATTTCTGCCACATCATCCCATCTCTGGTTTTCAAGCATTAACCCGCCCAGCACGGACTGTTCCGCTTCTATCGATTGCGGAGGGGTTTTTAAGCTGTATTCAGCTGTTTGCTTTGTCTCACCTGTTTCGGTAAACGAGATGTCCGCCATAGTCATAAGTGGCCTCAGAGGTTCTGGAATAGCTTTTGTTTTTGTAATTGTCGTGCGCATTCCGATACCAACTCCGGGTAACTGGATGCTATTGCCTTTAGAATTGCTTCAGAGAGCTCATTCGCTTCATCAGAGCGGCCCACCAGCCTCAGCTCGGCTACTGTACCGGGGTCGCAGTTTGTCAGGTTGGCGCGGGCGTAATTGACTTTCAGCCGCGCCAGAAATTCCACCCCGGGCTTGCGCTTCACCGCGTGGACAGAAAGTGTTTTTCGGCAAAATCGACCAGCTGTACGGCGTTCGTGATGCTCCAGAGCTTTTGCTTCCAGCTCCTGCCCGGCGATAACGGTCACATAGAGGCTACTAATCAACGCCGATACATTCATGCAGCAATCCCCCGCTTATTAGCCAGCGCAACGGTATCCAGAAGTACGAAGTCATCAAGCAGGTTCAGTCCTGCGGGCGTCTTCTGATCACGCCATAGCGCATCCAGTACATCGGTGTCTGGCATTCCCGTTGGGATTAGGCTTAGAAGTTCGGATAACGTATCTACCTGTAGCATGTGGCAGATAGAAGCCAGCATTATTCCCTCTGACGCTTTATCCATAAGACCACCGATCAGAATCTGAATTTCCGGGGTCATAACAAAATGCTCATAATTGGATTTATTGAATCGGCACTGAATGAGTTTATAACCCTTGAACTCAGTAATTAACTCCTGAAGGAATACATGCAGCATATCTGGTTTTGTTTTTCTAATAGCCGCTACCTGCATTGCAATTTTTAAAATGCCATCATCAACTCTTTCGTGCGGGCATCCTGCGGAGGAATAAATACTTTTTGCCTTTTCGAGCCAATTTTGCAGCTCGATATAATTAGTCTGAATATTCAACGCGACCCCCATTGCTATCCAAAAAAGTCTATAACCCTGATATTTTAATGCGCTCCTGTCTATCATCGAAAAATTTAAGACAGCAAAATGCGGCCATTTATATGTGCAAAAATATGAGCCGGTTTATCCGGCCCATCAGAATGAAAAGGAATTTTATGCAGGTCTGTTAAAGACCTGCTGGGAGGTTAGTACACCGGGTGCAGCTGAGTCTCTTCAGTTTCACCATTCTGCTGGTTAGCGCCATCGGTATCGGCATCAGTCGCATCGTCAGCACCGCCGTTGTTTTCAGCACTATCACCGTCGTTGTCACCATTAGCTTCAGCATCTTCTGCCTGTTTTGCTGATTCCAGTTCAGCCAGGGTAGCCATCAGAGTACGGGCCATTTCAGGAGTCAGGCGTAAGACGACTTCTTCCGGCACGGTTTCCGTAATTTCGATCTGATTTTCATGCTCACCTTCCGGCTGCGGCGGGATCTGGTCGCGCAGCTGGCTCAGGGTTGGCAACAGGCTGTCGAAGGTTTTACGGATAACTTTCGGTTTCAGGCCAGTCTTTTTCTTGGAACTCACGAATTTGGCAGTGACGCGGGTTTTCCCAGCTCCTTCTGCCTTTTTCAGGGATTCCATCAGGACTTCATACGGGTCGCGGTCAGTACCCTGACATTCGTTAATAACGTCAACGGCAACGTCACCAGATACCTTATCTTCTTTCACCAGCATCTTGATGCTGAAGTCAGCGTTTGCCAGCACGATACTGCGGCGAACGGTGACCAGAGAGACACCCAGACGCTGAGCAATCGACTCAATGGTGTGACCCCAGCCAATCAGGCGCTTGAAGCCTTCAGCGCGTTCCACCATCTTCAACTGAAGGGAGTTGGCGCTCTCGATCATGTTGTAGACTTCTTCGTCCTTGCCGCCTTCAAATTCCTCGACGGTGATTTTCTGGAAGCTCGCGCCCTCAGCAATCGCCATCATCAGGCCAGCAAAACGGTGGTGGCCATCAATGATTTTCAGGCGGGTTACGCCTTCCACTACTACTGGTTTAACGCGGATGACAGGCACTGACTGAGGACGTTCCAGATAAGCGTGTTTGAACATTACCGCACGGTCATAATTTACGTCGCGGAGGTTCAGTCCCTCTTCCACAAACAACCAGTACGGGCTCACCGCAAAGACGTTGTTACGCCCGATATCGGCTTCTTCGAACTGTTCCGTATTGCCGCTTTTACGCGCTTTGGTTACGAAATCGCTCAGTGCTCGGAGTGATGATGGCGCTTTGTCTAAGCTGCGCATCAGTACCGCAGCGCCTTCCAGATTTTCCAGGGTACGGCTTTGTTCGAAGATAGCTTTAACGTCGGTGTTCATGGTGTTTCTCCGCTTTAGTTATTGTGTCGCGAGGTTCGTTGCTTGCTGTAAATCCAGTTAAACACACACCAAACAGGTGACGAAGCGTATTTGGGGACAAAATGTCTCTTTTTTTTCGGGTACATAAAAAAGCCCTGTAATCCAGTGATTACAAGGCCTTAGCTCGTAATGATGACATCAAGATGGCGACGTTTTTCGATTTTGACCGCATTTTTCATCAAAATTGTCATCACTTCATTTAGTTTTGAACTCTCCCCTTCCTCATATGAACCCCAAGGTAGGAATGGAGTAGGACTATTGATATTGAATGCAACGCCCGTAGGGCATCGCCATGCAGTTGGCTTCTTTGAGTCAGGTTCCCATTTCACCAGGAGTATTGGCGCGTTACAGTCGATGTCATCGATGGCTGGTATAGCCTCATATAAAAACACTCCCGCATCATCCCCACTGAAGAAAGCTAGATGCTTATACGCGCTGGCAAAAGAGACTACGCCCGCGAAAAGGCCCACAACGATGAGGTTAAGGTTCGATGTTTTGTGACGGATACGTTTTTGCTTCAGGCGAACCATTGTCAGGGCTGACAAGAAGATAGCCACCAGCCCCCCGGCTCCTGCGAACCAAACGGAATTGATTTGCAGGAAGGAAATCAAATCACGATGCTCTCTCTGGTTTTCTTCAAGCATCAACGACACAAAAGTTGTTGTTACTGGCATTGATATCAGGAATATCGTGATCATCACTATTGCAAAAGTCTGTATGGAATAGCGGTCTCTATTTTCCTCTATAACAGAATTAAAGGATAACAGATAAACAAATGTAAATAATAAAATGGAAAGAAGGTACATTGGTTATGCCTTTTTTTGGGTTATCGCTGAATTCTTTTATTTAATTCTGTTCTGAAAAATGCATACAAGAACTGCCACCCATCACCATGAGCCGTTCTGAAATCTTTTTCAGGGAGTACCGGAAAACCAAATTTAAAATTATCTTTTCCAGTGTGGCGCTGGCAAAAGTGCGCAAGCTCATGTGCCACTACGCCTTTGATATGATCCAGTTGATTGATTGAATAAAATGCTCCGATGTCCTTACGCTGCTCTATATGTGCGTACTCATGGTAGCGATAGCGCGGTGTATCACTGTCAGGATAAATGGACGATGGTGAAATAGTGATTGAGCTCCTGCCGCCCCATGAATGTTTGGCACTCCAGTTGACCCGAACTTCAGGCGCAGGGCCGGTGAAACCATATGCCTGTCTATAGAGGTGCAGAAGATACCCTGAATACAGAAAAACAACTTTCTCCGCCGTCATAACGCGAGAAACGCCATAGCGAGCAACTGCCCTATCTCTGGCTGTCAGAACGGGGGTTTTTACCCGTGGGGAGAATAATTTTGTTGGGCTGAATAGCCAGACTTCTGAATCGTCATCAGGCATATCCAGTATCACCTGAATTTCTTCAGGCGACCCAACTCGTTGATGCCACCTTTCAAGATTATCGCCCACTTCATTCAGGCTGATTAAATCATCGGCATTCTCGTAGAATAACCAGATCAGCGTTCCTCGTGGGAGTGCTTTCTCAGCTGTAATATGTGAGAGGATAATTTGACGTGGTGTCATCTTATTCGCCACAGTTCCCGGATGCTTCTATCAGTTTTATTTTTGTTGCTTCTGCCGCCTGCATTTTTTGTTTCATCTTCTCAATGCTAGCGGTCACACGGCGGGCGCACCATTGATACGCTGCCTGACGTGATTCGAAAAACTCATAATCCGCGTGCAGGTAAACTGATGTGCCGTAGGAGACGGACATACGGTAACCCTTCGGCGTTTCATTGATGACTTCCCGTTCTTCTACACAGTTTTCAAACTCAGGGACATAATCCACGAATCGACGACGCAGAATGCAAAACAGCACCTTTATTTGGTTTTCATCAGTCATTTGTTATCCTCGTTATTCTTCTTATTTATCATCAACCTTTCTTAATTGTCGATGCTGAATACGGCGGAGCGGATTTCACGCTTGGCCTGCTGACGGGCGCGGTGTTTGCTTACACGAAGAGATCTATCGTATGCATTGTTTTTACGATAGCCACGCGAGCGGCACAGTGAACAAGTGCAGCCTTCTACTGAATAGAAAATCCCAAACGGTTTCATAAGTATCACCTTTAAGCTTGATAATAATGTTTATCATAGCTGGAGTTATTCAGGTGACGAATAGTTAAGGGGCGCGTTTTGCTTGGGTTTTTACACTATCGTTTATTGAGTCGATGAGGTCGGAAATAGAAAGGAGTTTTCTGCCAAAGAATAGTTTTCGTCTGGCTTCTATTTCGTAGCGGAAGGGTTCAATAATTTCATCTTCATGCATGATTACGAAACGATAGCCGTTATTAAGGAGTTTATGCAGCTTGTTTGTTTTTTTTCTTATGGGACTTAGCTTAAACATTGTTATCAACTTCTCATCATGATCACCTGAATTGTTATAACACAGTTATTTCCGACACGCTGCTGCTTTTGCTGAAGAACTCGGATTGCTTTGGGCTGGGCCAGCAGGTTGTATGCCGGGCGAACCCGGCATCGTTATCACAGGGCTTTTTCTTTTCCCTTTCGTTCTATCCCACGAAACATCGCGCATTTCCGCACAATATCCAGTGTCGGGATGCTACCACTCCCCTGCTCTTTCACGCTCATTCGCAACGTGAGCCGTAGCAACATCTTGATGTCACGTGGTGGAAGTTCTGGGTAAGTGTTTACAAGTGATCTGACCAGTTCATCAGGAATGTTCACGCCAAAGTTCTCACCCATAATCTTCCAGATCTTTTGGGCATCTGATTTCTCCGGCACATCATAGTGAATGATTGCAGCGCATCTTGGTATGATAGCCTCATCGATGTCACTACCCCGGTTGCTTGTCATGAACATCAACCCATCGAAATACTCCAGTGTACGGAGGAACTCCGCAACGATGGCATTTTGAGTCAGTGATGCTCCACGCTGCATGACAAACACATCGGCTTCGTCCAGAAGCAGGACACAGTTCCAGCGTTTAGCCCGGGTCAGAATCGTCCGCAGATTTTTCTCAATGTCATCGGCGTTGGTTCCCAGTGCGCCAGCATGAATTGAGTACAGGGGCCGTTCAATGACCTCTGCATACACTTCAGCAGTTAATGTCTTCCCAAGTCCGGGTGAGCCCACGCACATGATGATGTTACCCGCGCTTTTCCCTTCAACAATATCGCTGGTGAAAGCGCTGATATCCGTGGTCAGTATATCGAGTAAATCACGGTGGTCTTCCGGCAAAACCATCTTTTTTGGCAGTTCTTTATCATACTTGTATGGTTCTACGTTATTGGCATGTATCCAGATAAAGTCTTGCAGCGAGAGATCAAAATAACGCTGCACAGGAATTTCGGGTAAAAGGCCAAACTGGTCATCTTCAAAAAGAGGCGACTCCACTTCTGCACCGTAGGCATCGCACTCACTATCAGGCAAATCGTGTATCAGTTTATGCCCTGCTATTTCCAGATTCCGGTCGCTGTAGCTATACGATTCCATTCTGACAGCCCTGCCGGTTGCTTTAAACTGATTGCCAAATTGCCCGTCGACCACTTCCTTAAACCGCGTTAGTTGTTCCAGGTACTCTTGTTTCAGCTCATGCGTTTCATGGTAGATATCACGGTCGGCCAGTGTCTTAGCGACACTGCGCCGCGCCACCTCATTAGGCTCGAAATTCAGGGCGGTAAGCTGGGTTCCGTAAACCTTTTTGGAGTGCGAATATTCGCCGAACCCATACCAGCTGATTTGTAACAATAGTGATGGGGGACGGTCAGAGTTTTTTTCTGATTTTACTTCTTTTATTGCTGTAACAAGACCGGGGTACAGGTTGCCGTCATGACCGCGTCGGTATATCCAGCCATCAATTCGATTTGACTTCAGATACTGTAGTAACACACGACCGAATGCCGGAAAACTGCTCACAGGCTTATCGAAATCACCTTCCAGTGCAGTGATGATCGATTCAAGAGCTCGTCGATTTTTTGACTCTCCATCACCACGACATGCCTGTAAAAGTTCATTCAGATCATCCCGAGATAAACATAGCGGATCGACGGCAATCTCATCGTCAGAACTACGGTGGCTATAACGATTACGTAAAGCCTCAAATGTTGGGCTTGTGGTAGCTTTTAGTGTTTCTGTTTTTATCGTGAGTGCCATAGCCGTCCTCGTCAGTAATTTACTTTGATATGCCTTAAGTTCACATGGAAGGGGCAACTTCGAACGCATTAGGAACTCTGATCCGCGAGCCTATTTCCAGTTTAATGGTTGCCTTTACGTATTCACCCTCCTTCAGATAGGTGATGTCTTGGTTATGAAATGTTGACTTTTCATGTGTAGCCCACCATTCCATAGAGCTTGGGATTTTTAACGTTAGCCCAAGATGTTCAGTGAGATAGCATACTCCCATGTTTGAGTAGGTCTTAACGGGGTTCGGGTAGAATTGAAAGTTACC
The DNA here is from genome assembly GCA_009929615.1 of Clostridia bacterium. Taxonomy (GTDB): domain Bacteria; phylum Bacillota; class Clostridia; order Lachnospirales; family Lachnospiraceae; genus Frisingicoccus. Next base: position 101,283 of record SAAB01000004.1, on the reverse strand, counting down.
CTCTACGAGACAATCAGTACGAGGATCGATGAACGAAAGGAAAACGCTAAAAGTACCCTGACGTTTTAGCTCGGCGTAAGCCTCAAGAATCGTGAAACGCTTTAATGCGTCATTTGAAAACAGGGTTACAATTTTTTCCGAAAGCATAGCCACCTCATGAGCTGTTTTTTTCCTATTATCAACCGGTGTCTCCTCCTGACGAATAGGTTTGCGGCCAAAAAAAAACTGCACCAGGAGGTGCAGTTTCGATAATCAAGCAATGGCGAATTGTTATTTTTCGCTACTCAGTTTATCCGTAATAAATGCTTCAATTTCTGCCATGAGCTCGGTACTCATTCGGTTAAATTCAAAGCGAACTTTACGGCCTGATGCATTTTTGCTGATACGGGCGTATTTGTCCTTATTAGCAAAATTAGCCAGATCACGGGTTTCCCAACTTTTTGCAGGTGGCTTTTGATCGAGTAATTCAACCGCCTTTGTGATCTGCGCCATGACAATTTTCTGCGCTTCCGGGATGTCACTGATGTCCAGATTAGCAATTTCTTCTTTCACCCTATCAACTACATCTGCAAGAATGAAAAGGTTGCTCTCTACGTATTTCTGAAGTTTGGACAACCGGCTGTAGAAGGAGTTTGGTATACCTTCATAATCCGGGAACAGAGCTATCAACGAACCGTCAATACGCGCCGCCTGAATACGTTTAAAGACTGACACATGGCTTATGCCAAGAAAGAGGGCAAGCTCTTCATTTTTGGTGAATCCTTTTTCCTGCATTAGTTCCAGATACTGAAGCCCAACCTCTCGGTATGAGAATCGGCGTGATGTTTGTGCAGCGGTAATAATCGCCTTGATGTCCTCAGCTGATAGATCATCTGGTAGCACCCATAAAGGCAGATCTTTTTGAGCCGCAATACAGCAAAAACGTCTGCGGCTACCTTCAATAAGCAGGTACACGCCATCACGTTTAACGGCAACACCTTCAGTATCAACACCCCTTGACTCAATTTGTTGCAGGATATCTCGTACTGCGTTTGTGGTAAGCGCTTCCTGATTTCGCGGGTTCATTGGGTGAACGGCGGTCTCAGTAGCGACATTTTCAGCTGCTACAGTGACGTGCTCAGCTTCAAGTTTTCGCCCGTTATGAAGGGTAAAGAGTTTCTTAATGCGAGGGGGACTCTTAAGGTTAGCTAACCCGGAACGGTGGCCTACATCGGTTCGCTTTGGCGTATTTAGATAACGCGATTTATCGTTTCCGATATGCTGTTCATCACTCATGCGTTAACTCCTTCCTTCGCTGAAAAACTCTTTATCTCATTAATAAACTGTTGATATACGGACATTACGGATTCTTCGGCAATATCCAGCTGCTTTGGTGAACATAACTCTTCAGATTTCTTAATATCGAGAACCGACCTACCCCGTGACGCAGCTGCTTTGAATGCTTCAGAGTTTTTGATATTGGTTGCCATAAACAGGTCTTGAACGGTTCGAATTAACTTATCGAGGACTATTTTTTCGTATGGGCTTTTATCATCGACGTTAACGGCCAGTACTTTAAACCATTTAATATTTTCACCTTTATTGGGAGACTGACGGAATCGCTCACTGATCGTCAGCATAAAATCAGTTGTGGATGCATAGTCGTATTCTCGCGGAGAAACTGCGACAAGAATACCGTCAGCGGCCTCATCAGCGGCCCAGATAATTGGCGAGTCTTCTGGAGGGGTATCGAAGATAATAAGGTCATACTTAGCTTTCAGGACTGGCATTATCACTTCTTTGAATCGTAGCAACAACTGAGTGCGCTCTTCTTTACTGCACTGCCAGTATTTATCTTTGAATCTCGCATCGGTTGGGAACGCAGTAATTACATCAAGATTTGGCAGATGGGTTGAGAACGGCATATTCTCAATGATTTCAGCCTCAGAGTAACCCATGTCGAGGTATTTTTTATATTCAGAACCTTCTTCATACACGCCCAGGATTGCGTCGATTGCAGTCAGGAATACGTCGTCTTCAGATACGCTTTGAATCATACCGCTACCAATAGAGCCTTGCGGATCCCATTCAATTACTAAAACTCTGGCATTCAACTGGAGATCAAGTGCTGCTGCTACAGCCAGAGCCACTGAGGTCGTGCTTTTTCCTGTCCCACCTTTATGATTCTGAACAATGATTGTTCGGCTCTGGTAGTAATCTCTATAGCGCGGATAACCCAGGGCATCCATAATATTCTGGACATCCCAGCGGGTATAAAGGTGGTTTTTGTTCTGATAAATAGGTTGACCCACCAGCCTTTTTTCTTCGAGATCAGCGAGAATTTTATTGAAGGTAACTCGAGATTTTCCAAAGAAGTCGGAGAGATTTTTTTTATTCAGGCAGTGGTTATAGATAAGGCGATCTACCCCCTCCACACTGTCATCTGATACAGATACCCGGGAAGAAGCCAGTAACGATTCTTTCAATGAAATTTGTTCGGACTTCATGCGTTGCCCGACAAGGGCAATTTTATCTATTAGATTCATTCTCGTCATACCCTCAAACCTGAATTATGAATTTAAACGCATATGCGTATACTTTACGTATAATGCGTAAAATGACGCTCTATGCGTATAATTGTAACGGCAATAAGATTGAGACGCTAACATTCTATTTTGTTTTTTCTTCATTTTGCGATCTCGAAATGCAGTTCAATGACACATCATCTTTCTCTTCTGGCGATTAAGGGGGTTAAGTAATCCACGGGGCGGGCAGAACCCGGAGAGACTGACTGGCGATTAAGGGGGTTAAGTAACCCACGGGTCGGGCAGAACCCGGAGATGCTGGCTGGCGATTAAGGGGGTTAAGTGACCCACTGTACGGGCAGAAACCGGAGAGGCTGGCTGGCGATTAAGGGGGTTAAGTGACCCACGGTACGGGCAGAACCCGGAGAGGCTGACTGGCGATTAAGGGTGTTAAGTAATCCACGGGTCGGGCAGAACCCGGAGATGCTGGCTGGCGATTAAGGGGGTTAAGTGACTTAGCGCTGGAGGATACGCCCTGCAACTATTGGTAAATGAATGACAAGGTTTCCCGTAAGACCCATCAAATAAAAAAGCCTCTGAAGTAGAGGCTCTTGGGTATTCGATATAGTTAGGCTAATTCGTCCGGGTCGTTGATGGCACTAACGAAGAACTCCGTGCGGTAATCATTCCCCCATCCCAACCAGACAGAAGGTGAACCCTCCTTTGCCAACGAACGGTCACCCGTCATGCTGTCCGCTTGGACAGGAACTGTCACGCATTCTTTAATAGTATCGGCCTCGGCAACCAGTCCAGTACTCTGGGTTTCAAATCCGGCAATTACGACAACAGCATCAGGGTCGTGTAGCTGAAGCTGGGCGATAAGCTCTTTAACTTTCATAGTGATCCTCTGCGCTAGAATTATCCAATTCTACCACGCTTGATGGTCAGGCGTATAAGTGCTTACTGTACAGCTCGAAAGCTTCATCATGTTCCAAATCGTCCAGGATAACGATATCAGGGCCATGTTCTTTTTTGATTTGTGCGATGTATGAAGCGTATTGAGCCTGGCTTTTGTAGCCCACTGTCCAAAGTCTACCTTCGCGTAAGACGCAGATTTTCTTGCGGTAAACCTTCTTGAAACTTGATTTAGTTTTCCGGTTACGCTCCTCGTCACTGACAAGCTGGTCGATTACTTCAATCAGGTTTGAGTCTATGAGAAATGGCTTGCCATTGTGTTCGCCAAGGCAGATTGGCAGAAGACCCTTCGCATATGATTCGGCCTGGCGGAACAGCTCTTTTTTTCCTGGTTCGAACAGTACGCGAGTTTCGCCACCATGCCCATCATTATCAGCTGTACCTATGCTCAGCCCGTCGAAGAGGACAGTAGCGTTAAAGCAGACTGTTTCCTGGCTCATGCCAGTATAGATTTTGAGGCCTTTCAATTTGATTCTTGTCTGAGTGTTCATTGTGTGTTCCCCGCTTTCTAATTGTGATTCTATTTTCAATCACCTTGAGCAGGTGACGAAGTGATACGGAGAAATAATTGTTGGGTCGCCTGATAGCCGGGCTGGTGGCAGCCGCAACCCTTAGTCAGTACTTCGGGATCGTAGTTCCGAAAAGCCACAACAGTCTCCACAGCGTTTTGGGGGTGTTAACCCCCATACGCTTTGAGACTTTGCCCTAGCGGGCCGCGAATTCGCCTAATCGCCCCGTGAGGGCTCTATTCGAATTTACATGTCGTGCCTGCTTCGCTTGAGAGCGAAGCTTTTGGACGGCGATTGCCCGCGTGGCGGGCAGACATTTTTACGTGCGCATTGCGCACGATTTTCTTCGGTTACATTACAGGGCTGGCTGGGGATTGGCTTATTGCAATATTCTACAACGAAGCTGGGAACGGCTGGCTGGAACGCGAAGATTTAAATCATACTCTATATCGACTGATATCAACGACGGTATCAGCGGGGTCTGTTGCCAGCTTACAGGTCACTTGACCTTCCTGATCCAGCATCAGTGTCGCGGTTAACGGTTCATTTTGAGCATCGATTACAGTGACATTCACGCGTAACCGTGTTGGAAGCATCATCAGAATTCGCGTAGGGCTCTCTGATAATGACACGTTTCTGGCTTGCAGAACCGCTAAAACACTCTTCATTAACTCTGCTTGGTCGATCATATAGTCACATGCCACTGGATGTATTGGGATGAAATCGTGCCTACCGCAGGGCTACACGAAAGATATAAATCAGTATGACATGCGGGCCGGACTCAAACCATCAATTACTGGAACCAGTCCGAAGATAGCGCTCTGGTTTTTATGCTGTTGAATTTACATAGTTGTTATTTAGTGAATTATTCGTACCTTATCATTCACTGATATCACTTAAATTCAAAGTGAACAGGAGAGGATTGGATTAAAAGTCCATAAAATGTGAATTAAAAGTGCGCTAGGAAATGCGATAAACTGATTGATTTGTTTTGATATGGTTTTTATGTGAATTATCGGTGAGTTACTTGTGTGCTACTTATCTCCATGCTGCTATGCCTTTCCAATAAATAGATTGGATAGGGCAGGGAGATGGAAGAGGGGAGAGGGCTTACTCCGCAGGTGATTTCACTTTAAATTCAAGCCATCTTGCCCCGAGCCTGTTTTTATCCAGATTGTAGAACAACGGTTTTATACAGACCCCTTCATACTCAGGGAACTCTATACCGCTGGCGAAGTGAATCTGTAGTGTATCAGGATCAATACCCATCATGTTTGTGTCAAACAGCCTGTGGAATGTTGGTGATAGCAAAATGCCGTTACTGGCGTTATAGCAGCCTGCTACGGATGTTGGTTCAATATGTGCTGCCTCCAGCACACCGTTGAGGTGTTTGCCCGATACCGCGCACAGGCTTCCGAAATTCTTATCCACCAACTCACGGAACTGAGACTGGACATGCACATCGCGAACGCTAACCTCTCGGCGGAAGCTCGGGGAGCGCATACGGATATCTGCATGGGGGAGGTGACCGCGTGGTAATGGCAATACAGCCGGTTGCTCATCCATTACTGGATTCTGCTCCTCGCAGTAGGTGTCCACGGACTCAATCAAACGGGATGTGTCATTACCAAATCGGCGAGTGAACCAGAGCCTGAAGTGAGCCAACCGTGATGCCGGAATTTTGTTACGTGCGTACTCCTGAGCATTCTCCTTTTCGATTTCAGTATTTAGTAAAGCCAGACGGGCCTGAGAAGCACGAATTTCTTCCTGGACTCTGAGATATCCTGCCAGTAGACAAACTTTGGATTCCTGATGTTCAGGCCGTCGCGGATAACCAGATCCTGTTTCAACCACGCCAAAGGCTTTGTACCGGAACATTCGGGGAAAAAGCGTTAATGCCACCCGGTTGTTACGACGAACGAGGGAACGAATCAGATTGGTTATCTTCCTCATGTTCTGAATAGTGCGGGGAGAAAAGAACGCGGCGTATTACCTCTGCTCTATCTATTCCCGACATTATCCCTCTGCGAATGACACCACGGAGGTGAGCATTATGTCTTGCCCCGCTTACTAGGCCGAACTCACGGGACAAACTGACATACTCTTTCAGGAGGTGATGCTTAGGGTCGGTAAACGCCTCTGGAGGAATCACCTGATATGCAACTGACGAAAGTATACGGAAAGTCAGTTCAGATGCTGTCCAGCCCTCACGCCGAAGCCGAATAATTGTTATAACGAGATCATCGATACCAGGCATATCCGGTTCGATATATAGGGACATCAGAGTGTCGTTCATTCCGGGAGGAAGGCTAGCAGAGTGTGACGGGTTGCTCATAGGGTAAGGTACTGATCGGACGTAGAAGAAGCGCTTATGTTACGGAATTCGCTCTGGTGGGTTTTAGCTCCAGTGGCGAACGCTGGAACTACGGGTAAAAAAATCCCCGGTTTACCGGGGAAGTTAACAACTACCTCCAGAAGGGTTGGAGGCAAAGCCGGTTGGGCGACCGGCCACAGGGAATGCTACGGCTTAATGCCGAGTACTACACCGCCATAGACCAGGTACATCACGATGGCGAACAGCATGAAGAAATGGGTTACCGGGTGCGCCAGCGCGGCTGCTGCCGCATTGCTTGCGCTGAGCTTCAGTGAGCCAAAAGAGTGATTACGAACAGCTTGTGCTTTCATGGGTCGCTCCTGATAACGGGTTACATGTTGTGGCTTCTGTATCCAGTATCTGGTGAGTGACTCAGGTGACGAAGAAAACCAGGGCATAAAAAGCCCTGTATTTTCAGAAAGATAATATCGGTTTCGTTTTGTGTTGTGCTTGCTATTCCGGGCATAAAAAAACCGCCTGGTGAACCAGACGGCTTTGGGATAAACAGGCTTTACACAGACAGGTCAGTGGATCATTTAAGTCACTTAACCCCCTTAATCGCCAGTGTATTGCCACCAGCAGTACGTGGTCTAACGCTTAAATATCGTAGCGACCTTCTTTGATTTGCTGGAGCTGTTCAGCCAGCACCTTCGCCAGTGGTTCGGCTTCTTCTTCATCATCAAGATTGTCGATGAGCGTCAGATTCGACTCACCCGCACGGCGGGCATAAACCCCATACGCTCGCTGGCCGGAGATATCGGTGACCGAAGTCTGAGAGTGATCGCAGATGATATTGCCGTGACGGTCTACCGGCCCGAAGCTGATGGCTTCATAATCCGCATCGTGGCCCAATGGTAAATCGCGCAAAACAAACAGGCGTAATGGGAGAACGTCGTACTCAGCACCACATTTTGCTGCCACATCCAGATCGTTAATTTCACGGAGAAAATCTTTCGCTACCACCGAGTCAGAATGCATCCGGTAAATGGTCGATGCGGCCCAGATTGCACCAGCATAAAATTGTGATTCTTCTTTTGTCATTTAGCACCTGCTCTTATTGTCATGGGTATGCCGGTCGAACGGTATCCCCGTGCAGACCGTCAGTAAACGGTTATTTCCTTTGCGCAGCAGTCGCATTGGTATTCGTTGATACCACCAGTTGCGACCCAGTTTATTGCGCCGCAGCGGCAACTCAACAGCTGGCGCATACCAGGAGCAAGTGCCCGCTCTGAAAACGACTCAACCGGGACTTCGCCCGGGTAGTAGTAACCTTTTATCAGCTTGCTGCGTGAATGCCCGTCAGTGTCGGTGTAATGCAGATACACCTTCCGGGTATAAATCATACCCGAGTCAGTGCCGAACTGCGTTTTCAGAAGCATACATATCCTCCAGACGCTGAATACATTGTTGTGCGGCCTTATCAAGTAGTTCAGCCGTGGGTTCATCATAGATGCCACGTACCAGCAGACCAAATATTTCCGGGTCTACAGACAAATCGTACATGCATACGCGAACGCCAAGCGCTGTACGTAGCGCATAGACATGGCGGTTAGGCTTTCCGCCGATACCGGTGACTGACGCGACATTTTCAAAATTACCAGGGTTAACCAGGTTAATCACGGGGCACGATATACACTCAGGGATCCGCTTCAGAGCCACAGCATCCAGATACAGGCTGTGGCCCACTTTCAGGTTTTTTGGCAACGCTTGCAACGGCATGGCTTCGAGGGCCAGATTTTCTTCAAGATGCAGGTTATCCGGCAAAGTGGTAATACGGGTGTTTGACAGCATCATACTGCCAGCTACTTTCAGCGTATCCGGCAGATAGGCGATATCAGTACACATGATGTCCAGAACGCGGCCCACCGTCAGATTTTCCGGCAGATACTTAAGACGTGAAGAATTCGCCATGAGCGTACCGGTAATGGTCAGGTTGTCAGGGAGAGATTCCAGCTCAGAGTAGCTGATAAACAGATTGCGGGCCACCAGCCCGGCAGGGATGCTATGAATGCCCGACAGAATGGTCAGGGTGTTCGTCACGGTCAGATTCGCGGGAATATAGTCGCAGGGAATTGCCGGATCTTCTGGCTCAAGCGTAAACCCGACACGAAGATCGCCTTCAACGATGATTCGTCCGTCCTGAAGGGTAAAGGCCACACCATTCGCTGCCAGTTTATCAATGAAGTCTGTCATATCGGTTTCCTTTTAATGGCCCGACGAGCCGGGCCGGAGGTTCAGAGTTTGCTGACAAAGTTCTGCTGCGTGAACAGGTACATATCGCCCTGCTCATTGAACATGCACAGATTTTCGAGGATGCGCTTTTCAATCCAGACGACCGGCTTTTCACGCATATCCTTCGCGAGCGAAAAGGTGTTTCGCAGCCGGGTAATGCGGTGCTGATCATTGATTGCCTGGTGAATTGCGGCCTTTGACGCTGCCGCCTGCTTTTTTACGTTGTTGCGGGCACACCATAATTCGCCACTAGCGGCTGATGCCCGCGCTGCTGGCTGACGTGAGGAGTCCAGTTGGTCATAACGTAAGAGATTCGGCATGATGCCCCCTGTCATAGTTTTGTCGTTATTGACCTATTATCTGGCAGGTGGGGCTGGTGACGAAGGGCGCTGAGGTTGTCTGATGGTTAAAAGATTGCCGTTAGTGTTCCATATGGTATAATTGAATTACCAAATGGGAGGGCTAGTTATGACGATGAAAGTTTTTTCTCCAGACGTTACCAAAACGAATCAGCACTGCTTATGGCAGGTTGCTGGGCTGGATAATGACGGTATCGCGCTGATGGATAAAATCAATCACGGTCTCGATGGCACAGTAGCTAAGCACATTTCTGAATGGGCTAACATCACGCCGTCTGAGCTGCGCAAAATGTCGGGTATACCTAATACGACGTTTAATCGTAGCATCAAAGACCGTTTCACTGCCGATCAGAGCGAACGTCTGGTGCGCATTATCCGCGTAATTGAACGCGCTGTAGAGCTGTTTGAAGGTGACAAAGAAGCGGCGCACAAATGGCTGAACGAAGCGAACCGTGGTCTGAGCTGGAAATCACCGGCAGAGCTTGTTTCTTCTGAGACAGGTGCGCTTGAAGTGATGCGCCTGATTACGCGTATTGAGCACGGGGTATACTCGTGATCCTTTACCGACTGACCAAGACCCGTTATCTGATGACTGCGTGGTCTGGTCTGGGTGCGAAAGAAGCGGGGGGCCGCTGGAACAGCGTAGGCACTGCAATGGTCTACCTGTCTGAAACGGCCAGCCTTACCATGCTTGAAACGCTGGTACACATTCACGCGCCGCAGTTACTGGACGACTTTACACTGCTGAGTCTTGATGTACCGGATGATCAGATCCAGACCTTCGACATGAGCCGTCTCCCTGATAACTGGGCGAGTGAGGATGCTCCTGCTGAGCTGGCGCTCTACGGTGATAACTGGGCTGAAAGCGGTTCTTCTATCGCGCTGCGTATTCCAAGTGCGTTGTCTCCGGTTGAATTTAACTACTTGCTGAATCCGGCACACCCTGAACTCTTTGACCTGATGGCTACGGTTAAGAAAATTCCGTTCCGGTTTGATTCCCGCCTGAAATAACACACAGGCAACTCCCCGGCATTGACGAACTGAGGTGTCTCTGATGATTCAGAAAGCGAAAGTCGCTAAAGCGTTTATCTCTGTAATTGCCTTGTTCGCCTTTGTCTACTGGGGACTTGATCCCGATTCAATTTGTCAGGCAGTTGGTGACGCATCTCAAACCTGCGGTTACTCCGGCAAGAATGGCGATGCGAGTCTGGTTGGTTCCGTGTTTGCTCTGATGCTGACGGTGTTGGCGGGTGCGATGCTTTGGGCGTGGGTCAGGAAAGGCTAATCAGAACTCTTGCAACTCCCTCCGTGATGCCGGGTGACGCTCCTCACTGAGCGCCACCAGTCAGTCATTACAAACGGGTTGATGATTCAATCGCGGGCGGAAGGCTACTATTCAGCGCGTCGAACCCGCCAAATGCCCGGCCCTCTTTTGTCAGCACCAGATGCATCGGCGTTTCGTTGATATTACGGGCGATGTAATCGTTGATGAATGCCCGCGCCTGATCGGCATTTTTAACCTCTGCTGTTTCCGGCATGGAGTTATGGGAACGATTAAAGACGACAGAGACATAATTCCCTTCAATTCTTACCGGGCGAGTCGATACGGTGAGTTTCATGGTCATTTTCCTGTAGTGAGTGTTGTGTGTATTGGTGTTCTGCCACTATCTACTGCAACGTTGCGGCCACAGGGCGAAGAATTGCTATCGCCTTTGATAACGCCTGCCGCTCACCACCATCAAGGATTCTGACTGCTTCTACGCAAGCCGCTTCTGCTGTATCAGCACGTTCTACCAACGTCCTGACGGTATTTTCATATGATCCGCAATCAGGCTCCTGATTGCTGTCTTCGCTCAGCGTGTTCCATGACTCAGTGAGGTTAACTGCAACAGCGACCAATTGGTCAGTGCTGATATCACCTTTTACGCAACGGCAGGCCACTTCAGCGCCCAGACGTTCAGCAATGTCGTAGTACCAGACTCCCGGTTCTTCAGATGCCTGATACGCAGGTTCGCAGGCTTTACAGATCTGCTCTGCGGCATCCAACATCCAGTGAGCACATTCAATTTCGCCACCAGCCAGCGTTTCACAGATCATTGTCTGTACGCTGTCACAGTTGAAGGTGAGGGGGATAGGATTAGCCACTGATAATGCGGTCAGACGGGAGACTTCATGCTGGAAGCCCTGAAACATGAACATGGCGCAGATAGCTGGATTTAACATGGTAGACCCCTGTAGTTATGTGTGTTGTTCGTTTTGTTTACATAACCAGTTAACCACGCTCCCCGCAGGTGACGAAGGCTTTCGGGGCAGAAAATTCACAAAAAAAACCGACCATTAAGGCCGGTTATGATCTGGAGTATATGGGGCTGAAAACCGCGTTATGCCTTCACTTTCGCCATAAACAGCTGCATGGTTTCTTCAGCAAGCGGAGTGCCAACCTGCTCAAGAACATACTCCGCGACATGCGGGGTGAGAATGAAGTCGATAAACTCCGGCAAGGACATGCTGTTCAGGCTCGGTAGCTGTCTGGACAGTGCATTCTGGTAATTTTCCACTTCACCCAGTTTGCGCTCGGGCCAGCCCACCAGCTCAGGGTGCTTTTCCTTAAGTGCGAGGCCGCGCTCCGGGAAACTGTTACTGATGGGGTGTCTGGCGAGGGTGGGGATCAGGAGATTCGCCAGAAAATCCACTTTCTCGTAATCAAGACAGACAGAATTCATATAGGTTTACCTCTTGCCACTGGCTATGATGTTCGCTTGCTATCTGGAAAACTCTACCAAAGCGGCTGGCGATATCTCATTGAAAACGCCAGCAGAATGCGGTCATTTCCAGCAGGAGTTACCCCATCTGATAACTGTCATAAGATGCCCCGCAGGCTTCCACCAGCGCATCCAGATCACCGGTAAACTCTCTGGCCCGCTTCATCAATGCACGGTGTAATTCCGCTGGTGGAATGTCATCGCTACTCTTCGCCGGGTATTCAACACTGAACGCGATGGTAAACGCATGGCTATACCACGGCCCGGCATTCTGGTTTTCAAAGCGGGCCATCAGCTGGCTTTCGGTTGTATCGGTAGCAAATGTATCGAGGTGGACGACATCGACCGGCACGTTGAGTGCCCCGGCAGTGGTTGATGCCAGCTGCCGGGCTTCGTCTCCTCGCTCTGGTGGTGCGCAGTAGAGACATTTCCCGTTCAGTACCACCAGCGTCTGACCGTAGGTCGTACTGACGATACTCACGGTGTTAGCCGGTTGCGGGTGTGTGGTTGCAGTGTGCTGCATGGTGTTCTCCATTAGGTCACTCACATGGCAACCAGCTTACCCGGCACAATTCAGCTGACGAAATCAGGACGGACTGGTGTATATCGTTCGCAAAATAAAGATATTTTTTATCATCAGCACCGGTAGTTACGGGGCAAATTGCAGGTATCCGGTACAATGGTGATATGAAGGGCATTACATGCAGAATCGTGTGGCCCGGCAGACGGATACCGAATATCAGCAGAAGGAACCAGGACAATGCAGGAACTCGACTTTGACCATATCCAGATAAACCTGAACCCGCGAGCGTGTGCTGTCACACCTATCCCGGAAGACCTGAAAAGGGAGCTGGCTTATCTGGGCGCTATCGCAGAGAGAAAGAAATTCGCGGCAAGCCTGATTGTTAATCTCTACAACCCGGACGTTTGCGGGGCGAATATGTACAAACTCACGGCCTATTGCCGTAACGAGTCATGCGATACCCTTCGCGATGGCATGATGACCCTGATACAGCTTTGTGCATACATGGAGTCACATGAGATCTATGGCGAGACGTTTGTCAAAAAGCTGATTAAACAATGGGAGTTTCGTAAGTAGTCTGCTGCTTCAAAATACCTTTCTGACAGGGCGCTATGTGCGCCCTTTTATTTTAAAAAAACGGGAAGGTCTTGCCCGGGTATTACCTGCTATTTTCAACTACCAAACCACAACGGCAGAAGAAAATTGACCAGTCGAAGCAATTCGACCAGGAGTTCGACATACAGGAAATGGAAGTCTTTCATAACAGTCTCTTCATATAATTGGCTCGACAAAATCGTTGCATCACGACGATCGCAGGTGTGAGGTTTGTTTTCTTCGTGGGGGTTGTCAGCTATCACGACATTGAGGCAGGCAAGCGCAGGTGTCACAGTTTCGGGTATATTTTATGCTGGTGGGGTGACCACCAGCTGCGGGTATAGTTACTTAATGGTTTTCAGGAGGGTGAACTTGGTTTTGCACCGGGTGCATTGCGCTTTCAGAGACCCGGAGCGCACCTGTTTCAGTTTCCCGGCGCACTGGGTACAGGCTACGTCCTTCACACGTTGTGCCATTCGCTCATCCACAGCGAGTGTTTTGGTCGGGTTATGCTTACGCTTGGGAGCCTTCAAAAGCCCCAGCGCCCGCAACGTGGCTTTGTACTCCCGGGTGATCCATTGACCGTCGCGCTCATAGTGCAGGCCATCCCCCATCATATCGCCAAGCTGTATCAGCCGCTGATGCAGCACTTTTTCTTCTTCAGGACTCATATACCGTGCTCTCTTTAAATTATTGAGACGGAACCGAGCCGATTGATACCTCATATGAGGCCACCAGCGTCTTTACTGGCGTTTCAACGAAGCTGACGCTCTGCTGAGTAGAGTCGAATGAGAATCGCGTCCAGCGCCCCACAGAGCGCGATCCTGAAGCTTTCGCTATGACCGTCCCGTTCGCGCATCTCCAGAAGGGCATCCAGCTCGTTATCGTCAATCGGCAGTGGCCCGGAACAGAAGGTTTTCACCATGTCAGAGGTGTCAGGGTTTATACCTGCAATGCGCAGGATATCGGGAACCTCAGACCGGTAGATCACCGGTCGGCCTGATGGCGGTGTCCACGTTATCGGCTCTATCTTCAGTTGCGGTAAGCCAGCACCGGCGAGGGCGTTATTCAGATCGTCTATAAGCACGACATCCGCTCCTGAAGGAGGATGTACGCCGAGGGCCGCAGGGATTTCGACAGAGATATTGTGCATGGCGTTTACCTCAGTGAAGGACGTGATTAACCAGCGACGGGGGGATATCGAGTGACCCGACACTCCAGCCATTGGCAGTTGTCGCAATAAGATCTGGCCGGAACCCACCCCAACCCGTCACACGGCCCGAATCGTTGACCACCACCACCAGCGGCGCACCGGTATTTTGTGTCAGGCGAACGAGATCTGCGTTGTCCACCAGCGGGATCTCATTCACGTCCACCCCAGCCAGAGAAAAGCGGGTAAGCGTCATGCGACATTTCGGACAATCAGGGGCAGTAAACACAGTAATTTTCATTGGGATAGCCTGGTGTATACGGGATATATTCATTATCCCAGCTTTCCGCTTCTGACGAAGCGTTGCGCGGGTAATCAGAGCGTAAGCAGGTAAGATATTGTTGGGGCCATCCTGCAACATCAGTTGCGCCAGTTGCCTGGCTATTCGTCGCTCTCTCCATTAGAGAAAATAAACCAAATAAGCAGAACGCCTCCGACCCACATTCCAACAAAGAGGCAAATACCGATCAGGTCATAGACGTATTGTGGGATTTCATTCATAACGCATCCTCATTAATAATTTGTATTCAGCCTTAAACCGGTCATTTCATTAACCGAATCCGGTCTATCAAAGCGCTACCCTGCGTTGCATTCAGCCCCTCGTGCCGGTGAGTCAGGAACAGGGCAGGGCAGTCAGTTGGAAAGAGTCGAGCGGTATCGTCCACGAAGGTGTAATGCTGTAGGCCGAACCGTTTAACGACCGCCATGCATTCGTGATAACGCACGTGGTTATTCACCAGCCCATCCAGATCGGGATTGAGTCCAGCAATCCGATCGCGTATACCCGCAGGGAAATGACTCAGCACCATCTCCCGGGGTACGCCGGTACGCCAGTTTGTGGAAAGGATAATTCCCGTCTGCGGGCATTGCGTCAGCACGTGATCCAGCACAGGCATAAACTCCAGTGACCCGTTTTCCGCCCGGTGGAGTACACCGTCGATGTCCAGGAAAATCCAGTGACGACGGGCATCTATTTCCAGCCAGAACTCGCCCGCAGAGCGCCGGGTCGACATACAATCTATATCGTCCTGACAGGTAAACCTGACTAACCACTTCTGTAATAATCGGAACATAGAGGCCTCTCGCGGTAGTTGACTATATGCAGAACCGGCAACCATCAAAATCATACGGATTCTGTTGCCATGAAATACGGCCACACCCGGGGCAATTCCAGCGAGTCAGCCCCTTTGACTGTCGGCGATTTTGGCGTTTCAGCCAGGCAGGCATCAGCAGACCGGCCCCCTGCGTCATTTTACGGCGGTCTATCCGCTCAACACTGAAGGTAGGGCGCTTTGCAGCGTCAGGGATGTGATGGGGTAACCAGACGACATCAGGTCTATCTGCCTGTGGTGAGTCAAAAACTCTGGCAAGGGAAAAATCCGTGGTAGTACCCGCATCAGCCAGCCAGAACAGATCGTTTCCGTCCCATTGGCCATTAACGAAGCCGACATATTTGGTGGCGCTTTCGGAGAGAATGGTTTTTCCCGGTACAAACTGATGATCAACATGAAACACGAGATGGCGGTCGACTGCATCGGCATCAACCGGCAGGTCAAACTCCCGTCCCGTATTCCATGCGCGTTGTGCTTCCTCGCGGGTGTAAACCCGGGCATTACGCTGATCGGTGCTGTAACCTCTGCCGTGATGGCTATGAAAAGCGGTATTGCTACCAACGGTGTCACGCAAGCTGACCAGATAAAAACGGTCTTTCATGAAACACTCCAGAGGATGATGGCAGGAAAATAGCCCGGCGCGGCGGATACCGACACCGGGGAGGAGGGGTTAGCTTTCGATTTTGCTGACGTTTACGGTGTCATCGTCGTTACGCTTTACACCCAGCATGGTATCGCCATCGACTTCGATAATGCCGTCAAAGTAGTCGGTCATTTCGTCATAGCTGACTTCATCAAGGTCATCCAGCCGGTAGGAAGAGCCATCCGGCAGAACAAACTGACCATCCAGCGTGGCAAGGTCATACGCCAGCGGGGTAACCGTGAAGTAATACTCATCGGTGAACCAGACCGCGCCAACCACCAGTGGGTGAGAAATGTGGAATTCGACGGTGTTATAGCCCTGCGCTGCGATTGCATCCAGCAAATCAATGAAGCCGGGCATCGTATCGCCATCCCAGCCATCAGCCGATAAGGAAGGCTTGAGGTTATCCCAGTCGCTCAGACTGAAAAACACTGTGCCCTCACCGTCATCGCTGATATGGGATGAAATGTACGTCGCGCTTGCTTTTGAAGCCATTGCAAACAGGAAGTCCTCATCGAGCACGTGTTTGAGGGAGGTTTTAAAAACCTTGTCAGTGCCTGCTGCCGGGATAATCGCTAACATGAAACACCTCAGTGGTTGTGTTGGTCTGTTTTTATTATCGAACGACTGAGTCTGCTGACGAAGGAAAAAAGGGGACAAAAAGAGGCTGTTTTCTCAATAAAATCAGAAAGATTGTGACGGCCCGAATTCAGATGAAACGGGCGCAGACGGGGGGTTATTTGCTGGCGGATTCGGCTTCGTAAATGACTTCGTCGGCCCAGTCTCGATCAAATCCCGGCATCACCGGTAATGCTGCAACGACATCGGTAGGGAGGGCATCAATATAATCGCGCATGGCTTTTGCCACTTCCAGCAGTTCATTTTGCTTCATCATTTTCTCGCTCATTATCTCTGTCAGAAACCATCCAGCAGGAAGTCCACCGCACTTTTGATAGTGTGCCGGAACGGAGATGCGTCCATGACCGCCTGACCGAGCTGCTTCACGCGGACTGAAGCCATTTCATGCGTCATCAGGATAACGTCATTCCCTTCCACCTGTATGACCGGAGTTAATCGCGCAACCGGGGCCGAGGCTCCTTTTTTAAGCCGATGAAGGGGGATCACCAGGCGGGTATTTAACTCGCCAATGATGTCGCTCTGTATATCCAGCAGGTAAGGGTATGCCTGGCTGTTGCCGGGATTGCGGTAAACGGTATATTGCATTATCAGAACGTCCTGTATTCGTCAGACAGTAACCCATGCTCTTCAGTGATGCGGTTCAACTCCTGAATACCAGCACGATTCTGTCGTTTCCATTCTTCCGCTGCACTGGCCTTCAGTTTGCTCTGAAGCGCTTCTGCCAGCGTGGCGGACAAGTTAATCCCAGCGTCTTTTGCCTGCTGTACGAGCATTGGCTCAAGGGTGACACTGACGGTTTTTTTCTGGCGAGCAGCTGTAGCCTGCATGTGTCCTCCAATAAAAAAGCACGTGTCGATTACACGTGCTTTAAGTATGCGCCCATTTTATCCCACCAGCAAATTTGTTTGCCTCCGAGAGAGTCTACTGCGTCAGTTCAGCAGGTCAGATGGCCTAGACCGCAGAGGCTACGTTTTTCCAATCATGATAAGCAACACACGCCTGTTTGGCAGGTTGGCTGCAACTTTAGCTGCTTTATCAATGCTTTGTGCTGTATACACTACCCCTCTTTCTTTCAGGTTCTCCGCGTTCTGACGCAGCGTTTCCTCTGAAAAGCTGGACGACTCATCAATGCCAACTGGGCCGGGCTTTGCACCGCGCAAACTGAATGGCACAGGGCCATGCCAATCATTCTTTACCAGTAACAGTCGGGCATCAATGATCCGTCCTGGTAGCGTTCTTTCGATGAGGTAACTTTTTCCGGTTCCAGTGCTGCCAATCAGGCAAACGGTGTAACCGAAACGCAATGCCCATCGAATGATTAGAGCCCAATACCGCGCCCGGAACGCGGAAATGACAGGCATTTCACCTGGTCTAAATACCGCTGCGAAAAGACATGAATAGCTATATTTCTCAGCGTTACAATCTTTCATAAAACTTTATCCAGTGATGTGTTTTTGGGGAATTTTCTGCCCGCCCAGCAGGTAGCTGGTGTATCTGAAGTACATAACATCTTGTAGTTGCCTCTGACTATCTCTCTGGATATAGACTTATCAAATTCATTTCTATCCATATCAAATAGCCAGTAGAACCCATCAGCATAGATAATTGTGGTTCGATTGGGATCCGAAGCTACGACGCGAGCATCCGTAATCAAATTCTCCTCATAGCGCAAAGGCGAAGCGGAGAAAAAGAATATTATTAATACGAACCAACTCCCTATGAAACACGGTAAAACATGTTTTTTGCAATCCTTTAAACCATCTTTGTTGCCTTTCATTTTGTAGTCATAAAGACCAAGCAAAAAAAGTAAGAAAGAAAAAGCAAACCCCAGAAAAACGTGAGTATAAAACTGATGGATGCCGTCACTCCATGTAATACTGATACTTCCAGCATTTGTTCTTTTTGTTGTTATTTCTAATACGGAAATGAAAATGGCTGTTAACTGACTAAAACAAAATATTTTTATGCTTAATTCAGACTTAAACGCTTTGTTATATACTAATACAATCACAAAAAGTATTACGATTACAAAAGCTGTAATCATAAACTCACTCATCATCATGAGCACACTGTTATTAATACTGTAATTTATGTTCATCATCACTCCTTAATTTCACAACTTTTCATCATTTTATTTGAGAATTGACAGGCTTATCGAGTAGGGGGTTTAGCGTCCTTGAATATGTTCGCTCGTGTGGCGCTCACTAGACACCAGATAACAGAAGAAAGCAGAGCAAGCATTGCGTAAACCATTCGGAAGTTTGAATCCCACTTCGCGGTTACTATTGATTCATCGACCGCCTCGCGAACGCAGGGAGATTCGATAAGTGTCGGGGGAGTCGTGGATTGTGGCTCTTCGGTACATACCATTAGTTTGCCGACCGGAGCACCATCAATGACAGCCCTGGCTGCACTAACCAGATGCGCTGAAGGTGAACCTGAATAGTTCATGCAGATGAACGTGATAAATAAAGCAATCGCCGGGCCGGAGACCAGAGTGAAGAATGCGAAGCTGCGGCAGGCCGTAGTATGGCGATGCAAATTAGCGAGAAATGTCATCATGATTTGTCACTCTGGGTTTTAGTCGTATCCGACTCGGTGTCACATCGCTGGAAAGCTACTTGAGGAGGAATTTGATCAACCCCGGTAAAGCAATATTTCAGGGATAGTTGCTTTTTTCCCTCATCCAGTCCAACAAAAAAGATATCGACCGGATCTTCATGAAGTAGCTCTTTTGAGAGCCGGTTGTAGGCCATCCAGCTCCCAACCATATCGACCATTGGCTTAAATTTATCAGTTGCGTTATCTGTAGGTTTAAATGGAATTACACGGAAAACATTCCATCGTGAGCAACGAACCAGCAATTGAGCATCACTCTGAAAGACGTCCAGATCAGTGTTATTTGTCAGGACTTTACACAGCGACTTGAGATCGTTACCCCTGACCTCCAGTTGGCTGAAGCTTCTATAATACTTTTCACATCCAGTTAAGTGCTGAGCGTAGCACTGCTTCAACAGTGTTGTGTCGTTACTGGCCTGCAATTGAGTATCTTTCGCCACATAGGCATCACTGATAAGAAAATCGGGATAGAGGTGTCCCTCCCATAGCAGTTTCTCGGCGATAGCGCCCCCCAGCACCACCACCAATAAGATAAAAAAAATTGGGAACGTCTTACCCAGAGGTATTTTCATAAATCTCACCAGTCGTTAATTTGAGGTAAATTTGCTTTCCAGATTCAGAATGCATTTTTCATGTGCATACATGACGGCGGAATCATGGCCGTAATAGAGTTCGCCATTTTCACGCTGCCACTCACGCGCTTTTCGGGTACGGAATGCTTCTGACATATGTTTTCCACACAACTCACATGGCCCGAAAAAGTCGCTGCTGCGGCCTGTTGATTTTGTGAGTCTGACGATATTGCCTGTAGGTCTACCCATACTGCCCCCTGTGCTGCTGGCATTGACCGGCTGTCTGCCGTGCTAAATGAGTGGTTATTTATCCGCGTCATCATCGGATTCTTTCGGCACGAGTTTTGTATAGCTAAATGTCATATCAGAGGGACGGATCCCATAGCGCCACGGCTTTCTGCGGTAGTTAACTGCCTCGCTTACCATCCAGCAGATAAGAGCGATACCCGCCACTATCAGGTAGCCTTTGAGCAACAGCGAGTCCCATTGTTTAATGGCATCATCGGCATTCACCACGTGTCGCTGGCATTCTGAGGAGCGGAACGCGGCAAACACTGCTTTCTCTTCAGGGCAAACCATGACCGAGGTGCTGGTGGCATTTCCAACCAGACTACGGGCCTGATCGAGGAAGACCTTGGATGGTGAACTGGTAAGAACTGTGCAGAACAGAATGAGCAGTAACGCAACTGCCGGAGCAGTGACAAACGAGAAAATGAATGCCTGCCCGGATTTCCATAAAACGTCGCTGATGTAAAATTTCATGTCGGTGTTTCCTCTTATCGGTATTCAGGCCCAGAGCAGCCCGGGGCTTAATTTATGCTGACTGGAGTCCGCCAGATTGTTTCTCTTCAGCGCGGGTATTCCAGCGCGTCACAGCGGCTTGTTCGGAGTCCTGAAACGCCACCGTGGCCTCACAGGAATTGCAGCAGGCGCGAAAATTATTCGAAATCTCCCGAACCCGGATAGATGAACAACCGCAGAAAGGGCAGGGCTTGACGTTATCGTGTCTCATCGTATTTCCTCGCTGGTGGGCTTTATCCACCGAAGCTATTGAGCCGAATTTCAGGTTCATCACCGAGCTCGTACATGTGTCCCATTTCGTTCATGATGGTGCTACTGCCATTGAACCAGGTAACCATGCATCGCCAGTGCTGACTGCCGTTTTCACCCCAGCGGCTCACGCCCGCAGCATCCATTTCGTCTTCAGTGATAAAGAAATCCGCGCCCGGCAGTTTCTCGGCATCAAGGCAGATCTCAGGCTCAACGACGAAGCAGATACCGTTGCTGTTCATGACGTACATACGCCGCTCAAGGGTTTCAGTACTGACAATGACCTGCTTATCAGAAGTAAGGTGTGATTTAGTGACTTCCATGCGAATCAGGTTCTTTGCATTAGCCTGTCCACTCGCAAAAACCATTGACGCATTGCGAACCATTAACTCAGCAGCTTCTTCACCGAAGCTACGAAGGCCCATCAGTGCAAGCAACTCACTACATTCGGCTTTACCGAGGTTGCCAGTAGTCAGATTAACCACGCCTTGTAGAGTGCTCAGTTCAACCGGTTGTGACCGGAGGATGTCGCGAAGCAGTGTATTACCCGCCGTGCCCGGGTCGCTCCAACTGGAGGATTCGGGACGCTGATTTTCAAGAAATAGGGCGCTTTGCAGTAAAGCCGCTGGTGGCTTTCCGGCAAAACTCAGTTTTACTCTGACCGAATCGAATGGGTGCATGACGGCGGTTTCTCCATAATATCGTGAAGCTAAAAACTGTTTTAATCCTATTATCCCACCGGTCGACAATTGACGAAGTAATCGGGTATGAAATGGACACCCCTTCGATAATTCACATATAGCGAAGCCTTTACGCCTTTGTCTTATCCGCAGGCTGGGGAATGCAATAACTTAAGATGGTGATAGTTTCCCCACGCTTTGCTTTAGGCGCGGCACTCTGGCATTCATCATAGGTTTTGTAGTCAGGTATTTTCTGAGAGGTGACACCACTTGGATTAAGACCACTTGAATAAAGCCCAATCACGAGAACTAAAGTAAACATGTTATTACTCCAGAATGTATTGATGGAAAGTAAGTGAGAATGCCATTATCCATTTCTCCTAAAATCCCGAAAAAACTTTTCAAGAAAGGTACTTTTCGGTTACTTCAGCGTAAGCATACTTAGATCGCAAAATGAGTGAATAAATAACTTTGCTCTGCAATTGTTTTTGCTGAACTTCAAATTAATCAGTCATCGATTTCATCAGGCAAGTGAAAAGCTGAGACGTAAAGCTTGCCATCATGAAAATCCAAACCATCTTGGCAGTGATAATCGGAAATTCGAGAGTGCCAATATAATAAATAATAATTATCAATCCCCCCAAGGCCAGACATCCAAGGAGACCTGCTGCTGCCTTTAGGAAATCACTGCCTTCAGGATTCTGGAATGTGAATCCAGTTATAATCAGCGAGGAAAAACAAGCGAACAAACAAGTTCTATACAAAGGCCAGTCCCCGGATATAACATTTTCTCGAATAAGCACTGCCCATATCAAAAATTCAATGCTGAAAATAATCAGCGGAACTGCGAGCACACGAAATGAAAGTTTTTCATATAAAGTGGTAATAATTGATGTCATAGCAAACCCCGCTTGCAATATTCAAATTAATTTTCGTGGTTTTTACCTGCTTTTAACAAACGCGTTATTTCATCAGTAAGGCAGAAACTTTTCCCAGATGATGGTTTCCCGATAACCACAACGTGACCAGTACTTGGAGTTCCCTCTACTTTAAAAAATGCAAGTTTTGCATCGATAATTTTATTTTTCATTGCATCGGTAACCTTGTATGACGTGGGGGTAAATTTTGTGCGTTAATGTTCAATGATAATATTAATCGCGAAATACTGTATCTATAGGGTCTGTTGATTAAGACTATCCCTCTTGAAGTAAAATACAATCATCATTCCTATCTGTATGGAATAGGAAGCCAATTCAGCATATGTTACATAATTGCTTGTGATGAAGGAAAAACCTCGCGCGATTACAAGTAGGAGTATTGATGCAATAAACACTAAAACCCAAACGGTAAGCATTCCCAGCACTGAAAGAAAGTACTCATATTCATTTGGGTCGTAAAATACAAATGCTGTTGAGAATATTGCAATAATACATAACGGAAGTGATGTAGCGAGTTCCGACCATTGAAGGTCAATTTTTCCAACCACCAGCAATGTAGAAATGACAGCGTACTGTATAGCCGATAGAACTGTTACCGGAATCGCAGCTCGAATGAACTTAAAAACAGAATGTTGTGTTTTAGCCTGGTTTTTCATGTGTTACCACCTGTCATTTGTTTCGAAACCAATCATAACCAGAGTGATAGATTTCAGAGTGAATAAACCACTACAAAACGCCCCCATTTATTGCTGGACATCATCCGCAGGAGTGGCATAAAACTCACGACCTGACGCGCCGAGTTTTTTCTGAAGCTTCTTTGTTGCTTCAGCCTGACTTCGGGCCTTGAAATAGAACGTCCTGATAAAATCCCCATTGTTGTAGTTAACGTCCTCTGGATTTGCCCATTTCTGCATAGCAACAAACCGGATAGAAGGCTTCGGGATGGTTTTCACCTCGACATACCCCCGGCCCTTGCAGCGAAAACACACACCGCCTTGAACGTGCCGGAACGCTCGGATCTCACCCTTACCACCCAGACAGCGTGGGCATTCAATTTTATGCATAGCAACCTCTCGACTGTTGATTAACGAATTTCGCGCCTGAAAGGGGGCAGGGATGCGAGGATGTCTTTCCCGTAGGCTTTTGTCTTCAGGCGTTTATCCAGGATAGTCACCGCGCCGGTATCGCTCTCTGTGCGGATAAGCCGACCAACGGACTGGGTCAGTTTGAGGCAGGCCTCCGGTATCGAGATTTCCCGGAAAGCATCACGCCCGTTTTTCTCCAGCCACTCCGTCAGGGTCTGGCCCACCGGGTCGGTCGGAACGCTAAAAGGCAGCTTGGCAATGATGACGTTGTTGCAGTACACGCCAGGCAGATCCACCCCTTCACTGAAAGAAGCCATACCAAAGATAATGCTCGGCTCACCACGGTCGATTCTGAGCTTATGGCGCAGCAGTATTTCCCGTTTTGGAAGTGCCCCCTGTATCAGCAGAAGCGGTGAAATGTGTTGAGGCATCGCCTTGCTGACTTCTTCCATCTGCCTGCGGGAGGCGAACAGCACGAGGCAACCCTGAAGCCGAAGCACCAGTTTGGGAAGGAGTTCGATGATCTCCGCCGTATGTTCTTCATGATTGGTCGGAACCGAGCGCATACGGGGGATGAACAACACGCCGTTGTTCTGGTAATCAAACGGGCTGCGGGCCAGCAGGGTAGGTGTATCGACTGGAAGACCGGCCTGCTCCAGGAATGCGTCAAACTTGCTAAGGGAGCGGATTGTTGCCGAGGTCACAATGGTGGCATAAGCCTTCGACCAGAGCTCGGATTTCAGGTGTTCGCCCGCATAGACCGGACTGCAATTAATCACCACTTCGGTGCTGCGTTTAGTACGACGGACGTTAATCCACCGGGCCATAGGCATACCAGAGACGGTTTTATTCCCGCAGTATGAGGCCAGAGCCTGATG
Source organism: Clostridia bacterium (assembly GCA_009929615.1). Lineage (GTDB taxonomy): Bacteria > Bacillota > Clostridia > Lachnospirales > Lachnospiraceae > Frisingicoccus. The sequence goes on along the minus strand of SAAB01000004.1, from coordinate 77,025 downwards.
CATACCCGCCAGGCGATTTGCCAGCTCGCCGACAGCCATCTTTTGAAGGGCCAGTTCTTCCTCGCTGATATCCCGCCCGGCCTCATCTACAATCGCCGTCATTTTCACAACGATATTCTGCATCTCGTTTACTGTCTTTAACCCAGGCTTAAACAGGGCCGCAATATCTTCAGGAACGAAACCTTCCGGGAAGCGATAGATGTCCGATTCCGTGCCATTTGGCATTTCGTGATCGTTTCGCCAGTTCAGGGAGCGTAAAAGTGTCCCCCGCAGCTCACCGAGCTCATCACCGGCATGGCCCGCAAGCTCCACCAGCTGCTGCACGTGCTTTTCCATAGTCCCGCCGTAGGACTCTGGCATGGTCATTACCATGTCGAAGATTTCGCTCATGAAATGCCTGCTGGCATCGAGAGAGGCGGAGGTCGCAAAGTGGTTAATTGCTTTCTGCGGAACGTGGTGACCTTCGTCGAACACATAAATGGACTCTTCCTGCGGGGGAAGGATAATACCGCCTCCCAGTGACAGGTCAGACAATACGATGTCATGGTTGGCGATAACCACATCCACCGACTCCAGCAGGGCGCGGGCGAGGAAGAACGGACAACGGTGATAATGTGGGCAACGCTTTTTAGGGCACTGACTGCCAATAGCATTGACCCGACCCCATACCGCCTCATTGATCTCATCAGGATAGGAATCACGCTCTCCTGTCCAGTGACCACCAGCAAAGGCCTTGCTGATATCCTCCACATCATCGCGGATGTAGCCATAGGCATTCATCTCGCTTTCCATATGAACGTCACAGCGCATCTGGCAGAAGTAACGGCTACGGCCCTTCGCCATCGCATAGGAGAAGCTCAGGCCCGCTCTCGCCTGTATTTCTGGCAGATCCTTGGAGATGATTTGTTCCTGAAGCGCAACGGTTGCCGTGGAGATGATCAGCGTCTTATGCTTTTCCATCGCCAGGGGGATCAGCGGCAGACAATACCCGAGTGTTTTCCCTGTCCCCGTACCGGCCTCAATAACCCCGACGCGATACTGCTCCTCAGCGGGGGTAGCGTTAACGACTGCGCTGCAAAACGCCATCATGTCTACCTGCCCGGCACGAGGGGACAGACCCTTTGCGTCCAGGAAGAAGTGATAGGCTCGCTCAGTCATTTCAGCGGCAGTCATCCGGGGTTTATTGTCTGGCATATCCGTACCTTGTCCTCTGCTGCTCAGGAGGCACAGCCCGGCAGCGGCTATCGAAGTCAGGTACATCCTCATGCTGGTGGATGTACCGGGTTCATCAGTCTTCCAGTGAATGGCCTTTAAAGCGTCTCACATAGCGTTTAATTTCAGTTTCGGCCTGTTCCAGTACAGCTCGGTTGCAGTGCTCAAGAACACAGTAAGGCCCATGTGCTGGCCCGCCATCGCTGGTTTCGCAGGCATCAAGCTTGAGCCGAACGGAGGCATCGAAGATAAATTGGGTGATTTTCGCAATGGAGATCTGGTCTTTGTCTTCCTGCTCTTTGGTGTCGATGACATCGCCGTTATACACGTCGAAATCGAGCCGCAGGCGGTAAACTGTGTCGATTGCCATAATCGGATCCCTTCAGAGGATGTCGTAGATGACTGGGACGCGGCCACGTTCTACCTGTTGATTCAGGGTGCGGAAACCACCGTGATCAACGATGTAGAATTCACCCGCCACGGCGGAGCGATGGAAGTCGGCGAGCTCTTCAGTGCCAAAGACGAAAACCGGGGTTCCAGAGGGGACGGTCATGCAGGCAGTTTTTCCGCCATAGCCGCGAACCGTAAAGGTGATTACCCCATCCGCGCTGGTGGGCAGGAAATCGGCGAAAATCGAATGAAAGGCTTTATTCGCCTTATCGCTGAATACGTCGGTCAGTGTCTGCATGATGCGCCCCGTGATCTCGTTTTATGTTGTACTGATACCAGTACAACACGGGCCCGGCAGGTGACGAAGGCGATACGTCGGGTATTATCAGAATGAATATGTCGGTCTGAAATGGTTTATCAGTGAGCCATCAGCTCCGGCCCCGGGACGCGAATCAACGGTCGTTATGCTGTAGCACCTCCACGAACTGTCCGCAGCTGTCGCAGCAGTACTCATTGGCGAACCTGCCATCGTCTTTCCAGTTGTTTGCCCCGCAGCGGCAGAGCAGTACACGTACCTGAGAAGGGCGGATGCGAGCTTGACCGAATTTGGTTGTCCACTGAGGCTCGCCATCAAAGCGAAAAGAGTCAATGCGAAACCTGCTTTCGCGTTCGTAGGTGTTGAGGTATTTGAAGTACAGCTCTTCAGAGATAATGGCATCGGTCATCGTGTATTCCCTGTCTGGCCCCGTGGAGGGTGATTTGCGGCAGAGTGTTGCGTTGCGAAAACTGCCAGGTTGTCGGAGCCATTACACCACGGGTCATACAGGTCACGAAGGGGGTTACTTACCAGCCAGCGCTTTCTCTTCCCTGGTAGCCAGGCGCATTTGCCCGAAACCTTCACGGATCAGCAACGGCTTTTCTTTCTTCCAGCCCTTAACGACGGACTCACCGAAACGACGCGGGGCGTTACCATTCCAGGTGGCTATGACGTGGTTATCATGGACTTCGACAATCACGACCGGGTGGACGACAACTGTTTTAAGTGTGGTGTTGCCCATATTTACCCGGCTAACCGACCAGACACTCATCCCGACTTCCAGCTGGCTTATTTTCATCTTCATTTCCTTCTAAACGAACGTAGTGCGCCACGGCGTAATGTCGTGACGCACATTACCATGCCCGGGGCTTATCAGAACATAAGCCAGGTGGCGTTACCGGCAGTATTTCTGGACTGGTAGGCTTTTGCCTGCGCGTGAAGCAGCTTCCACAGCTGACGAAGTGTAGCAGCATGATTTTCACCACCAGCATTAACCCGCAGTTCGCCGATCTCGCGGGTAACAGTGAAACAATTCCGGCTCTCATCCCAGCCTGAATGTTCACGCGCTTCCACCACCAGATCATTAGACGTATCAGGGCCGGTCTTTGCTGCATTCAGCACGAACTCCGTTTTAACAGTAATACGGCTGGCGTTATCCGGCGCATCCAGAAAGACGGTGAACCCCTCAGTTCGGCGGTCAGTTATACGACGGCTCCCCCAGGAGGTGATCCCCCTCTGGACACGCATCATTGAAAGAGCGTGGGACTCGGTTGCCTGCACTGTGCGATACAGGTCGGTCAGGGAAGAAAGGCTGAAGCTTTCAGGGGCAGTCTGGATAGCGTCGGTCATGGTAGATCCTCGGTTATATGGTGTGTTTTCTGGCTTCAGTAGCTGTCGTTTGCCACGTAATAGGACGTGCCTGGATAGAAGTAGCGGTAATCCGGCTGCATGTCATTGGTGATGACGGATGCTTCTTCCCAGACCCCGCTGGTGGACATAAACTCATCTGTCGTTTCATTCTCCAGCCGCATATAGCGTTCAGGAGCGCATTCCGCCCAGGCGCGTTTCACCGTATCCCAGTTAGCGTACTGGCTGATTTCAATATTCAGGGGCGCATTCTTCTCAGGCTGGTTACGGCGGGAACTCAGCACGAAATTCAGCTTCAGGACGATACGACTGTCGTTGTCAGGAGTATCCATCCAGATCTGGTATTCAGCCGTAGGCCGGGATGACTGGTTTTTGCGGCCCCACGAGGTGACACCGGTTTTAACCTGGACTATCGAGACTTTATGCGCATCAGTCTTGCCAACGCTGGTCATCAATTCAGACAGACTTTTAAACATGGTGCATCCCCAGTGATTATTGGTATGTTCGTTTTGTTTACTTATTAAATCACTGGTTACCCGGGTGACGAAGTCAGAGCCGGGTAAAAAAAGGACAAAATTTGCGGATTAGTGGCTGGTGGTGGTATTGGCCTGCGGGACAGGGCCATCGAACAATTTGTCAAAAAATTCCACGCCACGCTGGTACACATCGCGCAGCTCCATATCTTCACGCTCGGTCAGGCCCATCTTATTGAGCACGGCAAGGCAGGTACGAAGGCGAGGAATCAATACGGTTTCCAGATAGATCCTGCGGCCCGCAATAATTTCCGGGGATGCTTCATTGATGTAAAAATCAACGGTTTTCGTGATGCTGAAGTGCTTTACTTCGCTCATCGTCTGGTACTCCTCAGAATGATGTCATGATACTCGGTTTGATTCAGGGGAGGGGAGCAACCCGGGCAAACAAGCCCGGGCGCAGGCAGCAGTTATTCGAGACCCAGTGCAACGTGATCGCCATCATCAGAAAGGCGAATGAATAGCATCTGCGTACCGCCGCTCAAGCCGAACTGGAGATCCCAGCCTGGGACAGAAGATGTCTCGCATTCACGCACATCGATGACCTGGTCACGGTAGAGCAAGAAGCGTGTATCAGACTTGTCATCTTCAGCGACGTGGGCCATCTGATCAGCAAATTTGTCTTCGAGGTCGAACCAGCTTTCCAGCCAGACCTTATCAGAGACCAGGCTGATACCGCAGGCGGATTCCGCCGTGCCGGTCACAGCCTCAGCGACTGGTTCTACAGAAGTCATATTAAATACCGCATCAACTACCAGTGCCTGCTCTGAGGTCGCCGGGTAGATACCTTGCAGATAAACGCTATTGCCGTTCACTTCGAAGCCGTCTTCAAGACTGATGTCGTCATGATCAACGTCATAAACATCCGCGAGGTTGCGAAGACAGATCAGGTTGGCTTCATCTTCGTTCTCCGCTTCAATGCGCATCAGTGGCAGTTCGCCACCACTGGAGTCGGATTCATAGTAGTGAACGTAGAATACATTTTTCTCTTTGCTGGTGGTCATGGCGTTGCCCCGTGTTGTTCGTTTTGTTTACTTATAGTCTCACGGGGTATTCAGGTGACGAAGGAAATCGGGCATAAAAAAGCGGGGATTTAACCCCGCCAGTTTTGATATTTATAATTATGCCAACATGTAGTTCCAGCGCAGTTATTACTTAGGCCTTGGGCCTTTTCGTGTATTACTTTTTTCTGGCTCTTCCACCGACTCTTCTGCTGGTTTTTCCACCGACTCTTGTGTTGGCGTTGTAGTGGCTGCGGCTGCTGCTGCGGCAGTAGCGGTTGAATCGTCATAATCAGTGGTAGCAGTAACATCACCCGATTCAGTCATATGGAGAGTGACAGTGACAGGTTTGCCATCAACAGCAAAATTGAGACTAACTGAACCTTTCATCTTCAGTAAGAGTGCGGCCCGGGTATATCCATCGGAAAGTTTTAAACCAACAGAAGCTAAAGCATCAGCAATTTTGTTATGAATATCGTTGCTCATTTTCATTCCTTAATGTGTGTGTATTAGCGGAATATCAAATCATAAGACTTCAACTGAAAAAGGGTCAGAAGTGAAAAGTTATTTTCTATACGTATGATGGCACAGGAAGGTGGGGTGACGAAGAAGAATAAGCAAAAAAAAAGCGGGGTATTATCCCCGCAAAACTACACACAGCAATTCAATAAAACAACTTCCAGGGGGGCGATGCACACATCACAACTTCGGTCTGTCAGACGGGAACCGGCCTTGGGCGCTTGTATCCCATTTGACGAAAATTTGGTTTTAAAACCGGTAAATCGTTACTCTTTCTTCCTGCTACCCCGGTCTATCACCGGGGTAGCGGAGTCCGCCATTCTCGGCAGCGCCAGCTGATCAGATTACATAGACTCAGATTTAAAGTTACGCGTTCGCATATAACCTCCTTAGTGTGGGCCGGTTCACTGGATTGTGAATTGTCAGTAACGCTAAATTTGTAGACTTCAGGTCTACAGCCTGGCTTATATAGGCAGGCGCGGCAGTTTTTTAAGAGTTTGAACGTAACGAGAGCATTTACATAAATCCTCCTTTCTGTAGCTGACCAGATTTAACGTCTTTGTCTATTCAGTGAACCATACCCTATTCATGTGACGAAGGTTTCTGAGTGTAAAAATACGTAATAAGCAACGCTATTATCGCTAATTCTAAAAATAGGGCGAATTAAAATACCGGCAAAACGCGGACGTTTATACCGGTATTATTTCTGAGCTGCTGGTGCAATATCGCGAGGTAAGCTGTAGTCAGCGCGGCAGGTACTTAACGGCTAGGCTTGCTGGTGGTTAAGGCCTCATCCTGCGCCAGCAACGTGATCACATCCCCGGCAATCTCCGGGCGGATACCAGGCGATTTATGCGCGGCATGGGCCGCGACAGCCAGCGGTCTCCAGTTGAGTGATGCTGCAATACGTCTGATCTCTTCAATAACCCGGAATGTATCGCTCTCCAGCGCCAGACCCGCACGGGCGGTATCGAAAGATACGCGCTGCGCCGAAGTGAGCGGCGAGTGCTTCTTCAGTTCTGCGGTGATGATACGCTGCGCTTCAGCACCGATTGACGCGCCACCTTCGACGACCCCGGTTAAACCGACGAGCTTACCTCCATCACTGCGGCTATTATCGTCTTTAACCCTGGGTGGCGGGGCCAGGGCGGTCAGATCCACGTCCTGCTGTAAGAGCTCCAGCAGGTCAGCCAGCATATCGGGTTTAATCACACCTTTTAAACCCGCTGCGCGTTTCGCTAGGCTGACAGGAGAACGGCCCAGGCGGGCGGACATCGCAATAAGGCAATTAGCCAGAACAAAGAGGTCATCAACCCCAATCAGTGGCGCACACTCTTGCCTGAACGTCTGATCATCCCGGAATGCAGGAGCTGGTGGGGCCGGTTTAGGCGTTTTGGCCTTTGCCTGCGGCTTGTCATAACCACGTAGGGCTTTTTCTGCACTGTCTGAAACCTTACGGATGCTTTGCGCCAGATCATCACCACCTGCCAGGCCTGCGGTCAACTGAAGCATATAATCGAGCCTGCCGAGCATGTCAGGGGAAGCAAGCCCGGTCGCTATCTTCTGGCTGATGTCGTTAAGGTTGCTGAGTATACCACCGGCGATTTTAGACGGAGGAGTAACAACCGCCTGGACATTATGGCTGGTATGAATTTCCCGCGACACCAGGGTGAGGACTTTGCGCCAGTCAGGTTGTACACCAGCATCAAGCGTCTCAAGGTGGCTTATTGCATTTCTCAGGCTATCCCATCTGGATAGCTGTAGAGGGTCACCGTTCTGCTTTCCTGATTTCAGCCACTGAACGAGGTAGACGAAGTCAGATGTAGCTGAGGCCACCAGCCCGGCAATAACGCGCTCTCTTGCTTGAGGCGTTGTAGGGTTAGATCTTCGCACCGGCAGACGGTCATTTTTATGTGCCGTTGGTCTTTTCATTTCGAATATCTCAACTTGGTTCCATCAACGATAACTCCGCGCCCGGGAGCCAGACAGCATGAAACAATGTATTTACCATGTTTGATAAAAGCGCAACCGGCAGCGCCGTCAAAAAAATGCTATATGACAGCGCTGGTTAGAGCAGAAAGATTCAGGGAGGTTTTACATCTACTCTCGATCATCTGTGAGGAAGAGATGCAGTTGAGTCACAAAGGCATCGAGATAAGGGGTATTTCTGGCATTGTCTGCAAAGTTCATTTTGGCATTGGTGTCGTCGTATACATGCATCCAGCCGCTGTTTCTGGCAATACGACGTACATCAGTATTTGCCGGGTAGAGTTTCCCAATAGCTTCACGCAGACCTTCAATTTCTGAGATCAACTGCCGGGCATTCGCAGCAGGCTCAGGAGCCGATGGGACGAGAACCCGGAATTCAGCGGTTTCCGGCTGCATCTTAATCACTTCAATGACTTTGTCCCGGGCAACGGAATTCCATTCAGTAGTCATGCCGTTGTACTGGTTTCGGATGCGGAACTGGTAAACCGGCTGCTGTTCGTTAACAAGCAACCAGGCATCGGCAAGTGCAAGATAGAACGAGACAGGCCGGTTTATCATCTGGTGTTCCTGAAGGGCTTTTTTATAGCTATGGACATCTTCAGGAAGGACATCAGTGATACTGGAGGTGAATTTTAGCGGATCCAGTGGACAGACCGGGCCGATAACCCTAAGCACAGCAACAGGATTATTACCATCATCAGTAAACCAGAAGTCATTTTCTGGGCCGATATTGAGCCTTACATCTGCGGTCTGATTCTCTGCGAGAACGGCCTGCACCCGACGACCGTTCTGCCACCAGCGTGGTGTACCTTGCATACATACCTCGTACAGGAAATTAGCCCGAAGCCCACCTGCTGGTGGGCGGTCGGAACACAAGTCTACTGAAGGTACTGCTCTGCCTGAGCAATACGAGAAAGAGTACCGGCATTCGGTTCAATCATCTGGATACGTCGGCTGTCCTCCAGTAAACCGGCAATAAGGTGCTTGTCGGTATATGGGGCATCGTCATCCCCGAGCATACGGCGGATAGCAGATAAATCGCCGGATGGAACCGGGTATACCGACTCAATAAAGAGCTGGTCACCGTGAGGATTCTCCCACTCATATGGGGTTTGGGCGGAAGCAGCAAAACCCGAATCATTCAGACGTGCGAAATCTTCAAGCGCCTGGAGGCGGGCCGCAGATTCATCGGTAGCGTAGATTAGGATCATTCGCGCCGTCTCAGGCGATGAGCAGAACAGCAAAATGAGAAATGGCAGCATGTTATAGACTCCTTCAGTTTGCGACTTGTTGAGCTGGCGGTGTGGCTACGCTAGTGAGTTGCTTAAGGCGAATGTTCAGCTCATGAATTACATCATCGCGTTTGCGCCAGCTGGTGGATGGTAGAGCCAGGAGCGCTTCAGCTTCGGACACGGAGAGACCGGCCAGGTGAGCTTTCGATGAAATCTCTGCGTTATATAATTGCTTCAGCACAATCAATGAGTGCTGGGAGGATGCAGCCATCATCATGAAATGGCGAAGCACCGCACAATAGATTTGAGTAGACATATTAAGCCGCCTCGTTCAATGCGTGAGGTAATGATTAATGGCATGTTCAACATAGCCAACAGATTTACCCACCAGGTGTGCAAGCTGCTGCACATGATGATGGTGAACTTCACGGCACGGGCCAAATGAAGTGGTGTAGCGATACCAGAGGCTGCGGCCTACAGAAAAAAGTTCTTTCTCTGTCTGCGGGCGAACTGGATAACAAACAGGACGTGCAGATGTAGTGCGACGAACGTTATTTCGTACTTGATGAATTGCAGTATTCATAAATCACCCCGCGTATGTTTTTCGTTTTGTTTACTAACTTCAGTTAAACACACGCTGGGTGGCTGACGAATAGAAAATCCATAAATAAATGAGCTAAAGATTTAAGCTCTTTATGAAAGAATTATTCTGGGGTTGGAAACCAGATAATGTCCGAAATAGGCTTATTGCCCGTCAGTAAAGCGAGGCTGGAATGCAGTTCTTTAACGACCTGCTTATTATCCTGCGTTTGCTCAAGTGCGGTTATAGCCTTTAGCAGGGTATTTGCCACAGATGCTTTAGCATATGCCTGCGGTGAGCCGATTAGCACCTGACGCATTAGCTCCGCATTGTTAGAAGCCAAATAGCCTTGCTCCTCGGAAATTCTTTCTGCATCGGGTGCTGAAATAACCAATGCGGCAAGTTCGTGATCGTTTGCATAGTTGATAACATCAGATAGCATTTCGAGAGCTGTGGTATCTGTCATGATAAAGCCGTCAGCTACCCACTGAGGAGCAACATCGAAGCGAACTACCCAGGAATAAGGTTTAACGTTTGACATACAGAGACCTCATTAAAGAGAGATATAAGCGTCGGGATTTTCTTCAACAGAAAGAAACTCAATATCTTCGAGATGCATTCCTGCATTACGAATGCCTACCTCGGATAACCACGACAGTATTGTTTCATGATCCGGTTCACCAGAAAAATCAACAAAGGCTGGAAGAGCCCAGTCGGGTGTATAGCCAGCGCTATACATTACAGTGGCAGTAAAGCGCCCAATGTGGGGAATTTTGAAAAGGATGGATGCCTGCTCAGGGGTATTAATTACCATGCCGTGATGATAGACGACATCCCAGTTTACCCCATGCTCCCCTGTATTTCCTCGATAGAGATGGTGGCGGTCAACGGCCCAAAGGACACCTTCGCTATCCAACCAGCAGAAATAATTATTATCTGGGGATAACGTGATCCCAAGGTTCATTAACTCCGCCACCAGCAAGCAAGGGTTAATATCAGTTACAGTTTTAATAATCGTCAGCCCCATCTCGGTTCCGGTAGTAACTGTCAGTACCTTGGAGGCACTGATCCAGAATTGATAACCTGCTTCTTTAGCCTTCGCGATTAAATTAAACATTGTTGCTTCCCATTGAATGGCAGTTAGGTCAATAACAACATGAGGCTGGTGGGTGACAAACAGGGAATCTGACGATATTTCAAGAAAGAATTTAGCGATGAGAAATGCAGGGGGAACAATATGGTCTGTACTTGCCAGCGCTTCGCTCGGCCAACCCCTCGACAGCCCGAAAACAAGTTTCGGTCTGCCTCACGGTTATCTACTGACAAAGGCGGGGATTATTCGGGGTACTGTATGAACTACACAATTTCAATCGGAACAAAAGAAAGCAGCAACCCCTAAACAAATGATTGAGAGTAACCAGAAAAAGGCGAGTACTACTACAGCGCTTAAAGATAGTGGAACGGTTTTTGATAGCATAACGCCCATACCTACACCAAATGAACATAGTGCGATAGATCCTAATTTCAATTTGCTCTTATACGAAATTAACATTGGCTTCTCCTCAAAATAGGTGTGGTGCTTGCCAGCGCTTCGCTCGGCCAACCCCGAGACAACCCGAAAGCAAGTTTCGGTCTGTCCCGGGGTTCCGGGTAACGGCCAGACTTACCGCAGATCTTCTTTAGCGTTAATCATATGACATATGAATAAGAATTAATCACGATACAACTGGATAAAACTCTCCACACGGGTTCCATCACAATAGCTCGGCCAGGCGTTCATCACAGGTAGTTCTTCTGTTGTGAATCTTCCCAGTGCGAGAGCTACAGAATACCAGACCGGGAAAATCGTATTGGCTGATGTCATATTCCCATTGTTGATTAACTCATAGAGTCCGCGTCCATTAGCCCATGCACTTTCTGGTGTATCACCGGCAAGGTAGTTATCCACCCAGATGGATGGTGACAGAGCCTGACCTTTCGCCAGTCTCGCTAACAACTCGTACCACTTCAGATATTCCGTGGTTCGCAGTGAGAGAATCGGGATTCCGCCACGTCTTAACAGTGCTGCCGCAGAACGTGAGTCTACCGGTGCGGCAATTCTATCCAGGTGGTTACGGGCTTGCTTTATCCGTGCTGATATTCCCGCAGGGCTCACTCGGGAGATGTATTTCTCCACCGTCTCAGTAGCTTCAGCGATATCCGGGGCCAACGAACCATCAACATGGAGGGGACATAAAACAAGGCCGGTATCATCGTGAGTCACCCAGGCAGAATTGTCAGTCGGGTTCCTGACGATAGACAACGACTCACTTTGACCCAAGATCGTTAACCTGAATGACTTAAGCCTTTCGGCTATCCAGCTGCCTCCATCACCAAAAACCTCAATGCGCTCGTGACTCATACCGCATCACCTCTACAAGTGCTTTACATTCAGACCTAATCATAACGGCTTCCCCGTTCGGAACAAAATCAGGGCATAGCCAAACCATACTCAGGAAATTTACAGATATGTCGATCTACAAAACGCGCTCAAAACGCTCAGGCGCGTTTTAATCAATCCGATCGTGAAAATACCAGGGGGATAAGCTCAGAATCGTTCTGAGGCGATTCTGGCGTGGTTTTATCCCAATAACGGATCCTTTTGCGAATACAGATCGGTTTACAAGGGAATTTGGCTGGTATGAGACGGAGATGATCCACTTTGATAATCTGAGCGATAATTTGTTAATGGTTTCGTTTTGTTTACGCGTGTATCGGGAGGGAAGTTATTCCGAACGAGGGTATCGACTTCATATTGTCCGTTTCGATAGCCGATCACAATTTCTAAGCGGTACTCGCCGCGACAAAAACCCCCGGAGGAAAACCATGTTGGTTATTCACTTTTGGTTTTCCCCGGCGATTAAAACCAGGGCAACCTCCGGTTGCCCATAAAAACCCCCGGAGGAAATTCATCTTTCCTCCGACATCGTGCGGTTTGATTATTACCATGCTCAACCTCCCGATGTAAAAATAGAGAAAACCGACGCTATCGCTTCCGCTTTGTTTACCTTCCATATTCGCGCCCGCGAAATAGTCCGCTGCATTCCCACCCGATCATACCCGGGCGAAAACACTCGCGATCATATTGCGATCATCCTGATTCATTTCCGCCGCGATAAGTCCGCTATCGCCTGAAGGCTCACTAACAGATCGCCTGAAGGCTCACTAACAAAAATACCAGGTCATCGCCTGGTATTCATGTATATCCGTTATGTTTACTCCAGAGCGGTTTGTATTTCTAAAGCTGTTTTCTTAGGTGAGTTATTCGAAGTGAAAGTGCCTGCCGAATTGCACGGTTTTTTCGTAACTCATCACGCAACCAAATAAGCTGACCTTCATACAGTTCGATAAGCGCAAGTTCTCGCTGGCTTGCATCCTTAAATTTCGCTGGTGGATATGATTCGCCTTTGTTGAGAGGTAGGTATTTGGGAACGACACGATCAATGCCTCCACCAGCTTTGCGCAAAGGTGTCAATCTGGCCCAGCGGATCCTGATAGTTGTTCCTTGCCTGGTTACGTTAAAGCTGTACCGTGCCTTCTCGTCATCAGCAATAGCTTTGTCCCAGTATTCCTCCCGAAGACTATTGGCCTCGTTAAACAGAAGTTCTGCGGCTGAATCAACCGCATCACGAGCCTTTTCCAGATCATTGATGTACCCGACGAGTTGCATAAAACCACCTCGATGTTTTTTGATTAGGACTTAACCCCAAAAAAGAGAATCTCTATTATTACGCCAGAACTCTATGTTTCTGGAGAAAGAGAAAACTCCTTTTCAGGTTCGATTTTTAGTTTTCAGTTCCAAAACAGGAAAGATTGATTCTCCAGTTAAGTATCTTTCTGGGTGTTCTCATTTTTTGCATGTTTCTGGAGAATACAATGGCAATCTGGTGATTGAGCTATTAATATCTATCTGTACGGGTACTTTTATCAAGCCATTTTATTTTAATCAAGCAGTTTGCCAATCTCTATATGATATGGCAGAAAACTACGTTTCTGGGCATTTCTGATTTTTAATAGGTTTCTGGGGAATATAATGGAAACTTACTTCCCCTAATGTAGAGGCGATTAACGGGATGACGCCCACCGCTGCACAAACCTCTTAGTAAACGATTATGTAGAGTCGCTATATGATATGGCAGAAACTTATGTTTCTGGCTTTTCCACTTTTTGTTACCTTTCTGGAGAATACAATGGCAAACGCAGCTGAAACTTCCATCACCTCCCTCCGTCTTCAGGATCAATCCTAAATCACAGTAACTTCATAGTGATTTATGTCACATTTTGTAGGTATATATACTAGTTTGAGAGAGTTTTTTTGGGGGGGAAGTGAAGGGGAGATATGCATATTTAAGTGAAATTATAACTTGTGCTTAAGTAAAATTTTCACGAAGTGTACCCTTGAGTAATCGCCACAACATACCTTAATTCACCTCACCGAAGCATGTGTTTTTAGTATATATACTCCGCGAAATCCCCAGGCGGAAAGCCAATCTAAATGTGTTGCCCTCATACATTACCACCTAATTTCCTCAGTCTGATTTAGGTTAGGGGTTAAGGTTTTTAGGGCCGGATTTAGCCATATATGACGTCCAGTTTCATGCAGCATTTATGTACATATCTGACATTTTAAACGTCCGTATCTAGCCATTATTAATGTCAAAAATGGGGACGTTTTGCCGATAAAAAAAATGGTAATCGATGATCGTTTGAATACCATGTTACAACTTGTTAACGGTTAATTCCCGACGTTGACAGAGGGAGGCCACCTTTCTTTACGTTAGTGCGAACCCCTTTTTGGCGCTCAAATGTTATCGGAGTGGCAGTAATTCATTTTTAACTTGCAGGGTTAACGAATGAGCAATGACAAATTGGTTGTCTGCGGAATTGATATTGGATACAGCAATGTAAAAATTGCTGTAGGGGATTCAGCGGATGACAAACCCACAGTCAGTATTTATCCGGCCTACGCTACGAATGAGCCAGTAGATGATGTGCGGCTGGTAAAGCGTAGCTGCGAACATGAAGTGTTGGTGTACCCAGGAGGTAAAGAATGGCGGGCTTTTACCGAACGCCCCGATGCGCGTGAGCTGCATGACCGTTACCACATGACAGAAATGTACCTGGCACTATATCTGGCCTCACTGGATAAAATCACTGCTAAAGCAGGCAATGAAATCGACCTGGTAGTAACTGGTTTACCTGTCCGTCTTGCTAATGAAAGTGAACGCGCGAAACTGACTGCGAGGCTCACCGGTACGTTTACTATTGCGCCAGGAAAAACAGTGACTGTTAAAAAATGCCTCGTTCTTCAGCAGGGCGTTGGTGTCATCAATGACATCGTTAACAGACCGGGCCTTATCAGTCAGGAAGAATTAGAGAAGTCGACCATTCTCGTGGTTGACCCTGGCTTCTTCTCGATGGACTACATCGCCTTTAAGAGCGGAAGCAGGGTATCAGGCTCTTCAGGTTCATCATTAAAAGCAACCAGTGCAATTATCGAAAGCATTGTGAACCGCCTTAATGCCGATAACCCGGAAGAGCGAATTGATGATCTACCAGAAATTATTGAAATCGCTCTCCGTAACAATGAGCAGTCTTTCTTTAATGGGTTCCGCCACATTTCCCTACGTCCTCTGCTTGAAGAAGCTATTCCCTCCATCGCCAGTGATGTAGTCAAAGAGTTGCGAAAATCGACAAGGGTTCTCGGGCCAGTCCATATCATTGCAGCTGCCGGTGGTGGGACAAGGTTCTACGAACAGACCATACGAGAAGAATTCCCCCGAGCCAGGATCGTATCGAGCCCGTTGCCTGTTGCCAGTAATGCCATTGGTTTCTGGAACTATGGCGTTGACTTGATGCTTTACGGCGATGATTGAGCAAAGGGGGTTTCATGCAAGTTCGAGTGACGATTAATCCAATACTGTTTCCAGAGCTGATTAATTATCTGGAATCAAAACAGTCTGGCCAGCGCAGCAGTTCACTATTGGCGCTGGCAAACCGAGCATTGCTAGCAGGTGACAGTTTTATACCCGGTATCGTCCGTGAGACTTCAAAAAAACGTAAATCAGAACAGAAGAAATCAGTCCGTGGGCCGAATACAGAAAATGAGACTGGTCTGATGACTAGTCAGAGAGACGGCCACTTACCCAAAGTAAATGAGGACACTGAACCAAAATTTCGTCACGTGGTTAGCAACGATATAGTCAATACAGGCCCGCCATTTTGTGTGGGCAGTGATATTCAAGAGTTCGAAGTTAAAGATGACCAGTTATCGACGGCGAACCTTACCAGTAAGCCTGAGATTGCTGGAAAAATACCGGATCCCAATCCTGGAGATAAATCGGGCGTTGGGGAGACAGGCGACAATCAAGATAGCGGCGTTAATGAAAAGGTTACACCAAGGCGTGTTCGCATAAGTTGATGCCGTTGTAGGGTTTGTGGGGAGGGGAAATGCAGATAGCAACGAAGAGTTTGGTGCTCGCTTTACTATGTGCTGCTTACTGCACGAGTACGAACGCCAGGCTTGTAGATCTTCGTGGCACTTCTTGGGAAAAGCATTCCCAGAAAGAGTGTGGCCTCGATCCGTACCTTCTCTACGCGGTGGCACTCACCGAGAGTAAAAATAATGCAGGAACCAAGGGGTATGTTGTTCCCAGCCCCTGGGCATTGAACAACTATGTTTATGGGTCGTATTACCCGACAAGTTATGAAGATGCAAAGAGAGCGCTAGCCCGCTATCTCTCAGCCACTCCGGTAACAGATATTGGAATCGTTCAAATTAATTTTCGTTGGAACGGACAGTATGTTAACCATCCTGAAGAACTCCTGGATGTCGATACAAACATCCGAATCGGGGCAAAGACTTTGTGTGCAGCCATCAAAGCTAACCCTGGCGATATAGAACTGGCGATAGGTGGATACAACACTCAAAACCCTAAGTTGGAAGGCAAGGCTCGTGAATATGGTCAGCGCGTATTACGCGTATGGAAGAGGCTTATCGAAAATGATTAATCAAAATTTGTATTTTCTACAGACTGCCATCTCAATTATTACCCGTGCGCAATCGTTGTATAAAAGCCCTTTTGAGTTAGCAGAAGGAGACCGGGAATTTTTGATAGAGAAATCTAATCAGGCCAAGCTCGCTTTATCGATGGAGAAGTATGACTTGCCCATCTTTAATATCTGTCATGATCCCGAGCGCAAGATATCTACTGAGGTAGAAAAATTCGTTCGTCATGACTCATACATCCTACGGCTTGCCCTGCTGGTATTCAGTGTTCGTGTTTTCATTAATACGGGGACTGTTGCCCAAACGTTCTACTGGTTTGATAATGAAAAAACCGTACAGCTTGTCGAACGTATGGATGATGCACAAACAATCGATGCAATCATAACCGGCAAAATATATTTTAAACCTATTCGTCCATTTGCCGATTTAGTAGATTGTGACTTCAGTACAGTTATTGGAGCCCCCAACCCAACCTTAGAATTAACAGGTTACTTACAGTCGCGCTATTCTCATTGGAGTAATTGATTATGAAGGCTGCTCTTGTCCGGGATGAAGATAAATTTGCTTTAACACAGAAAATGGTAAAATTAGGATTTCGTAGAAAGATCATTGTGCATTCGCTTAATGCAAGTGACCGTGTTATTGATTTTTTGCGAAAAGAGTTCCATCTGAGTGATGTATCAATCGGACGACTTAAACATTCAGAGACGCTGCTCAATACGACACATAAAAAGGTTGAGGCAACCAATTTTATGAGCATCTATCTGCGTCGTTCGAAAGACCCAAACAACAGTGACAACATCGTTGATGTGGTGAGTGCGTTCGAAATCTACCGGGAACTAAACCTTAAATTCCGCCCGGAAGAAGCCTCGAAAATGATGATTGATGCCAACGAGGCCTGGACTCTTGCTCGTGATTTTCGAGCTGAAGAAATACGTATGGTAAGGTGTTACCGTTGCGATCTTTCATTTATTTCACCGCAGAGTTGTGACCGTCCACGGAAAAAACATATTTGTCCGTTCTGCTCTGATACAGAAGCTGAAAATGAAAGCTCGTAAGTGACTAAGTTAAATTTCATAAAAAAGCCCGTTTTAACGGGCTTTTTTATTGCCTGGATACTTCGTCACGTGAATGAGTCGGGTTAGTATTGAATAACAAACCTACTGGTGTCCCAAGGAAAATAAAATGAAGAAAATCTCTGGTCTTGCTTTGGTATCGCTGATGTTAGTTGGTTGCGCGGCTTCTCAACCACCAGCTATGCCGGTTGACAGCAATCCATCTGATGCTTTGAAATTTGCCCGAGCGATGGATTTACGTCAGATCACCGATGCTGGCGATCAATACCTTATCTATAACGGTTTCGCGTCCAATGGGCAGCTTGTCCCTCTCAAAACCCCGGTTAAGGCTGGTGAAAAAGGTGTAACCAACCTGGGAGGTAATGGAGTGGCCGATGTGGCTGCGGGCTTCGCGACACACACATCTTTCATCCCTGTGCTGTCTGTTTTAACGGCCCAACAGCCTACTGCTATTGTTGATGGCGTGGTGCGTGTCGCGTCATGGAACGGTAAATCTCAGGAAGATAATGAGCGTGAGGTCAATGCGATTTTCTGGAAAACACTAACCCGGATGGATGGATACAAAGTTGGTGGGATGTGTGAGGGGAAAGGCGGTGCTGTTGAAAATGCAGTTCGTCGGAAAGCGACGAACGGTGATTGGGTATCGTATGCTGATATAGCTCCAACGTTGCCGAAACCACCTATCAGCACCAGCGGTCAGGTGACATTCATTATCGGTAATGACTGCTTCAACCTCTATGCAACACGAGCCTCTAACGTAGGTCTGGTTAAAGAAATGAGTAAAGAACTGGGTGCTCAGCGGGCTCTGTTCTTACCAGGCTCTCCTGAACATGAACCAATGGTATTCAGTGACGGTAAGCAATACCTGTTCAGAAAGTAAAAAAAAAGCCCCGACATAAAGTCGGGGCTTCTTATCCTGCAAAGCTATTGAGTTTTCAAAACAGCCTCTGTGCTAGATTTCGCCGCATCAACATCGATACTGTCAACACCGCTCTGGAATCGCTCCAGGGAGTTCTGGCGAGATCCATCTATATTCAATACGTTTCCTTTACCGGTTATCTTATCCAGATTTATTTCCGACGCTTTAGGTAAAAGTTTCGCCTCGTAAAGTGAACCAATCCACTCTGACAAATCGAGTTTGTTAAAATCAATCCGTCCAAATTCTTCTAACGTCAGTGGTCGACAATCCGGGTTCTTTTTATCCCCCCAGCCGATACCTAACATTGGTCTCCCTTGTTCCTGAATGATGCGACCAATCTGAGAATCAAACGTGCAATAACTTGACCGTTTCTCGATACAGACACCCAGAAACTTTGTTTCACACCAGCTGGATATATGCACGGCCAATTTTGTTTCTTTCTTAACGGCAAGCTTAAATTCATCAGGAGTACAAGCCCAGATGATGTTGACCAGTATATTAGCAATCTGGTACGCCATGTAAGCATATCCAACCACGGATATTGCCGAAACAATAGTTGACGACAATTGAACAGATGTAGCCAGGCCAGACGATGTTACGGCTGCGCCACCGCCAGAGGCCGCACTTTCAAATATCAGATTCGTCGCAGCAGGGCCGAAGGTATCAAGAGTCCATTGAGCAACTTGTTTCGTCAGCGCTCCTATAGCCTGATTCATCAAACCGGACAAACCTGCTTCTGTAGCTTGCTGAGCCGCTTCAGTACCTGCCGACCCAACCAGACTGTTGAAAGCGGAAATAGCTGGTCGAGTTATTGTATCGATGGCATTAGTCATAAGTTCGGAACCCATGTCAAAAATACCTTTTCCCTGTTCGAACATACCGGCTTTTACAGAGACAGCATCAGCAATTTTTAGAGTGTAGTAGGACAACTGCAAATACTGAATCCAGCTGACATCTACGGGCTGATCACAACAATCCACCCATCCCCCCATCGCCGATTTACATTGTGCAGACTCACCTTTAAAAAGAGTGCAGGAACGGTTGGTTTCGTCAGTATCATCGCCACACTTCATTTCATTCAATGCGTAAGTTGCGGCCTGAAGAGTTGCAACTGCTTTGTTGAAATCGCCGCTTGGTTCAGCAGAAGGCTGTAGGCAAGACCCATTAAGGCATTGCACAGCGCCAGGACAAGTATAGGTATCGGTGGAGGAGGTATTGGGTACAACGACATCCGTTCCGCAATCCCATACCTCGGTTGCCTGCCAGCACCCATTTTTGTCACCCTCCGCACCTGTTATGCAAGTGGACTTAATGAATTTACATGCAGTGTTTGCATCGTACTGCTTGCAAGTATTGTTAACGCCACCGTCGGTTCCGCAGTTGGAAACTACCGTTGCAGACTTACAGAAAGGTGAGAGACCTCCGATCGGCGGCTTAGCAAGCTGGTTTTCGCAGATACGTGCGCCATTTATGGTTGCGCACCCATTTGCATCAGGAATGACTGTCTCGCGGCAGGTTACCGTGTAATTCTGGCAATACCCGGCGTTGATGGCCTTCAGCAACGTATCGAATTGTTCAGGTTTATCAACAGTCCAGGCGTTATCCGAGATAATTTTGTTTGGGTCAAAGTAAATATAAATGAGAGCATAACCTTCGCCGCTGCCAGTCACTGACACACGGTTTTTGAAATTAAGAACGCCATTTTGGGGGGTATTTCGGATTTGTGCTGTTACATCTACATTAATCGACTGATCCCAGCTTGTTTTTAATTCACAGGCTCCTGATGTCTCTGGCGGGAAGACGTTTAAACCTTTTGGCCCTGCCCAAACCAAACTACCCCTATCTGTACCACCGACATAAATCTGCATGTAATCATCCCATTTAGCCCTGATGATCTTGGCGCTGGTAACTGCCTGGGGATTGTAGACAGTGACGGCCATTGCCTGTTCAAATATTGTGCAGTTGCCGTCCCAGTAGTTATCACCGACAGTCCCGAGCCAGAGTTCGATGCAGTTAGTGCCGCAAGAACCGATGTTCGCCGCGCCACTATAATGCGAGAGCATACCGGCAACGTAAGGATGGTAGAGGGTGAATGTGCCGCTGACACTTGTGGTACGGGTACATTCGCGATAATCAGGGATATGGTTGACGGTGTCCTTATTCGTCATGGTCTTGGTCATAGAACAATCACCAAGATCTTGCATGTACTTATCCTGATTCTCCAGGAAGTCTTTATGGCCATCAAAGATGGAATCATCAGGTTTAATGTTTGCTGTAGTTTTCGTTGAGCCCACCAGCGTTCGGTAAGCTTCGCCGCGCAGTGAATTTTCGGTTTTCAGATTGGCGTTGGTTGTATTGCCCAGTTTTAGCGTGTTGCTGTCATCTCCGTAGGTTCCTTTCAGGCTATCCAGTGAAGTTGATGAACCTTGATTTGGATAAGCAGAGTTCAAATCAACGGCCTGGCCTTTTCCATACTGAACCGTACCATTTGACGTAGCTGAAACTTGCGGCAGTGTTTTATAGAAATTAGTGGCAGATGTAACGTTTTCCTGGGTCGTTGCTGAAAAGGCATACGGCACGTAGGATACAACACCAAGGTGACATAACATCGTTATTGTGCAGAGTGGTCTGTAAAACCATTTTTTGCGGAAAAGGTTTTTCATTCTATGATCACCTTTGTCGTGGTTACTGATTATGAAATCAGAGATCTCGGTAACTAAATTTCGTCAGCCAGCATTTCTATGCGAAGCTACTAAAATGAAGGATTAAGCAGGCAGCGTATTAAACAGACTGGTTTCAGACAATAAAGAAGGACGGCAAAACGAGGGTGTTTTCAGCGTCTTGAATATTACCGACTGGAGGTACTTATGGACATGTTTGGTATTACTGGCCTTATCCCATTATCGGGGCCAAGCGATTCAGATTATGGTGGTGGAAATGGTAAGAGGGGACGTGGAAAAAATGGCAGAACGTTCAAGAGCAAATGTGAGCGTATGTGGGAGTTTTATATTCTGCTCTATTCTTTACTGAGCCTTCCTGTCGTATACATGTTCGTGACCACATAAGAGCCCTGCAAGATTGCAGGGCTTTATTGCGAATCACTTACTCGATGAAATTATCATGTCGTCATTTCCACCACTATGACCTCCATTGTTCTCTTTATTACGTGGATGCACAGGTACATACTCCTGATGCGACTGGGTTGCACGTGCAGGTGGCGGATCACTGAACATTGTACCTCCGTTATTTGAATCACTATGACCACCAGCGCCTTGGGTATTAATGTTTGTTGTCTCAGACCCACCATAGTTTGAGTTCTGGTTTAAACCATTATGACCTTCAGCACCTTGGGCATTAACGGTCATTGTCTCAGCCTCGCCGTATCCCTGGTTGTGGGTTCCCATCGCGTAAGGGACGCCATCACCCACAGCAGAACCTCCATTTGATGCCTGATGCATCCCTCCAAGGTTGTTGGCCATGCCACCGGTGTTGTATTCGTGGGTTTGGCGATCGGTATTCAGTGCAGTAGTAGCCTGTTGAATAATGGAGCCATCATTGGCTGAACGGTCTAAACCGGCATTATCAATACGGGCTGCAATACCACGGGCAAGAGCAGTATTTCCGCCCATAACCGTTCCATTGTCATTTTCACCACCCGTCGCGAGTTGAATACGTGCCATCATGTCACTGCGGGCCTGGGAAAGTTGTTGCTCAGACGCTCCAGCTTTAGTCATGGCGTAGTAGTTCACAATAGAATCTCGCGCCGCTTCGCGGTTTGCATCTCCACCAAGCGGAATTTCCCCAGCGATGGTTCTGGCCTGATCATGTACCTGTTCATATACCGGGCTTTCTTTGAACGCATTACTGACATGAGAAACGAGTTTATTAAAATCGCCAGTAATACCGCCAAGATTATAGTGGTTGTTTTCGAAATCATTTGCGGCGGTGTTACCCGCTTTCGTCATGACTTCACCCTCATTTCCCTTGTGAATTTGCTCAACTGCACCGCTATTCTGTCCCCCGACAGTATTAACCTGGCCTTGCCCATAACCATCAGACGATGACGCATGTGCTTCACCAAGCGCTCCGTAAGATCGGCCTGTTACTGCATTAACGGAGTTGCCAACGTCCGCTGCACCAGCAACTGCGCGGCCACCAGCGCTTTCAGCTCCACCACTCACGCCACGGTATTGCTCAGATGCAGTTGTCGTCAGTACTGGGCTGGAATCAGCGTTAATGAACCCGGCTTTGGCAGCTACTGCACCGGCAACACCAAGTTCACTGGCTGCTTTGAATTGAGCAAAGGTATGCGCGTCTTCGTGAGTCATACCTAAAGAGGTCAGGCTCGCTGCATCACCGGCGATTTTGCTGGACAGTTCCGGGTGCGCCGCGAGGGTTTGAGTCAATGTTGCTTGTGCATCATGATTACGACCAATGGCTGTAGCAAGTTGCGCAGCATTCATTGTCTGGCCCATTGAGGTACTTGAAACGAAGGAGTTTGCTTCCTGGAAGTTCTTTTGTGCGGACTGCATTCTTTGATTTGCCTCAGCAAAAGAACGAGTCGATTGAGAACTCTCACCTTCTTGCGATAAGGACTGGTACATCGCACTTGCTGCGGTATTGACGATGCGTGACTGGGTCGCACTGTCTATTTTGTGCGACGAGGCGCTGTCTGTAGAACCGTACTTAGCACTGTTGTCATTACTCAGGCCACTGCTTTCTGCCTCTGAACGTGACATTCCACCTTTAACACCAACACCAGCACTTGAACTTCCCGCACCGCCACCGACACTCACATCACCTTTGGCGATAGAGACAAGCGCCTGCATATCAGAAATACCTTGTTCTTTAGCCACAGAACTGACAAGGGCACGATCTGAGCTGCTCAGGCTGGCAAATGCTGCATTGGAAGCGTCACTATAAACTTGCGAATGTCCACCAGAATTCATGTTACTGGCCACCTGGCTAATCATTGCTCCAGATTGGGCAGTCAAGGAACTGGATGCTGAATCTAGTTCTTGCTTAGCGCTGGACAGGTTGTGAGTAGCGACCTTTTTCATGTCAATGGCAGGGAGAGTGCCAGAAGACCCACCCATGATAGTTCCTTGTGTTGGGTTAAATTCAACATCGGAACCACGACTGTTTATCGCAGGAGCGTTGGTGACATCAGGTGCGAGAGTTTTAGTATCGGCAGCTGAAGGTGCTGCTGCTGAGCTTGCAAGAGAGTTAAAGGCAACAGAACTGCCCCAGACAATGAATCCACCCAGGGCCGGGATCATCGCGTATAAATTACCAGCAAGACCTATACTTTTTTGAGTCTCAAACAGGAGCTGATAAAGCTGAGCAAAGCTAAGTCCGCCAGAACCCGAACTGACAAGAATTTGGCTTGACGTATCACGGATACTGTTTAACACATACATGTTGACGACCGCTGCGAGGGGAAGCCAAGTCCATGTCCAGATGATAACGAGGAAGTACTTCATCACCAGTCGCAAACCCATAATACCCAGACCGAAAAGGAAGGCCATAAATGGTGCGAGTGCGTATATTATTCCCTGGAAAATCGGCATAAATGAACTCATCCAGCTCAAGAATGATGAACCAGAAGAAGACCATTGGAATGCCTGTTGAGTCATGGTTTGGGCGCGAGTTACAGCAGCAGTACCACGAAATGAGCTTTCGAGTCCGTACATTGGCAGTTCCCTGAAATGAGGGTACATGACCAACATCAATTGGAAATCACGAATATCAGTGCCACTTATGTTGAAGAAATTCAGTACTTCCTGGGCTTTTCCTGAACCTGAGCATGGCGCACCACCGCAAGTGCGCCCGGATGCGGTATAAGAGCTGGCAAAAGCTGAGTCCAGGCTAGAAGCGTTCTGGGTAGCGAGTCCTTTAAGTTTCGTGTACGCGTCAGAACAGGTATAAAGTGAGCCCCCATTTGAAGATTCTTCAGTACTGGTAGACCAGCCGCTACGTACATTGTCGTAAATAACAACCCGCTGGAAGGAATCGTTCGAGGCTAGCCCTGATACACCTTGATTAGAGCGATACATTGAAGCAAAGGTTTTAGACCCACGAATAATATCGTTGCCTACGCAGTTCTTCACATAGTTTGAAACGCTTGCGTCCAGATCACCGTAAGCACCAGTTTGACCCGTCCAGCGCATTGGCGTTTTCAATGTGTCGTATAAAGTGGCCAGAGTGAAAAGGGGATCCAGAGACCCATACTCAGTCATGCTTGGGACAGAAAATGCCTGCTCCATCTTCTCGGTAGTTGCATACCCAACAGTAGACAGTACAGATGCGGCAACGGCTAATCCCGCTGGTACATTATCAACAGCACGAAACTTACCCGTTGTAACATCTTCAATGTTGGTGCGCATCGATACACTGAAAAACAGGTAATACATCACGACGGCCACACACATATGAGAAAGGGATAATGATTTCCCGGCTGATATAGCAGCAGCAAGCACGACACAAATTACACCAATGAGTGCTGAAATCCTAAACAAGGATCCGTAAGTGCCATCATTCAATAACATGGCAACGGAATTGAATATATTATAAATAAATTCAATGTTGCCAACAGTATATACGTTCCATTCACTCATATTAAGTTACCTTGTTAGAGCGAGCCATCAAGAGAACCTTCAGATTCATAATGAACCTGCGGAAGCGTTGTCATATAGTTGCTGAATGATTCAGGTATACGGGCCTCGCCACCATAACGGGATATCATGGCGTTATAGGAGACATACAGATTTTGCCTTGCCTTTTCGATTAGCTCTCCAGCATCCTTATAATAAACTGACGCCGATTTATCATTTTCCTGCTGGAGCCGTGCGCCGGTCGCAGCAGCCGTAAGCATTTCGCTGAGGTAGTTATAAGCAGCTGAATAGGCTATGACAGGAGATAGTTCACGTATATAGGAATAAGATGCGGCTAAATCATGACGTGCAATTTGAGTCGCTTTACTGGTAGCACCAGCTACGTTGTAGTAGTTTGCTTGCCGTAATTTAGCATCCCCAGGGTTTGAACCAGTTCTGGCCGAGCTCAAATATCCGTTATCGATAAAGAAGAGTGTGATATTGGCAGCGAGACCTTTAATTATTTTGGTCTGTTTTTTGGGATTCTCACAAGTACTAGTCTGACCTGAACAAGACCAGAAATCGAAACTATCATCACCATTTATAAAAGAATCCAGGACATTTGAAGTTGCGAGTGGAGCAATCCTAACCACACTCTTTTTAGCTGACCCATCTTTATCTGTACCCAACTGGCTACCGACGATGATGGTGCCGGTCATAGACATAATAAGTTCTTTTTGCTCATCTTCGGAGCCGATGAATTGATTACTAAAGCTACCATTCTGGAGCAAACACCACACAATGTTACCGTAATCGTCACATGCCTTTCTTTTCCCTGCCTCTTGTTTTTGTACGTCGGGTGCTTTACCACCACCCATATTGCCCCACATGGCTTTAAATTGGTCTGAGAGGCCATCAGAGGACAGCTGAGAAGATACAGCAGCCTTTGCACTGTCACCAAATGCAGAGGCAGTGTCGACTAACAACCCCTTCGCTAACTGACACGAATTTGCGGTCAGATCGTTCATCTGCTGGATGATTGCCTGCATTTTCGAAATAGCATTATCCAGAACGGCATCCATAGCGTTCAGGGCCAACTGGAAAGCTAGACCGGCAGCATTAGAAGCAATATTACGTAGCATCTGGACGAACTGATCAGCGTTGATGAACGAGAATGACCCGCCGAAAAGGTCTATCCCTCCACATCCTCCCGACGCAGAAGGGAGACTAATACTAATAGGTGTCAATGTACGGAGCTTATTACGTAGAACAAATCCGCCACCGGTATATCCATCACGTGTAACGCTCTGATAATCACCGGGAGCTGTAACATTCGACATAGAGCCGAACATACTGTCTAGCTGAGTACTAATGCTGGTGGCCTCGCATTGAAAAGCTGTCAACCCGGAGAGGCAGATAGAAATTGCAAGAATGTTTCTACGGAATACATTCTTTATATTATAGTTGCGCGAAATCTTCATTTTTCCCCCGGGTTATTAGCATTTGGGTTAGGTGTCGAACCGTAGCCAGCTTTAGCTTGTATATATTTGATAAACTCATCAGGTTGTTGAGTTAGGTCTTTAGGCATGTCATTCAGAATGTTTGAGTCGATATAGCCGGTATCGTTATATGGCAAGGTGCTCTTATATTGCTGGTCAGAAATGATCCCTGCATCGTGGGCAATAAGGACTGTTCTTGAAATTAACTGGTCTGCACTGATAGGCCCAAATGAGACAATGCGTGTTGTAGATGGCGGGATTGCCAGAGCTATCGCAGGTGCGTTTGATATTTGGAGCTTTGATGCCTGGCCAGAATCAGGCCTCCAGTCCGGGTAAATATTCCCTGGAAGAGGTTTACCATCAAGTGAAATTGGGATGACCTTCATGTCTGTCATGAAACTAAACGTATTCATAACAGAAGCTTGCTTTACGCATATGGAGCAGTTTTCCCCACGGAAGAAGAAAAACAATCCTGCTTTTGTCGCTACGTCTTTTATGACCGTTCTCGAATTGTTTTCAGCTTCATTCGATTGATCCATTGCCCCAAATGTTGAGGTTGAGCGGCGGCTATTCTCATCTATGAGGGGGTCGGTAGAAGTAACCAACCTAGCCATATCAGTAAAGCGGCTGGCTTTATCCAGCATAATGCGTTGGGCCAGAAAATATGCCCTAACGTTTTCTTGGGTAGGATTGTCGATGGCCTGGTTGCGTAGTTTCTGAATGTTTTCATTAAACCAGGCTACGGTGAACGGAGCCGGGCCGGGCTTTTCAGTTGCGGCAGGTTCTGGAGTCGACTCCATAGGTGTTTGAGCAACCTGTTTAGGCGTTTCTTGAGGCGGTAAAGTCGGCGGAGGAGGTAACTTCACTGGCTTTTTCTTCACTGGCTCAGGTGGCGATTTACGCCAGAACCAACCTTCCTCTTTTCCATTCAGAAATGCCTGACCACCAGCGAGGTCGTCACTGGTGGTCTGAGGGGATTGAGACGTTGGGGTGTTACCCTCATCCGCAAGAACTGAGGTAGAAAAAGCAAATCCCACTAGCAGGGGAATAATGATTTTAGTTAAAAATTGATATTTCATCGGAATTACCCTCGGAAATTATTCTTGCGATAGACTCCGTCCAGAAAAAGCTATTTTTTCCACTAAAGACCCTTGCACTTTCAAGTTGGCGAGTTAATGCATAATGCCTATATCTGACCTGTCCTATACGTTTGGCTACACTATCCGACTTAACACCAATTTCGGAGCAAGCCTCATCGAGAGTCATGCGTGTTCCATATTTACGCAACAGCTCATCAGTAACTATGTTCTTAGGGTCGTCGTTAACTAATACCGCAGGGATTTTGTGTGCTGGCATAAGCATTGCCCTGTTATGAGAACATTTAAGTGTCTTCATAAAACTCCCTTATCAGAAATACGGACGGCATTACGATTAGTTTGCCATATGGGTTAAAATAACAAGTTCAAAAATGGCAACGTTTTGACTGTAAAAATCAAAAGTAATTTTCATGTGCATCCGTTTTGTTTACATGATTTGAAATCAGCAAATACAAAAAAACCCAGTCCGAAGACTGGGTTTTTCTGTGTTAGCTAATTAAAAGAATTAGATGCTTTAAAGACCAAAGTTATCTTTAAAATGGCCTTGGTTCTTCCAGGATGAATTCTCCATCACACAGCATTCAAATACTGTATTCAGGCCGTCATCTGGAAATTTAAGGGCATCGTTGCCTATACGAATGATGTTACCGATGAGTTCACGGGCTAACTGAGAATTACGCAAGAAACGCGTAAAGAACTCATTGCTGATATGTTTGCCCAGGTTATAAGCAAATTCAAGCAACGTTGCATCGTTAGCAGTCAGCACCGCACCAGATTCAGATGCGTAATAAAAAACATTCTCTTGGCAACCGAGGTTTTTCATTGCGCGGAGAAACAACATTTCTCCTTCCATATCCATAAGGCGAAAAATTATATCAATATCAGATTCATCGTTTACGACAGCACCGACAGCATCATAAAGTACGGCAGCGGGAGCTTGTTCAAACTCATCACGTTCGTAATTCATCAACATACGGTTTTGTGCGTTATTAAAGCTATCAATATGATCTGATTTAGCAGTAGTTGAAGTATACATGAGTGACTCCTTAGAAATTTTCTACCAGACAGTTTGTTCTTTCATGAAGTCAGCCTCATTCGCTATAAAGCGTTTTGCTTCATTCATCGCCGCATCGAAATGTTTATTACCCAACTTACGTCCTAGATCAGTTATCTGTTCAACAAGAAGAGCACATTCAGGGTGAGTAAATCGTCCACCACCTTGGCAGTAAGTTAAACGAGTAACCAGCATTAATGCCTTCGACTCATTTTGTGTTACATGAAAGATGGTTTTCTGAGTTCCTATCCCTCGTTCGTTCAGAATATTAATGGTATCCATATCGGCGAGTAGTAACCTTAAGTCCTGCAAATCTCTATCGATTGAATGAGGTCGCAATGACATATCGCCAGACACAAAACCATAGATATCCTCGGTTTCAGAATGAAACATATATACCTCGATAAATTAAATGAATTAGAAGATACCCGGCTTACACCGCAATAGAGCATTAAATATCTGCTCACGAGCCTCAGAAGGATTTACTTGTTTTGCAATTCCTTCAATCCACTCATCAACCGGCAATCGGGTAAAATGATGGTCTGTATTGCGAATCCTGATTGCAATGACAGCCCAGTGAGCGAGAGCATACTGAATATAATGCTTATCGCCTTGTGCAACTTCACCGCGTATTCTGGCGGTGCGGTTGTTATACTCTATCAACGCGCAGCCACTCATACAGACTCCAGTTATTAATCTATATAGTTAAAAGACAATTCCATCATCAATCGCCGTCAGGCTTTCGATCTTTGAAATGTCGATGAAGTTAAATCGTCGTACATTGTTTGCAGTAATAATCCGACCGTCATTAAGCTGAATGATCTCACTTTCTTTATCAGAACGTGATGGCCATGAAGCGATAACAGAGTCTTCAGTAATTACATAATGCCGACTATTTGATATAAACAAAATGCATGGGATATCCATTAAATGAGACTCCAGACATTCAGTCTTTAAAGATTAAAATTCTGTAGTACCAATCCATACATCATTAATATATGCATCGGCCCCAAACTCAACACCACAAGGCTGTACTTTATCCAGGGTTTCGAACGTCCATCCTTCTTCAGGAGGCCATTGGAAAAGCAATGGCGCTCCATCCAAATATTTTATGGCGAGAACCCCATGACGAAGAGGTGCGAGGATATCTGTTTCACCGGGTCTCACTTTAACCCAATAATGAATCATGATGTCACCTTTATTGATTTACCCGAGGAATGAATTGGGTTTGGGTGGTTATATCAGACATGAGTTCATAAATCTTGTATGGCCACCAATTTGAATCCATATCACGGAAGAAATGAACCTCAGTGATATCGGGACACATCGGATGCCATAGGTTAAAAACCATAAGTTCAGATGCCTCAACCTCAATGAACTGATTGATTGAGGTTTTCCTGAACTCATTCGTGGAAATAAACCCTATTAGATCCTCCAATTGATTAAGCAATAAACCCGCTTGTAGCAGTTCAGAGGAACTATCGAAGTCATGTTTTAAAATATTCATGTTAGTCTCCAGCGTGGCACGAAAAAAACGCTGACCGAAGTCAGCGTTTGTATTATTACAGAGGTTTATTCTTAAGCGGCTTCGCAGCCTCTTTAGGATAAGTGTGATAAAACGCTTTTCTGTATTTTTCGTATCCAATACGTTGGGATGCAACATGTTCCATATTAGTGGGAGCAGTAAAGTGATGACACGCAATCAGTCTTGCTTGTTTTGCCAATTCACTTGACCACTCGTGCAGGATTTCCATCCGGGTTTCGAATGGATCAAGACCCGCTATTTTGCAGCAACTCGTAAATGAACATAAGTCTTCCTGATTTTCTTCCGAACAAATCCAGAGGATTTCATCCACACGCTGCTCACCAGTACTACGGTATGCAGTCATGATATATATACTATCCCGAATTATTTCGTAAGCCATCTTTGATGAAAAACGAAGTTCATAATTATGTTCTGAATCGGCTGATATCAGATCATATTCACTTTCAGTGGCATCGAAAATACTCATGAATGAGAGTTGATTTTCGTGAACCACTTTAGATTTTGCGGTTGCAGACATAATGATCACCTTTAAAATAAATTAAATTAATTTAGAAAGCTAAAACGGAAATTAAAATACAGATTAAGACATGAGAGCTTTACGGGTTACTTCAAAGAGTTTGCTACGTAAGGCAGAAACAGAACCGACAGAAACACCGGTATCACCAAAAAGACTTTTCATCATGCGGTCACTGGCATCACCGAAACCGATGCCAATAACGATGATGTCATCATCTTTAGCGCTTTGTATCATCGCTCGCGCAGAAGCCATATCATCAGGCTGGCCATCAGTTGCTATAACCAATACATGGCGATCCGCTTTAGCTGACGTCAGGTCTGCAAGTGCAGGCCATAACGATTCGCAAAGAGGAGTACAGCCTTGCGTACCAATACCAAACTGATGAGTTCCTATAGCTGTCCGTAAAGTTTGCTCCCGTCCTTTTAACAGACCTACGCTATTATGTGCGGCGTGTGGGAAATGGTATGCCGAGGTAGTTACCCCCTGAATACCATCGAGCGCATACAACATTGATACAACAGCGGCTTCAGCCTCTTTAACCGACCGGCTCATTGACCCGCTAGAGTCCAGCAGGATAGTAAAAGCAGAACTGACATCTACTGCCTTGGACTTATGTTTAAAAAGACGCGTATTGCCCAGCATGGCACTGGTAACCAGTCGAGAATCAAGCTTACGACCAGTTTCACGATGTGTTCTTCTCACCGCTCTTACACCCTGTAACAACCCATGAAGTGATTGGCGTAACCCGGTAGCCATCTGCACCCCTAAACTTACGGATGCATTACCGGTATCGTGCCGCTTCGCAGGTGCTACTGAATATGGAGTAGGTGAAACGATACGTTGATGCGGGGGTACTTTGTCTTTGATTAACTGATTGAGCTTATCTGAAGTGTTCTGTCCAGTACGGCCAAGGTCATTCGATGTGGTTCCTTCGAAAGGGTCTTTACCGCCCTGGGACATGTTAACGACAGAAGCTTCACCCGAAGCATTTGAGCCCGGTTGGGAAGCTCCGGCTTTGTTGTCACCAGAGTCGGAAGCAGGAGTATTACGATTAGCTGACGTTGACGATGAGTTATCGTTTTCATCATCGCTATCGTTTTGCCCATGTTCTTTATCTGGTGCGCCACCGGTATTACCATCAGGATCTGAAGAAGGCCCATTCTGACCGGCTGACGATGACGGCGAGCCGCCATTACCGCCTGAACTTACAGTCTGGCCATCCCCATTTTTGTCAGAACTGTCGGATGACTGGCCCGGCTCTGACGAACTGTCATCGCCTTTGCTGTCACCATAATCAGCGCCCTGATTATCATCCTGCGGAGGTTCTTCTTGCTCATTAGTTTCGTTAAATGCATCTACTGCGAGGTCATATAACCGACATGCAACTTCAAACACCTTTTTAATCGAGGTTGCTTGTACTGCTTCAGCCATAACCGTCATAGCTTTGTCGTACAGCTCCAGCCCGAAGATGCGTTCAAAGTCTTCACGCACTTGCTTTGTTGGGATAGTTAAACCGTTGAAGCGGTTCAAACCACAAGTAAGCAGGGTATCCAGAAATACCGATGAAGCTTTATCACAGGATTCCGCTTCTTCACTGAACAAAAAATGATTCAGTGAATTGAGATACTTCAATGTACCTGGATAGCGACAACTCATCGCACGTTCAATGCGCAAATCTTCGCAAAGATTGACCAGGTGTCTAAGTACCTCAACGTTGTATTTATCCGACTCCATATGCTCTTGAATGAATATCTTAAGATCACCAAAATCAGTGAAACGGATATGTGCTGCTTCATGTACGGCATACCCTAATAACGGATTTGCCAACATTTCAGCGTCCTTGAAGAATGGAAGGTTAATAAGAAAACCAGCACCAGTCTCCGTAGCATATGCTTCATTGCCGCCAACAGAAACATTAAGACCAATCTGAGAGCTTAATGCACGTGCGACAATAGGAAGGGAATTATAAATACCCATATATACCTCACAATAAATTTAAATAGATTAATTAGAAAAAAGGCCCGGAGTGGGCCTTTTATTTTTAAAACACCATTATTGTTTCGTCATCATCGAGTGAAGACGAAATTACAATTTCAGGCTCTTTTCCATCAATGACTTTTTCAGAATCCAAACCCGAAATAAGAGCTGAGTCTGGCAGAGAGCGGGGTACAATCGAATCACCGCCCAAAAATGAATCATCATCGACCATAACCGCACTAAACGCCGGTATTACAGCGTCATTAACAATTCCATGCTCCTGGGTATCGGACAAGTCGTTAACGTCAGTATCAGCCGACGTATTAACCGGTTCGATTGCCAAAGACGTATCAGCTGAACCATTGATTTCTACCAGAACAGATGGGGCTTCAGCGAGTGAATCAACGCTTTGCAATCCGATCGGATCTTCTACTACCACAGCAGATGCAAACGCATCTGTATGCGGAGGAGGAAGCGTTTCTACCTGAACCTGAGTTGCCGAAATGGCCGCTAAAGTCATGGCATCATCATCTCCAATAAGGTTCATTGAAAGTGATGGGTCAATCGCATCGTTACCATCTGTAGTACTGGCTGATGACAGCAGTTCTACAAACTGTTTTGCATGAATTGGGTCGCGTAGGTTATTGAGGAGAGAGAGAATGTCGTTATAAGGTTTGCCCGTCACTTTGCCGGTTAGCGGAATGTCTTTCATTACCTGATTAACATAGTCGCTAAGAGACTGGACGCTTGGTGCGATGAAAGCTAGGGAAGCGAGTTTATCGCCGCAGCGGCGTAAAGGATTTAGTGTGTGCTGAGAAAACGCATCGGGGTTCCTGTTTTTAAGGAAACCTTCAACAACATCAGCCACATCCTCATAAACTTCATCCGCTAAACTTTTAACTTGCCCAGTTAAACCATCCTGAATGACACTGTTACCATAAGGTGTGATATGAATCGCAGTAAAGCCAAATTGTATCTGGCTATCCATATAAGACAAATCGATCGCAGCATCACGCAAAAGTATAGAGCGATACTTTTCTTCAAAAGAATTAATCCAGCTATTAAAATCAGCTTTCATAAATTCCTTTTTGTAATCGTAAAACTCGCCCTTAAGTACATTCAGTTTACCAATTAAATCATTAACCTTGTCGGCTGGAATTGCATAGCCTCCCATAAATTTAATACCCGCTTCAAGACATAAAGCGTGAGCTGAATTCTTCTTGCGGGTAAATGGATTGATGAGTTGTGGGTCAATGATTTTCTTGCTACCTAATGAAACAAGTACATCAGGTGGCAAATCAGCACTGTTACC
Organism: Clostridia bacterium; assembly: GCA_009929615.1. Lineage (GTDB taxonomy): Bacteria > Bacillota > Clostridia > Lachnospirales > Lachnospiraceae > Frisingicoccus. Next base: position 43,247 of record SAAB01000004.1, on the reverse strand, counting down.
AAGATCTTCTCTTTTCAGCTTACGACGACCACTAATACTGGTGATATCAGAAAGAGAAACGAGAATAAGTTGTTCCAGAACCTGAGTGGCATTGGATTTGATAGTCATGACATACCTCATTAATTTAAAATTGATTTAAAAAGAATTAAAAAACCCCAAGCGGGGTTTTATTTAAGTGCTTCAGAACCGAATACAGCTTCAACGATGAGATGCAAAGATTTTTTATCATCTGCTGATGCACGATTACCAATCTGATAATCGAAAGCTGTTAATAATGCACGTGGCATCTTTGCAGCTTTCATCATTGAGTAGCGGTCAAGCCAGGCCACCAGCGAACGAGTTGAACACGTTACTGATAAACGAGTGTCGGGAAGAACACCGTCCGGGAGTTTTGCACTGTTAGTATTGACACTAGTGTCAATTTCACCGGTGATATTCTTGCCTACAAAAAGACCGCGAATCATATTCGCAACGTCAACAAATTTCTCCGCGACTTTGGTGTCGGGGATATATTTGGTAATCAATTTAGTCTCGGTTTCTTTTGGCATATAGTCAGCAGTGATAAACATATAGCGGTCAAGGTTGGCCACATTTAATGTTTTCACACCGCCATAAACGCCAGTAAAATCGCCCTGACCAATTGAGTTAGCCGTTGCAACAAATCTGAAGTTCGGGTGCTGTTTAATTACCTCGTTGGTTTCAGGAATAACTAAATTCCCTCCTTCGAGGATGGCGTTAAAGGCATTGGCACAGGATGGGTCTAATTGATCGTACTCATCGAGTAGGAAAATCAGTCCATACTTGTACGCCAGCGTCAGTGGGCCATGAACAAAAACAGTCTTGGTATCACCGGTCAGTTCATTACACTGAAGCCGGAGACCGCCAATGAGATTGTTAATATCCAGGTCTTGTGAAGCTGTAGTTTTCATGACAGGCCAGTTAAGTCTTGCTGCTACTTGTTCGACAACACTGGTTTTGCCACAACCTGTTGGGCCAGAGATCCACAGAGACTGATTTTGTGGATAGTTAATCCACATCAGTACAGATGAACGCAAATACGCTTCAAAAACATAGTCGTCATTCTGTTTAGGCACGAATGCACTAAATGGATTGGCTGAGTCAAATCCCTGGAACGGTTTAACTTTATCCATCTGATGATCTGGAACAACAATACCAAATACAGAAGGGTGGACAGGTGTAGAGCGCGCCATGATTTCAACAGACAGGTTTGCGAAATTAGTAGTCATGATATACCTCATTAAATTAGATAGATTTAAAAATTAAAAATTAATTAAGAAGAATGATGTTATGCAGCAATATCAGCACGTACTAAATCGACATGCTTATAATTGCGGCTAACACTGCCACTGTTATCAACACTGGTAACCTTTGGTGCATACGTTACATAAGAAACGATGCCTCTGGCTCTCAATGCAGAGACCAGAACAGGCATAAAATAGGTTTTGGCATAAACAAGTACACCATCAGCCTTATATTTATTACAGAGTGATGTAGCGATTTCAGCAAATTCTTTAGCTTTATCGGTCATAACATCTTCTGAAGGACAGGTATTAAAGGTCAACAGTTCACGTAATGCGTGTGATACTTGCTGATCGACATCAATAACGCCCATTTCCCGTTGTTCTGGGGATGCAAGATATGCAGTCATATTTACAAGAAACATGATCAGACTCCTCATTTAAAAAGATTAGTGAATTAGATGAATTAGGCCTTGCATGAAGGCTGAAGTTAGGTACTAGTTTCAGTTTGGGAGTGACTGAGGCACTTGTTGTTGTCTACGTGACAACAAAACACCTTTTTCGACGGACAAAAAAGCCTGCCGCTTATGAGAGCCGCAGGCTATCGAATTTGTTTAGGCGAAAGAAATCCTTGTGAATACCAGGAGGTATTCAGGAGTGGCTTGAGCGCCGAATTTAGAAGGTGTTTAAAGGCAGTTGCCTGAAGTTAAGCGGACTAAGCCGCTATTTAAAGATAATAAAGGATGTGTAATTGGTCAAGCAAAAAAAAAGCCCAGTTTTAAACTGGGCTCAATAATTAAAAAACAACGTATTGTTGGGCTGAGTCTGTCTCTTCTGCACCAGGAGATACCAGTACGGAAGTGTCATCCAAAGGAATGTAGACAGTATCAGTCAGAGTTGATTTATATTCATAGGTACTTAACGAATTTCGTACCGATGACTGACCGTAACATTCTGGATGATGTTTGGGGTCAATAGATAATTTATCGCAGATTCGTTTGTAGCTCGGTTTTTCCGGTACGCGAGACTGAAGAAAACGAAAGCCAAAGCCATCGATTCTAACCAGCTCGTTATAGGAAAAGCCAATAGAAGCACCTAGACCCTGGATCAATAAATTGACCGCGTTCTGGTATTCTTCGAACTGCTTTTTCTTTAAAGCCAACTCTTTCTCCATCTGCTGCAATGTTCCAACTTGTCTGGCTATGTCTACCACACGAGCTTCGAGGTCGTCTGGAAGCTTAAAGCCTTGTGTCTGAGACATGATTTCAGGGTCAGAGATAAGCAAAATATCTTTTTCCTTATCAAACGGTAGAGCTGTTTTTGTCTGAACCTTATTCCAGAAGTATTCGCAGGCAACCTGGACTCGATAAAACGCTTTCTTCGAAGGCATAATTTTAAAGACCTTGGTCTGGTCAGTGGCCGACCAAAACACAAGATACGCCTGGGGTGCGCCTGTTGTCAGCAGCTGGTGCTGAACTTGCCAGTAGTAATAACGGAATTCTGGCGATTTGGTTTCAAGCTGAAGAATAGAAAGATGTTTGCTCTCGCAAAGATTCTTTATCTCAAGGATTGAACCATCGTCGAACTGCCCATCCAGCGAAGCAATCATGTAAGGATACTTTTTGTTCCTTACACAGAAAGGCAGGGCGATTTGTCCAATCTCTTTTTCGCAGTAACTTCTGGCAAGTGCTTCAAGCTTTTTACCAGCATCAACCTGTTTAATGACAGAAAGGTCTTCTGCCTTAATCAGGCCAGCGTATTGCAAATAGAGTTCGTAGGGCGTTTTAGTTGCACCAGCCTCCTCTAACAGAATAGGGGAGCATGTTGCTGTCACACCAGTTTTACGCCATTCGAGCCATTCCTTTGAGCCCTGCACAACATCAACGACTTCATAAATGTCAGACATAATGATCACCTTAAGATAAATTTAGAAAGTTAAACCGGCAGTTTCCTGCCGGATAAGTTAAGCGGCCAGAAGATCTTCAATAAGACCTTCTACCATTTCTTTTAGAGGGGGAAATGTCACATTGTTGAGAGCGGCATTGAGCCTCACAAAATCAGATGTATTAACAGCCTCAAGATATAACTTGTGTATTTCCATTGATTCGGCTTGGACTTCACCGACCCATTTGGCCGCGTCGGTTTTAAACTCACCCTTACCCATTTTTTCGATGAAGTTAAGTACTTGAGTAAAATCGAAGCTACCTACTGCGTTAGTTAAATGATTTTTGAGAAGTGACCGACGGGATTTTTCTAAAGATAAGCGAGCGAATGCCAGCTCACTTTCATTCAGATCGAAACTGCTTTTTGCATCGTTTAAAATAGTTTCGTATCCAAGCGTCTTTTCTGCCCGGCTTACTAACTTTTTAATTCTGCGTTCAGCCCATTTTCTGACCCCGGGATGCTCAGACATTTCTTCATTGGACTGCCCATTGGTTTCTCCGGGTGGAGGGAGAATATCATCAGCCGAACCATTTACGTCAGCTGGAGGTGTATTTCCCTCAGCCGTATCGTAAACATCGGTTGGTGTATTGCTCTTGATGTCCTGCTGCTCGGTTGAATCAGGTTCTTCAGGGAGCTTATTAAACTCACCTTCAATAACTTTATCATCAGACTTTGCAGTTCGGATTGTAGTATCCGTATTACCAGCCGTCCTGGCTTCTTGTCTAACCTCCATTTCAGCTTCAGCAGCTGCGACGGGTATTGTTGCTGTACGGAAACCTTCACCACCAGCAGTGTTCAGATATTCAATCATTGAACTCAGGCGAGTACGGTTACCAGGAATTAAGTGTATGGTCTGCTTAATAGCTGACTTGAGCACCATCTTCCAAGGGAACTGAGTCCACGGTGAATACTGCCGTTTCTCCACTTTTGCCCAAGATTCGGATTTCGCCCGAGATTGAGCTAAATCCTGAAGGTCAATGAAAAATACCAGATGACGTCCATCCTTCATTAAATAGTCGACATAAGCCCCCCTGAACATGCCTCGATCTCCTAAAGCACCCTGATCGGTGTTTGTGAGAACGAGTCCCCCTTTATAAGCAAAGGGGTCAAATTCGTGGTCTGGGCTGGAACGACGACCATTGGTTTTAAATGAGTCCTTTTCAAAAACTAATTCAGCCACAATGTCTTCGCATAAACCTTCATCGGTGGCCATCCTGCTGAGCCCAATATAGGACACGTCAAGAATGACACGACCATCGCGTGGAACCAGGTAAGCCTGCTTCTGCGCCGGGTCAAGAGTAAGGCCGCTACTTGCAAGCTGAAGGAATGCTGTTTCGAAGGACTTTGGATTATTAACTGCTATGTCAGCCAAGTAGTTATTATTGTTGACAATATGTTTTGCAAAAACGCATTCACGTTCGAATGAGATGTGAGGTGAACTGGAACCTGCGGATGCAAACATCTTTTCGAGCGACAACATATGTCGAGCAATGCTGTCTATCTTAACGACAATATCGGTGTTCCCTTTATTGTTGTTTGAGAATGAACCAGAACTACGTGATTTATTTGAGTACATATATACCTCATTAAATTAAATAAATTATAAGATTAAAAAAGAAGAAGGTTGCTGAGGAATCAGCAACCAGTCATATCAACCGCGAACTGATGAATATGCGTTAGTTAAAGTTACTTGCCCGGAGGAGCTTAATTTTTCATTAAGTTTCATACGAGCTACAATAACGGCTGCTGTCGAATTATCGGCTGGCAGATTTGTCCAGGCTTGCATGTTGACAGGGTGCTTAGAGGTTGCGGCTTGCGGACGTGATGTCTGCACGGCTCTATTCTTAGCATCCAGCTTCGGCGAAGCTTCTGGTATCTTCTCTACTGAATTTTTATTGTTGTCTGGTGATACAGACTCTTTTCCAGGGTGCAGCTGCTTTTGCTCGGCATATACTGTTCTCCATTTTTCAGAAGCAGTTCTTACCTCTTCATCAGACATTTTCTGCCACTTCATATCGTCCTTAAGTTTTTGCGCTACTTGAGGGGATAGCGAAGTGACGGTTGATGTAGATGGTGGCTTTACAGTTTCATTTGCACGGGTATCTATTGATTGACCAGTCTGAATGATTCGAGCCATGAAAACATGAAACTCAGTCCTCATTTGGTCAATACCATGTTTTGTATAACGGAATGATCGAGCTAATGCTTCGATATACAGTTCGGTATTCATTTGAATATTATCGCGTAGAAAATCCGCGACTTTACCAAATGCTTTTATCGAATAGAACTCGGTCTGAGACTTGCCGCTAATGGACATGTCACAGCGCAAACGGAAATAAATATATGAATCTGCATTGTTAGATGCAGGCACATATTTAGGTTCTATCGCAACAATACCCTTTGCTCTGGATTGCATAGTTTATACCTCATAAATTTTTAAATTAAAAAAGTTAAAATGATTTAGTGCTATAGGCACAAAAATTAGAAAGATTTGTGAAGCATCCAGTTAGAGTGCTGGACTCACTGTATCCTCAACAAGAGGAAAAACACCTTTTTCGACGGCGCAGAAAACACGATGCATGATGCACCGTGTGTCGAATTCTATGGGCGTAGGGAAGCCGTGCGAATGAACTTATTCATTCAGGGATGGCGCGTTGCCGAAATAAAGAGTGTTAAAAGAAGTTAAGCGGGATGCCCGCGATATAAGATTATGATACGACGTTTGGTTGGTCAATCCAGAAAAGAAAAAAACCCAGCTTTCGCTGGGTTTTTATAGGGAGGTTTAGCATAACAAGCGTTCCAGACGCTTCCATGTTTGGATTGCCATGTCGGTTGAAGCATCTGATATCTCTTTATAGAGATCAGTATTTCGCCGTTCATAGTAACCTGGAAAGGTGAGCCTATGCAGGCAATCATCTAACTTTGAAAGATCTCCAAAGTCGTGAGCGCCTACATTGATTTTTGCTCTGATTGCCAGTATATCTCCCTCTATTTTCATGAGCTCAATGAGCTCATGCATTTCGAAGAAAATATTAGACTGATAACGACCAGCATGTTCTTCGCATTCGATGCTATCGCATACGTCACATACTTCAGCGTTACAGGAATGATAACCGCAGTGATTACACGTATAAGAGAATCTCTGGTTTATTGCCCCTGCAACACAGTCTTCATAAATCCGATGTCGGCAGTCTTTCCCACAATTTTCACACTCTGCAATCATTGTGTAATCATCCAGTTCCATACCACCCGGCTCAATGCTACTACCATAGACAATTGTCATAATATACCTCATATATTTAAAAGATTAAAAAGTTAAGGCTTATAGCCTGAATTAAGAATATTTTAGCTTTCGGCGAGTACTTGCATAACCCAAATGCCGCGACGTTTTTCGTTAAGGAGAGTACGATACCCTGTAACCTTACCGCTTTCGTCAAACACTTGTGCTTTGTCGGTTCTTACTTCAGACTCTTTCCAGACTGAAACAATATCACCAACTTGTGCTCCACAAGTCTCAACAGCATTTTTGAGCCCAACAGCCCAAATTTCATGGTCTTTCCCACCACTACGTATTGTGACTAAATACGATTTATCGTTATTAGGATCGTGTTTCCAGTTTTCGAGACCGTGGTAAACAAGCTTTCCTTCAAAACGATGGTTTGCATATTTGGCTTTGTCATTATTTGACCCAGCCCGAGAAACACCTTCAACCATGTTTCCATTAGTTGCTTCATTAGATTTTTTCCCAGACTTGGTAAAGAATGAATTATAAATAACGAGTAAAGCAACAACTACACATACAGTCGCGGTAACAAAACCGAGACCAGTGAACAGTAAACCGCGTTCCGTTATAAAAATTGCCAGCCAGATTGGGCCAAGGAATCTGATATATTCGGCACGGTAATACACAGCACCAAAAAATACGATACCTGCCATTAATGAGATTGGGTCAGACATAGATCACCTATAAATTTAGAATGCGAAAATTTAGCTACCTAAAAGGTAAACTAAACGGATGTACACAAAACTGCACATCTGTTGATTCGCTGGAGTTAAAAGGATTAACAATTTTTTTTGTTTGGGATTGAGAACCAAAATACCCGTTTGGGTAAGCAAAGAGACATGTCAGGTTTAACCTAAACACATCAGAGATGCTCGGGCCTGTAGAAGGCGTAGTTAACCCGGGAGGAGGTCATCCGGTGGGCGCTGGTTGAGCGCGAAATTAACTAGGAAGTTGTGCTGATGTCCGTCAGCTCGGTTCTTATTCATTTAAGCATATTGGTTTAATTTTTCAAGTCGGTTTTTCATGGTCATATTGCAGCCATTTTTCAATGACAACTATCCTGAGTTTTGGCCTAATCAATTGGCATACAAATTAACTCCGAGGTTCTGTTATGGCTAAAGCACCGGTACAAACCGTAAAACAAGCTAAAAAGAGTGGGGCTCAGGATAACCGAACCCCTAACTCTCGTGTCGAATATTCCAATCCTGAAGCTGTCGTGAAATTTACTCTTCACACCCAGGAAGGTATTCGGGTACAGTCCCGTAATTTTAACATTATCTCCCAGGCTCTCTTCAATCTGACCAATAACAGCCGAGCCCTTGAACGGCTTGGCACTAAATACAGTGGTGCGATTGAACGTACACTGAAGGCGGTTAACGAAGTAATCGACATGCCTGAGAAAGAACTGGAAAATAACATTGCTATTCTGAACCGTGCGGTAAAAGAAGAAGAAGAACGCAGCAGCCTCAATGAAGTCGGGTATACCCATCCAAAAGAACATGAGGTTCGCATCAGAACGCCGCAAGCGCTGCGGGTTATCCGCATTATTCAGAACTTTGATAAATTGCACCAGATCATCGATACCCTCTGGTTAAATAACTGTTTTAATCAGGATGAGGTCGAGGAGTTTAAGTCTCGTCTTCATAATCTCATTCGTGATCTGGCAGCATCACTCAAACGTCACGCGCAGGCATCTGCTGATGAGCTTAATCAGGCCAATGGCCGGGCCGCTGAAAAAGAATTGGCTGGAAGCACTGAGACAGAACCTACCCAGGTAGACCAGGAAACAAAGGTGTTGCAGGATGCCAGTAATGAAGCGAATGATGATCAGAATGAGGCCATTAAACGGCAGGCTTAATTCAACGAAAAACAGAAATTAAAAACCCTGCATTGCAGGGTTTTTTTATTACATTGTGCGGCAACAATCTACCCACTGGAAAATCATGTAGGTGCTGTCCTGGCCTTTACCGGTTGGATAACGGAAAGGCCCACCTTGCCATTGGTATGGGGACTCACCGACCTCATGACTGTTTTTTGTCTCCGGGGTAGGGTAGAACATATTCAATTTGTACTGTTGCTTTGGCAACGTTGGGTAAATCTTGGAGCGACAAACAGTATCGTTTCCCATCGAACGGTAGGCCAGTCCACGACGATGTTCTGCGGCCAGCATACGGATCCCGACCAGGCTGGTTGTTCTGGGGGCATCCATACTCCGTACCGATCCAGTTAAAGGATACTGCCCACCCCAGGAACCGGCACACCACCAAAGTGAGTCTATTGGCTGTTTACCTGCAAATTGTGCCGCTGCTTCACCGGCGCAAGCCTGCATTGCTATCACGTTAGCCACAGCTGCTGATTCCGGGTTCTGGAAGAATGCCAGCATCGTATTATTCCAGGTCGGGTCAATCTCCGTGAAATTAATGATATCAAAATCGCTGTATGGGTCGGCATTACATTGACCGGGTAGATACATATCCAACATTCTTAATAACGGCATAGCATACATATGTGCGTTGTAGAAACTTATTGAGAAACGCTCCCGCTGTTCCTCGGCTGCTCCATCGGTCTGCGGGCCAAACTGCAAATCATTACCAAGGTCGAGTGTTACCCCTCCTAGGGATGACATGCACCCGGGTGTTCTCGTTAACTCGATGAGCTTTCTCGGTTCCCACATCGCGGTCAATACACCCGGGTGATAGACGTTCAATCCATCCTTACAGGCACATACTGTCCCTGATGCTGCATTGTCAGGTGCAGTACCTGTCATCGACAGATTAATACCGGCAAGCTTTATCGGGAAAATACAGTTCCAGCAAACATCCGTAATGAGTTTCGCTGATAAGACTTGGTTATCATGACAGACCTTGTTCTGTACGGGTGATGAAACGTCAGCCGCAAAAACCGGCATAGTAAAAGCCAGACATGCGAGCACCAGGGTCTTGGGTGATTTCAGAACTGAGAGAATTTTTTTCATTTCAGCTCCTCAAAATCTTTGCGTGAATATTCATCATTAATGAATCGCTTACTGTCGGCTGTCACAACGCTGGGCACGTTTATCAAACCATAATGTTCGGCCATGCCTGGCTGAATCATGTATAGCCTTGCGAAGTCACCGTATTCTTTCTTGGTGTCACGGAAGGTCTGCCAGCCATCACCATACACGTTTGTCGTGACCAGTATTGGCGTGAGGGAGGCTGGTGTATGTTCAAACTGATACCTGGCGAACTGGCGTTGCCATTCTTCACGTGCATCGAAAAAGATTAGCTTGATGGTAAATGGCATCACAGTTAGCGGGTTAAATCGCCCCCGTTTTGCAACGATATCGCCGTTAGGTGAAGTAATGTTTTGAGGGATAATGACCGTCGGATCGATGGTTCTGGTAGCTCGCTTTGTCGCTTCCGGGAATTCCTGGAAAACCTGGCGGGGCCAGTAGTTATCAATGGCCTTTTTCTTCATGCCATCAAAATCGAGTTTAGCGACACTCTCCTGTAGTTCATCAATAAGGTTCTTCTCTACGACCCCAACAGCGGGCCCGGCCACACCAAGGTCGCCGGTCTTGTCTTTCAGGTACGCGATGTCATAGATGCCTGTCACCCTGGCCACCAGCTCACCATCTTTTTCATGGATAATGGTCGGTACAGAACTAACGTTGTAGTTTTTGAATACAGTTGGATCGAGGTTTACGGCCAGAGAAGACTTGGAGTCGAAGGAAAGTTTCTGCCAGTGGGTAAGTTCATCAAGCAGGTTCTTTTTATCTTTTGCCCCCTGGACAACCAGAGCGATATCCGTGCGTCCATCGTATAACTTGAGAATGTCGGTGATTTCAGCATCGCTGAGAGACGCGGAGACGAGAATATAAATAAAATCACCGGCTGGCTTATTTTGTTTCTCGTTAGTCATATCAGACTTTGCTAACGCTCCTCTTACCGCATCATCGACTAGTTCATCTGTATTTTTATACTCGGGCATTTCACCCATCATTTTTCGATTATCTTTAACCGTGTCAGTAGCGCGGTCGGCAGTGGCATTTTGATTATCACGAGCCGCTTTTATGAGACTGTCAATATCTTTCATTTCAGTTGCAGATAATTGACGCTTAGCTTTTTGAATGTCAGTGACTGAGTAGTTATTAGCCGGTCTTGTCGGAATATTATCTAAGTTGGATACCGGTCTTGACGGCAGATCACTTAAATAGATACCAGTGTTTTCGGCCCAGACTGGAGTGAAAACAACAGCGGTTACAAATGCCAATATCGAAAGTCGAAAAGGTGTTTTTTTTACCATAATGGATACGCTCGGCCTATAATTTGTGACTCGTCTAATGATCCCCAGTACCTGGAATCAAAACTGTATCTGGTGCGCCCCATCATCCACAGGCGACCATTCGGTACGACACCACTACGCGTTAGCTCCTGTTCGGTATGGCCAGATTCTGCTGCTAATGCCAGTCCCTCACCGACCATAGAGCCGTTAATTGCAGTCTCTTCGGGATCAACGGAGACTGTGTCTCCCGCAATGCCATCAACAATTTTCAGCCCTTTGCCATATGGTTGCATTAGCTCAGAATGAAAGGCGTAAATTTTCCCTTTGACGATTGATTTGTCCATTTTATCGACGAGATATATTCGGTACGGAGGAAGACATTGGTTATTTTGTGGATCGATACCAATCTCATACCGGTTAAGCACGTATAGCGTCAGCGGTGCGGTTAAGAAAATAACAACGATGCTGAAAACAATATGTTGCCTCCAGCTTCGCTTTTTACGAAATATTAAGCTCCATACTGATTTGGGTGTATTCATTCGCCCACCGCTATTGCTGAGTGTTGATGGTCTGGGGGATCTTGAGCCCCGTAGGGTAGCTATAAAGGGCTGAGGCATTGAGCACAAGATACCCCGCCTCTGACAGTTTCTCAGCGCGGGCTAATACCAGCCTTGACTGGGCTTCACCTAACGGTTGACCTTTATCGTCCATAAAGTTGATGACTGCAACATAGTCATAGGGCGAGGCTGGTGGGAATAACCGCCCAAAAAGGGCGGCTCCGATGAAACCAAAAAGCAGCGCAATTGCAGCGGTTTTAATCATGCGGCTAACCCCCGCTCAACCAGAATTTCGTTGATAGCCTCTTCGGTATTGATCCCCCGGGACTTTCTGTCTTTGATCGCGGCAACGTCTTTCGGGTCAGTCGAATAGAGAAGTAAGCTGAATGGGTCAACCACAAGTCTGCAAATACCCTGGCCCGCTTTAGAAATGACAAAGATTTCTGAGTAGACACCTTTCGTGGAACGAACGGTTTTAAGGAACCGGTAACCAGCCTCGTCCAGCGCCAGACGTTTATTTGCTTCAGCTTCGTTCACTGCGGATTCACTTTGCCCCAGCAAGAGCATAAAGGCTGAGTTATCTGCGATCGATTTCCCGATACTATCTTTGTAAATATCGTTGATAGACTGGGTGATGGTAATTGCAGCTCCGTTATATTTACGGAACCGGCGATAACCTTTCTCGATGAACGCCCCGATATTTCCTGATAACAATGCCCAGGCCTCATCGATAATGACCAGCTTCATCTGGCTACGGTCGCCCATGAACATGTCCTGCTGGATTTGATAAATCAGCTGAAGGAGGACAACCTGTTTAAGGTGTTCTGAACTTTCCAGTCGGGAAAGTTCAAGTACAGTGAACGGATTTTTGAAGTCGATATTGTTCTTACCAACAAAGTACTTCCCGTACTGGCCCGCACTCGTGAACGGATAGAGCTGATGGCCAATACGTTTAATGTCTTTATCTTCATCTTTCAGCAGTGAATCAGCAACCATATCAACGGTGGTCAGCTTCTTGTGTACACGGACAAGATCAGCTACATGTTGTTTAAGTCGAGACTCTTCGAATGAATTCAGACCTTCTTTAGGAGCTGCCATCACCGATAACAATCCGATGATCAGATCTTCTTCACCGCCACTGGAGTCATCATCTTCAGACTCACCGAAATAGTCTTCGATCAGTTCGAAGAAGTTAAGACATGGCCTGGTTTTGGGATTGAAGTCGAGATAATCGCCCTGGTAGGTCTCACAGATATTTTTGTACGAGTCACCTACATCAATACACCAGACTTTAGCCCCGAGGCTTCTGTAGGCGGTGATAATGTAGTTTGTCAGGAATGACTTACCCGACCCCGACTCAGCTGCGATACAGGCGTTATAGTTAGTATCAGAATCAAACAAGTCCAGTGATTGGATCTGGCCAGAGCGCGATGTCAGCATTAAGGCGGGTTTGTCTGTACCTTGCCAATCTGCATAGAGAGGTGAAAGTACCATCGCTTCACTGAGTGCCATTGTTCGATATCGGCCAATGGACTTTTCTGCTGATGCTTCGTTAAACATTGGCAGAGCTGACAGGAAAATTGGCGCAACATAGTAGGTATCTGGGATCATCTTAAACTGATAGGTGTTCAGATAACTTGCAGCTTCCTGAGCAGCGCGTAACACGCCATCTTTTGAGTTAGAGAAGATTGATACCGTAAATTTGGCTTTGCAAATTGGGTCGTTGTTATCAACTTTTTCGCTAAGAAGATCGAAGCCCTCACGCAAGTTTATGAGTGATGGAACCCACTTAATTAATGGGCCACTGGTTTGCTGAACAACCCAGTTACGTTTCGAGGTGAATTTAGTTTTTTCACTTTGCTGATCAAAGAAAATCAGGCTCATTGAGATGATGCAGGATGATTTAATTCCAGTAACACCACTCATCATATCGCCGAGAAAGTATTGCGCTTGCCCGGGAAAGAATCTTTTCGGGAATTTTCGCGCACTCAATGTTTTCACAAACGTTGTCGGTGTAGGTGCTTCTCCACGAAGCTCGGAATCTGTCGGATCACCAAAACCGCAATAGTCTTTCTTAATGAAAAACATGCGATCGTGGTCGACTAACTGTTCTGAAATGTACTTGTCTTCTTGTGGCTGTACCGGCGTCCGGTCTCTCCAGGAGGCGCTTTCACCCTGGTTGCAAATGGAGCTCAGAACATCGATGTAACTTTCACGCGTCAATGCACCGGGACACAAACCAGTGATGCTCAGCGTCGTTTCGAACACATTCCGCAGCTCGTTAACGTGATTGAATTCTTCTTCACGCATTTCATAGTTATATTTGATCGGAATTTTTACTGTAATGAGAAGCACACAATTTCGGACGCGAGTCCCGGTTCGCTTCATCGGCGTTTCGGTGCTTTTCAAAAGGAATTTAGAGCGGTTATAAATTGCGTTACGCAGGATTGCGTCCCGGCAATCCATACGCAATACGTCCATCCGGTTAATTTTCTGTACGATGTTTGGGCTTGCAACCAGGTCAAACTGAACGATAGTTTTGGCGGGGAAGTTGGAAGACAGCAACGTTTGAAGGTTAGTCATCTCCTTGCCGGTTGTCCCGCTTAAGGGACGACAAACAAATCCGAAACCAACATATTTGTTGTCGCACATAAACAAATGATTGGATTCGTCATATGCACGTACAGGACACAAGTCAGAAAAACGCTTCAGGTTTTTGAGTCGCTGAAAAATTAAAGATTCACTCATAATGCCTCCAGGATTCCCAAGAAAGTGTTACTTGTTCTCGATAAAGTTTTTGAGGCCTTGTTTTGGTGAGCCGAGTACGTAGGAGCCGTCATCACGCACAATGAAAGGGATCATGCTGACACCTAGTATCTGAGCCGTAACTTCACGTCGAGCCAGAGCCTGCATATCGCAGTTCTTTACCTGGTCGAATTTCTGAGTGGAATTTCCGCTGATAATTGCGCGGTCTGCGCGGTAGCGGTCGGATGCACAATACAATTCAATATTTCGCTGCTGGCTTGCCGGGCCCAGAGCTCCGAGCGACAGAACGCTAACGGTGAATTCTTTCGGGTCGAGGTCAGCAAGTGCTGAAAGTGGGGCTGCACAGGCTTCACAACCAGGTGCGGTAAATATCATGACCTTTTTAGGCCCATCGCCCCATACGGCTGGGCGCAAGTCCGCGATATTTAGGTTCAGCTCTTTCATCGGAATGATGCTGGCGTTCTTGGTTATTTCGCTCATGGTGGTCAGAGGCTTTTTAGCCCATGTGTCATAGAGCGTTCCCTGTATAACGAAGCGGCCATTAGAAGACAGCAAATTAACTTTCCCATCAATCTCTAGTGCGATGATGCCGTTAGTAGGGACGACAAAACGTTTTACTTCCTGCGAATTCTGAGGAATGTTCTTGAACGCTTTTTCATTGAAAATCGTATCGATATTCCCGGTGTTTGTTTTTACTGTATCGGCGAATACAGAAGCTGATGCAGAAAGTGCCACCAAAAGTGCCGCAGTCGCGACATGTTTGATAAAGTTCATAGTAACCGCTCCAAATGAGAGAGGTTTCATTTTCACATATTGATTTATTTTGCCGCAGGGAAAAGGGCTGCAAACTGTCCCCAAAAAAAGGAAGTGATGAAATGTTAATATCGGTTTTAATTACTCAATTAGTCCAAATAAAAAGCCACAAAAATGAAGTGAACCCCATATATTGGACACGTTCTTAACTGGCGGCTGACATGGCCTGGGTTCGGTATTGTACCGGACTCAGGCCGTTTAGTTTTAGCTTGATTCGTTCGTTGTTGTAGTAGTGGATATACTCTTCCACCGTTTTTCGTAGATGGTCTGTATTTTCAAACTCTTCGTGGTACCAACATTCTGTTTTCAGCAGACCAAAAAAATTTTCTATCACTGCATTGTCCAGACAGTTCCCTTTGCGCGACATGCTTTGTTCTATGCCTTTAGCTTTAAGTTTCTCCTGATACCGTGCCATCTGATACTGCCAACCCTGATCAGAGTGCAGTACCGGTCTGTCACCCGGTTTCAGCCTCTTGACGGCTTTGCTGAGCATGTTTTCGACCAGATTCATTCCCGGATGCGTCGTCATATTCCAGGCTATTATCTCGCTGTTATACAGATCAAGCACTGGTGACAGATACAGCTTTGTCCCTTTTACGTTGAACTCTGTCACATCCGTGACCCATTTCTGGTTTGGACTGCTGGCCTTAAAATCACGTGCAAGGGTATTTGGCGCTACTTTACCGTAGGTGCCTTTGTATGACTGATACTTTTTGCTTCTCAGGCATGAGGCCAGCCCCATCTTGCGCATCAGTTTCCGTACTGTTTTATGATTAATGCCATAGCCTTCATTACGCAACGCCAGGGTAATGCGCCGGTAACCATATCGTCCTTTATGATAGTGGAACAGTGCGGCTATTCTTTGCTGTTCGCCCTCATAGCGCTCTCCACGGCTATCTGCTTTGACATGCCAGTAGTACGTGCTGCGAGGTAATCCTGCTATATGAAGCAGCATTCTCAGGTTATGGTTTCGCCTCAATTCGGTAATTATTTTTGCTTTGTCTTCTGCTTTTCCCGAATCAAGGCCTGAAGCTTTTTTAGGTAGGCATTCTCAACACGCAGGTATTCAAGTTCTTCCTCAGCGTTCTGGAACGCTGGACGGGGATTATTAAGTTCTTTATCTGAAGTTTCGTTCTTCCCTGACTTCATCTGGCGTCCTCTGGGTTTATCCTGTAGGGCAATGATACCGCCAGTACGGTAAAGACGCTCCCATTTGCTGACAGTACAAGCGGCTGCAATACGAAACTCCGCCGCAGCTTTCCGGGATGATTTGTTGTGTTGCTGCATCCAGAGCACGACAGACTCTTTAAACTCGGCAGAGTAAGCCCTGGTAGGAATGGTAAAACTGTCCATCCCATTCACTTTCCAGTGCTCAGTCCAGCGTCTGACCGCTCCGTGATCAACGCCGAACAACCGCGCTGTTTTCTTTGCACCATCACTGCTGAACAGATAGTGGAGTACGACTTGCTGCTTGAATTCAGGTGAGTATTTTTTTCTGCCCATTGAAACGCAAAACCCCTAATCGTTGGATGTCCAACTTTCGGGGTTCACTTCAAAAAAGTGGCTTTTTATTTATGCTTTATTATTACTGGAAGCCAACCGCAAATCCTGCACCAGCTCCAACACCACCGGCTGTATCAGCCGACATGCTAAAGCGGACGTTTACTTTTTCATTGATAGCGTAATTCGCTCCTCCCGAAATTGCCCCCTGGTCTCGGTACGCGCCCATCGCCATGCCAAAACCCGACACGTTATTGAGGAAGGGAATTGAAGCGATAGCAATTGCGCTTGCTGAGCCTGCTTTTGCTCTTTTATCATTACGGTCAACCGTCTTTTTAAGGTCAGAGAACTTCTGGTTTGTGTAGCTATTAGCTGAAGCCAAGGTCTGTCGGTCACCATCAATCCGTGACTGGCGCTCAGTATCGACAAGGAAATCAGTCCTTGAGTTGATGACAGATTCACGGGCATCCGTATGACTGTTTGCACTTACAAGAGTTTGAGCATCGCCAGCAACTCGGGATGCGCTTTCAGTTGCAATTAGACTGTCGGTACGAGCGTTGATCGACACTTCACGCTCGTCGGTATAAGTATTAGTATCCGTGGCAGTCTGGCTATTGTCGTTACTGCTACCAGACCCTGTACCACTTCCTGTCCCGCTGCCGTCCGTACCGTTATTGTTATTTCCGCCTGTAGTAGGTGGCGTTGTGTTAGAGCCAGAGCCAATGGATGAAAGGTACGAACTGATGGCACTATCAGTGTACGCCTGAAGTGAACTAACGGAATTCATGAGCTGACCATAGTTCACCGCATCATACCGGCTGGAACCATCAGCAACATTAGTCAGTGTTCTTTGTACCGTAGCTGAACCAAACGATACGGTATCAGCACTATTGGAGAATGAACCGTTCCCAATGGAAATACCTCCATTTGAAGCAGAAGCATAATTACCAATAACAATTGCGTTATCATCGGATACAGTATTGTAGTTGCCAAGCACGATCGATTCGTCGGAATCAATGGTATTAATTGTGCCGATTGTGATGTTGCCAAATTTAAAAACAGCAGAGGGGTCATTAATCGGTGCAGCTGTAATATTGTTTAAGGAACCGATAGTCAAAGCGTAGGAACCACCACTCACCGTATTGAATGTACCCATTATAGAACCAGCGTAATTAGTAGCAGTGTTTCTGGAACCAAGAATTGCTCCCATACCTACCATATCCAGTTCGTTATAAGAGCCTATTACTTGCAATGCACTTCCTGAAACGTTATTGCTATAACCCATAACGGCAAGGTTTTGTCCTAGAACTTTATTGTCACTCCCAACCAGATTCAAATCAAAAAGACCAGTGCCAGTATTATTATTCCCGTAAACATTGAAACTATTGGCGTAGTCATTCCAGAATTGGCTTGGGTCGTAACTAAATGATAAGTCATTATTGCTTCCGGTAATAATATAGTTTGTTAACGAAGTAATTGTGTTGTTATTCCCTGAAACACTTGAGTTGCCGAGTGGTGATTTACAGTTTGATGGGGTTGCACAGGGTGTTAGCCCTGAAATGTTATTGCCATCACCATTTACAGTAACTTCGTCAATTTGGGTGCTATCGATTGAGTTATCTGCCACGGCTACAGCACAATGAAGTGCCAGAACAATAGCAATATATAATGACTTTTGTTTCATGTGCTTACCTTTTCAGTGATGGGTATTAAAAAGACGACCAAGGAATACAGCACATGAAAAAAGTAGTACCGGTATACCGGTACTACTGGACAATTATTTAATGTAACTCCCTTTCTGAGGAGGTTGTGATGTCTCACCCTGGGATTGTGCTGGAGCAGCGGCAACCGGTGCAGACATTGGTCTGATAACAGCAGTTGATGTGGCACTATTTCTTGCACCGACTTCCCAACGACGCGGCTCAATCTCGGTATAGACGTAGCCAGGGACGTTAAGGTCTCCATCTGCGGTCTCATAGGGGTCAACCAGCACCCGCATGACGATAGATTGCGTTCGGATGGGTTGAGGATCAGCAGCAGTAGCAGGCACAGGGACGTATCGACCACCATCGGCAGTATTCCGTCCACCGTTCCCGGCTGTAGTGCGCAGCCGCTTAACCTCCACAGGCTTTCCCGAAAGTTGGTTTTCAGATGCGGTGTCAATCTGCTCCTGGTAATCATCTCCATCGGTCAGGGCATACACATCTCGGACATTCATACATGTGACCGAATTGGGCATTCCCTTGCATCCATATTCATCGTTCTGGCCCAGTAGTGAGCAACCCGACATCGCAAAACCGGCACTAACTAAAAACAATGCCGATACAATTTTCTTCGTCATCATTTCTTGCCCCCAACGGTTTGAGTTTTTGAAGTAACACGTGTGAATTTCAGCATGACCCCTTTTTGCACAATAAAATCAACACTACGGCCTGGATCAATTTCAATTACAGGGAAAAGGTCACCGGCCATTTGCATATAGAAATCGGCAAGACGATTCAATGCGCCACCTACGCCAGAAACTGCTGCGCCCTGGAGTGCGTCAGAGCTCATAACCTGCTGGTAAGGAGTAGCGTCACTACTATCTCCATCGCGTTTAATACTGATTGTCGGAATACTCTGTACGTTAAAGAGCTGAGATGCAGCCTGTAGGAAGCCAGCGGTCAGGGCTCGTGCCAGGTATTGCCCTTGTTTGGTAACCAGTCGACCACGAACACCTGATTTACCATCTTCACCAACAGCGTAGGCTACGAGTGGGGCTTCAAAAACTGCACCGTCATCCCGAATGCACGTTATGACTTCCGATCTGAAATAAGCTCTTTCGGAGGACAAATCACCGAACCCAGCTGCAAGCATTCCGCATTCACGTATATCTGCACGGAAACGGTTTGGGAGAATTGCATCCTTTTTCACCCTGGCCAGCGCCGGATAAGGGTCTTTTCGTGCATCACGAGATGTTGGTGCATCCATCCCCGCAATCAAAACAGTACTTATGATCGACGTTGCAGGAAGGTAGGTCTGGTTCTCGGGGTTATCATCTTCGTCAGCAACGGGTGCGGCTTCAATATCTTCCTGTACAGTGATGATTTCAGGAGTTGCCTGGCTTGGTACTGCTTTGCCATCCTTCCCTTTCTGCTGACGCTGGTTTGCTGCGGGTTCCGGTACGACAGGGGGGGCCGCATCTTCGTATACGCGCTGTAATGTTTTCCCGTTATTGAAACTTCCTGAGTTTCTTGGCGCAACTGAAGGGGCAGATATCTCTTCAGGTTTATACAGAGTAGGGACGTTACGTTGGCCGTTTCCAGCCAGTGGTGTCGCTCCGCGAGACTGTTGTGAGTAAGGCACAGGGTTAGAGACGGTATCAACGCGTTTCTTAATAGCTGCAACCTCAGCGCCTGATTTTTTCTGGTTGTTCTCCAGATTGCTAAGACGCTGAGCTGTCTGATCAGCACCATATTTCTCGGTTAACGTTTTAATCAGTTGACCTTGCTCTTTAATGGTCTTGTCGAGTGCGCGAATTCGCGCCGCAATAGCATTCTGGCTAACTCCATTGGTATCACCATCGGTAAGGACGCTGGCAATCACTTTTTCTTGTGGCGCTCGATTTCGGGGGCCAGCTGAGTCGGGTATAACCAAGAGCAAAAAAAGAACGGCGAAAGTAAATACGCCAGCCCATAAAACCCATTTTTTATGCTTTGCTGAAATTGAGGCCCATTTCTCTTTTAAGGGGATAAGCATGATTTTACTCCGCGAGTTTAGGGCGCATGGAATCGTTAGCTTGTTCGTTTGGCTGGATGTTGCGGATAACGAAGTAAGCTTCAGTTCGCTGGCCAGGCTGGAGAGTGTTGCGACTCCATAGTGCTCTTGCTGCAAGCTGAGGATGGGTGCAGAGTGATTCATCAACCATTACTGTTGATGAACCAGTGTTTTGTGCAACGCCGATGATGACACTGAATTGACTACCCTGAAGATACTGGCCATTTGCAAAGGAGTAGCGAATCTGATCCTGGTCAGTACCCGTGCGGAAATTACAGTTCGGGATACCAACTCCTGAAGAGAGATTTCCCAGAGAGTATCCGGGTGGAATGTCCCCAAGCGCGATGGTTCGCATTATGTTGCGAATCGTCTCGATGTAATTATCTTTCTGTTCCCATCGCCTGGCTTTGACTTCGCTTCCACCATAGTTGTTATATGCCGCAGGCATAACACCAGAAGTACTCGTGTTGTTCAGCTTTCGTGAAAGCATGAGAGTGGCTTGCACCGGTGCAATTTTCTGAGGTACTAACGACACGGAGATCGCTACACTTTCGTCACCTTTCTCACTGATATAGAGACTTGCCGGGTTACTGTCTGAGGTGGAAACGTAGAGAGCGTTATCTTTTACATTTACAGTTACACCCTCCTGTTTAACTTTCTGCACTACAGGGTGTTCAAACGGTGTAACAAGCCGGTTGATCTGGTTAATCGAAATCGGTACGAGGGTGTTCACGCCAGGCGCAACGATATATTCCAGCCGAGAAGGAATGACTTCTTTTGTGAGTGGAACGGGACTGGCAATTGCAGCAGGTACTGGTTGAATATTACGGCCATCAATAGCTGGTTCACTCCCGCCATTGATAGAGTTACTTGCTGGTGGTGTATAGTTGTCAGGATATGGGCGTGTTTCTGTGCTGAGCATTGCCTGAGTTGAGGATGCTGGTCGAGAGGCGAGTTTTGCAGTGACTTTGGGTTGCGACTGCGCATCAGGCTGCTCAAATACCATGCCTTGATCAACAGACATTTCGCCCGCCGTTACGCTATGGGTCGCTAATGTGGACGACGCGGTAAGCAACAGGATAATTATGCGTTTACTATTCAACATTTAGCCCCCCGATAAGTGGCAACACTACGTTCATTTTTAAATTGGCTATTACCAATCAGAAAATTCATTTCGGCACATCCGTTTTGTTTACTGATTGCTGATTTATTAATCTCTCGCTTAAAGATTTATATCTCGGTTAAATCAACTAACGAAATTCTGTCAGGAAGTTCGAGCTGCCGAAGATTTCTGCCTTTGACCTTTGTGTTTATCTTCTTCACTTGGCAGCAACGGTTTGCCACTCTTTATCTCAATGAACGTAATAATGGGCCGGTAGCCTTTTACGTTAACAGTAATCTCGTAATAGACTGGCGTGGTCGATGGTTTGCCGGTGATACCTTCGAGAGTTTGGTTACCGGTGACATAAAAAGTACCAACTGCTAACGGGTCGGTGATAACCCCGACCGGATTAAAAGAAAGCGAGATTCGGTCGCGCTTAATTTGGTCAATCTGGTCGTCCATTGCTTTCATAACTTTTGTGTAAATTGAAGCGTCAAGAAACGGGCCGATAGAATTCTTGAGTAGATCTAAAGTGGCTGGGTTAGCATTTCCAAAACTGTCGGCTATATATAACGCCCATGCCTTCATATAAGAGCTGCTGGCGGCTTTTTCATCCAGCCAGGCTGTTTCTGTAAGGTTTGGCGGAATAATAGTGATGGGTTGTGTTTTGGCTAACAGAGCATAACCAAGTACAAGGTTTGCCAGAATCATTGAGGCAGAGATTAACTTGAAACTTTTGTTTTCTAACTGAAGTCCAACTAACCCTTTTTTGAAATTATGGATATTCATACAATAAACTCCCGGTCGAAGGATTCAGGTACAAAAGTGCCACCACCGAATGTGACTCCGAATTTCCAGTAACAGAGGTGCATAAAATATTTCTCAGAAGCTCGCGCCAGAAAACCGCCATAAACACGTGAAACTACAACACCCAGAATTATCATCGGTAATAATCGTCCAGTGATAATCCCAACCGCGAGAGCAACGAAAAATGGCATGGCTTCATCAATCGACCAAAAAAATAACTTTGGTGGTTCGTCAATCGAGTGAGAAATATAAACAGGTTCCATGATGACCTCTCATATGAATTTTTTCAGATTTATTGACGACAAAATGCGCCTATTTCTGACCAGAGCCTGCAAGCTGAGCCATCATTTGCATAAGGCCTGCTCCATCTACTGCGCCCTGAACAATGGCTGACTTATCACCGTAGACAACAATGTTTGTAGGGGTCTTTTGGATACCAAGCTGACCTGCTTCACGAACGTCGTCGGCTATCTTGCTGGACGGCCTGGCCGCATTGATACATTCAAGTAAGCGGTTCGGGTCTAAACCAGTTTCGCGGGCGATTTGGTCTAGCGGTGCGCTAAGACCGTGCCCGTCAGATTGGCTGTAGCGGAATAACGCTTTAGATAACTGGAAGAAAGATGGATTTCCTCCCTGCTCAACAGCACACTCCGCTGCTAAAGCTTCAGTACGGGAAGCCTGCCCGTGAACAGGAACATGTTTGAAAACCATCGCAATATTCCCTTGTGATGAATCCACGAGATCCATAACGATTGGGAAATGTTGTTTGCAGTACTGACATTCAAAATCGGAATACTCAATGATATAGAACTGAGCATCCGGGTTCCCATAAATACGTTCGTTGTCCGTAGAAGGCGCATAGGCGGTATCGGGTTTGTTTCCAGTCCGGTAACCGACATTGGATTGTTTCTGCGATTCAGGTTTTAGGCCCGCTGCATTAATGTATTTTGCAAATGCGTCCAGTAGTTCGCTTTTGTTGTTTACTACGGGCTTGTGAGTCTCAGCAACGATCGCTAGGTCATTAAGAAGTTGGGACTGTCTATCGATTTGGTAAGTAAAAAATGCAGCCGTGCTTACCATAACCATGAGCGGAATTCCAAATATAAGAGAGTTCAAAATGTTCTTTTTCATTTGTAGCCTCTTGATTGCTGCAATTGTTCCGGCGTATAGATTTCGTTTGGCTTTTGGACTTTGACCTGAGACGCCTCAGCAGCTTTTTGCTTTTTAAGATAGGGCAGTATGATTTCAGCCATGTCTTTGTTCAGGACATCCCGTGACTGAGGGTAAGTTGATGCCGTGATCTTCTGATTGAGGATACGGATTTTTTCTGGGACATCAGAAATTAGCAAATAGCTAATCATCCCTACGGTAAACGTCAGGCAGAGCAGGGCAGAAAGAATAAATGGTTTCGAATTAGTCATGCATCACCTCGCACAGCTAATTTAACAAACATGAAATATTGAGGAAAAAGAAAAGCACCGCAAATTGAGGTGCTTTTCTTAAGGTTAAATACGTTTTGGTAGGTTTGAAATAAGTAGAGATGAACCAATAGGAATCATTACTATCATTATGAGTGCCCCGATCATTGGAGGCACAGGTAACGGTATAAAAAGCGACAGGAGAACGCTATATACACCCCAGCCAATCAATACCATGCTACGACGGTTAAGAAACGGACTGGCATATCCAAAGTTATATCTTTTTGCCATCCACCGCATTACCCCTGCAAACAGAGACGGGATGATGACCACGGCCATGTACGGTAACCAATACATATCAAGTGTTAAACGATACATAATCATGTAGAGCCAATAATTCAGGTTCTCGGCAATGTTCTGGAAAAGCCCAACAAAGTATTTCAGTGGCCCGCCGTGGTTGGCCATGTCGCTGGGAGGAAGCTGGTAAAAATCCTTTAACGCCTTATCAATCCCCGTATTTACAAATGCTTCAGTATAATTGTCGCGAGCCTTTTGCAATACCATGACGAAATCTTTTTCGCCTATCATTTTATGACCCCATGCGATTTCTTTCAGAGCATTAGACTTAAAATACTCAACCGGAAAGAAGACAGAGATAAAAAGGAGAATCGTCGAACTCCAGATGATCAGTGTCTTTATCGTCTTAGGCCACTTTTCCTCATTCAACTTATCAGACATTCGATATCCCCAATCTTCGCCTTCCTCCCAGCCTGGATAATCAGTTCGTTGGTTAGCTTTCTCGGGAGATTTATCCGTGAAGTAATTTCACAGAAATTCAACGTGTGTTGAAGTTCCCGGCAAACGAACAAGCCAAGCTCAATGATATAGATCGCAAGCCGCTCCCAGTCATTCAGCTCCTGCTCGTTGTCCTGATGATAAGCTTTGATAGCGGAGCTCACTGCTGCACCAACGCGTTCATCAGGAGTAAGGGTTTTCAGTAGAGCTAACATTTGCCCAGTGATGCCATCAACACATGGCCAGATCATGGTCAAACCGTCATATGAGGCTTGATCATCTTTACGCTTTAATAGAGTTTTGGTTTTAATCATATTTACCCCTCGGCGCTGATACGTGATTTTTCACCACGAACCTTTTGTTGACGTTCGTAGATTGAAAGGTACTTTTTAGCGATAGTTCGGACATCGCTTAACTCGGACTCATTCCTCGGCATTAATATGACGGGGACTTTACCTTTTACTATTTTATTAGCCTGATTTATGGCCATGCATTCGAGGTTGGGTAACCAACCTAGCAGTTGAGATTGAAATAACTCGCCTTCTTCCTCCATCAATCGTTCCCCGACACTGCCGGTGATTTGTTCAGGATCTGCACCTGCGCTGGAGCCATGACCACGCATAATATATTTGAACTTTGTCGGTGGTACTCGTTTCATGACTGCTTCCTGGGCATCAGGATCTGGTGTGCGTAGCGCCGTAAAGTGGTTCGTATTGGTTATAACCTGCTTCATTTTGGCTTCTGAACCGAGACGGGCTTCGAAGTCGGAAGTCGATTGCGACGAAATAAATAAGCGGAACCCAGCACCACGGGTTTTATTCAACATTTTAATAACTTGGTCATTAATAACTTCAGCTGCTTCATCGATTAACACCATTACAGAAGCCAAGTCCTGACCACCAGGTTTTAAAAAATTGTACACAGTCGAGCTAACAGATGTTATATCAGACAGGAAAATAGAACCGACCGCAGATCCAGTCTCAGCATCTGCAAGGGAATTTAACCCCAAATACAACATTCCCCCGGTAGTGATGATATCCTGAATATTCGAAATTGGACGAGTATCATTCAGTTCATCTTCATCAGCACTGTCAGGGGATAACAACTCTGACATAAACCCTTGAGTTAGTTGACTAAGAATTGGCATCACGTTCAGAATCATTTTCTGGAAGTGTTCGCGCTGATGACCGAACATATCAATACCGGCTTCAATTGAAGTATCGCCTTTCCCTTTATTACCTTTAATGTCATTTCGGTAAATGTCTGCACATATTTCTGCTATTTCTTTTGGGCCTTTAATTTTAGACGAGTAACGGTCAATTTTCGCCTGTAAAATAATGTCGAAATCGGACTCTCCTAAAGTCTTGTGGCCGAATTTAGTGATGGCCATAATCAATAGAGATGCTAATGAAGAGATGTCAGCACTCAGTTGTGATTTAATATTGCGTAAAGTCGGTTTGATTTCACAGATTTTCATCAGCTCAACAACCGTAGTTAATGACATAATACCAAATGAAACAAACGGATCGCTCGTACTATCAGCACGTTGAATAACCGATGTAATTCTGTTAGCTACCTCGCCAGCCTGAGTGTAGTTAGTAATTGGAGATATTCGAGCTGATTTTTCAGGATGCGCCAATGAAACGTAATTATATTTCGTTGAGCGATCCACCAATTCCAGACAGAACTTCATCCATTCAGCCAGTTCTTCATCATTTTTGGGGTCAATGAGGATTAGTGGTTGTTTTTTTAGTGCGGCTTGAAGAATAAGTAGTTTAAAATATGTTGTTTTGCCTGAGCCGGTTGTGCCAGTTATAAGCGTATGCAACGATAAAAGTTCTTCAGAAATTCCGATCCATTCGTTTTTTTTACCTAGCGCATGAATCCAGCCGAGGCCCATAAAATTTTTGGATGGTTTGGCTACAAATTTCTTTATGTCACGCTTTATCAACTCAGATGCCAGTTGACCCTCATTCTGGCCCCACTCAAAGCCTCTGCAAATAAGATAGCTGTCAGGCTCACGAATCATCTGTTCGATAAATGATTTCATGTCCATTACGAGTGGTTTTGGTTTTCGCTTCAGGCGGCGTTTGTGCGTATAAATATCCCATGCTGCCGGGAGACTACGAATACCATAAGCAGCCTGGACTGCAACTGAGAGGTAACAGGGTAGAGATGGCATGTTAAACAGTGTATTAACCCCGATAGTTGCGGCTATACCTGCTGTCCAACCAAGAGTCTCAAGGCCTTCAAAATTTGTGCGCCAACGTAAGTTATATTTCCACTCACTCATCTTTATCCACCATTTGATTATGCATTCGTTCACTATTAGGAAGAATGTAGTCAACACCGGTCTTTGAATAGAAATCAAAGTGCATCAGCATAATCTTCTGCAATTGAGTAATATCAATGCCGAGTTCATCCGCAATACGTCGCTTTAAGGCAACGCTTACGGCAATGACAGGCTCTCCAGAATAGGTTCGCTTCAGCATACCTTTTGAAATCATTTCATTGCATAAATCTGTAATGTTGTAATCTTTATCAGAAACATCAGTTAAAGCAGAGTAAAGCAGATCGTTAAACTTCCCATCCATCAGCAAGTCGATATCATTATTAAGTTCTTTTCTGAGATATAAGCACTTCTGAGTACGATGGAAATAATACTGGGCTGGGGCTTCCATAAACCTTTGCCATAACCAGTTGGAGTCCTGAAGCAGAGCATAATTACGCTCATCAAAATCTTTATCAATAGCAATGATTAAGTGGCCTGATTCAATGAAAAGATCGTCTGAGTGGTCGGTAACATATTTAACGAGAAATTCTTTGGCCGCTTCAAGACCAGATACGTATAGCTGACTAAATTTATCGTAAAATTTTACGTTAGCCGGTATGTTGGCCGAAGTATCCGCATGAGCCGAGTAACCAAAATCGTTATCAGCTTTCACGTCATCCTGCCACATGGAATCATAATCTTCGTAAATTGAATAATCATCAATTACCTCACCAGACTGAATGCCGGTATCGACAGCATCCTGGTGCAGCTGAATTTCCTTTAATGCCTGACGGGTAGGTGAGGGCTGGGTCTGATCCAATGCATCGCTTGAAGTTGGTTCGTTGCTATTATACGAGTTGATGATTGAATGAAACTCAAGGGTTTCGTTCAGAGTTTTATGGTTTGGTTCTTTTATAAGTGAACTGGGTACAGAGAACTCAATCTCTGTTTGTGCCGATGCCAGGGTTTCTTTGAGGGAAAGACGGCGCTTGGGTTCATTATTCTCCGACACTGGCTTTGGTTGATTATCTTTGAGCCCTTTTGATTCCCCGCTGCCCGCCAGCTCAGTTGTTGGTGAATTAGTGTCATCCAGACAATCTTTTTGATTTTTGGTACTGGTATTTCTTTCCTTTACACGATTGTAGTCCTCATCAGAAAGCAGATTGAGCTTATGCAGCAGTTCGTGGGCGTTTTCCGGCGTAACCTGTCGGTTTCCAAAAATACTCTCCAGTGGAGATTCCTGTTCATCAGCAATGATTGTTCCGCCCTGTAAAACTGAGCGGTCGACCTCATTCGGTATTCCGGTTGACGGAACCGGCTTCTGACCAATGTAGGGTTCGCTTTCGACGAGTTTTGGCTGGTTTGGCCTCCCGGTCAGGTATTCCACCCATTTACCTTCAATACGGATGCGGCTGCTGCATGGTAGAGGGTCAACAGTATCGACAAATAGTACTTCTGGAGATATCAGAAGGATGCAGCTCAACGCAACTTTAGGGTCTTTGCTTTCTCTTGAACTTTTATCATTCAAGATATGAGGGGCAATACGCCAGTATGCAGTGTCATCGTCCTGGTGAACGTTTGGTCGACAGAGATGATAACTTAGCATCAGGTCAGCCAGACTATTCTGGGTTTGTGGAATAACAGCGCCGGAGTTCCTAACGGTCTCAATAATATCCTTGACCGCAACACCCCAGACGATGAATACGCCATAGGTAGTCACCCATACAGGGCTTCCTGGCTTGTTGGGAATCCAATCTCCTTTTTTCAATCTATGGCGCATGGCATCAACTACACGCTGAACCGCAGGTACACCTGACTGGCTTGCACGAATCGCATCACCGGCGTATTGCCGCATATCATAGTTAACGGATGCTGAGTCGGCGGCCTTAATGGTAGTGAGGATCTTGTTTTTAACGTCCTGACCACTGATTTTTTCTGCATTGAGCTGCGCACTGGCAATCAGTGCCCGGGTCAATTCATTGAAAATATCATTCCCGCCGTTAAGAAGGTAAACATGCATTTCTTTTGGCATGATCATCAACAACATATTGCTCGTGCTGGAGGTATGCTGGCGGTGACGGCCTGGTTTCCATACAAGATAGTATCTTTTTACATTGTTCTCTTTTGCCCAGACATGGATTGGTTCATGGCCTGGAGGCCAGTGAATTTTCCCGTCTTCGTTCCATACTTCAAAATCGGTAAATGGTTTCCCGAGGTCATGAAGTAGCCCACCAGCTGCGACTGCAAGTCGCCATGCTAATGCACGATTTGATTTATGTACGGGAACCGCCATTGAATCAAACTCGATGTTTTTAGAACGCCGGATACACTGGAAACACACTTCCAATGAATGACGCAACAATCCGGTTGCAGCACGGTGATGATGGTTTTCGGATGCCGGGAAGAGGTGAACAAAGTTAGCGAAATTTATCAGCATAGGAAGAATAAGCTGATTAAACTCAGAGTCCCTAATATCCAGTTCTCGTTTAATCGCCATCACAAGTGGTTTCTGGTAATGACGTAATACGTACTCACCCGGTACTTGAGCCGGGAATCCGATTTCGCTTGCCGGATAGCGCATATTATCTCGTGATGAAATGAGTTTCCCGATTTCTTCATCTACTGACATATCGATTTCGTCACCGAATAGATCAGTGGTAGCCTTTTTGTTATCAGGCAAAAAAGTATTCAGAATATTTTTAATGTGTCTCAGCATTAAAAGATTTCTCCGGTTAAGTACCTTGTAAGTTAACCGATTGAGAAAAAAATCGTGCTGGAAAATGACGACGTTTTGTCTTCATAAAACATAACGTCAAGGGTGAGAAATTAAGATAATGACGTTGCTATCCAATTGGAGACTAAGCAATGAAATTGGCGAATAAAATTGTTTTGCCCCTGCTGGTGGTTATTACCGGCGTAATCACCAGCGGTTGCAGTGGGACAGGTAAGCCACAACGTACTTACCTCGACGAAACGCGCAATCTCCCCGCCAGGGCCGAGTACCCCTACCAGTATCAGTACTCCGAATCCTGGCGTGGTACAGAACGCGGTGGCGCGGCTATACGTTACCCTGGGTATGAGCATACGCTCGTGAGTCCGTATGCCATCAATGATCCATCCGGGAAGCGATATGTGGCACATGACAATTACACCCAGGTCTTGCTCACTTCAGTGGCAAACACAAAGTATGCCAATGGGCCGCGTGGCACGTTCACACAGACCCCAGCATTTTGCGGGGAAAATACCTTTCTCCTTCCTAATAACACACAGAACGCCAGTAGGGCTGAATACCTCCGTATCAAAGATAAATACTGCTCAACACCTGGCTATCGGTTAAGTGCCCACGAATTAAATGTGCTTTCCAGTGGTGAACCGGAAGAGCTGCGGAAATATCGAATTCAGATGCAGATCGATAACCAACAACCTAAGTCCTAATCCATCAAAATGCGAGGGTACAATGGATAAGCAAAGAAATGAAAAGTGCAGTTCTGGAAATAAAACAATTTTTGCCTGGGCCGGGGGAATCGTTGTTGTAATCGGAATGGTTTGGTTGATGGTAATTAGTTTTATCTCGTACAAAACCCAGGTGATGACCAATCAACTGCTGGATAAAATTAGTACATCGCTGGCCAAGAACCCCGCAGTTCAACAGGGAGTGAACGGAAATATTCAGGACGAAGTAAAGGGTGCTCTTAAGTCTATCGCCGACCAAAAGCTCGCGGAAGAACGAAAGGCACTCTATAAAGGCTGGGACAAAGCAAATAAAAATACTGATGGCCGTTATATCTATGGCGAGCCTGGCGCTCGGTTTTCGTTGATCAACTATGAAGATCTGGAGTGTCCATTCTGCAAACGCTTCAAAGAAACGCCGAAGTATATCGTTGATACCGCGACAGCCGGGGCTGTTAACTGGGAATGGCGTCATTACCCTATGTCATTCCATGAGCCGGTCGCATCGAAGGGCGCAGCTGTTGCTGAGTGTATTGCGGAGCAGAAAGGGCCGAGTGCTTTCTGGGCCGTTACTGATTATTGGTTTAACCATACTGAAACAAACGGTAAAGGTTTTAAGGATGCGGACAGCATCCCAGCACTGTTTGAGGTAGACCAGGCGAAATTTGATACCTGTATGGGCAGTACTGAAGTGATTAAGCGCATTAAGCAGGATATGGAGGCCGGTTCAGCTGCCGGTGTTGATGGTACACCAACCACGATTGTGCGTGATAATGTCACCGGTAAAGAAGTCTCTGTTGTAGGCGCACAGCCCTTCTCAAAATTCGTTGAAGTGATCCAGTCTATGGTTGTCGATTCTCAGAGAGACACATCAGGCGAAGCCTCACCAGCTCAACAAGATAAATAGAAATAAAAAAGAGCCCTGAATTAACCAGGGCTTTTTTTGTCAGATTATCACTACTGAAACATTTCGCTCAATACGACTTCGGTATTCTTCTAATAGCTCCATTAACGAAGTATTGATGTTTACAGATTTCTTGGTTCTGGTAATAGTTACGTACAGCAGATTAAGTTCGTCAATAATTACTTCCCGTGGCTTCTTCATCACAACGGCTTCTATAATGGATGGGAAGTCGTCATTGATGATGACATGGTCAAATTCCTTTCCCTTCGAGGTATGGGCTGTGGTAACAATTAAATCAGCTTCCTTTTCTGTTCTGGCTTCATTCATCCTCATGGTCTCAACCATCCCGGGGATATCAGCATAGACTTCCATTAACTTAATCGCCCGCACCATGTCCACGTCCTTGGTGGTTTCTGCGATCTCTAAAAAATTTGCCCAGTTCCCGTATTCCGTAGTGATACGGTTATTTTTAATAGCAGCAATGTTACCTGTTTTTAGCGCATGTAAATCAAGGAGCTCGTCGAGACGGTATTTTGAAATACCTCCATTCCACATCACCCGTTTGCCCCACATAATCGACTCGTAGGCAGATTGTATGACTCCCATGTAGGTGCGGCTGATGATGGCGTAAAAGTTTTGATCCTGTATCGCCGATGGCTCAACGATAGCATCAAGACTACCCAGGCCTACCAAGGGGAACGTTTCACCCTTCATTGACAGCACAACGTTGGCCAGTGCTGCAACAAGAGGCCCAAACCGGAATGACTTAGTCAGGCGCATAACCTGAGCCCCGTGGTCTTCAACAATCTCAAGGGCGTTTTCCGCACCGCGCCAGCGGTTTATCACTTGGTGCTGGTCGCCGACAAAAACTTTGCAGCAGTTGTTTCTAAGAACGATATCGATCGTTACCGGATTTGCGTCCTGCGATTCGTCGAAGAGAATGACATTGTAGAACTGGTCTAGGGCTGGGTTCGATAACTGGAACAACTTGAGGATGGTATTCGGTGAGCAATAGGCATCGTTGAGTGGGTCAGATTGCATTTGCCATGTACGTTTTGCTGCACGTAGCGCTTGATCCAACCTGCTTTGAGATATTTTATCGGTTTTACTTAAGTCTTTAAGTACGTGTTCAGTAGTAATTTCGTGTTCATCTGAATTCATGAAATGGGTAAGCCCATTTATTGCAAGCTTAACCACTCTCCAGTCATCTTCACCCATCATTGCGCGGTATTCGCTCACGGATATAAACTGTCTGTATTTATGAGCAAAGTGTTTGTACCGGGTCACGGCCAAACCATGAGATGTTTTACACTCGACGTTTTTTGGGAATTTCTTTTTTGCATCATCTTTAATAGCTTTATTAAAAACGATATAGAGAATTTTGAGTGAGGGGTTTGCATCCGCGAATTCTTTTAGTGTAAAGGTCTTACCAGACCCCGCGTATGCCTGTACTGAAACAATACTGCCAGGTGTAGGTTTGAAACCTATGATCACGTTCTGTTCATCAGTTACCGGCATCAGAATTACCTTTATGTTAGATATCGTTTCATAGTACCTTTTGACACGGCGCGAATGATTTAAAAATGGGGGCAAATTGTACCCATTTTTAAGAATACAAATTTATCTGTTCATGAGTAATACAATAAGATAGTACCATCAAACTATTACTGCGGCCCTCAACAGGAGGTAATCTATGTTTTATTTATCGTCCTTTGTCTGGATGTCAATCTGGAGTCTGATTTCGATTTACATCTATTACAAAGATAAAAAGGCCGCGACTGCTGGCGAGTACCGTGTGGATGAACTGACGCTGGATGCGCTCATTGTGCTGGGCGGGTGGCCAGGTTGTTTCATTGCTCAACGAATGTTTAAACACAAAACACGCAGTGCTTACCAACGTCGGTTCCGGGTTATCGTTGCGGTCTGGATAGTTCTTTACATCGGATTATGGAATTTTCTATGGGCGGGAAATAAAATATGAAGATGTAAAAAAACCGGCCAGAGCCGGTTTTTTTTACATCCATGATGGTTACATGAATGCCGGTAAAGTGGTTTGCACTGCGTGGGATGCGGCCATCATGCCATTGATAATGTCCGGTGAGTAGTACAGGGAGATCGCACCACCAACAGCAACCGCCAGTGACATCAGACTCTGACGTACAACAGCAGCTGCGAGACCAACCAGAACGATAAGACCGATCAGCACCTTACCCAGAGAACCCTGCATGTAATCAGAGATTTTGAGCCATACATCGTCAAAACCTGCCTGGGTTGAACCAGAAGCGTGAGCGGTAACAATGGCAAGAATCAGAATGCCGGTGATCACCAGCGGGGTTTTAAACTTCTCAAATTTGATAGCGTTCATTTAAACATCCTTAATAACGAGTTTTAATAATTTCGATCTTTGGATGTTCTCCAGCTATTTAACGAGTTTGAGCCGGGAACTTTATTAATATAAAATTTGTTTTGTTTGATTTCATTGTTAAAGCAGGGCGTTATACAATAGCAATGTGTGATATAAGGTGACATTTATCCGTGTCTATTAACATATATGAAAATCTGGATGAAAACTTCTTTTTGAGTATGAAAGCCAACTTTACTAGTGTCACATTTAAACGAGGTGGATATGTTGAAATCAGAGGTGTTGGTCAGTACGTTGACATCGTTGGGATTATTATTTTTTTCTACTTTTGCACAGGCTGATAATCCAACAGAAGTAATGCTACCGGCTGGTGGCGTTAGAGTCGTTGTCGGATTTTCACCTGAAGGGTCTGCACAGAAAGCAATACTGGATCTGATCAATTCAGCTCAGCAGGAAATCCGTATGGCGGCATACTCTTTTACGTCACCCGTAATTGCGAAAGCATTAATTAATGCTCACCGAAGGGGAGTAGATGTCAGGATCGTAGTTGACAAAGGGCAAAATAATAACCGATATGCAGTCTCGACTATGAATACAGTAGTTAACGCGGGCATTCCGTTACGGACGAATGATCAATTTCTTCTGCACCATGATAAGTATTTGTGTGTTGATAGGATATCTGTTGAAACCGGTAGTTATAATTACTCAAGTTCGGCTTTCAATAAAAATAGTGAAAATAGCCTTGTACTTTATAACGCACCAGATGTTACAGCGCTGTATCTGGCCCACTGGGAATCTCGTTGGACTGGTGGTGTGGATTACATACCTAATTATTGAATTTTAATCAGGGTTCGGGATGAACCCTGATTTTATCATTTAAGAAACGCTTCAAGTTCGTCCATATCCAGGTCGTTATAAAATGAACGCCAACCTTTACGGGCTAAATTCGGATGCAGCATTTTGATGTTGCTTAATGGCATAATGCTGCTTAGTCCCATTTTAATAAAGTATTCATATACCAGGCGGCTGTACCGGTCAAAATCGGTAAGCGGTCTCGACAGAAGGTATGCTGCCTCTGACATAGTCAATCCCTGTATATGCAACCTGTAACCCAGCAGACGGCTGCATGTATCGCGCATAACACCGCGTGTTAGCGGGAATAACTCATCACTTACAAGATGTTCAGGTAAGTGAGTTCTCGGGCACTGAACAGGATTTATACCCCTGATATAGCACTCATCATTCTCAAGGATACAAAACTGGGGTTCCGGGCCGGAAAAAGAGTTACCAAGAAAGCCGCAGGGATCGATCACGCCACCACCCTTAAGTGCTATCCATCCGTACTGAGTTTCAGTGACTTGGTATAACCCACGATCTCCTGGATTGATGCGTTCTTTGACCTTTTTTCGACGTGTTCCTATAGTAGCAGTTCCGGCAATTACTCCCTGATCTACCAGTGCTCGGCATACGATGTAGGATCTCGCCTCTGACCATTCAATCCAGGGTAAACCAATGTGGTAACTGGTCGAAACCAGCCTTAAGCCGTCGATGCATGAATCTGTCATGTAACTTCTCCCGAAAAAAAAGCGCACCAAAGATGCGCTCGTATTTTCAATTCAACAGTCAGGCTTTGGATTTTTTGGCCAACTTGTCCGTTTGCTTAGAAAGTTCCTTTTTTGTGAATTTGAGGGAATCGGTTCGTTTATCAGGATCGCCAACAGCCTGAAGAATCAACGAGTAGGAGTTTTCGCCATTGAGTACAAAGAGGTCGGTTGCCTGCGACCATGCCCCCTTGTTTTCAGAACGCTGTACCCGCAGGATATTTCCTGGGAGGAGTGAGACTGACCAACCTTTTTCATCAGAAAGGTATACGTTGACCTTACCTTTCGATGGTAACAAGAATACTTTTGATGAAAAGGTTGAATAAACGAATACCGTATTTTGTCCCTGCGAATTGTATTCAACAGTTTTAAAGTGCCCACTATAGTCCAGGTCAGCGCCAGTAAGCGCATTCTTCTCCTGAACAACAAACTGTTGGGCTGTATAGCCTTCTGATGCTGCTTTATAGTCTGACGTAGCAGTAGTTTTAGTGGGTTCCGTATAACCGAACTCAGCTGGGTCAATTTGATGGCCAGAGGTATCTTTAGTGATGTTTTCAACACCTGCAATATCACGTGTGGTAGGTGATGGCGGTGTTTGAACCGGGTTGGTCTGCGCCGCAGCGTGTTGATTTGGTTCTGCTGTAACTGGAGCTGAAGCCGGGGCTTCACTAGTGGCCCCAGATAGTGCTTTTTTAGCGATTTCCTGTGCAGGAGTTATCTCAACCGTTCCAGGTTGCTCTGCGTTTTGTGAAACCTCGCTACCGTCAGTAAACCCAGGTTCAGCCTTAATTGAGTCAACCAATGACTGCGTAGCAGGATCTGACTTAGATACAACTGGTGAATTTGCATCCGGGTTAGCTGGTGGCGTGGTTGTGGCCATTTTTAGCATCTGATCGCCAAGATTATCAGACGATGCAGGGGAAACACCGGCGCTATCTTGCTTTGTGACAGTAGGTTCACTTTTATCATCATCAGGGGGCGCTGATGCGGGTTCCTGTTCATTATTTGTGATAGGAAGTGTCAGTGTTGGCTGAGGCCCAGCCTCATCGGTATCAAGGTCATCGTCATCCACATCGATACCATGTTGTTTTGCAATATCCGGGTTAACGCTGATCCCACTCTTTGCAACTTCGACGATAGATAGGTTCGGTTCTTTGTCTGGTTTACCATTCATTAAAATAAATGCGCCTAATGTGCTTACCGCAAAGATACCGGCAACCAGGATACTCAAGGTTTTTTTAGAAAATCGCGCCTTAACACTGGGGGTTTCATCTCCAGCATTCTGCGCTGCGCGTTCGCGTAATTTCTCCTGGCCGTATTCAGCACTTGTGCCACGTTTTTCACTCGTCATTGAAAACCTCGTTGATCACTATTCGTTCTGGCCGAAGCCCCAACTCACGGTGTATATGAAAGTGAGCATGATATGGAAAGCCCCATAATCGCGTGAGATGGTTGCCCCGGAATTGATTAGGAAAATATGCTCTCGCGATAATAAACGGATTATATCTTGAGGGAGGTAGCTCTCGAAATTTTGCGGCCTGAAAACGACCGCAAAATGAGATGGTTTTCTTGAAAATAGATTTCTAGAGGTTACGGGTTCCTTTACAAATTGGGTAAGCCGAGCAACCATAGAAATAATTTCCATTCGACATTCTTCTAACCATTTTGCTATGGCAACGGGGACAGCTAGGTATGACATTAAGATCGTATATTTGATTCTCACCTGGACCAACATTTATTATCTCAGTGGCAGGCGGGGGGATTTCTTTATCCTTGATTATTTTCAGAAGTCTGGAACCATCGATAAGCGATAATGTTCCTTTAACATTTGCGCTAAGAGCGAATTCCCATGCATCCTGAGTAAAGAACCCAGAGGTGATGATATAACCCCGCTCATATGCATTGGCTTGCACTACACCGTAAATTTCGCGGACTACCGAGACTCCTACTTTGCTGGTTTTCCATAATTTGCACTGTACCATTTCGCGGCGACCATCTTTTTGCAGCAGAATGTCGACTCCGCCGTCAGCTCCTGTATTAGTCAGAGTTGCTTTGTAGCCATTGAGTTCGAAATGCAGTCTTATAATCTTTTCGAATTGCTCCCATGTCATATTCGAGAGAATTTTCTGGGAATCATTTCCATCCTGAATGGAGGAGTAAATTCGACGTACTTCAGCAAGTTGTACATTTTTTAGCAATGTTGCGACAAACATCATCATCGAAAGGGTTAGAGATGCGCCTCGAAGGATTTCAGGGAGTATGTTACTCACGCCTACAGCAAAACGATTCATTACGAGTGCTAGGTCATCAGTACTGCTTGCAATAAACTGATAATACAAATCGCCTGGAACGTACACATAATTAGTAAGAGAAAGAATATATAGCAAGCAGGAAATCGGGAAGCCGATATACCACCGGAAAAAATAGGTTTGCTGGCTAGCACCACTGTTTCTCCATGACTGGATATTAAAAATAACGCCGAAGACTTCCTTTCCTGTACGGGTCATCGACATCTGGAGAGACAATTGTGTAATAAAGAGGCCCGCAATGACCAACGGGCCATCATGTAGAAAGAATAAAGCTAATGACGCTAGCAGGAAAAAGCACCACTGGAATTTGGCGCATCGGGACATTCCTTTTGCTGCCAATTTTCTAAAAACCATATGGTCACCATTCATTCAGAATTAATTCTAAGAAAGGTGCGCCTCAGTATCCCATTACAGTTATCAATGAATACATCGTAAAACATGACTGATAAACAAATCAGGGCAAATGTAT
The DNA here is from genome assembly GCA_009929615.1 of Clostridia bacterium. Classification (GTDB taxonomy): domain Bacteria; phylum Bacillota; class Clostridia; order Lachnospirales; family Lachnospiraceae; genus Frisingicoccus. The sequence goes on along the minus strand of SAAB01000004.1, from coordinate 5,617 downwards.
AAACGATGATTTCTTCAACATATGGAAAATCAGGGTAAATCGCACCTAAATAAATTGCTGACAGTACAAGATACCCACCCCACAATTGGAACAACCGTGGTCTTACTAACAACCATGTGAGTAACGCCAGTACCACTAAGTTTGCAATGCCTATGGCGTTGATCGTCTTTATGGAAGTGAGCGGCACAAAGTACAGAACGCAATAAACGCTACATATCAGAATCACAATGGCGTAAATCACAACACGCTGGAGTAGAGAGTTCATGGTTTCCTCATACACTTTACAGGCCTGTATAACAGAATACCACCGTGTAGCGATTGACGAAGCATATCAGTGTATCTAGTTAATCATTCTCATCTCCCTCACAAGCAATTTGGCTCGGCATCCAATAAGGATGATTTGAAGTCTTGACGTAACTGAACACCATTCTGCATGGAACGCTCGTTAAGTTCGCAACTATCATACTTCTGTCACTGTTTTCAAGGAATTCAGCGCCAGAAAGTTCATTTTCATTCCAGAGACCAGCATTAGAAAGGGTTGCCATCGCATCTGGAAGCGCGTTTATTGCCTTGGTTGCGGGAATTGGTAATTTATCCCGACTTCCACAACCCAGGATAAGGAAGCATAAAAGAACAGTCGTGATAGATTTCATTCTCTCTTCCTCATTTTGGTGTTGTGGGTATTAAAGAGGTCGATGGCTTCAGTTCCCGTGATGGGTATCCAGTAAGGAGGGATGGCTGGAGCCTCATAAAATGGAATTCTCCCGCAGCCTGCTACGGGTAGAGAACAAACAAACAGGATTTCGTCGAACTGGTTTTCAAGTGCCCACAACTGGCTGTACCCAACTAATCCATTTAATTTTGCTTCATGGTGAATTTTCAGAATCGAAAATACAGCCTTCGCAAAACCAAATGGTGGGTTACCAAAGCGTATTGGATCGATACCCAGCGATGTCAGTGCAGACTTCGATATATCATTAAACCTATTGAATAGCGCAGAGCCATGTTCATGGTCTGTTCTTAGGGCAAAAGGAATAGTATTGTCGGGGCTAATTAAGCATTGCTCTTTGAATTGACGGAAACCAGACACACGTTGGATATGGCATTCGACTGATCGCAGAAACAAATCAGGCACACAAAAATCATGAGCAGTAAAACCTTCGAATCCTTCATCGTTACAGAGCTGGTTTGTTAACCTGAACCACAATTGGTAGGCAGATAGTACCTCCTCGTAAGTGCTTCTGACCTCCACATTATTGGTTTTGTAAAAGGTTTCGATCATCATGACTGATTACCTTTGATGCGGCTGCTGTCGTTGTTTAATGGAACGGTCACCTGAATCCCCACGCGCCAGAAAGCCTAAATTGACGATCCTGAAATTTACTCGCCCTACGAGACTATCATGGGGAATGAGACCTCTGAGGTTCCTAGGTGTGCCAGGGGGATTGTCCCAGTAACGGGAATCAAGCGAATGGTCTCGGTTATCACCGGCCATAAAGTAGTATCCTTCGGGAATGATCCATTTCTTACCCGTTTTCACGTAGCCGATACGGTTATCTGTCTGGAAGATATAACTTTGACCGGCAGTGTCGGTATCTGCCTGGTATTGAGTAGTAAAACCATCTTTTTTAATCTGGTTTCCGTTTTGTTTACCGTTTATCGAGAAGATTTTCTCTTCGTTGTATGTGACGGTATCGCCAGGAATACCTAATACGCGTTTGACATAGTAAACGCCGGGAACAGAAGGGGCGTTAAAAACGAGTACGTCCCCACGCCTAATAGCGCGATGATCGAATAAACCACCTACACGCTGAGCGATAACCAAGTCTCCAGGTTTTATAGTTGGGTACATGGATTCTGTCGGGATCAGGAATACACCGCCGAGAAACTGAAAGGACACAATAACCGCAAGCGACAATGAGGAGGAAACTATCAACCAATGTTTTGGACGACGAGACCTTATCAGCTGATAAGAGAGGTAAAGTGCAGAGATGATAAAAACAATAATTAACGGTTTCATGGAGTTATATACCACGCTTAATATTTTTTGCGTAATTAGAGAGCGATTTACCCAAAAACAGGTATACGAGACAGGTGAAAAGGTAAACAAAATGGATGCTGGTGGTTTTTTGGGCTAAAGTGAAAAATTGGTTCGCCTGCCCACCAGCTAATGTGTAATTGAGTTGAACTGTTGGTTTTTCAGCATCGACATAAAAACTTCTAGTTTTCATGAAGGTTAACGGCTTGAAAAATACTTTATAACCAACTCGTGCATAAATTGTGCATGTTGTAATGGTTATTACCAACGGCACATAGAATGGAATAATTGTATTGAGCCAGCACAATAATGACCACACCAGCACTGAATCCAGTAGAAACCTGGCAATAGAGTTGGCCTGCGTTCTGCCCGCTACCACCATAATGGGTATAAATTTAACCATGAAATCCACCATAGTTATACTTGTTTACACCATCTTATAGACAGACAAATTTTCTCCGACTTTTTTTGAACGCAAAACGACCCCGAAAAACGGACATTATATGGTCAGGAATTTCGATAGTTTAAGAGAACATGGTAAATTTTTTCTATCGAAATTTGTGGAGAATTGAAATGAGCAGTGATGCCACTAAGATGGTTGAAGCCTTTGTTAAAGACCCATTAAGTTACGATAGATTTGGGCCAGAGCTTATTTCAAATCAAAAATGTGTCCTCAACATCAATGGGCATGAAATGTCAATTGATGAAGCAGTTAAGATGAGTGATATTGAAAAGTCGCTCTTAGATGAAATTTACCATCTCATAGACGCAATGACAAAAGCGGAAGTCAATTTCTCAAAGGGAAAAAAGAATCTTTTTCGTCGGATGTTCGATCATTTAACAGGTTCCGAAATCTTACGGAAAGCCCAGCTAGATATTTATAACAAAGTAGTTATGAAACTATGCGAACGGATACCTGATCATTTCAAAATGCTAACCGCTCATGCTGAAATCACGAAGGGTTTGGAGGCAATCTATGCGCAAGATATTCATCAGCTAGAGGTTTTCATAGATGTTGTTGAGTCATATCTGAAAAATAAGAACGAGTGTGACTATAGTGTCACAAGCAATGAATATATGGCAATTAACAGGCTACGGATAAGAGTTAATAACTTTCAGGGAGTTCTTGTTGGTTTAAAACTAAGTCAGGTTCAAGCACAAATGAGCTATGAAACAGCTGTCGATGTAAAAGATAGCCTTCGAGATATTAAAGATAATTTATTACCTATGTGGGAAGGGCAGGCTAAGAACATCAACGCCAGTGGTGTTTGTAGTGGTATTGATGAAGTGGCTCATGAAAAATTCAAGAAGCTGGTCAATAAATTAAATAAGAACATAAGGTGAGATAACATGAAGATCATAAATAGTATTGATATATTAGATGTCAAAGTGGCTAAGGAATTTGATAAATATGCTGTTGATGTAAGTATGGAATCATCAATAAAAGATGCAGTCAGATCTTTCCAGATTGGTGATATTGATGCCGCGCATAACTTTGGACGATTGGAGGACACTACTGATATTAATTATCTTGATAACCTCCTTCTCAGCGTCAGCTCATCATCTCAGGGCAAGAAGGGAGAGACTCTGAATGAGATTGTTGCACTGGCTCGTGAAGTCAGTAATGCAGTCGAACCAAGTTATCTTCAAAAGAAACTGTCACGGATACCGTATGTTGGGCCTTTCATAATGAAAGCCATCGGTCTTCATTTTAGTGCAATGTCAAGATTTGATTCAGTTAAAGGACAAATCGATATTTTAACCTCGGATATCGAAAGCATATCGGAGGGGTTGTTTGAAATGAATAAAAATATTGATGGAATGTATGACCAAGCTTTAACTAGTGTAAAAAATACAGGGGTTAACATTGTAGCTGCCTATTACATTCTGGAGAAGTTACAAACAGTTCAGGCTTCTATTCGTAAGGAACTAAAAAATCAGCCTGATAATACCATGCTGAGCATGGAAGCAATGAATATTGAACATCAAATCGCCCTCATAACAAAACGTCGAAATGACATGATCACGGAACAACAAAAGGCATTTGAAGACCTAAAGATGATGAAAATGATGAAGTTCAATAACCTCTCGATGGTAGACCAGTTTGAAACTATTATTAAAGTAACGATACCATCTTCTAAACGCAGCCATCTTATTATTGACCAGGCCGAAAGGAGTGATAAAAGCTCATTACTGATTCAGGCAATTGGTGATTCTGTAAATCAACAAGCCAGACGTCAAGCTTTGTTAGTAAAAGAGAGCAGTATTCGTGTAGCCAAAACAGCTAATCGTACTGTATATGATGTTGAGACAATTGATTACATATCAAACCAGATCAATGAGGCCGGTCGAGAAATTAAAAAAATCCACGACCGAGCCAAGACGCAACATACCCAGCTTGAAGCTCGCGCAGCGCAATGGAAGGAGAAGCGTTTTATGGTAGCAAAAGAACTGTCTTCCAAATAATAGTTAAATTTAGAGGATGTGCTATGGCTAGAATCAGACAAAGTAATCCATATGATGATGTTGAGAATGCTATTAGACGGAAGCGTGATAGAGCTATATATTTTACCTTAGCTATATCTCTAATCTTCGCTATTATATTTCTAATATTATGGTTTTGTATTCCATCAGACATGCCAGTAGATGAGCAAGTCAAACAGGTTTCTGACGATATATTCAACATTCTACGCTCCAATGAGTTAGTTCCTGAAAATGCTTTTGATACGATAGGATCATTTATTTCCATATATGGAAGAGTTGGTGTGGGTGTATGTATATTGATTGTAATACTAGGGGCAATTATTAATGGGAATGGTTTACAACTTGAGATAATGACAAGTTGCATAGTATTGTTTGTAGGGTTTAATTTATTTATTGCTGCATTTGGTGATGAGCCTCATAATTATAAATACAATACCGACAAAATAAGTACTGCTATGAAAACTGGAGACTTGGACTCTTTGTATGAAATCTATGGAGACAGAGGGAGTTTACTAAGAAAGTCAGTTGAAAAAGCACTTGCAGATCCTAAACCAGCTACTGCAAAAAAACTGGGAGATATCGATGGCCTGTTACTCAGAGGTGTAATAATTACTGCTGAAAAAGTATCTGATAGCAATTATAAAAATCATCTTGGAAACTTGGTTTTGTTAATGCCTGAATATAAAGAGGATAGTGTCAAAGACAAAAACACACTGTTTGATTCACAACTTTATAAAGCTATTGATTACCATATTTATGACATTGGTTACAAGTCTGGTGCGCTTGCTTCAAATCCTCTTTCTGCTTGGAAGTCGGGAAATGATCTTAAATCCAATTATATTAAATATATTATAAAAAGTACTGCTCTAATATTTTTTATACTTGCCGTAATTTTTGTGGTGATTATACTGCTGACGGTTAGAAATGGCCGTAGGCTTACTTATTTGATAGAGTCTAATATTAAATATCTGTCGAAATAAAATAAAACGCCTCTACGGAGTATATAGTAAAAACAGTGTCTATTCGCGTGTGAGTGAGTGACAGGGCTTTACATATAACGTCAGCGGCTTTCATTTCAAACGTACATACTGTGTA
>SAAB01000148.1 GCA_009929615.1 Clostridia bacterium | reverse complement strand
CTACTGGCCCGTCAAGCGCCAGGCCGCCACGGCGGATCGCATCGCCAATCACAAGGGACGCAACCCGCAAGAACGCGCCTCCCTGAAAAAGCGCCTGCTGCGCAAGTGGATGAGCAAATGAAGCTCTCCTTCCATCAGCACATTGCGCTGTTCTGGATGATCGGTGCTCCGGGCGTCTTCGCGCCCGTGATCGAGAACGCCAAGCGGCCCGATGCCGGCGCCGTCATGGCGTGGGGTGTCGCGATCGTGGCGGTGATGATCCTCTTCACCCCTTTGCTGCTGCGCTGTCCACCATTCCGGCGCTGGTATGGCCGGACGGATGCGCTGTCGGAGCGGCAGCGCCAGGCGCTTGCCGAGCGCGGCCTGCGCCGCTACTACCAGACCGCTTTCGATGACGGCTACGTGCCCCGCGTGATGCCCTACGTGTGGCGCATCATCTGGACGGTCGGCGGGTTGATGGCTGTGACCGCCGTACTGCCTACCAACACCGGACGGCCAGCCTTCGATGCCTTGGTGGTCTTCTCGACCTGGTATCCGATAGGCGTGATGCTGCTGGTTTTCGCGTCGAGGCCCCTTGGCCGGTTGATTCGCCAAAGAGCACAGGAGCGGCGGAAATGAGCACGTCAACCATCGAGGCGCTGGCCAGCGCCTGGGCAAGGATTGCCGAGGAAGCGGAATTCCCCGCTGACTACGAGGGGACTGCCACACCACAAGCGCATCGGGCTAGCGAAGCTATTCAGGAGCAGATTCGGGAGCGCATCGTCGCCACCAACGACATGCGGCTGTTCAGCCTGCTGCACCTGCTGGGTCAGGCGTCGCTGCGCATGGAGCAAGCGCTGTGGCCGGAGGATTACGAGCGGATGACGCGCGAGGTTGAGGAAGCCCTGCGGCAAGCCACCGACGCCAACGCCAGATCGTACACCCACGAAGAAGTGATGCAGGCGATGCAGGAACGCATCGACCGGGCGCGAGACAAGCCATGTTGATTGGCTATGCGCGCGTCTCGACGCAGGATCAGAACCTGGAGCTGCAACGCGAAGCCTTGAGCAAGGCCGGATGTAAAAAGGTCTTCGAGGACAAGGTGAGTGGCACGCGGGCAGACCGGCCTGGCTTGGCCAAGACGCTCGAAATGCTGCGCGAAGGCGATACTTTGGTCGTCTGGAAGCTCGACCGGCTGGGCCGGTCGGTCAAGCAACTGGTCGATCTGGTCGGCGATCTGCACAAGCACGGTGTCCAGTTCAGGAGCCTCACCGACTCCATCGACACCGGCACACCATCCGGGCGGTTCTTCTTCCACGTCATGGCGAGCCTTGCCGAAATGGAGCGCGAGCTGACCGTCGAGCGCACCCGCGCCGGGCTGGAAGTCGCCAAGCAGCTCGGCCGCAAAGGCGGCCGCAAGCCGAAGATGACCGACAGCAAGATCGAGTCGGCCAAGAAGCTGCTGGCCAGCGGGGTGCCGCCCAAGGACGTGGCCAAGAACCTCGGCGTGTCCATTCCGACGCTGTACCGCTGGGTGCCAGCCTCCACGCACGCTTAGCGTGCTTTATTTTCCGTTTTCTGAGACGACCCC
>SAAB01000083.1 GCA_009929615.1 Clostridia bacterium | reverse complement strand
ACCGTTCCCTAACCGCCTGCGGAAATCTATCCCTCAACAAATGCCCTGTTTCCTGGCTTTCTAAGCCTTGCGACTGAGCAGACACACCGTCTCCACGTGGCACGATTGCTCCATTTTGATGTCCGATTATTGACCAGTTACCATGAACAGGCAAAAGTCAGCTCCGTTCGTATGCGGGAACTGGTCAAGGGCATTTTTCGGTTCACGGAAACTTATCAAAACCCTTTTGTCCGTTCTCGGAAACAAGTCGAAACCGGTTCTCTTACCTATAATATACGGTTTCACATGTCTGTCCATCGCCTCAACCTGCGGCAGCAATGGAGTGGCCATAAAACTGTGCCCTCGGCCGTCGTCTCAACCTTCAACCTGAGCAAAGCTTTGGTCACTTCTCTTGTTTTGCTTTTTGCTCCAGCAGTTTAATGCTATTTAGATAATCCTTTTCCACACTGCTCAGTGTTTTCGCTTTATATTTCTTGTATTCCGTTTCCGCCTTATTCATTGCCGCCGAATGACTCACAGCCCCACTGCCAATTAATAAATTCTCACCCGTTGATGTCAAAATACCATCCAGATGCTTCGACCAGTCTTCCATCGTCATGGAAACTTCTCGCTCTGCTTGTCTTTCAGCAAAATCAAGATATCCGGAAACAAGCTGTCCCATTGCACGCAGTTCTTTTTCGTTCAGATAATTTTTGGCAACTTTTGCTTCACGGAGCGTAGGCTGGTCTCCTGAAAAAGTCATTAGCCCCATGAAATCTTTTTCAGCATCTGCACGATGATAAATTACTTCTGCTGCTGTCTCACCTGAAACAGCATAATGGATTTTGTTCTGAACCTTCTTGAAGAATTCAATAGAAACTTCAGCCTTAGGATTATAATCAATACTGGTCGCATAGATCTCCAGTACCTGACGATAGAACACTTTTTCAGATGCACGGATATCACGGATACGCTCAAGCAGTTCCTTGAAATATCCACCGCCGCCCAACTCTTTCAAGCGGTCGTCGTCCATTGCAAAGCCTTTTTTAATGTACTCTTTCAGTATATTTGTTGCCCAGATACGGAACTGCACGCCACGCTGGGATTTTACACGATAACCGACAGAGATGATTACATCGAGATTATAATAATCTACTTGATACGTTTTTTCGTCCGCAGCAGTTGTTGCAAAATTTGCAACAACTGAATTCCTATCCAGTTCGCCTTCATCAAAAATATTTTTAATATGTCTGGATATCGTTGACTTATCCCTTTGAAACAGATCTGCCATCTGATCCAATGACAGCCATACTGTTTCGCTCTGCATATTGACATCTATCTTTGTCAGACCATCTTCGGTCTGATAAATCAGCATTTCGCCATGCCGTTCGTTATCCATATAATCGATCCTTTCTATAAAACTTTTACGATTACCTATCGTGGAGCATTGCCATCTGTAAACGCTTTCTCATTTCAAAACACGTTTCAAAAGAATCACCGCTCCGACAACTTCAACTGTCTCAGCCCTGTTGATCAATGTCTTTAAGCCTTTCAAGCCACTTTATAATGCTTCCATCTTTGCAGAATCCAATAAGTGCTCCATCGCAGAAACGCTCAGCTCGAACGGCTCCCATCAGTAGAGCCATAACAACTTTTCCATCAAACTTGCTGACGTCAACATTCTTCATGGATTCAAAGCACCATTCTATTTCATTCTTTTTGAGAATCTCTCCGTATCGGTTCAGCCCGAAATCAGGATGATCCTGCTCAAAATGATAAATTTCTTCTTCAAGCTTACGTACCACTTCTCCATAATTCACAAAAGGGAACTGGATTGGATGCTCCGGAGTTCCATCATTTTCTTTATCAATGATCCACTCTCCATAATTGTCGCTTTGCAACGCAGGTAGGAGAGTTGTTAACTGTGCATACATTGTAGGACATCCTCTCACTCAATTTTCCTTAAAAGCTCTTTCGGTGACAATTTCCAAAGACCTCTCTCTTGTCGAAGCAAATCCACGGTTCCATGGTCAATAATATAATCTTGAGCCTCCTGCTGTGAAAGTGCTTCCTCGCTCATGATATAGGATTCGAGCTCACTGCATGGATGATTGATTGTTTTTTCAATACGAAGTTGTTCCTGAGCTTCGTTTTCTCTCAATCCATAATACTTCTGCAAAAGACGTATTATCTCTGGATCCTTAATCTTTGCTTCATACAAAGCAGCAGTTAAAATAGATATTCCAGCCTCACGCTCTTGTTGCACCGTTTCATCTTCATGACGCAGTACCGCTTCCCTTGTAGTGTCGAGTAAAAAGTATCCAGCACCAGCAAGATAATCTTTAAATGATTTAGCCATCATATCCACCGCCTTTACTCGTCAGCCTGTTTTTTATATGACTGTTCAATCAGATCCATCACGTCATCGATTTCCGATGTATGTTCAAAGAACACTTCGACATCTCCATTGCCCCATCTTCCAAGACCGGTAATATCACGACAGATACCCTTTGGATCGTGTATCTCTGAAAATTTCATATTCAGTGAGATACGCAAGCGCTGTTTCTGTACAACAATATCCACAAAATTAGTATCCAGCTTGTAGGCTATGTAGAGTTTTTTAAACTCTCGATTTACATCCGGAGACAGGTTGCAGATGCGTCTATCCAGCATATCGAAGAGCGTCTTGGTAAATGCATTAATGTCATAAGAATCAATTGTGTACTTCTGGGCAGGCTTTTCTTCAACCTGATAAGGTGCAAGCTCACCAGCAGATATCTGCGGATATTTCCATATCTGCTCAGCCTTTCCGGCGAGAATCTTTGCACGCTCTTTTATGTGTTTCTCGTTCCATTCGGTAAGTTTCACAAGATAAGCATTCAACCGAAGAGCACTTTCTTTGAAGCCTCCCTCCATATCCATCTTTACCATGAATGGATTGTCGCTCATCTCCGAGTTGTAAGCCGTCAGAGTAAGATTACCGATTGTGTGCAAATAGGTTTTCTGTACCTCTTTCCAATAGGCACCTAACATAGTCTTCCACTCATCACGTGGATTGCTGTTTTGCGGCATGATATGCTCAATTGTATAATTCTCAATAGTGATCGGAGCCTTATTGCCCTGATTCTCCAGATGGCTAAGAATAAAGTTCCTTGATCTCATATTATAAATATCTCGCGTCATAAATGCGTTTCCAAACTTATCATCATCCGGAAATTCTTTATAATCGTTTCGTAGCACAAAGAAAGCTTTAATAGAATTCATATAATCATCGGTCTTAATCTCATTACGCAGTGTGGCAAAGGTCTTATTGAGAGAGTTCGTCGGTATATCGCAAATGCTTCTGCGGAATACATAGCTGATGCACATCTTAATGATTTCAACCATATCATCTTCTGAAATAACTCCCTCAGCACAATCATTATGTACTTTGAGCAGGAACGGAAATGCTACTTCCATTCGAAGATCTCCGATATCAGAATACAGCGATTTCAGTACCGCATTGTCACTTCTCTGGAATACCATATTCGTGTAATAGGTGGCATACGTTAAAAGGTCGCTGCATAGTTCACGAATAGTAGCAAACTCGCAATTCAGGTGATATGCCTTGAAGGTCTCATATACGCGATCAATCTTTGGGATTCTTGTCATTTTCATAGTAAGGTAATCACGGAAGAATCTATCCATGACAGAATCCTGCTTCTCATAATCAAAAAGCAATTCCATCGGACGCCACATATGTTCGTAAACATAACGCTGTTCCAGAGGCTCAAGCCCCATCAGCACATAGTTCCTAATCAAATCAGATTCAGAGAGTTCCTTACCGGTAGAGTTAAGGCTCTCAAAAATGGCCTGCGCATCGTCAACGTTTCGATCCAATGTGATATTGACGATCTGCAGTTTTCCGATGGCCTCGTAGACATCCTTTGGCTGCAGTTCCATATCCGCAATTTTACCTGCAAAGAAGTTATAATTTGACAGAATACGGGATAATCCCGGATCGCTGATAGGTTTTTTCTCAACAAGGCTAATAAGCAGATCACGGTCTGTTTCCGTGAGAAGCAACTTGTACCTCTCGTCTCCATCTTCGTACTCGTTTTTCAAAAGCATATTATCAATACGCCTTGAATTAATAGTAGTATCCTCTGGGTGAGCTTCTCCATAATCACGAAGTGCAATAAGTAGCAAACTGAGTGTAGTTAAACGCTGCTGTCCATCAATAATCATATATTTCTGAACACCGGTTGGCATTGCCTGTTCTGCAATATTAACGATAGAACCGACAAAATGTCCCACTTTACCTGTCTTCTGCATATTGACAATGTCATTCCATAGGCGACTGCATTGTTCTATCTCCCAGCTGTAATACCGTTGATACACCGGAATTAGAAATTGTTTGTTGCCATTCAAAATAGCGTAGATATTACCTTTTGTAGCATCCATATTATGACTTATCCTCCTCATCACCATATGGAGCAGAATTCTCCGCTACCATCTGATCTGTATTATCTTTATACTGATTTTTTCTTTCTGAATACGATATTACGCCCGCGTCCATGTCATTGTTGTCTGTCCATAACTCACACTGTGTCATAACAGTTTGAACAGCATCTTCCATGCCTTCCGGTGGGTACTTATGTTTTTTCAAAAGTCTTTTTATCATCATTCGCATTTTGGCTCTTGCTGAATCACGTTCCTGCCAATCTATTGTTCTGTTTTTTCTAAGAGTCTCCGTCAATTCTTTTGTGATAGCAACAAGTTCATCATTCTGATAAAAATCTTTTATTGCCTCTGGTTTTGTTAATGCATCATAAAATGCCAATTCATCAGGTGTAAGTCCCAGCGCATCGCCTTCTTGATTCGCTGCAGCAATCTGTTTTGCCATATTTAAAAGCTCTTCTATAACCTGCTCATTGGATAACATGCCATTAAGATAGGAGTTCATAACCTTCTGCATCCGCTCACTGAACTTTTCGGATTTCACAACATTTGTCCTACTAAAGACCTTAACCTGTTCAGCAATTAGTTTTTTCAAAAGCTCAACAGCAAGATTTTTTTCTTTCATCTTGGAAATTTCCTCAAGGAACTTCGGATCAAACAGCGAAAACTCTTCCTTAACATCTGAAAAGAGATTGATTACTCCGTCACTCTTTATACTTGATTTTAATAGTTCATTTATGCGGTCATTCATCTCCTTCAGGCTGACCTTGTGACCGTCTCCCTGATTCATAAGACGGTTGACGAGAACTCGCACAGATTCAAAGAATGCTGCTTCCACTCTCAGATCACGCTCTACAAGAGAAGAGCAAAGCGACAGTGCCTGCTTCAGAAGCAATGATTCCTTTATGAAGTCAATCTTCTTCTCTTCCTTATCAAGCGCCATAATAAAATTCACGGCGCCGGTAATAGCCTTTGATCTTTCCAGATCAGTTCCAGTTGCGAACTTTGAATAATCGTAACCATGGAAAATATCACGGCAGACATCCAGCTTCTCGAGGAACTTCGGATAAGCAACCTTAGCAATATCGGTATCACCGTAGTTCTTTTTATCACGAACTGTGTAATCATTCATAGCCTGCTTCAAGGCGGATGCGATACCAACGTAGTCGACAATCAGCCCGCCTTCCTTATCTCGGAAGACACGGTTAACACGTGCAATTGCCTGCATCAAGTTATACCCCTGCATTGGCTTGTACACGTACATTGTGGCAAGAGAAGGCACATCAAATCCAGTCAGCCACATATCTACAACGATTGCGATTTTCATCGGACTATCGTTATCCTTGAATTCCTTTGCAAGCTCGTCCCTGAGACGTTTATTTCCAATAACCGAACGCCATTCCTCGGGGTCTTTGTTGCTCTCGGTCATAACAACCTTAACCTTCTCAGTCCAACCCGGACGCAACTCGAGGATGCGTTTATAAATCTTCATTGCAATGGCGCGGGAATAGGCAACGATCATCGCCTTACCGGTCAGTAGATTCTCACGGTAGTTTTCGTAGTGATCGATAATGTCACTTACCAGTGAATCAATTGTAGCGTCGTTTCCAAGGACTGCCTCCATCTGACCAAGCTCTTTCTTGCTCTTCTCAACAACTTCAGGATCAGCATTATTTGCCATAATGTCGTACTCCTGATCAATAAGGTGAAGTGTTGCTTCGTCAAACTTCAGCTTAATGACACGGCTTTCATAATAAACCGGCCTTGTAGCGCCGTCTTCAACAGCCTGTGTCATATCGTAAATATCAATATAGTCACCGAATACTTCGCGGGTATTTCTGTCCTTGGCCGCAATCGGCGTGCCGGTAAAGCCTATGTATGTTGCATTCGGAAGGCTGTCACGAATAATACGGGCAGTTCCCACCTTGATTTCACCGGTCTTGGCATCAACCTTTTCCTTCAGGCCATACTGGCTTCGGTGAGCTTCATCAGCCATAACAACAATATTCCGACGCTCAGAAAGTGGCTCAGCAGATTCTTCAAACTTCTGCATCGTCGTGAAGATGATGCCATTTGCCTGTCTGCCATCAAGCAGGTTCTTCAGATTTTCGCGGCTCGAAGCATGAACCGGGTCTTGGCGTAGAAAATTCTTACATTTTGCGAACTGACCGTAGAGCTGATCGTCCAGATCGTTACGGTCTGTGATAACAACAATGGTTGGGCTGTTCAGTGCTTCCTGAAGAAGATGTGCATAAAAGACCATAGACAGCGATTTCCCACTGCCCTGTGTATGCCAGAAAACACCGCCCTTACCGTCAGTAATGGTTGCTTTCTTTGTAGATTCAATTGCCTTATTTACCGCAAAATACTGATGGTATCCTGCCAATATCTTGAACTGCTTGATCCCTTCATTGGAGAAGCAGATGAAATTCTTAACGATGTCGAGCAGACGTTCCTTCATGAACATCCCCTCAAAAAATGTATCAAACTGAGCGTACTGCGTATTTTCGTAGTCGCCATCTTTCGTTTTCCATTCCATAAAACGGTCTTCACCGGATGTAATTGTTCCAGCTTTGCTCGTCAAATGATCGCTGATTACACAAATACAGTTATAGATAAACATCGATGGGATTTCCTGCATATAGTTTCTAATCTGTAAGTATCCCTCTGACGCATCCGTTTCTTCACGTGAGGGAGATTTGAGTTCTATTAAAATAACAGGTAAACCATTTAAGAACAAGATAACATCTGGACGTTTATTACTATTTTCAATAAAAGTCCATTGGTTTGCTACTACAAAGGAGTTTGTCTCTGGATTCTTGTAATCAGCAAGATAAACCAGGCCGGAACGTTCTTCACCTTTCACAAAATAACGCACTTCAATTCCGTGCTGCAGATAATCCATGAATAACGCATTCTTCTGTACAAGTTCCGCGTTTTCAAAATTTTTCAGTTTGTATAATGCGTCCGCAATTGCATCTTCCGGCATTTCTGGATTCAGTCTGTGTAACGCGGACTCAAGTTCTTCTTCATATAAAGGGCTATAGAAGTCACGTTCCAAATCAGGTGCATAAATATGACGATAACCCAGGTTTTCAAAAAGCTCTATAATAGAGTTTTCATAATCCGCTTCGGTATAGAATCCTGACATGAGTCTCACTCCTTTACTTTATTTCTTATATTATCCTCTTCTCAGAGGTGATTTTCATTGATAATCCGTTTTAAACAAGAATTTAGAGCAGCAAGCACAGGTGCTTTTCAAATCATGGTTTATTGATTTCGAACCATTTGATGGCGAAATGCCACCTGAATGGAGATTAGGTACCCTTGGTTCAATAGCAACTATAAAAACCAACAGTTTTTCACCAATGAAGAATCCTCAAATAATGTTAGAACACTACAGCATACCAGCATATGATGATAAGCATTATCCAGTATTCGAATTAGCAGAATACGTAAAAAGTAATAAATACGTTTTGACAAATAATTCGGTTATGATTTCAAAATTAAACCCTGATACCAAACGTATTTGGAGGCCATTATGCTTATCTGAGCATCCGGTTTGTTCGACTGAATTTATTATATTCGAAGGATTACAGCCCGAATTTAAAGATTTCATATATTCCATAATTGATAGTACACCTTTCAGCGACTACATTTGCGCACATACGACAGGTTCTACAAACAGTCGTCAAAGAGTATCCCCACGTAGTACACTCAATTATCAGATTCCGATTCCCAATGATTCTGTTATTAGCGATTTTTGTAATCTTGTAACCCCTATATATGATTTGATTGCTGCTAATATTTGTGAGAATCAAAAACTTGCTAAAACAAGAGACTTATTGCTTCCTAAATTAATGTCAGGAGAAATCGATATTTCCAACCTCGAGTTCTAAGCCGCTAAATTCTTGTTTAT
>SAAB01000032.1 GCA_009929615.1 Clostridia bacterium | reverse complement strand
TTATTTTTACTGAAGAGCAGACAGAAACCATAAATACCGGCTTTGACATGCCGGGGAAGTCCTTATAGTACAATAATTTTCGATATCCAAACTGACCCCAAGTAAGGACGGTCGCGCCTGTGGTGGTTTTATCTCCGTGGAGCGCCTGGCCCCGGCCATAATTGTTAGTTCGATACCCCATGAGTCACGCCTCCGGGTATTGCCAGAAAGTCGGGGGCTTCAGCCATACCTTTGCGCGATAACAGCACTAATCTGTCCTGCGGGGTCGAGACAATTTCATCCCCGTTATCCAGTACGCTGCCCACCAGCGCGAGCCCTTTCTCGAAGTGTGTAGCTTTCTGGCCAGCGCTTGAAACAATCCGTGCAGATGAACCATCGGTATAAGTGACTGCATCACCCTCCACTGCGATTTTGACCATTTGACCGTTGCCTAGATCCATAACCCTGGCGCTATCAACAGCGGTTACGACACCACCTCGCGCAGTCAGGCTTCCCTCGACCGCAACACGCCAGATTGCTGTTACCGGGTGTTGGCGATCCCTTTCAGCGTTCTGCTCAATAATTTGTCGAGCATCCACATCCATTGCGGCCAGATCAGCGTCAGAGAAAGGGGATTTGTCAAAGTCGGCCAGCATTTGTTGAGTTGCTTCATTTGTAAACTGCTTCATCGTTATTACTCCTTATAAAATGTACGGATAAATTCCGAATTGTATACGAAGTAAGCACGAGTAAATTCTGAAAATGAACTGAGGAATCATATGGTTGCAATTTGTTATGTGCAGTTACCCACTTCTGGACAAGTGATAAGAAAAACCTGAAGAGTGATAGCGGAAAATAACTTTCGGAAAAGGAGGTGCGAAAATTCCTGGCTCCTGTCTATAATACTGTATGGATATACAGCACCACGAAGAGCAGAGCATTATGAAACTTATCCCAGTGACACAACAATCACCAGGCCAATTCCCGTTGTTCGTTGAGCCTGTCAGCGCAGGTTTCCCTTCAGTCGCTTCCGATTATGTTGATGAATTTATTGATCTAAATACTCACCTCATCAAACATCCATCTGCAACCTACTTCTTACGAGTAACAGGTTCATCGATGGTAGAGGCACGTATTCACGAAGGCGATCTGGTCATCGTGGATAGCTCACTTGAGGCGAAAGAGGGGGATATTGTGATTGCGACCGTTGATGGTGATTTCACCATTAAGCGGTTGCAGCTAAGCCCGGCTCCCGCGCTACTGCCAATGAATAGCCGGATGTCACCGATCTATCTGAAAGAAGGCGAAGAACTGGCCATTTTTGGCGTGGTGACCTTCATCGTGTACAAGGCCTTGTGATGTTCTGCCTGGTGGATTGCAACTCATTTTACGCCTCCTGCGAGAGAGTCTTTCGGCCCGATCTGGTGAACAAGCCAATTGTATGCCTTTCGAACAATGATGGCATGGTCGTGGCACGTTCAGCGGAAGCTAAAAAATTAGGTATCCAGAATGGTGACGTGTACTTCCAGAAGAAAGCATTCTTTGAAGCTAACGGTGTACATGTTTTCAGTTCTAACTATGCCTTGTACGCGGAGATCTCCCGTAGGGTGTGTGAGACATTATTTAAATTCTCCAGTAATACTGAGGTCTACAGTATTGATGAAGTTTTCCTTTCGTTTGAAGGAATGCAGAAAAATTATAATTTTGATGACTATGGAAGAGAAATAAAGAAAACCGTATTAAAGAGCACCCATATACCCGTGGGGGTGGGCATATCGACAACTAAAACTTTGGCAAAACTAGCAAATAAAGCTGCAAAAACATGGACTAAAACAGGCGGAGTGGTTGATCTCAGCAGTCCAGAAAGACAACGTAAATTATTGCCATATATTGACGTAAGCGATGTCTGGGGGGTGGGCCGGAGATATGCCACCAGACTGAACAGCATGGGCATCAGGACTGCTCTCGATCTGGCCAATGCGCCAACATCGCTTATCCGTAACACATTTGGAGTCGTACTGGAGCGAACGCAGCGCGAATTGAATGGCGAGTCCTGCATAGCCCTGGAAGAGGTGAGGAAGGTTAAGCAGCAGATCATCAGCTCGCGTTCATTCGGCCAGAAAATAGAGCACTACGAAGCAATGCACCAGGCGGTGTGTGAGTATGCCGAACGTGCAGGCGAGAAGCTGCGCGAAGAGAAGCAATACTGTCGCTGCATAACGGTTTTTATTGGCACAAGTTACTATTCGAAAACGGCCCCTTACAGTGGCCAGCAGACAGTCAAGCTGGAAAACCCCACCGCCGATACCCGGGAAATCATTGCGGCTGCGGTCGCAGGGCTCCGGCATATCTGGCAGGAGGGATACCGATACCATAAAGCCGGAGTGATGCTATCTGACTTTTATGATAGCGCCACCAGCCAGCTCGATTTGTTTGGTGAGAACCGACTCTTTGCCAATGGTGAAGCGTTGATGGGCGTGATGGATAGAATTAACCGGTCAGGTCGGGGGAAATTATGGTTTGCGGGCCAGGGCATCGACAAAGACTGGACGATGCGGCGGGAGTTATTGTCACCATCCTATCTCACTAACATTAATGAAATCCCTCGCGTCAGGATTGGCTAATCAGCAGTGAAAACTTCATTCGTCATCGATAAAATTCGTCTGTAAACAAAACGAACTTGATATACTCGGTTTCGCTTGTTATGAGTATGTATGTACATACAGTCCTCCGTGCAGCGGAGGGAGTTTAGAGCCCTTTTTCGGGGATAGAAATGAATATCTCAACAACTTTCCAGACGCTGGAGAGCGAGATCACACAACTTCGTGGAGTGCTGGGTTCCCGGCTTCCGCTCAAGGCGAGTGTCTGCGTCCTGCCAGCCGTTGCTGATGGCGAAGAAGATATGGCCATCGAACACATCATGCCTGAGCTGAAACAGGGACACGATGCTGTCCATGCTGCCTGCGCGGCATACGCTGACCTGCATATCAGGGATGGCTATTCGCAGAAGTCCGCTCGGCGCACTACCGGCGTATTATGGTACGACAATACAGATGCGGAATTCTCTCAGCTGGTTACCCGTTTGGTGACATCCATCAACCAGCATAAAGAGAGCATTCAACGCCACATCATCGAAAACTACGGTGGTGATCGCCGACCGGAATACATGCGCTTCAACGCGCTGCATAGCGCCTGCCCTGGTGTCATGACCCTGCATCTCTATCGGCAGCTGCGTATGTTTGATAATGCTAACGTCAATCTGGTCAGTTTCGGCTGGAGGCAAAAGACGCTTTTTAGCAGGGTTAACAAAATCGAGTTGCTCCAGAAGATGGGCAAGGACATCGAGGAAGATGAAGATAAATCAGTCAGACTCAACTCGTTGATTAAGGCTATTGCGCGTGTACCGGAAGAAAAGCTTCGCTTACGCCGTCCGGTTAAAGTGCATCCAGCTGCAAACATCGCGATGGCTGATCCTGAACACCCCGACCAGATACTGCGTCTTTCTGCCGCTTCATCTATGCCGTTCATTATCATTCAGGATGAGCACGTGAAAATTCGGCCATTGCCAGAGTTCGTGGCCAATGAAGTAAAGCCGAGGAGTAACCGCCTCAAGACAGATGTGATCGGTATATTCCACGGCGAAAGTATCGAAATGATTCTCTGACCACACCGGCCAAAGGACTGGCCGTATTCCCCCCTCATAATTTCGTCACTCGCCGTCCATGCCATACCCTGAAACTAATATTGAAAATTCATTATGTTCAGCAAGGAATGTGGCGTGAAATACTTTGAATGTGCGCTCAGGTTCAGAATCGCCCCAGGTGACGTGTATGGGATCCACCAGCAACTGGATAAGGTAGTCCAGGAACGTTCTGGGTCGCGACTCCCATACACCTTCTACTCTCGCAAACAAAGTGCCTCCGACACCCAGGTTGTTCTGAGAACGGCTGTTGCACTCGGGCTCCCTGGCGAAGTCATGAAGGAAATCATGTTTGTGTCTGGCCAGAAAATTCGAATCTGCGGCTCGCTGGCCACTATTCGACGCGAGGAAGCTGGAGGCCGGAAAAGAGAGATTTGTCCACCTGCCCATGAACTCCCGGATTATATCCACTATCACCTGGAACGGGCCGGAGTGATCTGTGGACGGTTACGTATCGTTCGAAGCACCAAGTTCCATATTATTAAGCCCGGGAGCGTTGGCCGTACATCCCACAAGATCATTGTACCGATGAGCCAGTACGATGCTGAATGCGTGATTGAAGATGTCGGCGCACTTGAACAGGCATACGCTTTCGGGATCGGCAGAAAGCGGATATTCGGCTTTGGCTATATGAACAGCATCGAAGTGCTTTCCTGAACAGGCCATTAAGCATAGTTATTATCTGAATTTCAAACCGACTCGCAAACTTACGGCATTAACACTTCTGATACACCCTTTAAATGCTGTAAACTGTTGTAGCCCTTACTAAATCGTAAGAGTGGGGATTTGCAGCCCCGACTAATGACACGCCGTTCATGTACTTGAACGGTTCGCACTCGCTCGCCTGTTTTTTGTCAATGGTGGGTCGGGGCGTGGGAGCCTTACGGCTCGCCAGTCGTCATTAGCTGGTACTGCAAACCATGTTCCGATTCACCACCAAAGGAAATGGAGATGGAAAAACAGGACTGGCATAAGGCAGACATCATAGCTGCGCTACATAAGAAAGGTTTGTCACTTGCCTCACTGAGTAGGGCTAACGGTCTTTCAAGCAGCACTCTGGCAAATGCACTGACACGTGACTGGCCTAGAGGCGAGATCATCATCGCTAATGCAATTGGTGAAGAACCTCAAGAAATATGGCCAACCCGATATTTTGATAAGGCAGGAATGCCGATCAAGAGAATCATAAGAAAACCGGTTTAAATGAAAAAGGCTGGCATTTTTGCTGGCCTTATATACCTCCTGGCTCTGCTACTGAAACCACTAACACCGATCAAATGGTCATCAGCGAAATACCCCGTTCATTTCTATTGACCTCTTTACCTCCATGTAATCAAATTGATGGAATAATAACGGTTACGAGAGACAAACTGATGACGGTGTTATCTGCCCCTGAAATGCGCTTTGGAACCAAACAGGATGTTCCCTTTATCATAGCGGTGATTCGCGACGGTATGCGGGATGGGTATTTTAACTTTGATGATGATGACGGACTGTCTCAGTTCGAAAGTCAGATCTCAGAAGCCATTGCCAGGCGGGAACGGGGAGAGAATTGCGCCGATTTCTTGTTTGTCTTTGATGCTCAACATAATGGCGCAGCGATAGGTTTTGCCCTACTGACGGGCAAAAATGGTGCAAATGGACTTGCTTCACATCTGGAAATCAGGATGTTTGGTGTTACCAGGAGTCAAAGACAAAAAGGATTTGGGCGCTCCATGTTGCAAAGTATTCTGGATGCTACTCCCGGCCATAAAGTGGAGGCATCCTGTCTTCCTGCATCAGTTGTCATGGCCAGGATGCTGACTAATGCGGGTTTTCACGTCAAAGAGATAAGCCCGTTTGGAAAGCGTACTTTCAGACGCTAATGTAAAATTCAGATAAAAAAACCGGCTGACGAATTCAGTCGGTTTAGTAATCCTGCAAAAGGATGCTGGACAGCGACGGACGACTTCAGAGCTGTGGCAATGGCCCCTGGTTATCTTCAGTCGCAGCCTGGTCTTTATCCGGGGTGGCCGTTGCAGTCCGCGAGGCATCAAATGAGACCGTTGGGTCGCTGAGAGTCAGGATGCCAGTGTCTTCAACTTCTCGCGTTGTCAGCGTAAGCTCAGATTTACTGTCATCACACTTATTCGTTTTCTCCGCCAGTGCCTTGCACCAGATATAACGACCTCTCTGGGCATCAGAGACTGAAGGCTCTCCATATTTCTCGATCGCCGACTTCAGTAAGAGATCAGGGTTGCTGAATGAAAAGCGGATTTTGTAAGCCACCGGCTCAATGGGGTCAACTGCCGTATCGGGGATAAAATAGACCACCGTCTCCTGGTGAGCATCTCCCCAGAAAATACTATTCAATGAGTTGTTACTGTAGCGCTTTTGAATTTCTTCACCAGCAGACTGGCCAAGTTTGTCAGTGATAGCAGTGATCGCTTCAGAAGCTGTCATCCGCAGGCTTACCGGCCCTATAGAAAAAGACATAACATCAAAGCTATTCAGGGGGGTAATGGTGCTTTCTGGAGCGGTAGATGAATCGGGTACGTCATCACTGTACAGACTGTCATCCCCCGGAGAAGGCGTTACAGGTGCTGAATTTTGGATGTCAGGTGTGTAGCTGGGATCGGGAGCGTATAGGCCCATTGTATCATTCTGTACAGCAGAATATACCGAAGCGGTCGGCAGGACGGTAAGGAGCGCAAGGGCGCAGTATCCAAGGTATCTGGTCATATTCACCTCGTCAGTAGCAGTTGTCCTACTGTAACAGCGCGAGGTTTGAGAACATCATGGAAATGGGGTCAAAGCGGGGCGAAAAACAAGCCTGATTCACATGGCTTACGTAGCAGCATGGAGATCTCCTGAAGTCGGAGAAAATGAGTCAGATAACGCGAATATCGAAAATGGAACGAAGTACTTAATTACCTAACAGGAGGTACATGTTAACCTGACGAACATTGCTTACTGCCTATTTGTAGATTCAGGCTACAGGGAGAATCCAAGTGCCAAACTGCATACCCCTTAATCCGGTATTACCTAAAAACTTCGACGATACACCTAATGAAAAGCGCTCAAAGTCTCAGCTTGATGCCTGGTGGGATCATCCATATGGCATTACTTGCCCGGACGGGAAAATCACTGTTCGATGCCTGAATGGAGGAGCTTGGGATCGTTCGACAGTGCTGGGAGTAGCGGACAATTACGAAGAAGCCTGCGAGCTCGCAGAGCGCGAGCAATCAGCATGGGTCAAACGCCGTGCGGAGCCAATATTCTACTATAGCGGTGAAGCTCCATTCAGAGCGATAAGGGATGCACAACGTCCTGATCAGGAGCAGACCTTTGTCGCGTCTTTTGACACGCAAGATGAGCTAATCAGCTGGCTTAATAGTCAGAAAACCAGTTAATACCAAGTCTGGAAGTCTGCTTCTCAACAGACTTCCACATTTGATTATCAAGCTCCCCATAATTTGGGTTCAGTATAAACATTCCATTACGTTCTATTCCCCTCATTACATTCATCTATCCGTAAATTTCGTTAGCCAGCACATCGGGGTGATACTGATGTCAGGTAAACAAAACGGATGCAAAAATGCAGACATGTTCGGAAGTCCTGGCGGTTGAAATATTCAATCAAGTTGGACGTGAGGCAGCTATTGCTCAATATAACTTAATTTGTGAAATAGCCCAGCGACGTTACGAAGACAGCCTGGCCAAATATGGTTCCGTGCCAGCTGGTTTCACCGCGCTCAATTTCCTCCATCCGGCAGAACTTCAGGAGCGTTACATCCTGGGGTTGGGAATTCAGCTTTGTATCGATGAGCAGCATGAAGCCAGGGAACGGGTTTTAGCTCGCTGCCTGGCAAGAAAAAGGGCCGCATAAACAGGTGATAAAACAACTCAGCTATAGCTGAACACGCACTAATTGGCTATGTTAACAAAACGAACAAGGTGGCGATTATGTACAGTGAATCTATCGATCGTGCTATCAGTATCCTCAAGGACGCGGGCGAAAAAATCGGTATGGAACTGGGTAGTAATGTGACATCTCAGGAATCAGAACTGCTTGAGGATGCGCTGGTGGGCCTGACTAAAGTTAAAGGGCAACTCTGCGGTAATCACTCCTTAACTGATGTAAAAGCGGACGTCGTGCCTTTTAGTCTCAGTTCGACGAAGAACGTCGATAGCCCGCATTAATTAACAACCACCAACTGGACGGAAGGGATATGACTGAAGACAACGCCGGTAGTGTTTCTGGAAAAGCACAGAACGCCCCAAAAGCAAATGCCCACCTGGACAGGCTCTTTGATTTCATTGTGACAGAAATCAAAGAGCAGGGTGCAGCACCGTCTTACGAGCAGATCTGTTCTTCTCTGGGGTATTCAAAAGGGCTCGTTTCCCGGCGTATCCGGCAGTTGCATGACCAGGGACGAATCATTATCGATGGTGAAAGAAAGTCTATGACGCTGCGCGTAGCGAAAGGACAAGGTCATGATGACATTGCCGAACTCCCGGACATGACCAGTGACAGGAAAGCAATCATCACGTATGTCAAAAAATACATGAACAGAAATGGTGGCCGTGGGCCATCAGTTCACGCAATAGGGAAAGCGCTCGGCTTCTCGAATAACAAGGCGCGTAGACATGTGGACTATCTCGACGAAGTAGAGAGGGTACGTTACAGCCCTCATCTTAATGAAGTAATCGTTATCAATCAGGGTGATTACGTTAAAATTACCCAGGACAACGATGAACCACCGAGCCCGGCAGAAGGTTAGCCATGATTCGCATATGGAGAGAAGTTGTAAACGTAAAGGTTCAGGACGGGAGCCGTAACGGACGAATCTGGTTTCTTGAACTTTCGTGTGGCCATCATGCTGTCAGACGTATACCTCGATTACGTCTGCATAATCTGACGCAATTCGAACGACTTGAGCCACCAGCTAAATGTCACTGTGTATTGTGTGAAATAGATGCTATTGCAGGACAAAAATAGCAATAAACACAACATAAAAGCCCTCAATTTGTCCCCATTGTTTTTAGCCTGACAGCATTGGTACTGATAGCCTAATCATATTTAAACGCATAACCCTATGGTGGACATATGAAAAAAGCTGTTTTTGGCCTTTTAGCACTATTGCCCTTCATAACCAGCGCAGAATCGATCGATCCGAACGATTTCTATGCTCAGCAGCCTTCTCAAAACTACCAACAACCTGCTGCCAGCGAGCAACAGGACGATGCTGACAATTCCAGTGACCAGACAGCTGCGATCGTATTGAACCTGGAAAGTTACAAACCGCTGGGGAATTTTGTAGTCCCCCAGGGAGTAGAACGCCCATTCATTGGTCTTATTAACAGCAAAATTTTCATACTGTCTGAGCAACCAGATAAACGCTTGGCTGGCCTATGGATAGGTCGTAGTCAGGATGGTCGTGAAGCACTTTGTGGTTACCTGAACAACAGTATGCAGGTCAGAAAATGTTATTACATCTTATATCGTGAGTAAAAAATGGGGCCGTAGCCCCATTTATTTTAATGTTTGAATGAGGGTATAAAGGGTATTACTGGATTTGTTCCTAGCGAAGCTAATTCGTTAGGCGCAAGATAACGTCGCAGTTCAGTAATCAATATATCAACTGATTTATCCCAGCCATCTCTCACAATGTTTAGAATGTGCCGAGCTGGATAATGTGTTAGAAAAGGATGGTTGGGGCCAAATTTATTAAGGTGTTCAATAGTACCTATTGCATCGAGATAATCTGTAACAAGATGGTGTTCTGACTCAAAAATAGCGACAAATTTATAACCATCAGCAGCGTTTACCCACTGGCAAGTACAGTCATTAAGCTGAAATTGATTAGAACGTTTTTCCCCCTTGGGTTTAGGATTGACTCCAATACCAAAAGACAAATACAAACCTTTCCTTCCCCAGAAGGCCGGTCTCTTCAAGTCCTGACCATTGTTTCCTTCGACCTCTCCAAGAATGCCAAACAAAGTAGCTGATTCTTGGTTAGGATTCGTTCTCATACGGAAAAGAATGCATAGATCTGCAAACTTTAAGCTATTATAAACTGAATTATAAAAGACATTCTCATGGCCAAGTAGATAAGGATTATGCTCTACCGCAAAATTAGTGCCACTTCTAAAGTCACGGCAGCTAATGAATACACCAAACTGGCTCATATTAGCGAGGATATCGACATTGCGATAATCAGACAAATTAATAAGTATAGTATTTAAGACTTCTCTACCTTCATAACTCATCAGATAGTGGCAGAGCAAATTTTGTAGACCGAAGTTTCTGAACTGATCTTTAATTAAAGAAAAATATCCTTCACCAGCTAATGAAACTAGGTTTCTCATTGTTGGTGTATGTTTCCCCATGAGAGGGGAATTAAAACGTACCTTCATCCGGTTATTATCATAAAGGGTTTCAATAATTGAGCAAAAGTGCATCGCCCAATACGCGTTGTTATCACCAATTAAACCGGGTTTCACTACAGTAGTTTTAGAAAAATCCATTCTGTCTCCAAAGCAGTAATCAGTCACTCATAACACGATATTTGCAGTGAAAGTTATATCTGTAAGCAAATTTCGTCAGCTGTTAGCGTCGTATTAGGCTTAGTAAAAAGCCGGAGGTAGATATGCCTAAAGACGATGTTGCAACAATCATAATCCAGAATGGGTTGACGCATAAAGTAAATGTGATCTGCAAATTCAGCGCACAAATCGACAATCAAATGTTCTCATTCATCATCCATCGCACATTAAGCGTATGTCGATATGCGCTTGTCTGTAAGGCAACAGGCCAAAGAATTGCAGTTCTTGATACCAGTCGAGTAAAGGCACTTGGTATGGAAGCAGCAGGTAAACTAGCGCTATCAGATCTGGCCTCATCATTAGGCGAGACTAGACTTGCTGCGATTCTGACAAATTCACTTCAGAGCAGGAGCGCGGCAAGTGAGTGATTTAATCGACGATAACTTTATTATTCCTGCACTGAGTAGCATAGCAGGCATCACCACGCCACTATCAGGACAAACGTACAGGAACGCTCCAGATATCGACATATCTTGCTATGACGTGATAATCATTTGCCTTAGCGGCGGAAAAGACTCCATAGCCTGCCTTCTCCACTTAATTGACATCGGGGTCGATCTGTCCAGGGTGGAACTCTGGCATCACGATGTTGATGGCCGCGAGGGAAGTACTTTAATGGACTGGCCATTTATGGCCGACTACAACCGCAAAATAGCTTCAACATTTCAGATACCGTTGATGTTCTCCTGGCTTCAGGGAGGAATGGAAGGTGAGATGCTGAAAGAGAATGGCTACAGTCGCCCGCAATGTATCGAAACCCCAGATGGATTAATAATCGCGGAACGTGATATCCAGCGAAGCACTCCCGCCACGCGACTTCGGTTCCCTCAGCAATCACCAAGCCTTAAAACACGTTGGTGCTCATCAGCACTAAAAATTGATGTTGGTCGGCGAGCACTCACAAATCAGAGACGCTTTGACGGAAAAAAGGTGCTTTTTATTACGGGGGAAAGGAGAGCGGAAAGCTCTAATAGATTCAATTACTTACAACTGGAGCCACATACCAGCAGTTGCAAAAAAAGACAAGTTGATGCCTGGAGGCCAGTACTTGCATGGTCTGAAGAACAAGTCTGGGAGATTTTAGCAAAACATCGTGTTACAGCCCCAGTACCGTATCGTCTTGGATGGGGTCGCAGTTCATGCTTAACGTGTATATACAACAGTGCTCGCATATGGGCAACCATCAAACATTATTTCCCCGAGCGTATTCACGCAATGGCCAACTATGAAAACCGCTTTGGGGTCACTATCAGTCGTAAACGAATAAATGTTCTGGATCTAAGCCAGAATATTTCTCCTATTAATATCACGGATGAGGAAGCGCTGCTGCAAGCGGTAAATCCGGTCTATACATTGCCCGTCATTAACATGTCAAAAGAATGGGTGCTACCTGGTGGGGCGTACAACCGGGAGAAATGCGGGTCAGACTAATTAGCCATCAGCGATTTATAGCTGAGATTTCGTCACCTGAATATTACGTGGAAAATAGATATCAAATAGCAACATTGATACAGGCTTAACCGCCTCTGAAGGAAATATTATGACGATGGTAACGGCCAGAAATTGTACTGAAACACGGTTCAACCAGTTATGGGATGCTCTGCATGAAAAAAGCAGTGCGGAAAACGAATCCTTGTTTCAGCAAGAATTGCATCGCTGCCGCAGTAAACGTCAGCGAAGTAAACTGGCCGGGCGATTCGCCGGTGCCTGGCAAACCTTATTCGATGCCTTCTGTGAAGGTCGGGTCTTCTGCTCACTTCTGGACTCGGTTATCCACCAGGAGAGTATCAGCGAATGGCAGGTTGAAGAGTTAATCTCATTCACTTCTGCCCAGATGTCGACTCTATACAAAGGGTAGAGGTAGATATGGGACAAAGAAAATGTGCAGCAGCGTTCCTGCTCGCTGAAGAAATGTACCAGATACCAGCGACCAAATCGGTGATACTTGCCCGGGACCTGGAAGAAAGAGGGTTGTATCTCCGCGCTGCCAGGCAATGGGGAGAGGTCATGTTTGAACATACCCAGTGTACTGAGTACATTGTTGAACAACGGGAACGTTGCATTCGGTTATCCAATTCTCGCCATGAAGACCGTATCAGACAGCATGAGCAGGCAAGTGATCTTCAATATATTCACAAGCATATTAATGATGTATACACACGGATGGGACTAAAAGACGATGGTGTCTTTAATACCGCCTGATTTGTCGACCTTTTCCGTTCATTAAAAAATGAAACTGAGGAGAATGAGCGCACTCTTGACTGATTTTGACGGAGGATTACGTAAGTGGTTAAACAAAGTTTATTTGACCTTATAGGAGCTACCACGGGCCCAGAGCGAGATCTGTTGATCGTAAGCCTTCAGTCTCTACATCGTGAACGAGTAAGCTCATACAATGCATTGTGTACAGCCTGCTCAATCTCTGGAGATAAAGTCCCGCCAATGTCTTTATTCGGCATAGACGAGGTTACTGATGCACTACGCCGGTTAGGTGCATTACCGATCAGATAGTTCTTCAAGTAGTCAGGGTGAACAGGTTTGAATTGATACAAACGGCCTATGCTGAAGAGGAACAGAGATAACTGATGAAAACAAACGAAAACCTGCTGAACAGCATTGGAAAAAGTATTCGAATGTGGCGAGATAACTGCTTCCCTCCATTTCAGCGAGCGTATGGAACATGGTTATTGGTTCTGGTTTCGGTTAATGCCGGGATATGGTTTTACATAACCTCTGACTGGTCTGTACAGTTCGTCGGCAATATAGCAGGGCTCTTGGTTTTCCCAATGCTGGGTCGAAAGGTTTTTACAAAACGCGCCAGATCTTGGCAAGAAGAACTGGATATTAAGCTGGCAAAATACAAACCGCATAACATAGCTGCATGGAGGGAGTTGCAGGCTTATGCCTTGGAATCCAATACGCTATCTTCACAAATTGTTGAACGGTGGTATTTCAAAGAGCGGGAATTTATCAAGACGGCCCAAAAAGGGAAGCCGGGTAGTTCTGAACTCAAATTTCTCAAGAATAATACTGGATCAAAGCCTTAAGGAATCTGAGAGCCGGTGCGTAATGCAGAACCCACAGCCGAAGGGTTTTGGGAGTTAAACTGATACAGCTTTTACCGTGAGGTGGGATTTATGTCGAATGTCTTGCAGAAAGAAAACATCATCATGTCTCTGCCTCATCGTGACTGGAGTTGTGAAGTCATCGAGTGCCGATTAAAAGTGTGCCCCGTACCTGACGAACTCGACAGGGGGAATAACATCTTTTTCATCGTGGAAGACCTTTACCAGCTACGCGAGAACAGTGAATCACTTAACGTGCTTGGACAAATTCTGGCGAAACGTTTCCCACACATACCACCAAAAAGAATGCACCTTGTGCTGCACCGACGTGATGTGCAGAAAGCTCATGGAGTAGCCATCCACCTCTACCGCTTCATGCGTAGCGAGAAAGAAAATAACCGTAGTATTTTCATTGGTCGTAACCCTACTGAAGTTTCCCAGAAGACGGCATACGCCTCGATGTGCATTTTCTGACCACCAGCTGTTGAATCGTCACAATAGCCGACATAGTCGGCTATTTTTTTACGCTAAGAAAAACCATTTATGCCCACAAATTGCGGTTGAAAAAGCTATTTATTTTTGGGTGCAAAACGTCCTCATTCTCACTGTAACAATAAATTTCAACATGTGATTATAGTGAGAGTCGAAGCTGAAACATGAATGGTGGCTACATATGCATGATCTCCAGAATTCGTTAACTAGCAAAAATACCAACATTATCCGTGCTGAATTTGAAAATATGCTTTCTGCGCGTGGAACATCTATCGTGCGTTTTGATACCAACGCAGGGGCGAACAGCGGCGAGTATATAGGAAAAGGAATTCAACGTGAGTGGGTTGGGTATTTGCTAAACCATACGAGTTCTGGCCATACGGTCAAGGCATTTGAACCGGTGTATTCTATTCCTTTAAAAATCAGGCCAGACCTTCAATCCAGAAATATTGCAGACCACCAGACTAAAGTAAAAAAGTTATTTGAAAGTTATGATGAAGCGTATCTTACAGCCGCTATAGACTCAGAAGAGTATTGCAAGCCATTCTGGGTTTATCAGAATGCAGATGACGGTCATTACTCGATCAGTACTCGCGGTTTCAAAAATGCAAATGCACCTGCAAGCATTCCGAGCGATAATCGCATTGATATCGCTCAGATGAAAATGGGATATCCCATGCTCGATTATTGCCATAACATTATACCGTCCTCAGTCGTGCGATTAGGATTTAATGGGCGAGTGTTTACGCAAGGTAAGTATTATTACACCAATGAAGAGGTTTTCAGTTGGTTGTCCCGGAACCCGGATAGCGCAGTTTTCATTACGTTCCCAAAAGTTAACCAGACTGATAGATCTGAATTGATGTCAATTATGAAACGAGAATTCCTGAATTCGTGGGGTTTATTCTCATATTATCGCTGGCTGGGACGCAGCACCGCATTACTGGCATTGAGCCCGGTCAGTTCTAATGCTTCTGTTAAGTTAAGAAGTAGCAATGCACACTTCTTCAAAAATGCAATGCTGGCTGTTAACACGATCATTCCTAAAGGTAACGGAATTTCGTAATCGGAATAGTTACCGTTAGAGTGATTTAAAGATCGATTCATTCTGGAAATTGAACGAAGAAAATTTAATGGGAGTAACTATGACTGCACTACGCCGTATCTCAACAGAACCAAGCTGGACTCCAGTTGGCATCCGGGGCGAAGGGTTACCGACTAAAGCAGGTGTATACCGTTTTATTGTTCCCCGGGAAGCCGATAGCTCAGAACATATTGAGTTTCTGGCGTTAGTGCGCTGGCGTAAACACGGTGTTCATCAACTGTTATTTCCCACCTTTGAATACATCGTATGCGACGAGAATATCGTGCTCCCAGAAGGCACATGCTGGCGTGAACGCGAACCGTGGGATCCAGATACGCTGGGGGAAACCGAGTTCATCATCGTTCCTGAAATGAGCGCGGGTGCTCAACGCTGTCCGTTCTGCAAAGAAGTTCCGCGCATCGTTGGTGATAAATACAACTTTGAGTATAAGGAAAACTACATCACGAAAATGCCTCACCGGTTTAACCGCCTGTGGTTCAGCTGCTGTAAATGGGTTGCTCCTGTGCCCACTTCTGGGATTCAGTCACTGATTACGGCCTGGAACAAAATGCTCGGGTCATCCCGGTAGGAGTAATGATGAAATGTGCGTACCTACGAAAGTTTCTGATCATTGCTTTCATAACCGGCATTAGCGGATGCCAGAGTCTCGGAATAGGGTTAAGCCTGGATGAGCGCTACCAGAAGGCTTATCAGAAAGTACTGGCTGACCCTAATGACGATAACATTAAGACTTTCATGAAACTCAGCCAGGAAAAAGGCGAAAGAGACATGCAAGAGGCAAATTCGAAAGCCGCAGCCGACACTCGTGAAAGCGATAAGGGGTTTACTGAGTATTTTAAATCATATGGCAACGATGGATTTAAGCGGGCCAGACAATAAGAAAGAGGTCATATGTCATTACAGCAATCGCATGAAAATCTGGAGTTCCTGAAGGGGGCGGTCTGGTGCGCCGCAAAACTCGTTCAGGAAATTGGCGATTCAAAAGGTGCAGCTATTCTTATCACAAACTTGCCGGTTGGAATTTTCCCTCAATGTAGCGAAAGGGATTTATTTGTTCTGAGGCAATATGTCAGGAAAGATCTGCCACTTGGTATTGATGCCGAATATAGCGATATCAGGCCGGTCTTAATTGATTATCTGGGAGAGCCAGTAGACCTTCCTGAGTGTGAACTGGATAATTATGAACCGGCTCCTGGTGAAATGCTCCGCTGGGGAGTAACTGGAGATCTCAGTTCCGGGACACGATGTGTGCTGGTGGATAATCTTGCTTATCTCGCTGAAGCAATTGGTATCAGCAACGCACTAAGGCAACAGGCCGCAGAGTCAATCCAGCGCACCCTGTGATTAGTGAGTCGCCCCGAATTTCGTAAGCAGCATAAATGCCCTTAATCTTTATCCTACATATTTCAGGTTGTTGGGGTTTACCATGTACAAAGACCATTTTCCACAAGCGTGTCCTTCATCGATAAAAGAGGGCCAGTCATGCTGGCGGGTATTTATTGATATGGACGTAGACAACCCGTCGAAAATAAAAACCAGCGTCGAATTAATAGAAGTTGGCGTAAAAACAATTCGAATGAAAAAGAATGCGGCAGAAGGCAGTGAAAAAACTGTTTTTCTTGTGGATAAAATCCCTGGAATCACATTTATCAAAATTCGGCCTAGCGACAAAAAGCCAAGCGTCTGGAATACAAGCATCAGCAGTTTCTATAAACATGACGTGGAAATCGGGAAAACATTCCCCGTTGGTATCAGAACGACTAAAAGCGCTGCGTTTCGTACAGCAACAAAAAAAGTTGAACAGAGTATGCAAGAATACACTGATACTATAGCTAAGCTTGAAAACGACTATGTTAAGAATGAGACGGAGATTGCTGAGTACAAAAATGAACTCGCTGCTTACCAAACAATACTCCAAACCCTAAAACGTATGGCAAAAAGGCATCTCAAGCAATAATACATTTCGTCTCTTTTCAGGTAAACAAAATGGAAACACAATGTATTTTCATTGCAGGTTTCAAAAATTGTTTCACTCTGGGCCATACATGTTTAGTATGGGGACATAACAAAGAGAACGCTGGCGAGTACGCTGGCATAAAGATCACCTTTCCCGGCCTGGCCGGGATTTTTTTTGTCTGATGTGCCGTCCTTCTCACCACAAACTTAATATCCTGACTATTTTTATGGATGTGCAGTGCAATTATTTAACGAATTACCATTCGTCACCAGACCGGACAGGCTGATAATAATGTCATCCGATACAGAGCTGGGGAGGGTGTATGACTAATCGTGGCTATAGCAAAGTAATTATCGAAGGTACTGTAGGCCGTGAGCCTGAAATCCGACAACACCCTACCCACGGCATCTACGCAAAGATTTATGTAACAACATCTGAGTCCTCAATGGAGGATAAATCTGGTCTGGAGAAAATTACGGAAGAACACTATCAGATCATTTTGCTTGGTCAATTTGCTGATGTGGCCCGCAATCATCTTCATGTCGGGACAGGAGTGTACCTGGAGGCCCAATTGCGTACCCGCCTAATCAAGGAGGATGGTAAAGAACGCTTCTTTATGGACGTACTTGTCAACCCCGTGAAGGGG
The DNA here is from genome assembly GCA_009929615.1 of Clostridia bacterium. Classification (GTDB taxonomy): domain Bacteria; phylum Bacillota; class Clostridia; order Lachnospirales; family Lachnospiraceae; genus Frisingicoccus. The sequence goes on along the minus strand of SAAB01000032.1, from coordinate 19,774 downwards.
CATGTTCTTCGCAAAGTCAATGTAGGCGGTAATAAACTGGTGAGTCGTCACCTCCAGCAGAACCGTGGGCAGGATCACCGGCAGAATACCAGTTATAGCCGCAGGCCACAAAACACGAACGCGAGGCCAGCAACACCACGCAACTCGCCCCCAACAATGGAAAATTATTATTTGGGAAATCAGGATGAAGTTCCAGGAAGCACTGGTGCTTATGGAACTGAGATAGCCTTTTAATGATTAGCAGCATATCTGTTTTAATTTGTATCATAACTAATGGGGAATTATTGCCGTGAATGAATTCAATAACGCACTCCAGACGATACTGGAAAATGGGTCTATGTCATATGGCCAGGCTGCTATTTATGCCGGTGGTGCAATTTGCGTTGCGGCCCTTTTTTCGGCGATACTCAGAAGTGGACTACTGGTAATTTTGGGAATTGTCTCAGGCTTTTATCTGTTCAGTCTCAACACTCCAGACAGTACACTGGCGTATACTGCTGCTGCCTCAGACCGTCTCATCGAGCAGGTTAAAGCTGTCGGTGGATGCGCCACTAGACACATTGAGGATGCGCAAACTCTGGGTATCATCATAAAAAATGGCGATGTTATCGAGATAGCAAAGCAGTGCGGTATTATAAAATAATAACCGTAGCATATTATGATTGATGAATGCCTGAATGGTAATCTGCTCGCGGATTACCATTATTTTTTGAGATGTCTTATAGAACTTATCTAAAATTACATACGACTGTCATGACAGTATAAGGTCTTTATGAAAAACGTCGTCAAAACTTTACTACCCTCAGTGAACACTGGTGATCAAGACGAAAGCGTAAAATCGGATACGCTGACTGGCACTACTAAACCCTGCGACCACGGACTGGTTCATAATCATCTTTTAGGGCAGGAGGCCTGTTACTATGCCAAACACTAACGACTCGCTGACAGGACTCAACGTCGAGCTCGTTGGTGCATCGAAACAAGAGTTTACTCTCCTCACTGAAAACCATCTGATGCGCCGCATCATAGTGGCTTTATCTGAGTTAATGCGTAACGCGGAAGGCGTGATGATTGATTCTCATGTTTACCCGTGGGATCAAGTTCTCCCTGCTGCGATGGACATTCCATCATCCAACGCTTCTGATGAAGAGATACAGAACTGGATGATCAGTGCCTGTAAGGAGTGGCAGTGCGAATACAATCGCCGGGTTCAGTCGTTTACCGCATCAGAAGTAAAAAGCAAAAGCGACACCGAGAACGATAACCTATTCCTGCTGAATATCACCAACCTAGCCCATATGCTGATTGACCGGTTACTGCCGTTTGTCAGTATCGAGGAGATTAATCATGAGGATCCAGATTTACTCCCCCAAGTTATTGATATCGTGAATTGTATGGTTGGTGTTATAAATGGTACAACCAGCACACAACAAGTCAGACAAGAATTGTTTACTGCCGGTGCTGATGACGCAGTATTTGCACTCAAACTAAAGCACAAAGAGCTAACCAGCCGGGGTGAAGATGCTGGATGGCTTGAAGAGGCAATGAAGATAATCGAAGAAAACAAACGCCAATCCATCGACTTTATGCAGCGCAGCTAATCGTTCCCATAATAAAAGGGTAATGCTATGAGTAAACATCTGTACTGTATTAAGGGTGTTTTAAAACCCAGGAAATTTTCTGTAAGTCTGATAAGAAATAAACTTAGCTCATTTGGTTTAAGGGGAAGTACTCTTCGTAGCGAAACCGCTCGCATTCTTGCCGGGCCAATAGATGGTATTAAGGGTACGTATCCCTTCGGCTGGTCAGAAGAACATTTTGACCGCAGGATGAAACGCATATTCATTCGCGCCGGTAATGCTTCCAGACTTTCTGATAATCGTCCATTTGCATTAAAACGACGCAGCGCTTTAACTATCAGTAAAAAGTATCTTTCTGTGTAACCACCAGCAGACGAGTTTTACTCGTCTGCCTGGCCCCATGCCTCTAATCTTCGCACCCGAAATGAAGTTGCCTGGAGTTCTCCTGATGAAGTTAACTCAAATGAAACTGTAAGATCGTTTTTGTTCCGGTACTTCCATACATAGCCATTTTGCTGCAATGTTTTGAGTGACTTACGTAGGTTGGGCTCAGCTACATCCTGGCTGTCTGGAACAGAGTTAATAAACCCCAGCAACCTGGTGAATGGCACTATCGCAGTGCCTTTTTCTTTGCACAAAAGAAGAAGTACCAACGCATCCTTCTGAATACGGGAAAAGCGCTCCAGGCGATGTTCAGTACCATCTCCCTGCATATTGGCATTGTTCATAATCAACCTAATCATATGGGATATGATTAAGGTTAAAAAACACCCCCCGTTTTGTCACCCTTTTTTTTTCTTACTCACCACTTAAAGCAGTAAGCTCAGTTCGATAAATCTGAATTAAATAAGGCGAGGTTATATGAAAACGAAATTATTGCTGGCGCTAATTGCGGGATCGACTTTCTGCATCAATATTGCTGAAGCCAATATTCCTCTTAGAGCAGATGGAAGTCCGGCAGCGGGGCAGACACCAACTCAGTTCATTCAGCTTAAAAATGAATGTCCTGAATGCGTCATGGTCGCAACTGATGTAGTAAAGATGCGTAGCGATAGCTGTAAACAGCAGGCATCCATCGATTCTACAATCCTACAGGATCCTGTTTACGCATATCTCAACAGTATCCGTCTGGTAGTTGCCGGGAATGGTGGTTATGCAAGTCCAATCTATACATCCGCCCGTCAGGTCGTAGCGTCAAACATCAATTGCAGTGATGCAAACGACTGGGTAGCGAGAAGTAAAACGGTAATGGATAACACCTTCAAAACGCCGTAAACAATCCCTGAATATTTCGTTGCAGTAATGCTATCCCGTAGTATGACGTTAAAGGCGGAGCTTTGAATCGGGAAAAAATAACTACTGCACTTAGAGGTATTTATATGGGTCGTCACTTTACTGGTCTGATTGATAGTTCGCAGCAAAATTTTACAATGCCAATCCGTCCGTATGGACGGAGCCGCATGGCTGCAAAATTAAAAGGAATCTCCCGATTGAAAAAATCTGAAAAGCATGACGATGAATATCCTGATGAACTCTGGAAATTTATGAGTCCTTCAGAGAAAGCTAAATTTCTGGTCGCGGATGTATTTTCACGCAGTAGTAAAGACTCTTCCGCCATTCAACCGGGAGAACATAAGCAAAAGGAGCATGATAATGAGCACTGATAATTTACTAGCAGAACTCACTTCAAAAACAGGCCTGACAGAAACGGAACTTAATCGGCAGGCATTGATTATCGGTTTGATGGCATTGTGCCACCCGGATGCTATTGCCGGTGATTTGGTGAGCGCGGCACTTACGGGGTCATACTCAGATAGTACTGATAAACTACTTACCCGTGGTGATAACGCATCAGACAGTGTGTTGATGTCCATGCGTATCTTACTTCACCGGTTGAGTAAGTATGAAGGGTCTGATGGCAAAGTAGGTCAGATCAATAAAATGATGCACCGACTCGGCTACTTTAAGGCATCCGATGTGTTACGCGAGGCTCAATAAAGAGGCTCAATTTATGTTCACCATGACGAATTTCGCGTCCAATATTCTTGACATGGTTTTTCTATCAGAAATGGAAGGGGAACTCATTTATATAAAAGCGCTTAGCGGCGTTACTGGTTACGTTCCTCAGATCCATCTTTTCCGCCTCCAGCTTATCGCATTTGATATAGGTTGGTACTACGAGTACAGATTGAATTCAGGCAACCTCATTATAAAGGAAATTGTTGAGGCCATCACATCTCTTGGATGTGCTTTAAATGAATACCAATGGCAGTTCGCGTTTGAATTAGGTTATCGCCGTCACCACAAATAAACTTCATTTTTTCATAATTTGCTATTCGTCACTTGATTGACCGGGGGTACGATTAATTTAACACGGATAATTATGGGAGACAGTAAAATGACAGACGCATCTACAATAGACGCAGTTCAACCAAAGGCAAGACGCTTATCATTTAAAGAGCTTCCAGGGTTTGATATTTCTGCTGAAGCACTTCTCAAAATTATCGAAATGCCGTGTATGGTTATTCGCCGGTCTCCTGCAATGAAAGTACTGGAGATGATCACGCTGCGGTTACGTGGGGATTGTCTTTCTGCCCTTGGCATTGACTTAAACTCTGCCCAAATTACCAGTAAAGGGACGGTATCGGGGGGCAATGGTGATATGGACGTATCAGTACCTGCAACACAACTCTTTTCTTTAATCCGCAACATGCGCGGCGAAGATGAAATTAACGTCCGCTTCCATGCGGCAAAAAACCATCTTGTCATTCGCACCGACAAAAACTCCTATAACATCCCGGTTTGCTTAGACCATATACCCGAAATTCAGGCTGAGACGCTGGAACATAATTACAGCGTTTACTTTCCAACGCAGATGCTGAGTCAGATTATCAAGCGTGTCAGCCACGCTGCGGCTCAGAACGATGTCCGCTTTTATATGAATGGGGTCTACCTCGGTATCGATAATGGCCAATTTATTGCTGTAGCCACTGATGGACATCGTATGGCCGTCAGTTCTCATGATATCGACTTCAGCGATGACGTGGGCGATGAGATTCAATCTCCGACAGCTCCTACCTCTATCAGTAACACGAATGCAGGTGTGATTTTACCCAACGGGGTTTTCCCCGTGCTCCATAAAATCCTGAGCGGTAGCCAGGGTCAATTCAAAATTGACTACAGCAACCGTAACCTGACATTTACGCTCGGAAGCCATACAGTCATTTCAAATCTTGTCGATGGCCGTTACCCGGACTGGAAGCGCGTGGCCAGCACGGTAGCCAAAAATACTGAACTGTTTAAGGTTGATCCTTCTGAACTCACCACCGCACTAAAACGCGCAACCCCATTGCTTAAAGAGGGCTCGCCAAACAACACCAGTGTTTGTGTGATGTCATTCAAAGACAACGCCCTACAGCTTAAGTCGCCCGGCTCAAATGCAATCAGTTGCAAAGAGGTGATGGACATTGCGAAAGAGGCAGGCGAGCCCGAAACAATTGTTGATATCGGTATGAATGCCGATTACCTCCTGGAATCACTGGCAAGCCTGGGGGCGTGTTCGGAAGAAGGAGAAGCCGCACAGATTGCTTTGCGTGATACAACGACCGGCATATTGATTTCAGTAAACAAAAACAATTACGACATCATCATGCCTGTCCGTGTCTGACAAAACGCTCTCGTTTTGTCGGCCTTTTCGAAATAGCCAATTTCATGGGCGTGATAACGTTAAAACAAGCTTCCTGACGGGATGGCTATATGCCATCTCGCTCCCATTGGTCGCGATCACTGCGTCCTAATATTCTGGAGCCAGAATGAAATGAAAAGCGTTCTGAAGTGGGTAGGAGCCAAACACAACATTATGGCAAGTCTTAAGCATGTACTACCGAAAGGTGGTCGGCTTATTGAGCCCTTTGGCGGTTCAGGCGCTGTAATGATGAATACGAATTACCCAGAATACATTTTGGCCGATATTAATAGCGACCTGATCGATACATACCAGAGTATTTTTAAGTCGCCTGAAAAGGTACTTTCTGAGCTTAAACGCCTTTACTGTCTCGGGCGTTCTGAGGACGCCTATTATGAGCTGCGAAGCCAGTTCAATAATCATGATAGTGCAAGTGACACTCAAGCTGCTCTGTTTATCTATCTGAATAGGTTTGGCCATCGCGGACTATGCCGATACAACCGGAAAGGCATCTTTAACGTCCCCTGGGGTTATTACGCCAACCCCTATCTCCCAGAGACAGAGTTATACGCAATGGCTGAGAAAATGTCCTCAGCAACTTTACTTTGCGCCAGCTTCCAGACCACGCTATCAATGGCCCGCCCGGGTGATGTGGTGTATTGCGACCCACCATATGTTAATCCCGGCAGATTCACGGCTTACCATGCCAGCGGTTTTACACCCGCTATGCAGATTGAGCTTACCAAACTGCTCCAGTTGCTGCCTGAACGCGGGGTTCATGTCATCGCATCATGCCACGATGCGCCTGATATTCGTGAGCTTTATCAAGCCTTCGCTATTCATGGTGTGACTGCCCGGAGAAGCATATTTAAAGGCAGCGGGGATGGGAAAAAAGCTTCAGAAATCTTCGCGGTCAAATTAGCGGATAACTCGAAAAAGGGAGCTGCGGCATGAAACGCTTCCATTGTTCTGAAAAGCTGCATAACCCAGAGACTGAGAAATTTTGTCAGGATATCGCCGAACAATATCGGACAGCACCTGATATTGCCGTGGCGCAGTTTAAACAAGTGCTGAGCTCTAAGCCTCTAACTTACTGGGAGTGTGTCGTGATCCGCGAGCGTGTCTCTGACCTTATTAAAATTAATCAAGCAACAGCTGAGGGCCACGATGAGCCAATTTAAACCCAAAAGCCTTGTAGTCTACCGCATCCAAAAAGCTCTGGAATTAGACAAGCTGGATGAACAGTTAAGTGAGTTGAAATACACTCCCTGCGGGCCTAATGATATGGCACGGTCAGGATGGATCCCGCCATTGGGTGAAGATGTCGAGCTGTTAAAGCATGAGTCGAATAATCTCATTCTTCTGACTGTTAAGCACGAATCGAAAATACTTCCTCCCGCGACCATCAAAGAAATTGTGCGAACCCGGGTTCAGAAACTGGAGAAAGAGCAAAACCGCAGGCTAAAGAAAATGGAGATCCAGGCCGTCAACGATGCCGTGCTCGCTGAGCTCATACCAAAGGCTTTCAGCAAATACAGCACTACAAACATTTGGGTGGATACTAAATCACGTCTACTGCTTGTTGAGACCACCAGCCATAAAAAAGCAGATGATGTAACAGCTTTGCTACGTAAAACTATTGGCTCACTTCCAATTATCCCATTCACGCTGGAAACGCCGGTAGAACTGACGTTAACAGAGTGGGTCAAAACAGGAAGTCTGCCGCCTGGCCTAGCTTTATGCGACGAAGCCACGCTCAAAGATGTGCTCGAAAACGGGGGGGTCGTTACAACAAAACGCCAGGATTTGATATGTGATGAGATCGCTCATCACATCGAGGCCGGAAAGCTTGTGACAAAGGTTGCACTGGGCTGGATGAACCAGATGTTTTTCATCCTGAATGACAATTTCATCTTTTCACGACTGACCTTTACGGAAGAACTTATTGAACAGAACGATGACATTTCGCCAGAAGATCACGCCCAAAGATTTGATGCCGATTTCGTTTTGTTTACCTCTGTTGTTATGGAGGTTCTGGACACAATGATAAAAGCCCTCGGGGGTGAAAGCCCAGGACTCATCACAACGCCGTCAGACGAACAACAAGGTGTCGCGGCAGAAGCCAAACAACCAGAAAAAACCTTCCATTAAAGGGCTGAGAGATGATTACAGCTACAGAACTCCAAGAGTTATCACGCCAGGTTGAAAATGCTAACATTGCCCGAGCCCTGGCAGTTAAAGAGTTGGTTAAAGAGACAAGAGATCGTCAGTTTTCATTGTGGGCGCTATTTATTGGTCTCTTCAGAGAGACACCGGCGCGAAAAAAGCTGAACGAATGTGAATTGCATCTTAACCTGCTGCTGCCAAAATGCAGGAGCATCTTTCTTCAATACGTAGTTATGTCCTCGTTGGAAGAAATTTCGAAATCACCAGATTGTGAGATTTATCAGCATCTAGTCAACTGCTGGAAAGAAGCTCAGATAAAATATAACGAGTCAGGCAGACGACTCAAACTTGCAGAAAATGCCCGTGAACTATTAAAAACAGCAAAGGATGAATGTAATAGTGCTTCCACAACTGAATTTCTGGATATGGTTACTACCAGTAAAGCAATATCCATACTTTCAGCAATAGACACATCCTCTGCGAGTAGTTCGTTAAAGAGAGCTATGGGTGCGCTTAAGCGATTAGCAGATGAAATGCCTGCCCGGCAATCACCTATTGATTCAAATTTACCAGATGACACGCTTGATCTGTTTGTCGATCTGACTATAAATCCTGTTATCGATATTCTCTCCTGGTTAAATATTGAAAAGCTGGATAATGCCGAAGTGCAGTGCAGCAAAGCCTTAAAGAAACTTCAGACGTTATTAGGACAACTGGGTGCTGAGCATGATTTGAGAACTAAGGATTATCAATCTCAATTAGATACGCTTAAGAGAATTGAACAACCATACATCAAAAAGGTGATGCGGCATATACCCGAAAATATGAAGTTCAAGGAGCCTGAGTATCTCCAGACTATAGGAATGAACCCATGACTCTAAAATATATAATCGCTCTCGCAATATTTCTGACATTTGTGTGCTTTGCAGCTTTCATACTTATCTACGCGAGTCGAACAAAACGAGAACAACAACAAACTCAGCAACCTTTGGACGAGCATGATCAGCAGGCAGATATTAATGCCGATGCCGACGAGAACGCCGCACTTGATGGGTTGAGCGAGTACTTCATCAAAAAAAATTCGATATTGCCAAAAGTCCTGATGGATCTTTATGTGCGCTTGAGTGCGGTGTTCAATGGTCAGTACATTATCGCACCCCAGGTGCTTGCCCGGGACTTAGTAGAGCTGGAGCTCGAAGATGAACCGGTTGCCCCGGTTGACGTACTTCAGGCGCAACAGTACGCAGATGAATTCGTGTTCGATTTTGTTCTCTCCGATGCGCATACCGGGGAACTAGTGCTAGCAATGATCAATGAAGATGCTATCAGCGCTCAGCCTGAAGGAGAGTTCATTATTGCCCTTTTTAAAAGAACTCACATTCCTGTCTTTCGCTATGAAACGTTGTCAGGCTTGGACGATAACGCCCTGGCAGTCAACATCGCTGAATCAATAGACGATGGCCGATTCTCTTAGTTCCACAAGGAATTTATTATGTCTCTGTCAAAAAAACAAAGAATAGTACTGAGGGCTAAATTTGGTGGTCGATGTGCATATTGTGGCGAGGTACTGAAAGAAAAAGGTTGGCACGCTGATCACGTAGAACCTGTGCTAAGGAAATCCGTCCAGGATATGCAAGCTGCGGCCAGAGGGAAATTTAAGCTTAAGGCTACCGGTGAAGTGTTTAATGAAAGTGCCAACTGCTTAGAAAATCTTTTCCCAGCCTGTGCGCCCTGCAATCTGCTCAAAACAACATATTCACTGGAAATGTTCCGCAAACAAATAAGTTTACAGGTTGAAAGGGCACGGAAGAGTAGTATGAATTTCAGAACGGCAGAAAGATTCGGCCAGATAAGCATTGTAGAGAAACCCATTGTTTTCTGGTTTGAACAGTATTCAGAGAAAAATGGTGCTATCAAATAAACGACTAATTTAACATTATCATGGCGCGTATCGCGCACTGCTTCGTCAAATATTCAGCCGTGATAATATTGTTTAGTAGGCCCATTACGGAGCGTATATGACTAATCATACAAACTGGACTGGAGACCTGACCGAAGGCGCAACTATATTTGTAGCCACACCAGATGGCCAGCTCAGCAAATGTAGAGTCGAGTCCGTTCGAGACCGACATTTCTCGGTCGAGGGTATTGAACGTGAATTCGATAAGTTGAATGCCTGCTCAGTTGATGGGTTACTACACTCTTACCCCGACGATTTCGAGTCGAGGGAGTTATTTGGTCTGTGCCAGCAAAAAAACAGGCTCAAGTCTCTGCAAATTGATTCATTATCGTTACAGCAAGTCCAGTACATGCTGGCTGGCCTGGAACTTGCCAGGAAGAGATATGGATACCAGTACCGAGGCAGCAAAGCCGTAGATACCAATCAGAAGGGTAGACTGGCCATGAGCATTGATGATTCGCTTCACCCAATTCAGATCGCTTATATACTGGCAGGTTTAAAATTATCTCTCCTTCAAACAGAGGTGAACCATGACTGCTAACCAACGTAAACGTCCTTCGCGTAACAATCGAGCTGTCCAGTTAACGTCCGAGCAGCTGGTAGAAGCGAAGACGCTTGACCTGAAAGCCCACCATTCGTTTAAAAACCTTATGGGTCTTGCTGCAATCAGTGTCGTGGTGTTTGTCTGTCTTGGCTCCTTGATCCATAAACAACGCTCAGTAATGAACGAATGGGACCTGGGTGAAGTGATCAGAGGCGTTGATTTGAAAGCCGGAACCCTCGCAAAAAACAACTTTTTCATCACCAACAAAGGGCAGTTTGAAGCAAGTGGCGTTACAGTGTCACTTACGGGTACAAAACTGAAATTACAGCAGCATCAGGACGGAAAATATTACGTTTGTAATTCTGCAACAGGTGATTGTGTTCTGGTATCCGATGTACAAGCTGAAAAAATTCGTGACCAGCTGTAGCGAGGGGAAAATATCGGTTACTGTCACCGGTAACCGAAGGAACCTTCGTATATGTCACGACAAGAAGCCGCAACGCAGTTATTTATGTCTGCACCACCAGCAAGTATTGATGTCGTTATTGAGCAGCTGGAAAGGGACGCTCAAGCAGCCGGTATCGATATCCATACAATCTCTGTAATGGCCAGCCTGTTACGTGATCGAATAGAAGCATACAGTGACGTGCTTAAAATCGAGCCTGAGCGGGTGATACACGCACTTGAGGTACTGCGAGGTACGGAAGTGCCGTGGGCTTTTTACACTCCGTCCAGGCTACCTGAGCTTGAAGATGTTCATTGCTGGGAAACTCCTCACGATTTTGACCAAGACCTAGGTGAACACCAGCTGCGGCGCTATATTTGCCCTAAATGCGAGCATGAATCAACCGACCCAATGCGCTGCACGGCTGGCCATGCTCCTGGAGTTAACCAGTATCCTGAAAGCTGTGATGCCACTATCTGGAATTCGCCCGATTCTTGGGATAGTATTAACCCTATAATAAAATTAATTATCAAATCTACGTTCCTGGCTGACCTGACTGTTCATACAATCTTCTATCCGAAAGGGTTGAAGCTTCCTGAAATTCAGGACGTTGAGTAGTCTGCTTCGGGCTCTGTGATCTGATAGTTATATATACCTCATTTAAGACCCCTTACTGGGGTCTCTTTTTTTGGACTTCCGCCGTGCTATGTACTTCACGGTATCCCCAAATATCCCGGCTTATGTAGTTCGTCGATTTGCTTCGTCACCTGCCATACCTGTCTCATAATTTCTCTATTTGGAGAAATCTGATGAACCTACCGACAGCTGTATTAGCGAATAACGATGAAAATGAATCAGACGTCCTCAGCCTTTATGCTAATCCCGTAGACAGTCAAAGTGGCCTCATTGAACATGACGGCTTTCAAAAACTAAATGCCATGCGCGATCTGCTGGTGGAATACAACACAACACTGAAGCACATGCAGGCCATGTATGATGCAGTGATGCGGAACCGGCATGATGAAGCATGGCGCATGTTCTGTGATTCTTGTGACAATTCCATCAAATATACGCTGGCTGTAGAAAATTTGTTCTGTATAGAACGGGCCCGCTGTGCTCTCGATGAAAAGTACTGGCAAAAGCTGCTCGATCTGACCGGCGTAAAACCATTTATGCCCACCGAAAGATACGATGACTGGAACGAAGGATTAAGGGCATGGCGAAAATCATCAGAATCAAATTTTGAGAAGCTTAAGCCTGTACCCTTCAACGAAGAAAGTATCTTTTCTACCGCATTCGCATTGAATGAAGAGAAAAAAGACTACTTCGCCCAGATGGTTCATGGTGTGTTTGAAAAGCTCTCCGCTCTGCATAAGACTAACCGTGCCCAGGGCTTCAGCAACAAACTCATCATAGCCAGCTGCTTACCAAGTAGAGATAACCGCAGATCCTATGACTATCTCAACTATTTTAATGACCTTCGTAAGGTTATTGGACTGATGTATGGACGAAGCGGTGCTGAGGATGTGAATTCGGCTGCGGTCAAAGAGTACATGATGAGTAACCCTGGCGAATGGGTAAGTATTGATAACGATAGTCTTAAAGTGAAGGGGTTTATTAACGGCAATGTGCATATCCTGATTGAGGAGGAAACTTGTGACAATCTCAATCTGGTACTATCCCATTTAATGCCAGGCTGCATTCCTCTCGATCGCCGATACACCACCAGCCATAACTCCGCAAGAACTGTAAAAACCAATGAATATCGGTCGCAGTTGATATCATTCTCTGCTGTTAACTCCTTAATATCATATGCCACTGACCATTTGAACGCGGGCAAACACCTGTCACCGGGGCCGCACACTTTTATCCTGCGGGACAACCAGTCTGTTAGTGAGAAAAAAGAACTGGTGAACATATGGGAGTCATTGGGTGCTGTCAGAAGATATAGAGAAGTATATGACTTTGACTTTAGCCCCGTTGAAGCATTCAAACTTCTGGCATTACATGGTTCTATACCTGACCGCTATACGCACCAGTTCTATGCAACGGTCGGAGAACTCCAGAAACGAGCAATTGATGAATGTATGGTGGCTTCAGGTATGCGTTTGCTGGAACCGAATATCGGTCTTGGTGCGCTACTGAAAGGGTTACCAGAGGGGGTGGATGTTACTGGTTTTGATATACACCCCGCAGCTGTTGCAATTACTGGCCTGCGCTGGAACGTCACCCTTAATGATTTTCTATTGGTCAAGCCTGAAAATACCGGCTTGTTTGAAAGAATTCTGATGAATCCTCCATTTAGTGACTCACGCTGGATTGCACATTTTCAACATGCGATGAGATTCCTGAAACCGGGAGGACGCTTGATAGCAATACTGCCAGGGAGCGCAAAGGAGCATCTTTTAACCCGAGAAGCTGGGCCCGGTTACGACATCAATATTCTGGGTTGCTATGACAACGCCTTTGAAGGAACCGCAGAATCCATAAAACTTTTCTCCGTTGATGCCCATGAATAGTGGGGAAAGGAAGAGCTGGTCGAGTTAATTTCGTCACCCGTAACTGAACAGAAAAAATGAGATAGAGAAAAAGCCGTCAGTTTGTCGATGTTAAATGCTATTCAAATTTTTCAACATGCGACAATTGAGCCAACTACATGAAGAGGAAACACAATGTCAGCATTTCTCATCAATAAATTATCTTTCGAAGATACCAAACAAATAATGTTGTCCTCCATGAAAACAATGGCATCTCTTCATGGTATTTTGGCAATATTCTTGCCGATAATTGCTGGTGGTGGACTCCTGACACTCATCATGAAAAATGTGACAATGGAGGGGCTTGCATTTTTTATCTTACAGCCAGTTGTACTCACCCTCTACCTTACGGCTATCTTATGCCGATATCAAAGCTCAGAGCTAAGATTGAATATCTGGGAAGAACTACGCAACTTTATCGTTGTGTTAGTTTATGCATTATTCCTGACCGTACTAATGATCGTAATATTGTGGTTAGTCAAATTTATGATTGCTTCAGCGGTTGCGGGTGAAACCAACCATGTTGAATATAAACAACCAACATTAACAAGCATTAGTCTGGCTTACTCCAACCTAATAGTGTATTTCAATATGTACGCCCTTGCCACTTTGAGCGTATTTATCGCTACGCCAATGCTCGTTTTATTCATACCAACAGTTACGCGGTGTAAAGGTTCTCTGCTGAAAAGTATACCAGTCATTTGTAAAAGTACTTTTATGAATATTGGGCCGTTGTTCGCATTTTCAGCTATCTCTGGTGTTGTTTTACTTTCGTGGTCATACTTTTCGCTCAGGTATGAATGGTTAATCCCGGCAGCAACTATACCTCTGGCCTACTTATCAATATTGAATTACCAGCTGTCTGAAGCAGCATTGCCTCGTAACCAATAAAAAGGAAACCTGTGATGAGAAAAATAATATTAAATGCGGTTGTTTGTTTATTTGCAATTAATGCATCAAGTTTCGCAATATCAGCGGAAAGCTCTCCATCTCGTGACGAACTGAATGACGTGATGAAAGTTCATGCTTCCGAGATTGCTGCTGTTATCGCATGTAAAGACTACCTCGAAAATGGCGAGGAACGTTTGACTGAAGCGAAATCAAAAGCTGGCCGTGTACTGGGTAAGATGGTAGGCAATCAAGCCAAGGGTAGCGAGTATGCTAGTCGGATTCTGGTAACTGTTAACGAAGCTAAGCCAGATGAGCAACTGAAGGCTGAATTCGACAAGGTCAACCTTGACCACTCAGTCCGCGTTGCAAAATGCGCTCAGCTAGTAGCTGGTAATGCCGCACGTGCGGACGATGCTGATATCAATTATCTGAATTAAGAGGCTAGCAATGGCGAAGATCAGGATCACTCATCGTTATGACATCAATAAAGACATGTTCTATGGCGTAGAAACTAACCAGCCATATGAAAAGGTTGTTCAGAGGTTAGCTTATCTCCAATTGATTCATTCCACGTTGCCTGATTTTCCCTACATGGCTAATTGCCTGGAACAGGCCGATGCAGTAGAACTCTATTGTCGAATCTTTGGTGGTATTCCTTTAAACACAAATCAACATTATACCGCAGAGATTGATTTATATAGGAACTGGGAAATAGATACACGCGAACTCGTTAATGACATTAATTGCCAAAATTCAATTGCCATTTCCGGCTGCGTAGAAAAAATATTTAAATACATTGTTGAAAACTCTGTTCAGATCTATCAGCTCACAAAAGAAGCTTATAAATTAGGGCAGGGCATGACTAATAATGAAAAAGAAGAAATGGCTCTTTTACTGATTTATATGGATTGGCAACTTCAAAGGATGGATCGTGTTTTAATGGGAGAAAAAATTCAAAAGGAATGGGATTGGCACGATTTTGAGGGAAGGTTGATTTCAGACATTTCGTATACACACACCGGACAACCTGACCTATACATCCACAAAGATTAATGTCATTGACGCACAAGCTGAATATATTTCGACCTTGCACAAATAGCAAACAAACACATTAGAAAGAATTAACCATGCATCTATAATGGATTCTGTTAAGCATAAAATATGGGTAGTAATAGATCCGTTATTGAAAATGTAAGACATGCTGGTAGAGTAAAACGAATGATAACCGTTTACCTTCTCTGTTCTGGCGGATGCCAGTTTATGGATGTGCATACTGGAACTATTTGAAATATGTAGGTAGAGGGATCTACTTACTATGTAGTGTGATTAAAAATATTCTGTTTTCTATGTGGTCAAAAAGTTCAGTATGAGTGATATATGATTGATGATTACAAAAGCTTCCTCAAAAACCCCAGGGAATTTACCGGAACTAATTAGTTACTCTCCGTCAGGCAGACCTAGCTTAACGAGACGAGTTGAAGATCGCCTTAAATGCGCCCTTATCCTCGGCTACCTCAAGCCCGGTGATAAGTTGGTAACAAAAAACATCGCCGATGCTATGAAAATGAGCGTCACGCCCGTCCGTGAAAGCCTGATACGTCTGTCTGCCAGTAGTGCTCTTGCTTTGACTCCATCACATGCCTTTTTTGTTCCCATCATCACCAGTGAGCAGTTCAACGAGTACATGAGAATGAGGCGATTGATTGAGCCAGAACTGGCAGAAAAGGCCGTACTGAAAATGGATGCCAATGGCTTTGAAGAATGCCTGTCTTTGTGCCAAAAGCTGCGTTCCGCATATGAACGTAGGGATGTTTATCTGGCGCACCAGCTAAACCTCACTCTGCGGCTGAAGCTTTACATATACGCCGGTCTGCCTGAGTTTTTCAAAATTGTAACCCAACTGTGGATTAACCTGTGGCCAACTCTGAGTTACACGTTCGAATCTGACTCGGAGGATAAATGGCCAATATTTTTCTCGTCGCTTGAACTCGCTCTTTCAAACAGGGATGCAGGGGCAGCAGCAGATGCCATTAGAGAGTCACTGGATAAGGGGTTGCGGATCTATCTCAGCTTGTTAACCGAGCAAGGTGAGTAAACCGGCTACTAGTAGCCGGTTCGGATTCAACGTTTGAGGGTTTGCATCATCAGGGAGGGTTTAGGAATTGGTTCTTTCTGCTCAGCAGGCTTATCCGAATCAATGATGGTTGTTGCTCGGATACCTGTGGCCTGGGTTTCCACTGGTGAAGAATTCCGTTCAACGGCAATGCCCAGCGTTTGCGACAGAATGTTGCTCAGCGTTTCGGCATTAAACGATGTCGTGGTTTGTGCGGCCAGCAAATTTATTAACCGAGGGTCGAGCTCATGCAAGGCAGACGCAATTACCAGTGCCTTACGGTAAAATTCCCCCCGGGATCGGCGGGGTAAGCGCTCCATAATATCAAGAGCTTTACCGTCTTCTGGATTATTGCCGGGGCGGAGCCAGACGAGTAAACGTTTATCTTCTTCCATCACATAACCTCGTTTAGACGCTTGCCATTGCTTTGACGAGCGCGAGCTGCGCGTCAGGCGCTTTGATGACATCCAGCTTAGGGAATAGTTCGACAATATGAGAATGGATGAGCTCAGCACCGCCCCCGGCCAGTATGATTTTGTGGACGCTGTTCTGACGACGTATATCAGCTGCAACAGCTTCGGCCAGATTTTTCGACTCAGAATCGATAACGTCAATGATGGCATCAATTTTAGAGTGATCATTGACCGCAGAAGCAATCAACGCTCTATCATGACGGTTTTTAATGATGATATCCGCAATGGCATAACTACTTGGAGACTGGGCATCCTGGAGCGCAGCCATAACAGCTTTTGTCACTCGTGAAACGCCAACATCGCTGTTGCCAAAGATATCAGATATGCCCTCCATTGCCCCCTGAATGATGGCCAGGTCTAGGGTTGTTCCCCCCAGATCGACAACCAGGGTTCGTGTAAGCTGCGTGGTTGTTTTAGGATCAATCAGATATTCAGCCGCAGGTACTGATTCAGGCATTACGTTAACTTTTACAACATGAAAAGTTTCGCCATTATTCAGGGTTATTGGGCCCATAACGTTGGCCTTTTTCTTTTCAATATTAGCTTCGTTCAACTGCGCATCGCTCGTGAAGAACATGGCCACCGGCAGTGTCACTGTAAGTTCAACATCCTGTGGCTCAAGACCGGAAGTCAAAAGGGCATGATGAATTGCTACGCGACTTACAGCGTCGAACTGGAAAGAGGTATGCGTTGTTGTAATTGCAGATGTTGAACCAATGTCGTGAGTAAATTTCCGCCCATCAATGAGATAGTTGTAGATAGTTTTACCACCAAATGCGAGTGGAGTAGCCCAGCCTTCGCGGAAGGCGTTCTGCGAAACATGAGTTTTGATTTCACCATTCTCAATCCAGGCAAGTTTTACGTTCGTTGAGCCGTCATCACAAGCGATGTTCATCATGGTATATACCTCATTAAAATGTTCAAAAGTATCAAAAATCTCTGCCATTTTAGATAGTAAGCCATCCTGAAGCAAGGAATGCGCACCTGTAGCGCACGTTTAATGTCCACAAAATGACTATGAAAAGTGAATTACGAGTGAGTAAAACAGGAACGATTCTATCGGATTGAAATCTGGCGGGGTAAACGAGAAAGAGGGATGTATACGTACATGCAGAGGTCGGTAGCCCTGGAACACCAACGGAAAAAGTAACAAACCACCCGAAAAATGAACCAGTGCCACCAGACTAAATTGTGACAATCGATAGCCAATACTGCAAGAGAACCTAAGAATAAAAGGTATCGCTATATGACAGCTCAGTCGGTAAAATCGAGGAAACCATGTCGGATCACCATTGTAGTTTCTGGTTAGTTCAATAATGAGGTATCCCCAATGACATCCATTCTGCTTACTTCTGATTCTGTTGATGGGTACACTTTTTGTATTTCTACTGATGGTAATGGATGTAAGCTGTCAGTCAGGCCAGAATACCGGCGCAATGGCACACAAACTTATGATGGCTGGTTTCCCAGATACTACTCAAAGCCTCAGTATGCTAAAGCAGCGTTAACAAGGTTCCTTGGAGAATCTGTTAACTGGTCACCACGGACGGGGCTCAGTTAGTCACAGGATACGTAACAGCCTGAGTCCGAGGATACCAACAAGTCAAGAGACCCCCCTGATAAACCCTTAACAATCAACACCTTACCTTGGTGCGCTTAATGAACCTTATGTTGAATTATGGTTAAGTAGTCGATTTTATGGTTGGAAGTGCCTGTTTGCAGTAAAATGCAGTTCATTACCTTTAACCACTGGAACTAGACATGGCTAATGAAGATCTCCCCTCTGGGTGCAAACGCTGTAAAGGATGCAATCAGGTTAAACCCTTCGAAGAATTCGGTAAGGAACTTAAGGGTAAGTTTGGCCTTAAAAGTAAATGCAAGTTGTGCATTAGCGATAAAAACAGAAATTATGCTGCCGGTTCCGGTGCAGGTGTAAAACTCCAAAACAATAAAAAATACCAGACCGAGCATAAGAGTGAACTGGCAGAAAAGATGAGAGTAAGACGGGCAAAGAAAAAATTTGGAGATAACTATGAAGCATATCTAGCATCTTTAGAAAGGATTAAAAACCTCTGATAATTACATAACAACCTTAGCCAATAAGACACAAAGATTATGTATTGTTGCTTTTATTTCAAAGCATCAACTTTATTGAAAAGTTACGCTATACACTGTGCAATTTATTATGCTGATTTAATTTGGTGATTATATGAGTTGTCATGACAGAGACATCAATAAGATCCTTCAATCATTCACTCACTTAATGGTTGAAGCAAAAAAAAGCATCTTTCATTCAAAATCAATGAAGGTTCAAGGTCTTCAGTTAGTAGATGAGTTATACATCCGTGCCCGGACGGGAAAAATGTCATACCTCGGTTCGTCGGTACTGGTAGTCGCAACCATTTCAGTGAAGACCCCAGGCAAAGGATTTTTCAGACAGTTACTCTCGAAATTAAAAGAAGCAGCTGAGACAAATAACTACATCTTAAAGGTTGAGAATGTCATCAGCACCGAACTTAGGGAGTTTCTTATCAGAGAGGGTTTTTCATTTCCTGGTGAACGGTGGATGTGCGGTTCCGGCTACTGGGCTCCATCATCACTTAGGCTTAATGACCAATTAAGCACCCTCCCCGTCTAATATGAGGCCGTAAATGTTCATAACCCCTGAAGTTGCTTATGTCTGCGAGCTGTTACATAAATATGATGTACTTCCACTCGAATGTGATGGTCATACTATGGTTGTAAGTTGCCTGCTAGATAGATTCTGTATACCGCACCAGCGCATCGTTGGAGAAGTAACGTTGGCTGGAACTGGCCAGATAATTCGACCTCATCTGTGGATAGAGTATGACGAATACATAATAGATTACCGCCTCCGCATGTGGGCAAGGAAAACCGAAGATAATGTTAGTCTAGTGCCTCATGGCATCTTTATCGAAGATAAAAGTCAGGCAATTTACACTGCTCAAAGAATTGCAAATAAAGCCATGATATCAGACTCGATAATTGATTTTATGACAGATGGGTTATGGACTAAGATTCTCCTAGAAATCCCTGGTAAAAAAAGAATTACATAAAGCAGGAGGATTAAGTTTGTTCATAAAGTTTTTCTTCACTGACACTCAAAGCAAAGATGTCTTTTTACAAGCACCAATCTTAGAAAATATTTGCTTTTCTACTGACTCAAGTTGGTTCATTAAAAGATGATAGTTGAATCGCCACGGATAATCTAGACACTTCCGAGCCGTTGATAATACTGGTTTTCATATTCTGTCGGTGAAATCTGATCGCTAGAACCATGCCGACGCTTACTGTTATAAAACATTTCGATGTAATCAAAAATATCGCTGCGGGCTTCTTCCCGCGTTCCGTAGATCTTT
>SAAB01000082.1 GCA_009929615.1 Clostridia bacterium | reverse complement strand
ATCATTTGAACAACATCATATCAGTTGTATCAGCAATTTTGCCTTTAAGGCGGGCATTGCTGACCCCGTTGCATATTAGGCAACGGAACGTCTCGCCCGGTGAAATTCATCGATATAATACCGGGTAGATTTATGAGACGAGCGATTGATCGTCACTCGATTCCAGACCTGATCCTGTACAATCAACATCCCCAGTTTCTTCAACTGTTTTCCAAGCTCCTTAATATCAAAACAAACAATTCGGTTATTCAGTGCCACGTTTGTCTGATGGTTAAATACCCGAAGGGAACCATTGACATAGATTTCCAACGCCGTCGCAATTCGCTGTGCCTGCGTTTCTTTCTGTGCTCTCAGACATTCATAAAGATCTCCCAGTATTGGCATATTTTCAGGTACCGGGTTTTCGAAATATTTCTGATATACAATCGGCAGGCATCTGTCAATGACAGACTTTTCTTCTGCTTCAATACCATTTCTGGAACCCATGATTAGTTCACAAAGAGAAAGAATAAAATCACTCTTTACTCCAAGTGGATTATCATCATCGGAATAGTCCATGTTGATATCCATCGGATTGATAAAATCCTTACTGGTAGGTGAAATATGAATGACCTGTCCGCCCAGTGCATGAACCAGCGGATAATACTCCCCTTCTGGATCTCCAATGATAATATCATCCTGCGTTACAAAGTATGCATTGGTAATCTCTCGCTTTGCTGCAAATGATTTACCCGAGTTATGCACGACAATACCGCAGGCAAGCTGGAAGTTCTGAAAGTCCTCCACGGAAATATCATAAACTGGAACTTCTGTTTCCAGTTCAATCATGCGAACTGCTTTCACTTCATGATCCGGAATCAACTTCATTCCTACACGCAGATTAGCTGCCTCGGTATATCCCGCTGATCGTGTCAGAAACCAGTGATTCGAGGTACAACGAACCTTATCTCCTGTCTCTAACTCCACCTCAACCAGTGATTTTGCTTTCTTCACAATACAGGCATCATACCCTCTGGCTGCTACTAACTGCTGATTGCGGAGGTCATAACTGTTTACCATCACATCTGTCTTTCGCTCCACCAGTTCGTCAAAACTGATGGTAGTTCCATCGGAAAGCAATAATAGCGTATCCCCAGTAAAACATCCTGGTGTACCAAGAATCAGTCCATTCGGATTTTTTAATTTTTTGCGATCCACCATAATCATGTTATTGGAAATAGCATTCAAACCATAGTAAAGCGATTCCCCTGCCATAAATAACTCCTGGGTCGTAAATGGTACAAAAATAGCTGTGGATGTTGTTGTCAGTGCTCGTTTGATTGGCACATGATTTATCCCAAGGGGCAGACTGCTCATCAGTCCCTCTTCCTGCAGATAATCTAATCTTCTAAGAACACAGTTATATTTCTGTGCAATTCCCGCAGTCTGAAAAACTGCATTTTCCAATTCCTGCTTCGTTTTATCTGTATTTAAAAAGAGCGCTGTCACAAGGAACATACGCTCATTTCTGGATTGAAGGTCTTCCAATAACCGCTTTGCCTCTCCACCATAAGTATTGAGGTCGGACGGGAATAGCGATAGGTAAGCGTTTGATGTTATCTCCGGCTTTTCCCCCGCTCCACACCGTACATGCGACTTTCACCGCATACGGCGCTTCATCAATTGAATTTTGTCTTAGTCTCCTTAGTCATACCTTTTGAGATTATTTGTTTTGTTTCTGCATCAATAGCTTTTCTATAGGCTCTTCTTCTGAACTCGTTCAACTTATCAAACTGAGAATTATCCGTTATGTTAGTCTTCTGCAATAGCCTTTGTACTTCTTCATTATCGTAGGTGTGAATGAGCTCGTGAACCTCATATGATACCAAAGTAAGATTTCGATATCTGTCTCCACCTCTCCACCGTTTAGGGTGTTTGTGGTGACAAAATATTTGTTCCACTCGTGTAAATGTTTCACCTAAAACTGCACATTTTCCATTTTGTGCAGTAAATAGAGATAATCTGTTATCTGCAAGTTCGATACTATTTTCTTTTTCAACGGTTTTCATTAAATCATGGAGAAGAATCGTATTGCACACTAGTAAATCATGTATTCTAATTCTTCCCTTTGGTGTGTATGAGCACACATCTCTTCCGTGATTCATAGGCTTTGTGAACTTGATATATCCTATTGGATAAATTGGTTCTTTTGTTTTGCCCTCATATCTTATCTGCGCTGATTTTCCATATCTCTCTTTTTCGACAATGGTGAGGTCTCTGCCCTCTCGCTTAAATCTTCCATTTTTAGGATTTGTTCCAAGCCTGCTTTTTAGCGTTTGATTCACCCTAAATGCTAGTTTTCCACAGTCAAGACTTATGTTTGTGGCAATACTATAATAATTCTGTATTCCCATTATCATTGAATTGTATATTTTGACTTCATCCAAAACTGTTTTTCTATCTCTTGGGTGCGCTATTCGTTTCGCTTGCTCTTTTAAATTGCTTTCGATTCGCCTTGATGCTTTATCACAAATATGTGATTTAAGAACGTATTTTCCACTCTTTTTATATGCCTTGATTTTGAATCCCAAGAATTCTGTGTACCTATTTCTAATGTCCACTACCTTAGTTTTCTCTGGAGAGATATCAAGTTCCAGTCTCTCTTTTAACCATTTTGTTACAGCTATCTTCACTTTATTTGCATCTTCTCTAGACCCACATATTATTCTGAAGTCATCTGCATATCTAATGATGTACATTTCTTTCAGATTCGTGTTTCTCATTGCTCTGTATGCATGGCTAAGTATTGGTGTTCCGCTATTATTCATTCTGCTTGTATAGTTGTTAATCACAGGATTTTGTTGCCACTGACTTTCTACCCAGTGGTCTAATTCATTCAGCACCACATTAGCTAATAATGGCGAAATAATACCGCCTTGAGGTGTACCCTTGTTTGGTACAATCCTTTCGCCATTTTCAAGTTGAATTGGTGCTTTAAGAATACGCTTTATTATATAGATTAGAGATTTATCACGTATTCCCATTGCCCACAACTGTTTAATAAGTTTTGAGTGATTAACATTGTCAAAGAATCCCTTTATATCGAATTCCACAACAAAATACAATTTTTGCATTTGAATCATGCGGTATTCCGCTGCTATTGCATTTGATACCGAGCGGTTAGGTCTAAATCCGTAACTATTATTACTGAATTTAGCTTCGCATATCGGTTCTAGGATTTGCTTGATGCACTGTTGCACCAACCTATCCCATATGCAAGGTATTCCCAATGGTCTTATATCCCCATTTGGTTTTGGTATATCCTTGCGTCTGACACATCTTGGAGTGTATCCGTCCTGTCCTCCTTTAACGATATTTCGAACTCTCCACACAACGTCCTCTTCTTTCATTTTTCTAATATCAATGATTCGAAGTCCGTCTGTTCCAGGAGTCATACTCCCTTCATTGGCTTTTAGTTCTCTGTATGCCAACATGATATTTTCTCGTGAGAGAATCAGTTTCATAAGGTCTTTGAATTCCTCACCTTTTGAGCTTCTATCGTAGTGCTCGTCTAGTATTGGCAGCATATCGTAATACTCTGCATGGCGGAGAAAATCCACACAGTTCTTTTTCTCGTTTGGCATTAGGCATCACTCTCCTTTCGGCGAGTGACTCTTTTAGTCTTACTCGCAATCCTAACTGCGACTAAGTGCTAAGATTGTAAAATTCAACTGACTTGAGGCCATTCCTCCGTTTTCCTCTTTTTCGCAGAAAACATCTTAAGTTCGACCTCTACTTTTCAGCACTGATTCAACTGCTTATTGTTCTTCGTCAGCTTATTCCCTTTATGGGAACTCAGTACCTTTCCTTGTTCCAGCAATCCTATCTTTTACCATATTCATCCTTAGGTTTCCGCTTTGGTCCTGCCAGCTTGGATGTGCCTGTAACACATCATGGATTTTCATAACATCACATTCTTACTTACCCACACTGACTACGCATTTCGCGTACCGATACATTTCTATACCGTCATGGTCTAGACCCGTTCATTCGCGGTTTTCGTCAGTTATTTCAACATTCTAACCATAGATGATTTTAATAGACCTCCGGCATATAGGTGACATACCCCACCTCTGGGGCACTTTCGGGTGGTTGGTATTTATCCAACAATACTTACGGTCACTCTCTGCCGACTTCACCGAGCTTTTGAGCACACCTACTATTGTTCGGTGCGCCAATCGGAGTATTAAGGGGGCGTTTCAAGGCGTTACCCTTTCATTCCACCTCTTGGATTGCTAGTTCGCTGAATAAATCAGCGTCTAAGCTTTGTTAATTTGACTTAGAAACAAGTCGCACTGATGTCCATATCATAACCGGATCTTACTGCCTTCTTCTGTTCTTCAATTTTCATACGGTTGATGTCCGTAACTTTACTTTTTACAAGCTTGATAGCCTTCATCTGATCTACCGACTGCACATGGAGATTGACTATGAGATTTTTATCAATATCCAGAAATTCCGCCAACATTTTATCTGTCAGCTCTGGTGCCAGAATCTGCAGATAGGACACTGTTCCGATAGTATTTCCCATAGAGAAATCTTTTCCGTTTTTAAAAGTAAAACTAGTCGGAGCTATGAAATCCTTCGTTCCCAGTCCAGTCTTTACAATTTGATTGTAATCAAATTTTAGTGGTACATTATTATCTGGATTGAATGTTTCATACAATACTTCCAGTCGCTCAGAACCACTTAATGGATACGCCAGGACTCCAAGCACTTTGAAGTTATTAAGAATATCCGCTTCAATACGCTCCAGCTTTGGCTTTGCTTCACGAATATTATCCGCTTCGATGGAAAATGTAATATACTTTGTCTTTAACAGACCATTATTTCCTTTTGCCAGCTGATTCTTTAACATCTGTGCATATTCCATACGAACATCATCAAACTCATCATGCTGTGGTTTAATACGGATGATTTTTTCAAATTCCTGCATATTGTTCTTCTGATTGATAAATGATAACTGGAAATGTATGGTACTGTCGAAATAATTTAGGAAATCACACCAGTTCTCAAAAATTGCATTTTTATCCTCATTCTGAGCTAACTGATAATTCAGATCATAAAAGCGAATGGTCTTGGAGTAAACCTTATCCTGTACCCGGCAGATGCCATCTTTTCCCATTTCTCGATAAGCGATCGTTTTCTGGACAGAAAGTTTCTTTTCTTTCTCCGCTTTCGCTGATGATGTTTTTTTCTTTGAGGGCTGACTTCCAGCAGGCTTTGCCGCCACATGCTTTTTCCTTTTTTGTTTTCTTTCTTCTTTCCTGCGAATAGCCTCCTCTTTCTTCCTGATTTTCTGCTCTCTTTTCTGTTTCTTTTTTTCTTCCTTCGTACATTCCTTTTTATAAGAACGAAGTCTTCTATCCTTTCTTGACACGGCTATTTCCTCCCTTTCTTGCTATTGCCTTCTTTGATACCGAACTTTTTATTACTGACTTCTTTGGCACTAACTTCTTTGTCACATCTTTTTTCACCTTAGAAGCCTGTATCGGTGGCTTCTTTTCATAAAGATTTTCTGTTTCATACTTTCGAACACCGGGTCTTAGAAATCGCACCCGAATTACATTCATTAAAATCTGTTCTAAGTGCATCCCATCTTTTTCGTACAGCGCAAAGAAAAATGCGGGCAACATCAAAAGTACCATCCCTGTGGCTGCATTGCTCGTTCCTATCAGATTTCTAGTTGCAAAATAAAAGGGGACTCCTAACATGGCGGCAATCAAAATGCAGATGATCTGCCGCTTGGTAAGATTTAATACAATCTTATTTTTAACTTTCGTTAAGTCTTTTGGAACACTTACATAAGCCATAAACACCTCTCCTTTCAAAATAATTAGTGAGCATTAAAAATACTCTTGCTCAGGCTTCCTGTCTTCATTAAGCTGAAACACAAGATAACCGTATATGCCGCTACACCAAACAGTGTAGATGTTAAATCATCAGACAATTGAATACCAGCCACAAGTGCCGCATAGATACCGACACAGACCATCATCAAAAATGCCTGGAATGCCAGGGCGAATAATCCCCGGAAATAATTCATACCCATCTGCCCCCATTCTCTGTTGGAAAGAGTTGCAAATGGAATTGGTGCAACTGAAGTATATAGGTAGATCTCAATCATACGTCCATACATGATTACAGTAATCAGTACAGACATGATCTTCATACAAAAGCTGACAATCAATGTTTGCAGAGCCAGCACGACAAGTTCTCCTATCTCCATAGCTTCCATCGTTTCGCTTATATTAGCAATTGCCGAATCGATGTTAATCGCTGTTTCTCCTGTGATGACGCCGGCAGCCGAATTGACAACTGACTGCCCCACATCAAACACTGCCATCGTTATGGTAAAGGTATTACTTACCAGATACACGGCAATCCACATCTTAAAGAAATACTTAAAGAACATCCATGTATCTATATCGTGCATATTATTTCGCTCTGTCAGCATGGAGATCAGCTCATAACAAAGTACAAAGGTAATAATCATTCCTGCAATAGGAACAATCACCGAATCGGATAAACTCTGTATCATGCTGAAAATGCTGCCGTTCCACCCCTGTGGGGTTTGTCCAACCTGTGATGCAATCTGACCTGTTTTTTCATTCACGTCGGTAAACATTGTAGTCAGGTTGGACTGAACCATTCCTGTCAGAAGATCTCTCATCCACTCCTCAATTGCTTCAAAAATATTATCGAACATGGATGCGCTCCTCTCTTATCGGTTTAACCGAACAATCCGCTTAATAATGGAATCAGCTGAGTTCCGATAAGAATAACTCCACCGCCACTCATAAGCTGTTTGATACCCTGGCTCTTTGCTAATGTGCGATAAAGAAGTAATAGAAGTGTAAAAAATTTTGCCGTTCCTATCCGGCACTTAGGGCTGTGTCGGATAGGTCAGGCGTTAGGCTTCCGGCAAGTCTATCTTGCCGACAAAGCTGTAATAAATCTCAATGTCCTGCCTGCGGGTGCCGTTCTCGTCATAGCTGCACTCATGCACGACGATTTTCTCAATCATTTCCCGCAAGAGGGTGGGGGTCAATTCTTCAAAAGCAAGGTGCTTTCTCACAATCCCCATGAATTTCTCGGCGTTGACGGTGGCGGCCTGCGACTTGGAAAGTTCCTCCTGCAAAGCGGCAGCCCGGTCTTTCAGTTCCCGCTGCTCCTGCTCATAGTCCGCCGACAGCTCCATGAAACGCTCGTCGCTGATTTTGCCGCTTACATTGTCCTCATACAGCCGCTTGATAATGCGGTTCACTTCGGCAATGCGTGTCTGGGCCTGTTCAAGCTGCTTCGTGGCTGCGGCGGTCTTTCTCTTGCCGCCGATTTCGTTCTGCTGGATGAGCAGCTTTACAAAGCGGCTCTCATGCCTGGCGGCGTATTCCGTCACTTGCCGGAGATTGGAAAGCACGCCCGCCGTCAAAAGGTCGGTGCGGATAAAGTGTGCCGTACAGTCACGGGTACGCTTCTTGTAGCTGCCGCAGATATAACAGTCCTGCTTGCGGTTCTTGTTCTGATACCGCTGCTGATACAGCACATGGCCGCAGTCGGCGCAGAACAGCATACCAGAGAACAGCCCCACTTCATCATAGCGGTTCGGGCGTTTTCGCTGCTTGCGTAACTCCTGCACACGCTCCCATGTTTCCGTGTCGATAATCGGCTCATGGTGATTTGGGAAGATAGCCTGCTTCTCGATGGGGTTCTCAACGCTGTGCTTGACCTTGTAAGAGGGCTTCTCCGTCTTGAAGTTTACCAGACAGCCAGTGTACTCCCGGTTTTCCAGCAGATGGACGACGGTGTTTGTCGCCCACTTGCACTCATAGCCGGGGTGGTAGCGTCGGGTGCTGCCCGTCCTGCGGTATTCCAGCGTCCCCGGCGTGGGGATTTGCTGCTCCGTCAGCATACGGGCAATCTTGGTCGGGCCATTTCCCGCAAGGCAAAGCTGGTAAATCTGCCGGACAACCGGGGCGGCTTCCTCGTCAACGATATAGTTCTCGTCCTTGTCCATGAGATAGCCATAGACTGGCTTGCTGGTTACAGGCTTGCCGCTCATGCCTTTTGCTTTCTTTACTGCCTTGATTTTCTTGCTCGTATCTCTCACCAGCCATTCGTTAAATAAGTTCCGCAGAGGGGTAAAATCATTGTCCATGCCGCCGTTTGCGCTGTCCACGTTGTCATTGACAGCGATAAAACGCACGCCCTTTTGAGGGAACAGCATTTCCGTGTAAAATCCCACCTGCAAGTAATTACGCCCCAGCCTGCTCATGTCCTTGACTATGACGGTGCCGACTTTCCCGGCTTCAATGTCTGCAAGCATGGCTTGAAATCCGGGC
Organism: Clostridia bacterium; assembly: GCA_009929615.1. Classification (GTDB taxonomy): domain Bacteria; phylum Bacillota; class Clostridia; order Lachnospirales; family Lachnospiraceae; genus Frisingicoccus. The sequence continues at coordinate 234 of SAAB01000082.1, read as the reverse complement.
CGCTGGAAGTTCGCACCTGAGTAGCCGTCGTCGGTGTACCAGCGCAGATTGGTAAAGCCGTTCTGCTTGGCGTAGGCTTCCAAAATCCGTTTCTGGTTGGAAATGGAATTGCTCTCGCCTTGCAATTCGTCCTCATGGGACAATCTCGGATAAAGGGCGGTAATGAGGTTTTGGGTGGCTTGTCTTAACATAAAATCCTCCGTTTCCGACAGCCAGCCCCACTATTCCGTGGTT
>SAAB01000081.1 GCA_009929615.1 Clostridia bacterium | reverse complement strand
CAAAAGCTGTTGCGGAAATACCGAGAGCCATTGCCATTGCAAGTACTAAAGATTTTTTCATAATACTTTCCTCCTCTAAGGAATTTTTATTTTTATAAAATCCTTTGGAGAAACCTGGTTTTTCATTCATGCTCGGCTTGTGCGAGTTACCTTGTTTCCTCTACCAGCCAAAACATTCATTCCAAACATGCTTCTCTTTGCGGATGTTATAAATAAAAGAAAAACACAAATAAACCCTTAAGTTTGACAATATACATGCTTATTTTACATGAAACAACCTTATTAGACAAGCTTTTTGTAACATTATTTTGTATACAAAAAGAAAAAGGCTCGAATAATGTGGACTGTCCTAAATTTAAAAAGGTATAAAGAAAAATTTGTCGAATTATCAGAGAAACGCAAGGGTCAGATTACGTAGCGCTGCCTTTGCTTCATCATTTAGCATCAGAGGGGGATAATTTATGGATTTCCTAAAAAATGTGACAGAGCTCAGCGTGGAAGAAGCAGAGGCAATCAAAGGCGGCAAGACCTGCAATTGTTCTTGTTCCTGCTCCTGCAGCCAAAGCAATGTAACTGCGGACACCAAGAGCTCGAACAAAAGTGCCTCGGCCGCAAGTACTTTTGCCGGCGGTTCACAACCCTGGTAAGACCAAGAAAAAATCCCTCATGCCAATATCAGTTCTCTACTTGATATTGGCATGAACTTTTAAAGGAGCAATATCCGATGAACCAAGATTTTTTTGCTGATGAGTACCCCTTAGTCCAATTCTTCCCATATGGTGATGATTTTCTTGCCTATGATGCCAAAGCTCACTTTGCTTTCATTATTTCGGCGGATGAGATGCAGGTGCTTATAGATTTTTTAAGTGATAAAGCCGCAGCGGAAATTCTAGATACTGATTATAAACCTGATATTGACACTGCTAAAAAACAACTATTGCTGACGAAGTTCCAAGCCTTGAAAAAAGCCGGAGTATTCAGCAGAGGCCCTGCCGGTGAAATATCCCCCGTTGACCGCACAGCGTTGTCTAAACAAATAAAATATTATGACGAAAATATCCTGCTGAGAAAATTCTGCCTGGAAGTTACCCAAAACTGCAATTACGCCTGCCGCTATTGCAAGAGAACAATTGCCGCTACAAATGGGCAAGCTTCGCAGCTCGACATGACAGAGGATATTGCTTATCAAGGCATCAATTATTATTTCCAAAAATATACCTCCTTTTTCCAAAAATTAGCTCCGGCAAAAAAGCAGCTTCTCTTAGAAACCATTCCTCCGACTCTTTCCTGGTACGGCGGCGAACCTTTCCTCAATTTTGACCTGATTAAGAAGAGTGCCGCTTATTTCCAATCCCTTCCCTGGCACAACTACGGTATCCCCGTTTCTTCGTTAAGTTTTACCGCCAATACGAATTTGTCGATAATCAACGAAGAGATCCTTAACTTCCTTGTCGCTAATGCCGTGACTTTGTTTGTCAGCCTTGACGGTCCGCAGGAGGAACATGATAAATGCCGGGTTTTGCCAAACGGCACGGGCACTTTTGCCCTGGCTTATCCCAATTTAATGAAAATAAAGGCCTATAGCCCTGAGTACTTCAAGAATAAATTGACCATCTTCGGTGTTTACACGTCTCAGCACGACTATGGCAAGTGCGTTGATTTCAACGCCAAGCTGGGGGCTCTAAGCTGTCAGCACTTTTCCGTCGATTATACCGGCAAGTTTGTCTTTGATATTGCTGCGGAAACCGCCTATTATGAAGGTGCTCTGGCCAATAAACTTGAAAACTACGAGAAAATGGTAACTGCCGCAGAAAATAATCCTGAGGCCCATATGAATAATTTTGCGAACATTTTTCCTTTCGCCAAGCTGAAGACGGACAAACCGGTTGGGAAAAATTCTCTCAATATCATGCTTACCTGTCCCATGGGCTTTGATAACCTGATGCTGGCTGCTAATGGCGATTATTTGATCTGCCATAAAGTCGGCGGTGCGATGCCGATAGGCAACTGCAAAACCGGTCTGGATTACGAAAAAACCATTGATTTTTATCAGCAATATAATGCCGCCATCAACAACCCTGCCTGCAGAAGCTGCTGGAACGTCAACTTTTGCAGCATCTGTGCTGCAGCAAGGCTTGACGATACGAATTTCATCAACCCTTCCCAAGAGGAGTGTGACTGCTTCCGCCTGCGCAGTACCTATGATTTTAACTGCTTCACCCATCTTGCCCGCAAGCATCCTGAACTGCTGCATAAAATTTTTGACTATCGCAACGACCGAAAAAATTATATTGGGGTTATCGATTTAAATGAATTTTAAGAAAAAGTTTCCTCTTTACAAACAATATGACGCGATGGATTGCGGTCCCTCCTGCCTGCGCATGCTTGCCAAGCACTACGGCAAGGACTATTCTTTGCAATTTTTCCGCGAAAAAAGTTATGCCAGCAGGGAAGGAACCTCCCTGCTTTGTTTGCGTGATGCCGCCAGGGCAATAGGTTTTAATGCTCAATGCGTGCTAGTTTCCCTGGAACACCTGACCAACGAGGCAACACTCCCCTGCATCGTCCATTGGAACCGTGACCACTTCGTCGTCGTTTATGGCAGCAAGAACGGTCTTCTGGAAATAGCTGATCCTGCTCTTGGCCGGGTCAAATATAATCACGAGGAATTTTTATCACACTGGGCAGTTGAAGGCAAACAGGGCTACGCTTTACTGGTGGCACCGACCACTGCTTTTCAGGAAAGGGAGGAACCGGCATCTCAGAAAAAAGGCTATTCTTTTCTTTTCGCTTACCTGCAGAAATACCGCACTCTCCTCCTGCAGCTGTTTATGGCAATGCTGGCAGGAAGTTTGCTGCAATTGGCACTGCCGTTCTTAACTCAGGCGATAGTAGACAGAGGCATTCAGCAAAAAGACATCGGTCTTTTAGAGTTAATAGTGGGCGGACAGCTCCTGCTGATGGCCAGCAGTGCCTCCGTTAATTTCTTCCGCAGCTGGCTGCTTTTTCACATCAGCACGCCTATTAACATCAAGCTGGTGCATGACTTTTTGGTCAAGCTTACTAAACTGCCGCTGCGTTTCTTTGATGTCAAAATGGTTGGCGACACTCTGCAGCGCATAGGCGACCACCAGCGGGTGGAATTATTTATGACTTCGACTCTTCTCAGCATGCTCCTGACAATGGTCAATCTCGTCGTTTTTGGCTCTGTACTGGCGTTTTACAGCCTTCCGATTTTTGGACTTTTTGTCGCCGCTACCCTCTTGTATCTGCTCTGGATTCAATTCTTTCTTAGCAAAAGAAGAGAAATTGATTACGACAAGTTTAAACAAATGGGGCGCAATCAAAGCAACATTATTCAATTAATCATGGGCATGCAGGAAATACGGCTCAATAATTGTGAGCCCCAAAAAATTAGAAGTTGGGCGGCAATACAAAACGAGCTCTTTGCCATCGGTAAAAGGGCCTTAGCCTTAACGCAAAAACAGCAAACCGGCTGTTTTCTTATCCAGGAAACCCAAAATATTATGATTACCTTTCTTGCCGCGCGTTCCGTCATGGACGGAGAAATATCACTGGGCATGATGCTGGCCATCCAGTTTATTCTCGGCCAGTTGAACGGTCCGGTCGAGCAGCTTATTCATTTTGCCGCCGCGGCCCAGGATGCCAAAATCAGCTTTGAGCGTATCGAAGAAATTCAGAATCTGGAAGAGGAAGAAAACCCTGACGAAAAAAAAATAAGATCCGTTCCCGCGGGAGCAGATCTCGTAGTCAGCAATGTTTCCTTCCAATATGGGAGTCCTTACTCGGAAAAAGTGTTAAAAAACATCTCTCTTGTTGTACCTGACAAGAAAATAACAGCAATCGTGGGCACCAGCGGCAGCGGAAAAACAACCCTGCTGAAGCTCTTGCTGGGCATATACCAGCCTGTAACCGGGGAAATACTGCTTGGCGTCACGCCCTTGGAGCAAATAGCCAAAAGCGCCTGGCGCCAAGAATGTGGAACCGTTTTACAGGACGGCTATATCTTTTCCGACAGCATTGCCGGCAACATCGCGTTGCAGGATGAACAAATCGACGAAGAAAAACTGAAACACGCTACAAAAATTGCCAATATCGACAAATTCATTGATTCCTTGCCCCTGCGTTACCGGACAAGGATCGGTGGCGACGGTCAAGGGCTGAGCCAGGGACAGAAGCAGCGAATTCTTATTGCCCGGGCAATATATAAAAATCCAAATTTTATTTTTTTTGACGAGGCAACGAACGCCCTGGACGCTAACAACGAAGCAGTGATCATGAAAAATTTAAACGAATTTTTCCAAGACAAGACTGCGGTTATCGTCGCCCATCGCCTGAGTACGGTCCGCAGCGCCGACCAGATCATTGTTCTGGATAACGGTGTTATCGTCGAACGCGGTACGCATCAAGAACTGCTGGCATTAAAAGGTGCGTATTACAACCTGGTCAAAAATCAGCTGGAGCTGGGCAGTTAACATGACGTTATTCTATTTTTCCGCTGCCGAACTCAGCGCCACCCCATTCGACTAGGGTGAAACCTTTTCTGGCAAAATTCGGTAACTTCTGCTCGGGCAATTTGTATTGATTTTCAACCTCGCCCACGCCTTTGAATTCCATGAAAACACGAATCGTTGTTTCCGCTGCAGGCTCGGTCTTCAAAACGGAGCTGCCGTCAATATCGTCATTAATGCGGAAGTGAACGAAACAATTATCATACTTATTCATGGCAGGCAGCCAATAGACGATGAAATCATTTATTTCTTTTTCGTTAAGACCTATTTGGCTCAGCTTGCTTTGCAAGAATGTTATATAATCGCCGTTTTTCACATAAAAACCTGATTGGTATTGGTAGTGCGCTGCGGGGAAGGAATAAAAGCCGTCCCAGAACAGGTATTCGTAATAACGCTTGTCCTTGAGGTTAAAAAGCGTTCCATCGGCCTTAGCGATGACTGTCCAATTATCTTTGTACAGCGGATAAGTATTGCTTATCCTGCCTTTGAAGTCATGCTTGACCGTGATTTGCGTTTTTTTCTCTGGGTAGAGGTAAATCGCCGGTTTTTTCAGATAGACTTCCGGCTCCAAAACTATCCTTTGTGCTTCCGACTTAATTTCATCCAGTTTAAGAAGCACGCTGCCGTTGGAAGAGACAAATTCCAGATACTGGTATTTTCTTTGGTCCCCCGCGGTAATAACAATATTAAACGCCGATTTCTTAGCGTCAAGCACTAGCTTATTGACCAAGGCATTATTGGGTTCATCCAACAAATAGACCTTATAATTGTCACACTTGGTTTCCTGCATGTAAAAAGACTCGGCGGTACGCTGGAAAACTTCACCCGTAATCCTTTTATCCTGCAAAGGCGGCACTGCTTTGGCGAGCAGAACATAATCACTCTGCATGTGCCAATAGCTGCGGGGATAAACGGGGTAAAAAGTCACTTCATACTTCTTTTCGGGTTCCATAATGCCATAATAACCGTCTAAAACACCGGCAAGATGATACCAGGGACCGCTTTTGGACATACCGTCCACATACAAAATAGAGTCATCAGCTGCTTTGCCGCTGACCCAGCCTGTGACTGTAACTTTTTGTGGCAAAAAATAATTCTCGGCCTTCATTGCCTTGTATTTTGCTAAATCGGCCTTGAGCACATCCAAGTCCTGCAGGAAATTTGCGAAGGGTGCTGCATTATCCGGCTTCGGCTGCATTTCGTAAACCAGGTCATGCCGTTTTATTTCCAATTCGATTGCGGTTATCGTCGCCGCGAGACATGCTTCCTTCAGCTTCATTGTTTCATTAGCCGCAACTAGCTCGGCAGACTGACTTTTCGGCATAGCTTCGGCAAAAGCCGTCTTTATATCTTTCGTAAAAATGAAATTAAAAATCGTTAAAATTGTGATTCCCCAAATAACAGTATTTTTTCCCATAGACTTCCTCCCTCATCTCGCACAAAAGACTTTCCCGTGAATATACCTATATTCAGCTAAATACAGAATAACATCAATAGCAGAGCCTCGCAACAGTTAAAGTGGGGACGGTCCTAATTTGTCACGTTTTTTCTTCTCAAAAGTGATAGAATTTGTATGAGGTGACAATAATGGCCAGAAAACCAAGAGAACTTAGTTCAACTGGATTTTACCACACATTTTTCCGTGGCGTTAATCATCAAAGTTTGTTTGAGGAAGATAATGACTTCAGTTACTTTCTAAACACTTTGACTTCTTTGATGAATAACTTATGTTTCGAATTACACGCTTATTGCTTGATGCCTAATCATGTTCATTTACTTTTAAAAGAAAGTAGAACTGGTGATATTTCTCTTATTATGAAACGTCTTTTGACAAAATACGTTATGTATTTTAACAGAAAATATGAAAGAAGTGGTGCATTAATTGCAAATAGGTACAAAAGCATTCCTGTGGAAATAGATCAATACTTTGTTCCGCTAGTCTGTTACATACATCAAAATCCTATTAAAGCAGGCTTGGTTAAAAATCTTGAAGATTATTCTTTTAGTAGTTATAAAGATTATTTAAAATGCAATGGTATCACCAATACTTCATTTTCATTAGGGTTAGTCGGACGCGACGAATGGATACGCTTACACCAGTTACATTCAACAGCAAATTTCGACATACCTGATAATTTAGCTATATCTGAAAGTAAAATAAGGCAAATAATCCTCAAGTATACGAACGGTTTTGACCCAAGTTTAGTTGCTGGTTGGCCCAAAGATAAACGCAATGAACTTATAATTGCTTTAAAACAAAATGAAGGCCTTTCAATACGTCAAATTGAAAGAGCCACTGGAATATCAAGGGGGATAGTAAGCAGAGTTTAGTTTTAGCCTACCTAAGCGGGGGACGGTCCTAAATTGTCACGTTTCAAAATGTGACAATTTAGGACCGTCCCCTTGTCATGCCATCTGGAGGAGCCTGAAAACGCAAAAAGAGGCGAGCATGTGCTCGCCTCTTTTTGCGTTTTTTATAACTTTAATTTTTTAAAATGTACAAGTGACCGTACCCCAGAATAAGTTGGCACTTGTGTCCATGTATTTATCAGCGTTCTCCAGATCGCAATAAGTAAGCTTGGCAACTATGTTTCTAAAAACGGTATATCCGATGCCGATTTCGTAACCCTTCATACCCAATGCCGGATGGGTTAAATTATCTTCAAGCTCGCAAAGCGAATCAAGCACAACGGCTCCTGATTGATCATAATAAGTAACATAAGCGCCCCATGAATTCTTTTGGGCAGGATCTGCACCCTTATAAGTCAGCGTCGCTGCCCAACCATCATCGCCTAATAAATGTGAATCGATGCCGGTAATAACCTCATGCCAATCTTTATCTGCTTTTTGATATTCGCCATAGAATCTGATATTTTTGTCAAATTTGTAGCCTATCCCTAGCGTATAAATCCTTTGTTCTTCAATGCCATGGGGATTTCCAATGGCAGCAACCGGGTCGTTGCCTTCCTGGGCATAAAAACCGCCTTCTGCGTGAAGCTTATCGCTAAATGAATAATTAAGAATTATACCATACAAATTAGCCTTGTCATTGTAGTAAATGTCATTGTCAATCCACTCAGCCCGATTAAGCGTGCCATAAACTACAGAATCAAAACGGCCGGCAAACAGAGTTGTCTTTAACTTATTGCCAAAATCCACTTTCACAGCGTCGCCTGTCAAGTCAGCAACATATCCCTGTCCGATTGTGAACGCCTGTCGCCCTGCTGTAACAGTTGCGCCGCCGATATTGCCTTTGACAAAAGCCCGCCGGAACGAAGTGGTATTCTCTTCCGCAGTAGTCTCGCAGTTTTGCGTATTCTCAAGCATTGCACCATAAGTCCAGTTGTCGTTGATTGCACCATGCAAATATAAGCGGGTTCTCAATAAGTCTGAATGTGAGTAAGGCGCGTCACTGTTTTCAACATGTTTAAAACCTACGCGGACTTCACCCGTGATTTTTACGTTGTCAGCTTTTTTCTCAAGCTTGGCAGCGCGAACGCCGAGGTTGTCGAGTTCGTCAGCAAATTCAGCCATCAATTTGTCGTCTGCGCCAATGCCGCTTTTGGCATAAGCCTTGGCTACAATTTGAGCCATTTCATAACGAGTCATCAGGTTGTCACCTTTGAAGGTGCCGTCAGGATAACCGTCAACAATACCGGCTGCAGCTAATTTAGCTACGGAAGCATAGGCCCAGTGACCTGCAGGCACATCAGAGAACGGGTTGGCGGCAAAAGCTGTCGCGGAAATACCGAGAGCCATTGCCATGGCAAGTACTAAAGATTTTTTCATCATACTTTTCCTCCTTTAGGAAATTGTATTTTTTCAATTCTATACAACACTAAAAATTCCCAAACTACTCGCCAGCAGGCTGTTTGCAGACAAACGCGCGTAATCCTGGCAGTTTAACTATATAATTAAGTATAATCTGAATTATTGGATAATTCAAGCTGTACGCTCGACTGAATGACAATTTACTCTTGTTTCGCGCAGCCACTAATTGGCGCAAAAAAGGCTACAGTTATGCTGTAGCCTTTGAAAAACCTTTAAGGAAACACCACAGGCTCCTTCTTCGTCGCCTGTTCTGGTGTA
>SAAB01000147.1 GCA_009929615.1 Clostridia bacterium | reverse complement strand
TTCTGAGCGGTTTTCAGGGGGTAAGATGTGTTCTTTTGCAGGTGAGGTCGTAGAAACGCCCTGAGAGCCTCTCAGGCGGTGCACGCAACGGATGTTATGGTAAATTTCGGTGCATTGTGACTCGTTTGGATATGTTATTTGGTTGCAGTATTGAACGACCCAGAGGATTAAAAATGGATCTAGCAAAAGCACTGAAGGAAGCGGAAACCGGATATAGCCTCAACTTAACCAGTACAGATGAGGCTGAAATGCTGGCTTATATCTCAACCGTACTTGAACTCCACGCTAAAGGTGAGCTACTACATGAGTCTGCCATAGACAGGGCTATGACGTTATGTGTGCTTATTAACAAAGGAAACCGACAGGAGTTAAGCCGGACGCTTCGCGGGTTTAACAATGGTGGTAACTGGCCTAGCACTACGGGAGCTTCGTCAGGCTGCGGAAGGGGAAACGCTTAGCGCTGAAATCCCGGAGGTATTTAAGATCTTATCGAAAAGCCCACTGATAGTAGGCTTTTCTGCATCTGGCGTATATCGGATGTTATGAGGAATATGGTTATTAACCGTTATAGGTTATCAAAAGACCGGTTGAATTTGTTTTTATATTCAAGCACAGATCTTTTGGTTATATGATATGCGGATGAAAAAAGAACAGAAAGAATTAAAGATAGAGTCATAAACAAGGCTGGTTTGTAACTTTTGCTTACCGTTTCATTGCTGATTGAAATGAATTTATTTTCTCCAACAGTGTTGCTGTTTGTTAACAATGCAATCTTCGCATATATCTCAGAACCATTTATATAGTTGTTACTCTGATTGTTAACTATGCTTTTATAATTTTGATAATCTTGGATGTACCAATCATCAATAGCTCGATGGATAGTGTTTACTTCAGCGATTAAAACAGGTTTGTCACGGACGTCGCCAGACCATGAAAGGTTTATTTTTTGTGCTTTTTCATCTATGTTTGATGTTATGCTCTTGCTTTTGTTGTTTATTATTGATTGTATGGCGTTCGCTTTACAATAAAAATCATCCCCACAATTAATAATCATGCTGGGTGAATTGTTGATCATGTTTAATTGGTATTTTATGATTACTTTGTCTTTTGTTATAAACAGGAAGGTAAATGACAAAATTAATGAGAAAATAACAAATAAAATGATGCTCGCAATTTTTGTCTTAAGAAAGAGAAATAGCTCTATTAAATCAATATCCGATGAATTGTGTTGCATTTTCATACACCAATAGTCTTTATTAAAGCATAAGTTAAATAAAGGAATGAAATAAAAAGAGCAGTGATGAAAATTTTTGCCGATGTGGTGTATTTCATTTGAAAGGCCAATAAGATAAAAAAATATTTTATCCTATTATGTGTTTGTAGGAAAAGTCCTAAAATGCAAGTTTTGTCGTTTTTTTGTTCGGTTGTGCCTGTGGAGGGCATTGTTGTCAGCCAACATCCTTTCCACATATTTTAAGATCTTCTTGAGATCCTTGCGTTACAGCCGTAATCTCTTGCTCTGAAAACGAAAAAACCACCTGCCAGGGTGGTTTTTTCGAAGGTTCTCTGAGCTACCAACTCTTTGAACCGAGGTAACTGGCTTGGAGGAGCACAGTCACCAAAACTGTTCGTTTAGTTTAGCCTTAA
>SAAB01000146.1 GCA_009929615.1 Clostridia bacterium | reverse complement strand
AGTAGCTGAACAGGAGGGACAGCTGATAGAAACAGAAGCCACTGGAGCACCTCAAAAACACCATCATACACTAAATCAGTAAGTTGGCAGCATCACCCGTACTCTGTATCACTGTTATGTTCTAATGCTTCCTCCCTGAATATACTCATGGTTATAAAATATTTTGAATATTTAATAATATAACAAAGGTATTCATGCCTGAATGTATTAACATAGGATAAAAAAGGGATCTGCTTTTAATTCTGACCCCTAATAACAGCATAGATACAACAAAAAGGACTGATTGATCCAGAACATTATAATACTGAAAGTGCATCAGAGAGAAAAACAAAGATGTTATCACACAGGGAATGATAATGTTTTCCTTGAAAATTGAACGCAGAAATCCAAAGGCACAGGCTCTGTATACGATCTCCTCATAGTAGGGTACGACCAGTGTCATCACTAAAACTGTTATCCAGTTTATCTGTGATGGTTCGTAATGATATAAATAGTCTCTGTAGCAGTAAACAGCTAACTGTATCAGAATAATTATAAGGAATGACAGGGCTGAAAATTTAACTGTAGCTGAGTCTGTTCTTATTTTTATTCTACACTCAGGAAATTCCTTTAGGTAAAATAAGTAAACAAGAGTTGAAATTAGAATCTCTGTAATGAACACAATGAAAAATGCAATATCCAGTCCAACATAACGCAGTGTAAAGGTTGGCGATAATGTTACAATAGTTGATATAATAACCACTGCAAGAAAAATAATAGCGCTGTATTTACTATATCTAAACTGGCTCGAACGTTCATCCATTACAAAACATCACTTTATGAAGGTTATTATTTTTGCTAAAACTATATCTGTAAATTTAGCAGTGGAAAACAAGGTGATCAATGTAATTACTATTTTTGAAAATTCCTCAGGCAACGAAAACCATGACAAATCAATAATGGAGGAACCACTTAATAGCGCAAAACCCAGTAATAAACTTAATATAAAAGACAATAATTTAATAAACACTGCAGTATCCTCCGTTGATACTTACTTATCGACTACAGGTACCACCGACGTTACTTCCTGAACAATTACTGGAACCAGCTCTGTTTCCGCCTCCGTTACCATTTCCTCCACCGGAGAGACACTGGCCGATAACTGCCCCACCAATAGTTCCTCTGGTCATTCCTACAGGACCACCTTTAATGGCACCACCAACCATTCCACTAAAGACAGCATTAGCACATTTAACTGTGCTCGGGTCACTGTAAATGTGTGTCGGTGCATTTCGTCCCAGTGAGTTACGGGCTCCGGTGTTACGACTACGACTTCCGCCTCCTTCATAATTACTGTTTGCGTTGCCACCACTGACTAATGCAATTTCATCAAAACTCAATTCTCTGATATTTGACATTAAAAATCCCTCTTATAAATTTTAACATAAAGTGCTGTTTCACTATTACATGACCAAAATGTATGCACAAAGTGAACTTATGTAAATAAATGTAAATTTATTATCATGTGTTATTGAATGGAACTTGCATTATTTATTACTTATTGATTTAAAATCGGGGTCTGAGGGCCAATGGAACGAAAACGTACGCTAAGGAAATAACCAATTGTTATAATTGATATTATTCATTCTTCTCTATGAACTGAAAGCCCGCAC
>SAAB01000080.1 GCA_009929615.1 Clostridia bacterium | reverse complement strand
AGTTAGAGAGATTTTCCTCTCCGTCACTTTTACCTCTTCGCAGGCGAACCCACTCAGAGTTTATATGCGACAACATGTCGCTGCACTATCAAATGGTGCCAATCTGGCACCGCAGGAAATAAGAATACTTTTTGCTGTCTTTCCTGCAGCAAGTTTATATTTTTTGTACTGCCTTACAGCAAAATGTTCCGAATCTTCTGCTTCCAGTTCCTCAAACAGCTCATCCACTGCATTCTTAAACTCTTCATCATCCTCTCTGGCTTCACTGGCGTTGATAAATTCTAATAAAGTTGAGAAGTTCTGTTCTTCTTCCGGAGCCTCATAATAAATGTATCCAATCAGTGCACAATACAGAAGCCTTTCGGCTTTGACCCAAAAATCTTCGGAAGATTTTTCTCCCTCGCCCTTAGTATTGGCTATAATTGTATTCACCAGTTTCAGAATATCCTTCTCACTGCGAATATACTGAAAGGGATTATAATGCATAGATTTTTTGAAATTAATGGTATTTAATACTTTGATCTTATAACCGCCATCCTTTAACATCTTCCCACACTCTATAACGATCGTACCCTTTGGGTCCGTGACTACATAGCTGACCTTTTCACTCATCTGCATAAGGTTCGGCTTCACATAAAATCTTGTCTTACCACTACCAGAACCACCGATAACAATTACATTTTTGTTTCTTGCATATTTCGGCTCTTTTGGTCGGCTGTTCATGGTCAGCCGTTCTGTCTGTGTAAGAATCACATTATTTTCAAATACCGGATCAACAAATGGTTCAATATCTTTTGCTGTTCCCCATCTGGCAGAGCCGTATTCTACTCCCTTCCGATATTTTTTTGCGTTCTTTCTGCGATAATATAGATAGCCCTTCAAGGCTGCTACTCCCAAGATACCAATGCAGATATCCTGGATATTTAAGCTGAGCAGCGGATTCTGAAATGCTTTACCAAAATTTATAAGAAGTATCATTAATTTCTCAATGATACTGTCCCCTACACAGTAACGGTAGAGCCATGCGCCCTTATCCAGGAAATAAAAGACCAGTACAAATGGCAGGTTCAACAATATCTGTTTTTTCACCTTGCTCATAATGCCTGACCTCTGTCTTTCTGCTTTGTTTTTTCTCTCTCCCGCTGTTTTGCCACTTTTTCAATAGCCAATGACAGCTTCTTGCGGATTGATACCTTCTTCGATTTCTTCATTGATACACCAGCATATTCCTGAAATGCCTTGGTCATCACATCCACATCTTTTGCTTTGAAGAAAACCATGTATCTTGGCGGCTCTGTGGACTTGTCTTTTTTTAGGCTGTAATCAATACTGTATTTTCTGGCAACACGGTCAAAGGACTTAATGTTGTTATCCGTAATCTCAATATTGGTCAACTTTCCACCCTGATCCATCAACTGTTTTAAGGTCTGTTTTCCTCTCTTATAGGCAACTGCATTGGATGTCTGCATCGCCTCTCTTTTTTTCTCCTGGTTCTTTGCTGATTGTTGCTGCTTAAGCTTTCCCTGTGCATCCAGGAACTTTTTCATTGCTCCTTTTAAAATATTGGCAGAAATCTTTCCACCAGTCACGCAAAGGGAAATGGTCTTTTGATTTACTTCTTCCTGCATGAATCTCACCTCCGTTCGACTATAGGAAAAATTCCTTGCTCCTTTAACTTTTCATAAATAAACATCCTACCTGCCTGCGTCCACTCCGTCTGTATTCTGGTAAGAATGGTTCCATCCGGACGTTTTTTTGCAAATGTGGTACTTTTCGCCAATCCTTTGTCTTTGTACTTGCTATATAAAATCCATTGATTTCGAACCTTATGTTGAATCCCCAATTCATGAAGCTTTTTATTCATTACCTGCGGTGATACTCCATAATCTCCTGCAATCTGTGTAACAAGCACCAAAGAGTCAGAAAGCAGAACAATATCTGCATAGGATGCTTTCGGCTCCATTATTTTAATCTGTTTTTGTTGCTCCAGTACCTGCAATCCTAACTGCCTGCACTGTATGCTTAATTGATCTCTGGTCTCATTGGCAATCTGCAATGCTCTTGCCATCACCTGTTCCGGTGTATTCCAGGCTTTCTCTAGATTCAGAAAGTATTGACGATACAGCTTCCCTTTCGTTGTTCTCTGCAGCATACAAATTTGTTTTGCCATATCAATCGTCATCTGATAATCTAAAAGTTCCCTGTTAATCAGCCTTTTTCCTTCCACTTGAACTTTCTCATTTTTGAGTAAGTTGAAATCTGTTCCTTCACAAAATCCGTACTCACACATTCTTGGAAACCAGTCTACAAATCTTGTCCGAATCTCCAATGCTTCATGAAGGTCCCTGGCTGATACCGTAGGTCTCTCATTCTCAAAACTCACCTGAATCAATTCTTCCATCCTATCCCTCCTCTCCACTTGCATGTTCATTCACTTTGCCCATACATATTGTGTTGTACCAATGCGGAATAATAATGACTGATAGTAGCCGGAGCATTGTAAAGTGCCGCCAGCAGATACTGCCTGATATTACGCACCTTCACGGTAGTCTCCTTCATACAGCTCATCACATAACGGATGTGCTCTACATTCAGCTTCATCAACCGCTCTTTCACGACTTTGACTGGCTTATCATCCCCTGCAATCCTTATGGTCTGCCGATTGGAACAAACTGTTTCCACTAAAATATCCAGAATTTCATTCAAAGCTTCCTGATCATATGGATAGTCCACCAACAAAGCATCCATAGCAAGCTGTTCCCAGAAGTACTTACGGTATTGCTCATATGCTTTCGCATCATATCCAGTTTCCAGTACGTTTTCTGAATGGATAGGATAGAACTCAGTCTCATTTATCTCAGTCTTATTACTATCAGTCTTATTAGGAGGTGGTTTTGACATTTCTGGAGCTGTCTGTTTCCCTTCTTTTGAAGTGTCATTTTGACATCTCTTGAAATGTATCCCTGACATTTCTGCAAGTGCACACTTATGAACCAATATCTTATCTGGCTTTCCAAGTCCCTGCCGGACTCTGGTAATCAGTCCGATTCCTCTCTTTTCATCCAGCTCTGCCAACAGTGCACTGGCTTTTTTATTGCCACAGTTCAATGCCCGCATGATACTCTCTATCGTAAAATAGATATAGACCCTGCCCTCATCGTCAATCCATCCGTTCTGAATGGATAGCTGCATCCGGTCTAATAAAAGTCCATATAGCAGTTTCGCTTCTGTAGACAGTTTTTCAAACATAGGCGATGTAAATAGAATCTTTGGCACCTTGTAAAAACTGTATTGCTCCGCTTCCTGCCCGTAATGGAATGGAAATACCAGAGGCTTTTCCTGATCCATCATTTTTCTTTCATTTCATGAAGGATTTTCACTAGGCAAAAACCAATACAGGGAGTATGTTTTCCATAAGGGCAGTCCCTGCAATTTCCATCTTGCTCAGCTTTAATCAGTCTATCTTCCTTCTTTTCCTCAATCAGGTAATAGCATTTATCCAGTTCACAGCCTCGTTTCTTACCCAGCCAGAAATAGCAGTATTTGCAATCATCCGGCTTATCCGCCATATAATGCGGGGCATGGTTATTCTTCTCCATCTTCATCCTCCAAACTCCAGTCATCATCCTCCCAGCTCCAATCACCTGGCCAGTTCTCATCACTGCACAAGTCACTAAGCCTTTCATCCGCTTTTGCACCTGCACGGACACAGGCAAACAACAATACCGCACTTGCCACACCTACAGTTCCTAATATGATTGCTGCAACATTCATCTTCTTCATTCCAATCCTCTCCTTAAACGAAAAAAGGGCACCTACAGACAGTTACGGTCTATAAGTGCTCAAACAACATGCTTCTTATTTCTTTTTCTTTCTCAAATAGAAAACTGATGTGCCCGCACCACAAAGAGCCACTGCCATCATCAGTAACCAAATGCCCATCTTACTGTTATCCCCAGTCTTTGGAGCATTCGTTACGGTCGTAGTGTCCTGCTTCGGAGTCTCAGTTCCCGTATCTGGTTTTGGTGTTTCCGTTTCTACCGGTTTCACCTCATCCTTCATTACCACTTTCTGGATCTCTCCAGTGTCTTTCACTTCAAAGCTTACATCTTCCGCTACCAAATAGCCTTCCGGTGCACTCTCCTCATGAAGAGTGTACTTTCCGACTGGCAGTTTCTCGATATAATGTGCTTTTTCCTCAGAAGTCCAACTTTCTACTTCATTTCCAGCTTCATCAAAAATGGTCAGCTTCGCTCCAGGTAATTCTTTTCCAGTGGTCATATCCTGTTTGGAAATTTCTACTTTAGTCACATCATTTTCAAATACAAATTCATAAGTGACTTCTGCTTCTTTCTCCCCTGCATACTCAAATGTGAAGTCCTGTTCTTCTCCTGATGTTGCAAAACCTTCTGGTGCTTTGATTTCTTTCACATAATATTTGCCATCTACAGGAAGATCCGCAGTAAAATGAATCTCACCTTTTGTATCCGTTGCCTTCTGTTCAATGATTTCATCTTTTTTCAAAAGAACCTTTCCAGAAGCTGATTTGATATCCTCTCTGGAATAAAGAGCAAATACACCACCTTCCAGGACGTTATCTGTGTTCTTTTCTTTCTTTATCACACGGATAGCCACTTTCTGGCGATTATTATTCCAATCTTCATCAAACGTAACCACTGGTGTATCCTGATCGCGATATGACAAATCTACTTCCTTCGGTTCCTCATCCAGGACATAACCATGTACTGTTTCAACCTCTTTTACATAGTATTTGCCTACTGGAAGATTTTCCACCTTTGCAATTCCATTGTCATCTGTGGTTATGGTTGCCACCAGCTCATCTGCCTTATAATAATCTTCACCGACACCATCCGCTGCTTTAATATCCTCTTTTGCATACACTTCAAATGTTACTTTCGTCAGGTTTCCTGTGACATATTCAAAAATATGCTCGATGGTTCCTTTGGCTTTCTCAAGCAGTGAAACATTATCTAAAAACTCTCCCTTTTTGTTGATGATTAACAACGCCGTTGGCACATCATCCTTCATCTCCACCTTCTGAACCTCTGCAGTATCTTCTACTGTGAATGTTACTTCCTCTGCTTTCAGATACCCATATGGAGCAAATTCCTCACGAAGAGTATACGTTTCCCCTACTACCAGGCACTGGATTACATGTGGTTTATCCTTAACCGATGTCCACTGGTCTACCTGGTTTCCATCTCGATCAAGAACTGTCAACATTGCACCATCCAGTTCAACTCCCGTTGTCAAATCTGATTTCGTGAATTCAAATGTAGTTGAATCATTTTCCTTGACCGGTGTCAGCTCTACTGTACTCACAGTTTCTCCCTGATAACTTGCATCTAGGCTGATTACTTCATTGGAAGAGACATATCCTGCCGGTGCTTTCAATTCTTTTACCACATAATTTCCGAGTGGAATATCCATAGTAAATGCAGCAATTCCCTTCTCATCAGACTCTGCTTTCTCAATTAAAGTATCTGCCTCGACAATCGTTTTTTCTCCTACTACGATATCTTCTGCCGTATAAAGTCCAAACTCTGCTCCTTCCAGTACTTTCTTGCTTTCCTTATCCTGTTTTATGACTTGAATCGAGACTTTCTGACGATCATTGGCAAAATCTAATCTTTCTGAAACCACAGGTGTATTCTGGTCTGCATAAGCAAACTCTACATCCTGCGAAACTGTATTTAATACGAATCCATTTGGTGCATGGATTTCTCTCACAGTGTACGTTCCAATCGGAAGGTTTTCCACCACTGCCTGTCCATCTCCATCCGTTTTTACCGTAGTTACTACCTCACCTTTGGCATATTCTTTATAGCGATTGCCATTTTCATCTTTCTGGAAATCCGCTGTATAAATATCTTCTGCCGCAGTCACTTCAAACTCTGCTCCTGCCAGAGATGCCATCTCATAATGGAAAGTTCCATCATAATCTTTTAACAGCTCTCCCTGTTTGGTAATAATTAATTTTCCTTTCACCGGATGATTCTGATAATCGACTGGAATCACGGTATCTCCACTGACAGAATCCACTAAAAATGCGGTGTTACTGTCCACGGAAACCTCATAGTAATTCTCATTGAGTGTATATCCGAATGGAGCATTAACTTCTTCAATTCGATAATTACCAATTGCCAGATTTTTAGGCAGAATCAGATATCCTTCTTCATCTGTAAAGTAAGATTTATGCACCTCAACCTTCGGATAAGTCGTAACCTGTTCTACATACTCCTTTTTATCCAGATCATATACCTTGAACTCTGTGTTTTTAATTAAAACACTTCTTCCTGTCTCATCATCTTTCTTTGTGATTTTTAACTTTGCCTGGAATTCATCATCCAGAAGCACACGCCATACCTGTGGCTCATTCGGGTGGTCCTCTATAATGCTCACAGTAAAATCATCTACCGGCGTATAATTATGTGGAGTTGTTGTCTCTCTTACAATATACGTTCCATACGGTATTGCAATCGAGCAGGCATATCCACGTTCATCGGTAAAGATTTCTGTGGAACCATTTTCTCCAATTACCACTGGTTGTGCAGATGCGAAATCATAGGTACCATCGGTATTCTTTGATAAACTACTTACCAGATACGCACTGAATCCAACTCCTTTTAGTAAGTCTGCATCGGTCTTTCCATTGTTGGCAACCTTAATCAGCTGAAATGGCTGTGTGATAACAGTCTCCAGGGATTCTGCCGTATTTTCTACAGTTGCTTTTAAGTCTCCCTCATAAGTCATGTTTAGATCATAGGAATTCTCATCCAACAGATATCCTTTGGAAGCAGAAATTTCTTTCACATAATACTCTCCCAGATACAGATCTTTTATTTCAGCCTTTCCTTCTTTGTCAGTAGTAAGTTCTGCAATCTTGGTTCCTGCTTTATACAATACCCCTGTCTGTCCATCGGGATGTACAATATCATTCTTCGCATATAGACCATATACAGCACCTTCTAAGGTTGCGTCTCCCTGTGGAATGCTTCCAGTCTTTGCATCCTTCTTAATCAGATGAATCGTGGCATTCACATGGTCATTTTTAAATGTATGAGTAAACTTCACGGTTGCTTCCTTATCTGTCGTGTACTGAAAATGGAAGGTAAAAACATCTGTCGTATTTCTGACATACAGATTTGGTGCTTTATCTTCCTTCACGTCATAGCTGTTGCCAATTGGCAAATCAGCCTGATAGAGAGCACTTCCATCAGCACCGGTAGTTGCCTTTTCAATCAAGGTTCCCTTTTTTACAATCACGCTACCATCTACATTCTTAATATCATTTCCTGCATACAAGGCATAGACACCACCTGCTAATGGTTTTTCTGTATCTATATCCTTTTTCACAACGGTTACGTTTGCCTTCTGGCGATCGTTAGTAAAGGGCATCTCTTCAACTACGGTCTCAACAGTTTGTCCTGCATAAGACAGTGTAATCTCTTTGCTTTCCCCTTTACATATCAGATTTGCTGGGGCCTTTGTCTCTGTAATCTTGTAGCTTCCAAGATACAGATTTTTTAGGCTGACACTTCCAGACGCATCTGTTTTTAATCCAGACTTAATTACTTCGCCCTTTTTATAGACAGTTGTTCCATCTGCTCTTACGATATCTGCCGCCGCTGTTACTTCAAATACGGCCCCCGGCTGTTTTCTCTTCTCATACTGGAAGGTCACACCAGTATCCGTAGTAAGAGCACCCGTCAACACCTCTCCCTGCTTATAGATTAAGATATTTGCTTTCTGCTCCTTATCGGTGACAGTCACTGTCTTTCCTGCAGCTTCCAACTTGATATTCTCAGCCTTTGTTTCCACCAGATATCCTCTTGGAGCTGTGATCTCCTTCAAATAAACAGTTTCCTGTGTTTTTACAAAAGAAACCTTGGATGCTCCGTTCTTATCCGTTGCCGGCATCTTAACAATCAGGTTCTTACATTCCGGATCACTGTAAATACCGTAGACAGCACCAGAAAGACAAGTCTGTGTATTGGTATCTTTTTTTACAATAGATACCTCTGCCAAGTCCACCCATTTCACAGAAAAATCCACGTACTTCTCATCATCTACACCTTCACCAAATACCAGTGCCAGGTTCTGTGTCGTGCCTCCTGTTGTAATCAGATAAGCAGAATAATCCTTTGTGAGAAATCCTTTCATAGTAGATGACCAGCTGCTGCTTACATCTTCAACCTGTGTGAGCGGTGCAGATAAATAGAAGGTTGTTCCTCCACTTACTGTTACATTTTCTCCGGCTGCTGAAGTCTTTCCTGTTGTCTCATTATGAAATTTCACGCCGTCTGGAAGCTTCATGGTAATGGACTGTGCTGCATCTGCATGAAAGGTAATACTTTTTGTTCGCTGAACCTTTCCATCCACATACGCCTTTACATCCCCATCTGAAAACGACATAGCAACGTCTGGAATATCCGACTGACTAACACAGTAATTATAAAGCTTCATAGCCAGATTCTGAGCTGTCTCATTGGTTCCCGTCCAGGCTCCGGCTGGATCATATGCATAAGACGCTGCAAGATGAAGAAGAATTACTCTTGCTCCGGATGGCAGGTTGCCATACTCGGAACTTTCAGAAAAGAAGCTATCATCGCCTGCCGCTTTTGTTCCATAATAACAAACTTTAGCAAGTGACTTCGCATCCCCTAATTTACTGATGGAATAATTTCCGCTTCCGGGAGATGCTTTGGATGGTTCCACGCAATAGGCTTTTGCACTTACAGAACCAAAACTTACTGTAAATTCACAGGTCAGATAACTACCATATCCATAACTGGAATAGTAAATATCCTCTCCCTTTGTTACTGTTACAGACTGCGCTGCTCTTGCCACTGTTCCATATGCTTGGAAAGTTACAGACTCCCCTGCCTGTAAATCAGCAATAGGGAC
>SAAB01000031.1 GCA_009929615.1 Clostridia bacterium | reverse complement strand
ACGTGTGATTTATTCAGTTTTCAATGAAAATAAAATTTAGAAAATCAGGCTGCAAAATAGCTGGTATTCGTTTGAAATGCTGAGTTTTCGGACAGTCTGTAGGGGGTGCAAAGGGGGTGCAAATCAAAAAGCATCGTTACATTGTATCAATATCATTGTCCCAATGAACGCATGCCAATGTGGTTACTAGCTAAAAGTCAGGGGTTACATATGGTCAGGAATAAGGTATTATTATAGTTAAAGAATGTCATTAAAGGAGAAAATGCCGATGCAAGAAAGCCGATTATTTAGAATCCTATACTACCTGCTGGATAAAAGTCAGGCCACTGCTCCGGAATTAGCAGAAAAGTTTGAGGTTTCTGTCCGAACGATTTATAGAGATATTGACGCTTTAAGTGGAGCCGGCATTCCTATTTATGCAGAAACGGGAAGAAATGGAGGCATCCATTTGATGAGCAATTTTGTAATGGACAAAGCAGTCCTGTCTGAAGAAGAAAAGCAGGAAATGCTTGCGGCATTGCAAGGTTTAAATGCTGTCCATAATATCAGGCATAATCATATATTGAGCAAACTTTCAGCTATTTTTAATACCACTTCGGAAAACTGGCTTGAAGTGGATTTTTCAAGGTGGGAAAATGATGAAAAGGATAATGAGAAGTTCACGGCGTTGAAATCATCGGTCGTTCATCATAAAGCGGTAAACATCACTTATGCAGGGGCCTGCGAAGAGATTAGCGAGCGAAAAATCCACCCACTAAAATTGGTGTATAAATCAAAGGCGTGGTATGTCCAAGCCTATTGCACTGTCAAAAAAGATTTCAGATTATTCAAACTCACCCGTATTTTAGAGTGGGAATCTCTGGACGAAGAGTTTTCTTATCACGATTTTCCGGAAAAAAGGGATATTTTCCAACGGGAGTATAACACCATCACTCTTCGTTTCCCAAAAGAAATGGCCTACCGGGTCTACGACGAGTTTGATAAAACGCAGGTACAAAGGCATGAAAACGGAGATTTAATTGTTTCAGCAAAAATGCCGGAAGACCCGTGGCTGATAGGATTTTTGTTATCCTTTGGGACTCAGGTGGATATAATTGAACCTGCTTATCTAAAAAAGATTTTAGCAGAAAAGGCAAAATTGATATACGAAAAAAATAAACCCTGACATAAGGTGTCAATGTTTGTGTGTTATTATTTCAGTGTAACCATAGAAAATATATTTTCGGGAGGACGATCACATGGGCAGAGCGACAACAAAGTCAGATTTGATAACGGCGGCAGGCGGTAACTACGAGAAGCTGGAGGTTCTGATTTCCGAATTAACAGAACAAGAGTTATCGACACCTTTTGATTTTTCAGGGGATGAAAAAAAGAAAGAAGCTCATTGGAAAAGAGACAAAAATCTTCGGGATATTTTCATACATCTCTATGAATGGCATCAGCTTTTGCTGAAATGGGTATCATCAAACCAAAAGGGGGATAGCAAACCTTTTATCCCAGAACCTTATAATTGGAAAACCTATGGGGCTATGAATGTGGAATTTTGGAAAAAACATCAGTCCACACCATTGGAAGAAGCAAAGAATATGTTTGAAAAATCTCATATTGAAGTGATGAAATTAGCAGAAACATTTTCAAATGAGGAACTTTTTTCTAAAGGCGTTTACAAATGGGTTGGAGGAAGTACTTTGGGTTCCTATTTTGTCAGTGTTACAGCAAGCCATTATGATTGGGCAATGAAAAAGATAAAAGCACATAAGAAAAACTGTGCCAATATGTAAAGTAAAAGAGATTTCCAGTATCGGGTAAGGATGACCGAAACATGGAAATCTTTTTTGTTACACTATTGTGCTATTGACAATAGTGTGTGACATACAGCATAATACAAGAGAGGTGACAAACATGGCAGAGGAAAAAGATTTATTGGGAAATTTAATCCTGGAATTACGACGGGGAACACTGGTTTTGAGTGTTTTAAGCCAGGTTCAGACTCCAAAATACGGGTATGCATTGACCCAGAGTTTAGAAAACCAGGGAATTATTATAGAGGCGAATACGTTGTATCCACTGCTTCGCCGACTGGAAAAGCAGGGGCTGTTGATAAGTGAGTGGGATACAGGAGAATCAAAGCCTCGAAAGTATTATAGGCGGACCCAGGAGGGGGAGCGAGTCTATAAAGCGTTAAGAACTCAGTGGCAGGATATGTCTGTGCGTATGGCACAATTACTGGAAGAGGGGGAGAATTATGAATAAACAGGAACAGGAGTATATGGAACGTTACATATATCAGGTGGTACGATGGCTGCCGAAGAAACAGCGGGATGAAATTGCCATGGAACTTCGAGAGATCATAGGTGATATGGTAGAAGAAATGACCTTAGAAGAAGCTTTGACAAAGCTTGGTGACCCGCAGATTTTAGCTAGTCAATATCGCGGTGAGCATTCATATGTTATTAGTTCCGAGTATTATGATGACTATGTATGGGTTTTGAAAATTGTCATGATTGCAATCGGAATTTCTGCAGTTGTTTCAGGCATCGTTCAGTTATTTGTGACAGGGGATTGGTTTTCGAATATTATTGGCCAGCTGATTTCTTCCGGTCTGGCAGGCTTTGGCGCAGTGACGTTACTGTTCGCTGCTTTGGAACGATGGAATGTCAAAGTGGATTTGCGAGAAGCAAGAACCCAGACGGCGGATATTTTGGAGAAAGGCTGGTCCTATGCGACCCTGGAGAAAACACCGATACCGGATAAAAAAGGTCTGATTAGCCGGGCGGATTGTGTGATTTCTTTGATATTTACCGTTATTTTTTCCGGAGTGATGATATTTGCACCCCAGTTGTTAGGCGCTTATGTCTTTGAAAATGGACAGTTTGAAAAAGTGATTTCCCTTTTCAACTTAGAACAGTGGCATATTATTTTACCGTTTATTCTACTTGGTCTGATGGCCGGGTTTGTGGATGATGTCATACATCTGGTGCAGGGCCGTTATTGTAATATGGTCATGCTTAGCAGCATTATCAGCGGCGTTATCCAGTTTATTTCGACAGCAGTTGTATTAAAAGTATTACCGCTGTGGAATGAGAACTTTATACCGGGAGTGGAGCAGAGTTTCAATTTAGAATTTACCGGCGATTTTGATTTAATGACACATTTTGGAACCCCGTTTTTTTCAAATATTATTTTAATGATAATGTTCCTGATATTTTGTGTTGAAGTGGGAACAACTGTATATAATACGGTGAAGTATGGGAGGAAATAATCATGGATATTTTGGAGATCATGAAAGCAAGGCATAGTGTACGGCAATACACACCACGAAAAATAGAAGATGAAAAACGGCGTGTTCTGGATGAACTGGCAACAGCGTGTAATAAAAAGAGTGGATTAAATATCCAGGTGATTTATGATGAACCGAGATGTTTTAGTTCAATCATGGCACATTATGGCAAATTTTCCGGATGCAGCAATTATATTGCTATAGTAGGAAAGAAAGATAAGCATCTCGAGGAAAAAGCTGGATATTATGGGGAAAAGATAGTTCTTAAAGCTCAGGAACTCGGACTTAATACATGTTGGGCGGCAATGACCCATGGAAAGAGTGCAGCCAGGATTGAACAGGGCGAAAAACTGGTAATTCTTATTGCCCTGGGATACGGTGCGAACCAGGGGACGATTCATAAAAATAAAAAATTGCAGGATGTATGCAATTATTCCGATAGGATGCCTGAATGGTTTCGACAGGGAATGGAGGCTGTCATGCTTGCGCCAACAGCAATCAATCAGCAGAGATTCAAATTTACACTTGATGGGGATAGAGTTTCAGTGATTTCGACAGGTGGCCCCTGCTCAAAGATTGATTTGGGAATTGTAAAGTATCATTTTGAAGCAGTGTCAAAGCATAAGGCTTATATGAATCCGTAAGCCGCTTTAAATGGATACCTGCAATTCGGATATTGCAAACAGAGTTGCATTTCCGCTCATTTTCACACGGTTTCCTTCGAGACGGCAATGAAGTGTGCCGCCTCTGGAGGATGCCTGATAGGCAATAATCTCGGCCTTTCCGGTTTTGTTGATCCAGTAAGGGGCAATATGACAATGTCCAGAGCCACAGACGGGGTCTTCGTTTACATTAAGCTTTGGTGCAAAAGAACGGGAAACGCAGTCTGTCGTCTTTCCTATGGCAGTTACCTGCAGCAGTAAGCCGTCTAATTTTAGCAACCCATTCATATCCGGGGTTAAATTGCGAATAGTCTCTTCACTGTCAAAGACACATAGAAGGTCACGCCCAATATAAGCCTCTCTTGGTTTTGCACCTATAGTTTTTATCATTTCTTCCGTGATTTCCACGGGTTTTAATTCATAGGCAGGAAAGTCCAATTCAAATAAATCGCCTCGTTTTACCACGGCGAGATTGCCACTTAGTGTTTTAAAGTTAACTAAAGTACAATCCGGTTCATAGAAACGGGTGATAACGTAGGTAGCAGCTAGAGTAGCATGTCCGCAAAGGTCAATTTCTCCGCCAGGTGTGAACCAGCGAAGATGGTAAGAACCGTCACCGCCTACCGCAAAGGCCGTTTCAGACAGATTGTTTTCACGAGTGATTTTCATCATCAATTCATCTGCAGGCCATTGGTCTAAGATGCAAATTGCTGCCGGATTCCCGGAAAATATTTCGTTTGTAAAAGCGTCTACAATATACTGTTTCATACTAATTCCTTCTTTCATCAATTCTTGTACATATGACAGATGCAAAAAAGCATAATGCAATATCTGCAATCCAAATCATTGTATAACTTCCGGTTTTTTCAACACAAATACCGCCGAACCAGGCACTGAAAAAACTTCCAATTTGATGCATAAAAAAGCATATTCCAAATAAGGTGGCCAGTCTGGCTGCACCAAACATTTTTTCTGTAATTCCAGAGGTCGGTGTTACGGTTGCTGCACTACTGAGTCCGAGTAAAATGGCAAAAGCGAACACGGTAATGAGCGTTTTGGGTAAAAAGAGAAATGCCATAATAAATAGAGCTCTAAATCCATAAAGAAACGAAAGAACCCATTTCATTTTTAATTTTGCAGAAACAATGCCACTGATAATACAGCCAAACATGGTTGCAAGTCCATAGATAGAAAAGGCCAGTGCTGCCAGCTGATTCGAAATACCATATGAAATAAATTGTGAATATACGTGGGTTTCTATAATAGCCATGTGGAAGCCACAGGTAAAAAAACCAATGGAGATAAATCGATACGATGGGTTTTGAAAAGCTTCTTGTATCATCTGAAAAATCGGGATAGTATTTCCATTCTGAGCAGAGTCCTGTTCCCCATGGGCAATATAAAGGGATAGCGGTACTAAAAGCAACATTGGGAGGGATAAAATAAACATCGTTCCCATAAGCCCTGACTGTGCCAAGGTATTTTGAATGATGGGAGAGAGAACGGTACTTCCAATACCGCTGCTTGCACTGACAATACCGGAAATTGTTGCAGCTTTTTGACGGCCTAATCTGGGTGTGACAGTTCCCATAATGACGCCAAAAGAAATGGCGCCTGTGCCTGCCGGAAGGATGATGCCAAGGGATAGGAAGAGCAGGACTCCGCTTTTGGATAAAGGTGTTAATAGGCTCCCTGTAATCATCAGCATCAGACCGGTGATTAGCACAAACCGGTTTGTCTTCTTTAAAGCAATGACTCCAAAAACAGGCTGCGTGATTCCAAAAACAAGCTGACCAGCGGCCAGAATAAAGCTGACCGAAGAATAGTTGATATTATTATTTTTCAAAATGGCCTCGATTAAAAGTCCATAGTTACTGCGGAGACCTGCACTGACTGCGTATAGTAAACAAGCTGTTGCAGCTATAGCGAATATTTGAAATGTGGGTGATGTTACCGTCTTTATTTTTTTCATGATTTTCTCCTATTGACTTTCTCGCTAATTATCATATACTGGGTTTATATATAAATCAAACGAATATATCTAATACATATATTAGAGAAAGTGAATTGTCATGAAACGATATTTAGCATTGCAAAAAATAATAGAACTTGGAAGTTTTTCAAAAGCAGCAGAAGCACTGGGTTATACACAGTCGGCAATGAGCCAGATGATGCATTCATTGGAAAAGGAACTTTCTATTGCTATTCTGAAACGTTCAAGAATGGGAATAGAGTTAACCATAGAAGGTGCGGAGTTGTATCCCTATATTAAACAGACGATAAATCACTATCAAATCATGCAGGAAAAAGCCAATGATATCTGCGGTCTTGAGAGCGGTGTTGTTCGTATGGGAACTATCGCCAGTATCTCAGCCCACTGGCTGCCAATCCTTATAAAGGAGTTTCAGGCACAATACCCAAAGGTAGAGTTCGTGATTCATCAAGGTGATTATACTATGATTTCGGAATGGGTTCGAACCGGTGCTGTTGATTTCGGCTTTCTCAATCCTGCTGCTGTCAGCGGCCTAAAGACAGAAGTGATTAAAGATGGGGAGATGCTTGCTGTACTTCCGGAAAATCATCAGCTTGCGGAATTAGAGGCTATACCACTTTCTGCGATGATGGATGAACCATTTATCTTGCTGGAGGAGGGGCATTATTACGAACCTTTAAAGGCCTTTCATCGGTTAGGACTTTCGCCAAATATAAAATATACAATCCATGATGATTATGCAATTATGACGATGGTGGAGGCGGGTCTTGGAGTAAGTATTCTGGCAGAATTGATTCTACATCGTACAAATTACAAAATAGTGACACGCCCGACGATTCCACCGGTAAAACGAACGATTGCTATAGCCTATAAAGAGAAAGATAGTTTGCCAATGGCAAGCCGCCGATTTATTGAACATTTAAAAGATAGCGTAACCAAATTGCCATAAAAAGGAATATCAAGTATGGAGCAGATAGCTGCCATATGATTGATATTCCTTTTTTTGGAGAGTAATTCAAAGAGTTATTTATAATATGAATAACAGGAAATAAAAAACAGGTATTAGAGAATATCTTGGGATGTGTTTAAAATAGAGTTATGTAGGAGGATGTTATATGGCTAATGCACATAATCAAAAAGAAATGCTGTACCAGAATTTGACAGATGCCGGATGTAGTGAAGAACTGACAAAGAAATGTATGGAACTTTTTGAGAGAAGTGACAGGATACAAATGCTAAAGCTGCTTAGGGAATATAAAGCTCATATGCTTAAATGTATTGACTGTCTCGATTTTTTGATTTACAGATTAAAAAAAGAAAGTAAATAGGAGGTATTTAGGATGAAGAATATCAAGATAATTGTCGGGGATACAGTGATTCCGGCAACTTTAAATGATACCGTTGCTGCAAAAGATTTTGAGACCAGATTGCCGTTTACGGTAAAGGGCAGTGATTCGGGTATCGATTACTGTTGTGTCGCAAAGGAAGGAAAGTGTGCTCCGGAACAACGCCAGAGTGGTTGGAAAAACGGAGATATTAAACTTACTGTAACATTAGCTGAATAAGGAGGAAGTATAAATGCGCATTCTTGTATTAAATGGAAGTCCGCGGCCAAATGGAAATACAAAACATATGATAGATGCCTTTTCTGAAGGGGCTGTTTCGGCGGGGCATCAGGTTGAAATTATTGATGTCTGTAAAAAGAAGATTGGAGGCTGTCTTGCCTGTGAATACTGCCATTCTAAAGGACACGGCGAGTGTATTCAGAAGGACGATATGCAGCAGGTTTATTCACTGCTGAAAGAGGTGGCCATTATACTTTCTTCAGGTGCGGCTCATCAGTATGATGGTGCTTTGTTTTCTTACCAAGGGGATTTTCTTGAGTATCTTGGACTTGAAAATATGGGTGTATTTACAGTACCCGGTTCGGTCTCTTCTAAAAAGCTGGAAGAACTGCGAAAAGCAGGGGCAAGTCTGAAATAGGGGGATAAAAATGAAAGTTTTAGCGATTAACAGTAGTGCAAGAAGAGGCGGAGCATTACAGGTGGTAGATACCATGAATCATTTCTTTTTAAATCATGAGATGTATGTTGCCGGTTCTACTTATTGGAATATGGCTTATGGACAGATGCCGGGTGATGTAAATAAGGATGAAGAAGGATTAAGCAATATGAGAAATCTGGGTCAGAACATGGCATTTCTGTTAAAAACTTTAAAGGAAAGGCAGGGTAATAGGTGAAAAAATGGATGATAATTATGATTTCCTGCTTAGCTGTTATCGTTTTAGCTGGATGTCAGAATGATTTGAATTCAAGGCAGCAGGAAGAAACTTCAAGTACTGCAAACCTTTAGACAGAAACAAATATGGAATCAGAACAGGAGAGTACCATGCTCAGTGAAAATGCAGGAAACCTTAATTTTGAAACAAAAACCGTAAAATTGAACAGTGGGTACGAGATGCCAATCAATGGCATAGGTACATACAGCCTGTTGGACCAGGAATGTATCGACTCTGTCACAGAGGCATTAAACAGAGGAGTCAGACTGATTGATACTGCTTACATGTACCATAACGAAGAACAGGTTGGTGAGGCTGTAAGAAATTCAGGCATTCCGAGAGAAGAAATTTTTGTTACAACAAAACTTTATCCGAATCAGTTTGCGGATGCTGAGGCGGCCATTGACGAAGCACTAGCCAAAATGGATATTGAATATATTGACCTTATGCTGCTGCATCATCCGGGAGATGGAGATGTGGAGGCTTACAAGGCTATGGAAAAAGCAGTAGAAGAAAAAAAGATACGTTCTATCGGTCTTTCCAACTGGTATGTAGAAGAGCTGGAAGATTTTCTGCCACAGGTAACAATTACCCCAGCATTGGTGCAGAATGAGATTCATCCATATTATCAGGAAAATGATGTCATTCCCTATATTCAGGACTTAGGTATTGTCGTCCAGGGATGGTACCCACTTGGTGGAAGAGGTCATACTGCAGACCTTCTGGGGGATGAAGTGATTTCCGGGATTGCAGCATCCCATGGGAAATCATCGGCACAGGTGATTCTTCGATGGAATTTACAAAAAGGTGTTGTTGTTATTCCGGGCTCAAGTAATCCGGAACATATTCAGGAAAACACAGAGTTGTATGACTTTGAACTTACAGATGAAGAAATGGAACAGATAAATGCTCTTGACCGGGGAGAGAAACA
This sequence comes from Clostridia bacterium, assembly GCA_009929615.1. Classification (GTDB taxonomy): domain Bacteria; phylum Bacillota; class Clostridia; order Lachnospirales; family Lachnospiraceae; genus Frisingicoccus. The sequence continues at coordinate 30,410 of SAAB01000031.1, read as the reverse complement.
CGACTGGTATTAATAATCACGGCCTGTTTCGATTACTATTCAAATTTTCTATCATAAAGTAATGCGGCAATCAGTACAACAAAGCAGGAACCGGCATTATGAACCAAGGCACCGGTGGTTGGCGTTAATATGCCAAGAACGGATAGGATAATTGCTAAGAAATTAATACACATGGAAAGGGTAATGCTTAATTTAATAGTACTTACCGTAGCATTGGACAGCCGTTTCAGATAAGGTATTTTGGAAATATCGTCACTCATCAGTGCTATATCCGCAGCATCAACGGCAATATCACTGCCCATACTGCCCATAGCGACGCCGACACTGGCTGTTTTTAAGGCAGGTGCATCATTGACGCCATCGCCTATCATACAAATGTGGGTGTTTTCATTCTGAAGACGGTTGATATTTTCCACTTTTTCTTCGGGCAGGAGATTTGCATGAATTTCAGTTATACCAACCTGTGACGCAAAGTATTCGGCCGTTTTTTGATTATCACCTGTCAGCAGAACGGTTTTTGTATTCATTTCAGAAAGTCGTTTTACCATGTCCTTTGCTTCTGGGCGAAGGATATCAGAAAGGGCAATGACTCCAATACAATGACGAGTGTCGGCAATGATGATACATGCTTTTCCCTGCATTCTTAATCGGTCTAATGCATCAGACAGAGCACTTGAAATGGTAATATGCTTATCAACGATGAATTTCTCATTTCCACAAAAATAGTTGTGCTCTTTTATATTTGCATAGATGCCTTTTCCGGTTAGCATTTTAAAGTCGTTACACGCATATAAAAGCATGCCTTTGGATACGGCGTCATTTACGATAGCCTTGCCAAGAGGGTGTTCGCTTTTTTGCTCAGCGGATGCTGCCAGGGCAAGCAAATGATTATTATCAATGGCAGTGTCAAAAGAAATAATGTCGCTCACTTCTAATTTTCCAAGGGTAAGTGTCCCTGTTTTATCAAATGCTATGGTATTGATCCTGCCCATTTTTTCTAAGGCATCGCCAGATTTTATGATGACACCGTGTTTTGTTGCCTGGCCAATGGCCGCCATAATAGCAGTTGGTGTTGCAAGTACCAGGGCACATGGACAGAAGACAACAAGGACAGTAACGGCCCGGACAATATCCTTTGTTATAAAAAAGGTGACAACTGCAATCAGAAGAGCAACAGGAACCAGCCAACTGGCACATTTGTCTGCGATTCGCTGCATGGGAGCCTGTTTATTTTCCGCATCCTCAACCATTCGGATTAAGAGTTGAAGGGAACTGTCCTTTCCGACTTTAGTTGCTTCTATGTCAATTGCACCAAAGCGGTTAATCGTACCACAGAAAACACTGTCACCGGTTTCCTTATCAACAGGAAGGGACTCACCGGTCATGATTGACTGGTCAACAGAGGTTTCGCCGGAAACAATCTTGCCATCTACAGGAATAGTTTCTCCGGGAAGTACGCGGAGAATATCATTTGTTTTAATCTCACTGGCGGGGACCATTATTTCAGTGCCATTCCTTAAAATTCGTCCTTGTACCGGGGCAAGGTCAATTAATTTCTTTAGCCCCTTTTTAGCCCGTTCAGTTGTCATATCTTCCAGAATGGCACCCAGGGCCATAATAAAGGCCACTTCACCGGCAGCAAATAAGTTTCCAATAGCGATAGCTGCAATCATTGCAATGGTAATTAATAAGGCAGAAGAAATTTTGCTGATGCCGGGATTATGAATAATTCTCCAGACAGCCAGGTAAAGAAGTGGTATTCCACTTATAATGACAGTAATCCATGCAGGGTCAACAGGGAGTAGGATACCAAGCCGTGGCAAAACAAAACTTAGGATGAGAAAAAAGCATCCAACCAAAGTCATAGGTATGCCGGCAAGTAAATCGTTCATTTTTTTAATCATAATGATGGACCTCCTTAAATGTCTTGACAATTCAAATATTAAACCATACAATAAGTTTGATAATGAACATGTTGTTTTGTATTTATTATAGGAATGGATTTTCGATAATACAATAATCAAAACATCAGGTGTGTAAGATAACGAACAAAAAAGGAAAAATGTTCAGGAGGACAGGATATTGGATAGACGACAGAAAAAAACAAGAGATGCTATATTTAAAGCGTTTAATCAGCTGCTGGACTCTAAAAATTTCAGCAATATTACCGTACAGGAAATCATCGATGAAGCAAACATTGGACGAAGTACTTTCTACTCCCATTTTGAAACAAAGGATGAGCTTTTAAAAGCCATGTGTACAGATTTGTTTCATCATGTGTTCTCGGAGGAATTAGCAAAAGAGAAGACCCATGATTTTTCAAAAAGTAAAGCAGAAGCCAATGAGCAGATTACACATATTTTATATCACTTGCAGGACAGCAAAAAGGAAATCAAGGGACTTTTGTCCGGAGACAGCGGAGAATTATTTATGAGATATTTTAAAGAATATTTATCGGATGTCTTTAAAAAATATTCTAAAATGTTATTAAAAGAAATTCCACAAGATTATGTTTTGAATTATTATGTCTGCAGCTTTTCGGAGACTGTGCGGTGGTGGATTTGTGGAGAGAAGGCATACACGCCGGAAGAAGTAGCCATGTATTACCTGCGTGTGGTTGATTCGGAGGTTATTGCTTAAAAATAGGAGATGAAACGTAAAAAAGCACCAGGAGAAAGCATATTAGCTATTTCCTGGTGCTTTTTAAAATAGATTTCAACATTTCTTTAGAAAGTAATTTAAATTCATAAGAATATATTCTTTCATATTTGCACGAAAATCTATTTCGGGTGCTTTAATATTTTCTTTTGCTAAAGCCTCTGCAACCAAAGGATTCCATTTACTGATACTGTCAATACCGACTGCATGAAAATGAATGTTTAGAAACAGTTGATAAGCATTGGCATTTGATAGGCCCAGGGGGGAGCAAATCTGCTCGGAAACTTCATAGGCATTCTCATAATAGTGCTTTTTAAAAGCTGCAAGGCGGTCAATGCTTACATTTGTTTCAATAATCGTTGGCAAAATATCACAATATCGCAGATGGTCTTTGTGAGAATTCAAGATTCCTGCCCAGACTTCTGCAATGACGTCAACAGAATATCCGCTGTCTTTTGGAATTGCAATTTTTAATGCATTATAATAGGCATCTCGTTTATCAGCACAAATCTCAAGAAAAATTTCTTCTTTTGTAGAAATATACTGATATAAGTGTGCCCTGGTCAAGTTCAATTTATTGGCAATTGTTGTAAGCGTTATATCGTGATAAGGGTGTTCCGTAAATAATTCATCCACAGCATTCTTGATTTTCTGCATCCGCTGTTCTTTTTGTTCTTCGCTTCTCGCGCGTTTAAAGTCTGACATAATATTTCACTTCCATAACTAAATGTATATTGATTTGTTTATACGTAGTGTAACACAAAATAAAATGATTGACAAGAAACAAATCATATGATAATCTTTGGTTAATCTACGAATGGTAAATTAAATAGATAATAAAAAACAAATAGTAAGGAGAAAAACATGGGACTGAATAAAAAGATGCCTAAGATAGCAATGGGTGCCTGGGCATGGGGAAATGATGGAACTTTTGGAGATCATTACGAAGCTTCAGATTTAAAAGCTGTCTATGAAACGGCTATGGAGAATGGGTTAAATCTTTGGGACACAGCATTTGTATACGGTATGGGAACCTCAGAAAAGATTCTTGGTGAACTGACAAAGGATACTTCGGCAGAGAATTTAATCCTTTCTACTAAATTCACACCGCAATGTGATGATGGTTCTTCTGAGCCGATGCTGCACATGCTTGAAGGAAGTCTTAAAAATCTCCATGTTGATGCAATTGATATATGGTGGATTCATAATCCTATGGATGTGGAGAAGTATACACCAATGTTAATACCACTTGCACAGAAAGGCCTGATTAAAGAAATTGGGGTATCCAATCACAGTCTGGTTGAAATTAAGAGAGCAAATGAAATTCTTGGAGCAGCAGGACTCAAAATTTCGGCAGTTCAGAATCACTACAGCCTTTTAAACAGATCTTCCGAGGAAAGTGGAATTTTAGATTACTGTAAGGAAAATGGAATTACGTTTTATGCCTATATGGTATTAGAGCAGGGAGCCTTATCCGGAAAATACGATACTGCACATTTGTTCCCGAAGGGGAGTGCACGTGCAGAAACATATAATCCAATGATGGCAGAAATAGAAAAACTGACAGATGTATTAAAAGAGGTTGGTGATGCACACGGAATCAGTGGAGCACAGACTGCAATTGCATGGGCCATTGAAAAAGGGACACTTCCTATCGTTGGAGTGACAAAGGTTCATCATGTTGAAGATGCTGCAAAAGCTGCATCCGTAACATTATCAGAAGCAGAGATTGCACTTATGGAGAAAACAGCAAATGATTTAGGGCTTTCCACAATCCGTTTCTGGGAAAAGAAAATGGAGTAAAAAAATCCAATGGGGGAGGCTGATATCAGCTTTCCCCATTATTACTATATAGGAGGATAAAGATATGCCAGTTATTACATTAGAAGCAGGAAAATTGACCTGGAGGTGGTTTAAATGAGTAAGAAGATTTTAGTAGCTTATTTCAGCGCAAGTGGTGAAACAGAGCAGGTAGCAGAAGAATTAGCAAAAGTTTTGAATTGTGATATTCATGAAATTGAGCCGGAAGCATTATATACAACCGAAGATTTGAATTGGAATAATAAGAAAAGCAGAAGCAGTATTGAAATGCAGAATCCAATGTCACGGCCGTCTATTGTGAAAATGAAATTAGAGGTATCTGCTTATGATGAAATCTTAATTGGATTCCCAATATGGTGGAATTTGGCACCAACAATTATAAATACATTTATTGAAAACTATGATTTCGCGGGAAAGACCCTTAGGACATTTGCAACTTCTGGAGGAAGCGGGATAGGTAATTCTGAAAAAAATCTGCAAAAACAATATCCTCAAATGAAGTGGCAGCCGGGGAAATTATTAAATAATAATCAGTCAATCCTTCAATTTGCCGACATGATTCGATAAAGGAGACGCATATGGAGATTGTTTTATTACAAGGGAGTCCGAATAAAAAAGGCTCTACCAACATTCTTGTGGAAGAATTTACAAAAGGGGCAGAAGCGTCCGGTCATAATGTTTTAAGATTTGATGTAGCCGATATGAATATTAAGCCGTGCAGTGGATGTGTTGCCTGCGGATATGAAGGACCTTGTATCCAAAAAGATGACAACCAGAAAATCAGGAAAGCTATTCTGAATGCAGACATGATCGTTTTTGCTACACCTCTTTATTATTACGGAATGACAGCACAGTTGAAAACAGTTATTGACCGGTTCTGTGCATACAACACCAGCATCAACAGAAAGCACATGAAATCAGCATTGCTTACAGTTGCATGGAACAGTGATAATTGGACATTTGATGCTTTAAACAGTCATTATCAGACACTTGTACGATATTTGGATTTTCAGGATTGTGGCAGTGTACTTGGCAGAGGATGTGGAAGTTCAGCTATGACCAGGTATTCGGACTATCCTGAAATGGCATATGTTCTTGGAAAAAGTTTAAGTTAATAGAAAGGAGCGGCATATGAAGAGAAGATTATTCTTAATGGCTCTTTTGATGATGGCACTGATGTTCGTTGGATGCGGAAATCAGGATTCTGAGCAGGTGACAGAATTAGAAACCGCCTCAGAAATGGTGGAAGATTCGGCCGAAAGCAGTCTGGCAGAGGGCGACGGAGGAAAAACATTAATTGCGTATTTTACCTGGGCGGATAATACATATGTAGAGAATCCGGAAGAAATCGATGTGGATGCGACAAGTTCGGCAAGCTTATTAAATCCTGGAAATGTAGGACTTATTGCAAGCTGGATTCAGGAGGAAACGGGTGCCGACCTGTTCTCTATACAGGTAGAGGAACTGTACTCCAGCGATTATGATGAGTGCCTGGATCGGGCTTCCGAAGAAAATGCACAGGATGCCAGACCTGCCCTTGCAACTCATGTAGAGAACATGGAGCAGTATGACACCATTTACCTGGGTTATCCAAACTGGTGGTATTCTACGCCAATGGCTATTTTAAGTTTTATTGATGAATATAATCTTGAAGGAAAACAGATTGTATTATTCTGTTCCCATGGAACAGGCGGATTAGCAGGAAGCGTTGAAGCTATAACTGATGAGTTGCCAGAAAACTGCAGTATATCTGAAAATGTACTTGGCGTATATCGCCCGGAGGTTGCATCTTCAAAAGATAGGGTACTGGCTTGGGTACAGGAAATCGAACAGGAATTAGGAAATTAAACAGAAAAATGGAGGAAAGCCCATGAAGAAAAAAATTATTGTAAGTATCATTACTATAGGACTGGTTGCCGGTCTTGCAGGATGCGGTGCAGGAAATCAGAGGACATCATCAACTCAAAGTGAGACACATACATCACATAATGTAACGGAAAGTGTAGAAACAAGCACTAGTGAGGCAGCCGAAACGCAGGAAACAGAAATGCAAGAAAACGTACCAACGGTATATATGACAACGGATATCAGTCCGGAGGGATTGATGGCGGCCTATGAAGCACTTGGTGTCACTATAGACGCAGAAAATGTGGCCGTTAAACTCAGCACCGGAGAGACAGGAAGTAACTATTTGGACCCGGCACTTATTCAGAACTTGGTTCAGACAGTAGACGGTACGATTGTAGAATGTAACACTGCTTACGGTGGAGAACGTTCAAATACAGCAATGCACAAACAGCTGGCAGAGGACCATGGATATACAGCGATTGCGGATGTAGATATTATGGACGAAGAGGGTTCCATGAGTATTCCAATTGAAGGCGGACAGCAGTTATCCGAAGATGTTGTCGGAAGTCATTTTGCGAATTATGATTATTTTGTTGTATTATCCCATTTTAAAGGGCATGCCATGGCAGGTTACGGTGGAGCAATTAAAAATATTTCTATCGGAATTGCTTCATCAGAAGGAAAAAATGTGATTCATACAGCCAATCAGGGAGGCAGTATGTGGAATGCAGACCAGGATCCTTTCTTAGAATCTATGGCGGATGCAGGTAAAGGCGTATCTGATTATCTGGATGGAAATATTATTTATATCAATGTCATGAACAGACTTTCTGTGGATTGTGACTGTGATGGTAATCCGGCAGAACCAGACATGCATGATATCGGGATTTTAGCATCCACCGACCCTGTTGCACTTGACCAGGCATGTATTGATTTGGTTTATGAGCAGGCAGATGGTGATGGTGCTTCTCTTGTACAACGTATTGAATCCAGAAATGGCTTACATACCTTGGAGGCAGCAGAAGCAATAGGACTTGGAAGCCGTACATATTCTTTGGAGAGCATTGATGATTGATGTTTTACATAGAGAGTTCGTCTATTTATGGTATTATTTTGAGGTTCAGCTAGAGCAGGTGTTTATGTTTTGGGTTCTTGGTATGCTGATTGGTTCAGCAGTTTCTGTATTTGGCAAGAACCTGATTCATAATCTGTTTGTATCCATTTCAGGCAAGAAATACGGAGTATTTGGGATTGTGCTTGCGAGTATGCTGGGAATTTTATCCCCTCTCTGTATGTATGGAACCATACCGATTGCAGCATCCTTTTCAAAGCGCGGTATGCAGGATGACTGGCTTGCTGCTTTTATGATGAGTTCAATAATGCTGAATCCTCAATTGTTTATATATAGTCTGTCTCTTGGAACGGATATGGCAATGGTGCGTCTGATTGTCAGTAGTATCTGTGGAATTGTTGCTGGATTGTGTATCCGTATTTTCTTTAAAGAAAAAAATTTCTTTAATTTTACAAAAATGCAGGAACCTTCGAATCGTGATACGGACCCGAATCTTTTACTGCGTTATTTGAAAAATGTATGGAGAAATGTAAAGGCAACAGGCGTTTATTTTTTATTTGGAATTATGCTATCGGCATTGTTCCAGCGATATATTCCGGCAGAGTGGATTGCGGACCTGTTTGGTTCACAGCGAGGCTTCGGAGTATTGTTGGCGGCGACAATTGGTGTACCCCTCTATGCCTGTGGCGGTGGAACGATACCGTTATTGATGGAGTGGCTGAACAGTGGTATGAGTGCAGGATCGGCAACCGCTTTTATGATTACCGGACCGGCAACAAAGATAACAAATTTGGGTGCCGTAAAGATTGTATTAGGAGCAAAAAATTTCGGCCTCTACCTTGTGTATATTATGCTTTTTTCTATGATTTCAGGTGGAATTGTGAATTTCATCTATGCTTTTTAGAAAAAAGGGAATCGATATTACGAGGAGGATTTATGAAAGAACAGAGACAAGGATTAAATCAAAGACTGCAACAGATTTGGATATCGCAAACTAAAAAAGAGGTGTTTTTCTCAAAAGTGGGCGAATATGAGCGCGTAGAATTCAAAAAGCATGAAGAATTAATGGAATACGTGCGAGCATGTGTCGAATGCGGCTATAAAATAGGATAGAAAAGGTGAATATATGAAAAAAAGAAAAATATTATGTGTATTAGCGATGACAACACTTCTGCTTACTGCCTGTGGTAATGCAGAAAGCCAGGAAACTTCAACGCAGGCGGAATCAGTGACAATGGAAGATACTTCCGAAGAGGTTGAAACAGATACGACGGAAACTGTCGGAGAGAATACAGGTTCCAATATATTGGTTGCATATTTTTCTTATGGTGAAAATGCAGATTTACCGGAGGGCGTAGATGCCTCTTCTTCTGCGAGTATTCAAACCTGGAATAATGAGATTACAGGAAATACCGGTGTGATTGCCCATATGATTGGTGATGCATCAGGCGCAGATATGTTCTCTATTCAGACGGTTGCAAAATATCCATCGGATTATAATGGAACCATTAACCAAGGGGAAGAAGAAAAAGATGAAAATGTTCGGCCGGAACTTGCTTCACACATAGAAAATATAGAACAATATGATACAATTTTTCTTGGATTTCCAACATGGTGGTATGATATGCCAATGGCAATGTATTCGTTCCTTGACGAGTATGATTTGAGTGGCAAAACAATTATAATGTTTTGCACATCTGGTGGAAGTGGATTTTTAGATGCAGTTGAACAAACACAGGCGGCGGAACCGGAAGCTACTGTGATTGAGGGATTGTCCATCGGAGCATCCAGTGCAACAGGTGCGGAGGAACAAGTGACGGCATGGTTACAGGAAATTGGATATTAGAAGTATAATATGGAGCATCTGTCTGAAAAGACAGGTGCTTTTTATTACTTTGAAAATTACACATTGTGTAAACAAGGGAAAGGGGAACGAGAAGAATGCCGGATTATGTGTTTCGGATGATTGCCTATCCGATAAGAATGGAGCGTTTGGATGAAAAAACTGTAAAACATAAACAATTCTGAAACAAACTTATGTTAGAATAGGGTCAGAAAGAAAGACAAGGAGATAAAACCATGATTCATATATTAGTTGTTGAAGATGATATAAATTTGAATAAAACGGTCTGTTCCTATTTGAATAAGAGCGGTTTTGAGGCAACCGGATGTCTGGGAGCGGAAGAAGCCTATGATGCCATGTATAATGCTTTATTTGAGTTAATTATATCGGATATTATGATGCCAAAGATTGATGGCTTTGAATTTGCCAGAACAATCCGGGAAGTCAATAAAACAATCCCGATTCTTTTTATGTCAGCAAAGGATGATTTGCCTTCAAAACAAAAAGGGTTTCTATTAGGTATTGATGATTACATGGTAAAACCTGTAGATTTGGATGAACTGCTTCTTCGTGTCCGGGCCCTTCTTCGCAGAGCGAATGTGGAGATGGAGAGAAAGATTAGGGTTGGCAATCTGATAATGGATGCAGATGCTATGACGGCAGTGATATCAGGGCAGGAAACACCTGTGACAACCAGGGAATTTAATATCCTGTACAAGCTGTTGTCTTATCCGAATAAGACTTTTTCCCGGGGACAGCTTATGGATGAATTCTGGGGAATGGACAGCGATACCAGCCTGAGAGCAGTGGATGTTTATATTACAAAATTAAGAGATAAATTCTCTATGTGTGACGGATTTCGAATCGTTACAGTGAGAGGTTTGGGATATAAGTCAGTTATTGAAAAGGTGGAAGATAATCATGAGTGAAAATACACAGGTAAGGCAATCTCATTTTCCGATTAAGATATTTGGACTAACCTTTGCGACGATGCTTTTGGTGGCAGGCATTCATATGGGCTTGATTCAGCTGACCGGATTTTTCAATATAAATGGCTGGATACAGACGTTGATTATTATGATTTACTGGTTTATTATGGCAGCCGCTTTTACAGTTTTTACAAGAATACAGATAGAGAATGCCTATGAAAAGCCAATGCAGGCATTGGCAAAAGCAACGGATGCCGTAGCACATGGGGATTTTTCGGTATATGTTCCAGCACTTAACACACCGGATAAATTGGATTATCTGGATGTAATGATTATGGACTTTAATAAGATGGTAGAGGAGCTGGGGAGTATAGAGACATTAAAGACGGATTTCTTTTCAAATGTTTCTCATGAAATCAAGACACCTCTTGCAGTTGTGTCAAACCATGCACAGATTTTAAAGGCTGGAGGGAACTTAAGTGCTGAGCAAATGGAATCGGTTGATGGAATTTTAGCTGCCACAAAAAAATTATCGAATTTAATTACAAATATGTTGAAACTCAATCGATTGGAAAAGCAGAATATCCAGATGGATATGGAAGAATATGATTTATGCCAGCAATTATGCGACTGCATTCTTCAATTCGAAAGTCAATGGGAAGCGAAACAGATAGAACTGGAAGTGGAGTTGGAAGAGAGTGTTAACCTGAAGGCGGATCCGAATCTAATGGAACTTGTGTGGAACAACCTGTTGAGCAATGCTGTGAAATTTACAGAGCCCGGGGGCAGGATAAAAATCATAGAAAAATCCACGGATGAGGAGATATGTGTAGAAGTGAGCGACAGTGGCTGTGGTATGGATAAGGAAACGATGAAGCACATTTTTGACAAGTTTTATCAGGGGGATACTTCTCATGCAACGGAAGGCAATGGCCTTGGAATGGCTCTTACACTTAGGGTTTTGCAGATATCGGGTGGAGATATAACCGTGGACAGTGAAGAGGGTATTGGAACCACATTTTCAATAGTCTTACCAAAAGTATAGGAATGGAGCGGCAAGTATGAACGAGATATATAAAACAGGCAATGACTATATCGGTTATGAATACAAAGAGCTGGTTGTAGAGAAAAAACAGGTTTCTTTTTATTTAGATGGGTTCGAAAACTTTGGATGGGAGATAGACAACAGACAGCCAGAGATTGTCGAAAGCAATAAGCATGGAAAAACGGTGATTCGATTAAAACGGGATAGAAAGATTATGAATAAAGCAGAACTCACCAGACTGCAGCGGAATTTTGAAGACTGTATGAAGCAGATGGATAGTCTGGAAAATTCCAAAACAAGTCTTGCAACAGTAGTAGCTCTTATTATTGGAATTCTGGGCACTGCATTTATAGCGTGTTCGGTATTTGCAGTTACACATGAACCGCCGCTGATTTTATTATGCATTATATTGGCAATCCCTGGATTTGTCGGATGGATTGCACCTTTTTTTGTGTATAAAAGGCTTGCCTTGAATAAAGCAAGGGCGTTGGCACCACTCATTGAGAAGAAGCAGGACGAAATATATGAAATCTGCGAAAAAGGGCATAAATTATTGGTATAAGAAATATGGATTTTGAAGGCCAGAGATGATAGAAAATATCATTTCCGGCCTTTTTGTTTGCAATTAATAATTTATAAACAATACGTGAACAAAATTCAAATAATAATTCAGTAAGATAAGAGCATATCAAAAAAACGGAAGGAAGTAGAAAGATGAGAAAAAGTAATTTTGTAGCGTTAGTATTAGGAACAATCAGCGGGGTATTTTTTGCACTGGGAATGTGTATGGCATTATTGCCGGAATGGAACGCATTCAGACCAGGAGTTGGATTAGGATGTATTGGGGTGGTGATGGCACTGATTACCGTATTTGTATGGCGAAAAATGGAGCATAAGGAACCTATCAGGATTACAGGAAAAGCGGTTGCCACAACGCTTATAGCCGTTATCGGTGCTCTGTCCCTTGGTGTTGGCATGGTCAATGTGATGGTTTGGGAAAATCTTGTAAGAGGAATTATTATTGGTCTTATTGGAATTGTAGTATTATTGATGCTGATTCCAATTTGTAAAGGATTAAAATAAGGAGGATAAAAAAATGGCAAAATCAAAATTAGTAGCGATAAACAAGAAAATAGAGAAAGCCGTTGTCGGCGGTTATAAGAAAATTGAAAATGGTGTAGTGAGTGGCTTTACCAAAATGACAGATGCATTCACAGACCAGTTTCTTACCAGAGATGGTGAGTCTGTAGAAGATGCGAAGAAAAGAATGGCCAGGGAAGGTGGAAAATTATGAAGTTGATTTTGAAAATAATAGCTGTCATATCAGCACTGGGTGTAGCGGCGCTTGGGGTTGTCACATTCCTTGATTATAAAGACAGTATCAATTAATATTTTTTAGAAGGAGTTTTGTGAAAATGGGGGAGAAGAGCAAAAGAGTTATAACCGTTTTATTTGTAAGAGAATATTGTGGATTTTCAAATTTCATATATTTTGTCACCGGCAGAGGCTATACCCATGCATCTTTATCTTTGGATGAAGAAAATGAAAAATTTTATAGTTTTAATTTTAAAGGCTTCCGGATAGAGCATCCGAAAAAGCATAGCGATAGATATGGTGAAAGTGCAGCCTATTGTTTGGAAGTGACAGAGGAGGAATATGAGCAGATGAAACAGCGTATAGAGGAAATGGAAAGCAATTCGGAACAGCTGTCCTATTCAAGCCTTGGTGTATTCTTTTGCCTTCTACATATTCCGCTGAAAATAAAAAATCGTTATTTTTGTTCCCAGTTTGTAGCAGAAATGCTTCAGCAGACAAAGACGGTGAGACTTCAAAAGAAGCCATCTCTATACTATCCTAATAAGCTGGTAAAGGCCTTAGAGAACCAATGCTGTCTGCAAAATATCAGCTATAATGCCATATAGTTACAACTGTATAGCTGGAAATTGGTAAAACTCTTTTGCAATCTCAATAAATCGACGGGTGCTTTCGCGCTGGTCCTCTTTATGGGAACCTATAACACAGCTCATTGTTTCGCCGGTATCAAAAGGAATCCATACAAATTCTCCCGTATGGTCATTGGTAAAACCCGGGCAGAGACAAATGCCGTTTCCGGCGGCAATCTGGGTGAGTGTCGTCATGTGGTCGGCACTGTTAAGGGTATTCATATGAACAGATTGAATAACCATCTGCTGAGCCTTCTGCAGAGCAGCAGGGGAGCCGCCGCCCGTTAAAAGTGTACGACCTTCAAGGTCCTTTGGTGTCACAATATCCAGTGATGTCAGAGGATCTTCTTTTTGTACAACGAGATAGATATGACTTTCAAAAAGAGGATGAATGGTCATATGTGGAATGTGGCAGAGCGATTCCTGTAATCCAAAAAGCAAATCTTCGTCACCACGCAGAAAACTGTCGATACGTTCATTTCCATAAATGTATTTCACAGTAAATGCAACGTGAGGAAATTCTTTCTGGAATTGTTTCATAATATGGGGCAGAAAATAAATAGCACTTCTGACCGGAACAGAAATACTTAATGCTTCTGTGTATTTTGAACTGAAATTCCGTCCGCTTTCAATAGAACGATGAATATCGTCCCGGATTCTCGTGAGATTGCTGCAGAATTGTTCGCCGGCAGGGGGCAGTGCAGCGCCTTTTCCAGAACGAAAGAACAATTCAAATCCAATTTCTTCCTCTAAAGTCTGGATTTGATAGGTGAGGGAGGGCTGGCTTATAAAAAGATTCTCAGCTGCCCGTCTGAAATTTAATGTGTGAGATAATTCAATAGCACAGTCTATTTGTTTTAAATTCATGAGATACCTTCCCTTTATTGATGATAAAAAAATTAAATCAGTTATATAATAATTCGATTGGATATATTAAACATTTTCGTTTATTATAAAACTGTAGAGAAGAAATAGCAAGAGGTTAGGGGGAAAATTAAGAATGGAAAATAAAGAAAAAAATATATTTGAACTTCTGAAAGCGGGAGAAGTGGTAAACATGATGGAGAAATCCTATCTGCCGGCAGTACAGCATATGGATGTTACACGGCGACGGTGCTTCAAAATCAATCACACAGAGCCGGACATGGAAGTGATTGCATCCATGATTGCTGAATTATTTGAAGAAGCCGAGGGAGAAATACCTACCATGATTCCACCCCTTGAGGTGGATTTTGCGAAACAGTTCACCTTTGGCAGTCAGGTGTTTTTTAATCATAGTTTTACAGCCATGTCCGCAGGTGGTATTCAGATAGATGATAATGTGCAGATTGGTCCAAATTGCACAATTGTAACAACGAATCATGATTTTGGAGAAAGATACACCCTTTGCTGTAAAGGCGTACATATTAAGAAAAATGCATGGCTGGGTGCATGTGTCACAATTATGCCGGGGGTTACCATTGGAGAAAACGCAGTCATTGCCGGTGGTGCAGTTGTGACAAAAGATGTTCCGGATAACGCGGTAGCCGGAGGAAATCCGGCGAAAATACTAAAGAGTTTGTAGAAGGAATAAAATATAAAAAAAGGAGAATACCATGTCGATTTTTTATAAAATATTACGGAACATATATATGAAACTTTCAGGAATATATGATTGGCGTTTAAATAGAGAGGTTGACTTTGCGCAATGGCTGTCTCGTGAAGACCTCAATCTTACGAAAGAGAAGGGAAACCAATATCAACCATCACCTTTTGAACTGGATAGGCTTTTGAAAAAAGTGCATATGATACGAATCAGCCAGTCTTAGATATAGGATGTGGAAAGGGACGGGCCATGTATACGTTTGCACAACATGGATTTTCGACGGTACATGGTATGGATATTTCGGAAGAATTAGTTACAATAGCAAATAAAAATTTTACCCTTTTACAGACCGGGAGCTGCCAGGCATATGTTGCGGATGCATTAGAATTTAAAAATTATGCGGATTATAATATTTTTTATTTCTTTAATCCATTTCCCGAAGAAGTTTTCTAAAAGGTATTTGAGGCAATTCAAAACAGCCGCAGGACAGGTGAATGTAAGACAAGGATTATTTATATGAATCCGATTTGTGAAAACATTATTTTAGATAGTGGAGAATATGAACTTGAAAAAGTTCAAAAATCAATTGTCCCATGGTTTGAAATACATGTATATTGTCATCGGATGTAATAGCTAAGGTTCTTTATTATCAATGAGAAATTCAAGATTTAACCAGAGAACATCCGAAATAAAAGGAGACGAATATGATTTATAAATTAATAACTATATTCCTTATGGGAGTGATATCTATGAGTTTGACAGGGTGCAGCAGACAGCCAGAGAGCAGAGGAAGTGAGCAGGAAAGTATAAGCAGAAATACAACAGAGACAGAAGAAATATCAGAAGTGTCTATCACAATGACATCCGGAGATACAGTTATTACCGCAGCTTTGAATGATAGCCAGACCACGAAGGAATTTATTGAGATGCTGCCTTTAACGCTAAGCATGACCCGGTTTTATGACAGAGAATATGCAGGTGGTCTTGACAAGGCTTTGAGTGAGAATGGAGAAGAACTTTCGGATTTTTCTAATGGAGATATTACTTATTACACATCGGGACAGGCACTGGCAGTCTTTTTTGCACAGGAAGAAAGTTCAAATCAGGGAAATCTGATTAAAATGGGTGAGATAACATCGGAGTTATCGCTTTTCGATACACTGGGCGACCAGTTGGAGTTTACCATTGAATTAGCTAATGACCAGGAGGAGGTCTATGATTTTTCGGGATTTACAAATGTTGAAATAACGGGAGCAGACTTGTCGGAGTTTAGTGGTGAAGAATTAGCTGTATTGTATCAGCAGGCAAGATATTGTCAGGCAATGACTGAAGCAGATACGGATACTATGCGGGAGATGGTTCCGGAAGATGCCATTTTTACACATATGAGTGGCAGAGAGCAGACAAGGGAGGAATACTTTTCAGATATAGAAAGCGGATTGCTGCAGTATTTCACTATAGGAATTGAGAATCCTGTAGTAGAAGTTGAAGGAAATCAGGCATCTATTACGTATACGTCGGTGTTGAATGCCAATGCTTACGGTGCCCGGGGGGTATATCGTATGACGGGAACCCATGGTTACGAAAAAGTGGATGGTGAATGGCTGTCATCTAATGGAAGATAAGAAAAAAGGAGGCAAATATATATATGAAAAGATATGGAATTTTAGGTAAGGAGAGAAAGAATATGACATTATTAGAAATAAGCGATAGATTAGAAATTCAGGAACTGGTAAACGTATTTGCAAATCTGGCGGATATTAAGGATGCGAAGAGTCAGGGGGATTTATTCCTTGAGGATGGTGTTCTGGAATTCCAGATGGGTTTTGATGGAGAAATTCAGAACATTGTTGGACGAGAGGCATTGGTGACGGCATTTGCAGCAACCATCAATCCATGTACAGCAGTTTATCATTTAAATGGACAGCATACGATTCAGCTGAGTGGGGATGAAGCAAGTGGAACAGCATATTGCCAGGCTACATTGATTAATGAGGAAGATGGAAAACAGATGGTAACGGTAAATGATGTTCGTTATATGGATGAATATAAGAAAGTGGATGGGAAATGGTTCATCAAAAAAAGAAGGACAACTTTTCTTATCTCAGAAAAACATGAAATGCAGGGAATGTAGAGAATATGAAGACAGATAGTAAAAAAACGTTAATTGCTTATTTTTCACATGCAGGCGAAAATCATGTTAATGGTGCGATGAAACATCTTGAAATTGGAAATTGCAAAGTGGCCGCACAGATGATTCAGGAGATTACCGGTGGCGATTTATTTTATATTAATACGGTTTTTAAATATCCGGGGAATCATCTGGAGAAAATCAATCGGGCCAAAGAAGAGCTTACAAAACAGGTGCGTCCGGAATTAACGGAGCAGGTACAGCACATGGAAAACTATGAGGTGGTGTTCCTTGTCTATCCGAATTGGTGGGGAACGTGTCCGATGGCGGTATTTACTTTTTTGGAATCCTATGATTTTACCGGAAAGAAAATAGCGCCCATCTGTACTCATGAAGGAAGTGGTTTATCCACCAGTGTAAGTGATATTACAAAAATATGTGGAGCGGATGTTTTAAAGCCGCTTGCCATTTAGGGGGCAAAAATACAAGGGGCAGCCGCCACAATAGAAAACTGGATACAAGAGTTATAGAAGGAGAGGATATAATCATGACAAAACAGACCTATATTACATTAAACAATGGATGTGAAATTCCACAGTTTGGACTTGGTGTTTACATGGTACCGGGGGATGAAAAAGCAAGACAGAACTGTCTGGATGCCCTGGCTTTAGGATACCGCCATATTGATACTGCCCATGCTTATCAAAATGAACGTGGTGTTGGAGCGGCAGTGAAAGAAAGTGGTATTCCAAGAAATGAAATCTGGATTACAAGTAAACTGTGGCCAAGTGAATATGGGGAACAGGCAACAGCAGAAGGTATTGATAAGATGTTGAAAAGACTGGGTACAGACTATATCGATTTGCTTTTACTGCATCAGCAGTTTGGCGACTATATCGGTGCATACAAGGCGATGGAAAAAGCAGTACTTGATGGAAAGGTGAGAAGCATCGGATTAAGTAACTTTGAATCAGAGAGATTGGAAGAAGTACTTGATGCAGCAGTTATAAAACCGGCGGTTTTGCAGGTAGAGTGCCACCCTTACTTTCCTCAGGGAGAACTGAAAAAAAGAATCGCAGAGGCAGGAACGGTCATTGAATGCTGGTACCCCCTCGGTCATGGGGATTCAGGGCTTATGAATGAACCGGTATTTACAGAACTTGCAAAAAAATATAACAAAACAAATGCTCAGATTATCTTAAGATGGCATATCCAGGAGGGAAATATTATTTTTCCAAAGTCAACGAATCCGGAACATTTAAGAGAAAATATTGATATTTTTGATTTTGCACTTACTGAGGATGAAATGGCACAGATTAAAAAGTTAGATAAGGGCCAGAGATTTTTCACCCTTGGACTTGCGGAGCAGGAAGCCAGCCTTGGAGCATGGAAACCAGAGGACTAGATAAAGAAGGACTTTCATTATTTGAAAGTCCTTTTTTAAAATATCTATTGACAACTATATTTGTCATGCTATAATAAACATATGACAAATATAGTTGTCATTTTGCAAATATAAATTGTCATTTTTGAGAAAAAGAGAGGGAGTGAAGGAATGCCACTGAAAAACCGACTTAAGGAACATCGCGCGCGGATGGGATGGAATCAGCAGGAGCTGGGTACATTGGTAGGGGCATCCAGACAGACAATCAGTTTAATTGAAAGAGGGGACTATTCCCCATCAGTCACATTGGCATTAAAGATTGCGGATAGATGTGGCGTAAAGGTAGAAGATATATTTATGTACGAGGAGGATGGAATAGATGGAGGCGAATAAAGTGGGTTCAAGAAGGCAGACGACGATGAAGTTCTGGGTAATATTGCTCATCAGTACTTTGGTGGGAGGCATTGGAGGATTTTTTAGTCAGATGTATGAAAGGTCTATATATGAAACAGCTATGAATGTACGAGACTGGAGTATTTCTAAGGCCACTTATATTATGGCAGCGGTCAGCATTATTATTTTAGTATCAGCTCTTTTCTACTATTTCCGCTCAAAAAGATTGGTGCAGGAATGGGACCAGGAAGACGAAGAAATGTTTGATAAAATTGATAAAACACAGGGGATTGCTCTTATGATTACGACCATCGGATGCATTCTCACCATGATTGTATTTGGCCTGCTTATGGCTAATATTGTGAATGGACAGCTTGAGAATGACATTATTCTGAATATGATTGGAATAGGTGTTTTTATTGCGGTCAACATTGCTTTGACTTTTTTACAGAGAAGGATTGTTGATGAGACGAAGAAACTTCGACCTGAGAAACAGGGGGATGCTCTTGAAGTTAATTTCCGGAAAAGATGGGTAGAAAGCTGCGACGAGCAGGAACGCCAGAAAATATATAAAGCAGCCTACAAAGCTTTTAACGCAGGAAATATCCTGTATATGATATTGTTTATTGTATTGGTTATTGGTCAGGTTGTGTTCCATCTGGGAATTGCACCAATGCTGGTTCTTGGAATTATATGGCTTGTTCAGATCTTGGTTTATCAACTTGAGGCAATGAAGATATGATTTAAACATATAAAAAATTCTGTATTTTTTCTGGGAATTTGTTACAATGATAGTATTAAGTCCGGAGGAATAGAGAATGACTAAAGAACAGGTGCGATTGATTGTTTTTGCAGGGCAGGGTGGAGATATAGAAAAAGCTCAGGCACTGGCTGCTCATCTGAAAGTTGATATGACACAGATTAAGTCTGAGACAGACGGTTTTGATTTGGTGCTGATGTTGGATTCAGAAGGAATAGCCCTTGTCAGTGATGGCATGGTTTTGCGTCAGGATTTCAAGCGAATGCTGCCACGTCTCAGACAGAGCAGACTGCAGGGGGAGATGCTGGTGCGGGCTGCGAAGATAAAAGGTGCAGACTATCCGTTAACAGTTATTGATGCAACAGCGGGCCTTGGTGAAGATGCGTTTTTGCTGGCAGCAGCAGGATTTTCAGTACGGCTTTACGAATACAATCCAGTGATTGCGGCTTTATTACGGGATGGTTTGGAGCATGCTGCTTCAGTGCCGGAACTGGAGGATATTGTCAGACGGATGGTACTTATTGAGGCAGATAGCGTAGTGGAATTGCCAAAATTAACAGTGGCACCGGATGTGATTTTACTTGACCCGATGTTTCAGGAACGAAAGAAAAGTGGTTTAATTAAGAAAAAATTTCAGTTGATTCATCAATTAGAATACCCATGTGGAGATGAAGTATCGCTGGTCCAAGCAGCTATGGCATTAAGGCCTCGAAAAGTGGTTATTAAAAGAACTCGGAAGGCACCTTATCTGGCGGATGTGAAACCAAATTATTCTCTGGAGGGAAAGGTTATTCGTTATGACTGCCTTGTGTTTTCGCAAAATACAGAAAAGGATAATTATGAAAAAGGGGAAAGATAATTATGGCTACATCCGTAGAATATATAGAATTTGTCTGTGACCAGATAGCTGGTACCGGGGACATACGTTATAAAAAGATGTTTGGGGAGTATATGGTTTATGTAAATGATAAGCCGGTATTACTTGTGTGTGACAATACTGTATTTGTCAAAAAGCTGGAGGCATTACAGGAAAAAATGAAAGATGCTGAGTCCGGACTGCCCTATGAAGGCACAAAAGAGCATTACATTCTGGATATTGAAGATGCTGAATTTGCTAAAGAAGTAGTAACTATATTAGAAAAAATTACGCCGATACCAAAACCGAGAAAAAGAAAACAAAAAATTAAATAGAAGGCAAAGGGAAGAATGTTTGAGGCGAATCCTTGACAGAATAATATTAATTGTATACAATTAAATTAGATGCAATGAAACTAGCAAAATAGGAGGATGCACTATGAATATTTATGATTTATCCGTACAAGCCACAGATAATAAAGACATTTCCTTAGGCGACTATAGGGGCAAGGTAATGTTGATTGTAAATACTGCCACAGAGTGCGGTTTTACACCACAGTATGAACCGATGGAAGCCATGTATGAAAAGTATCATAGTCAGGGATTGGAAATCATTGATATTCCGTGTAATCAGTTTGCCGGGCAAGCTCCGGGAACAGATGAAGAAATCCATGAATTTTGTACATTAAGATTTCATACAAAGTTTCCCCAGATGAAAAAGTCCGATGTGAATGGAGCGAATGAAATACCTCTTTACACATATTTGAAGAGTCAGAAGACCTTTGAAGGTTTTGGAGACAGTGAGAAAGCCTTGTTTATGGCTGAAAGGTTGAAGACCATAGACGCGGATTTTGAGAATAATTCAGATATTAAGTGGAACTTCACGAAGTTTATAGTAGATAGAACAGGAGCGGTTGTCAGACGATTTGAGCCAACTGCAGATATGCAGCTTGTTGAAAAGTATATCGCTTCATTGATTTAAAAGGTTACAGGAGGATTCACCATGACTGTTGATAAATATGCAGCCATCCGATTGAAGAATCAGATGTGCTTTCCATTATATGTTTGTTCCAAGGAGATTGTAAGAAGATATAAGCCTTACCTAGATGTATTGAATCTGACTTATACCCAGTATATTGCTATGATGGTATTGTGGGAGAAAAAGGAAGTGACAGTTACAGAACTGGGAAAAGCTTTGTATTTGGATTCAGGAACTCTGACGCCACTCTTAAAAAAACTTGAGCAAAAAGGGTATGTTACCAGAAAACGTATGGAGAGCGATGAGCGTAATGTATGTATTTCGATTACAGATAAGGGTGAAGCTTTAAAGGATGAAGCTATAAAAGTTCCGGAGCAGATGCAGGAATGTATTCGGATGGATTCGGAAGAAGCAGAAACATTACAGCGAATGCTTCATAAACTATTGGCTCAGTTTGAATAGGAAAGATAAAGAGCAGAAGTATTTAGATGAGTTGTCTAAATATTTCTGCTTTTTTTGCACATCAATAATAGTGGAAATAGGTAATTTAAAGTAGTATAATTAAGGAAAATACCGTATTTATTCATAGCACAGATGGAGAAGGGCTTATGAAATACCAAGATGGGGTTAAGTCAAAAACGAAAGTCACAGAAGACTTTCGTTATAGGAAGAAAGAGATCGCTGCTTTATTATTTGCTTTTGGAATCATCAGCGGTGGTATGTCTATTCTTAATGTTATGACGCGTCAGGACAGTTTGCTTTGGGCGACGTCTGTTTTTTGTATGTGCTCATTTATATTCGGGTTCATTGCGATTAAAGAATCCCCTGAAAAGAATAAAGCACTTGTTTTGTTATTAATTGAAATTTTTATCCTGTTCACCTATTTTATTATTTATGGTGGGACCCAGGGATTTAGTACGATATGGCTTCTTCTGCTTCCGGCATGCGGACCTTTTGCCTTTGGAAGAAAATTAGGAAGTGCCTACGCGCTGGCATTGTTCGTTGAACTGGCATTCTTCTTTTATACACCGATAGGGCTGAGCCTGATTGAATGCAGGGATTATACGGCGGCCTTTTTACTTCGGTTTCCGGTAGTTTATATAGCCTTTTGGGCAATCGGATACTTTCTTGAGACTGTACGGGAGCAGACTCATGAACTGCTTACCCGTGCCCGCAGAGAGCAGCATATTCTGCTGGAACAGAATAACACTTATCTCAGACAGGTTTTAGAATCAAAACGTCAGTTAGAAGAAGTACAGAATTCTATGGAGGCAGCTATCAGCAGTGCGGATATTATTTATTTTGAATATTATCCGGAGCAGCATATGTCCCTCCAGTTTAATCGTCGGGAATCTTTTTCGGCACCCCATGAGATGCAGAATTATCCACAGAGCTGGTATGAGCTGGAAATCACTCATCCGGAGGATGTACCCGTTTTAAAAGAAGCTTTTGCAAAAGTAGACCGGGGGGAGAAGTGTGTAACCTGTGAAACAAGGACCCTTTTTGAAGGAAATTACTCTTGGTTTCGATATGTATTTACAACGATTTATGATTCGGAGGGAAGCCGGGTTAAAGTGGCATGTACAGCGACGGATATCCAGTATCAGAAGGATGAGCAGCTGGCCCTGGAACAACAGATGACAACTTTGGCCAGTGTTTTAGATAATGTTGCCGTTGGTGTTTATGTATTTGAGTTTACAGCGGAGGGATTAAAATTACGAATTGCCAATCCTGCTATTTGCGAGATGATGGGCATTAGCAGAGAATTTGCAGAGCGGATAAAGGATGATGGTGTTTTGCAGATGGCCCATCCGGAAGATATTCCAACCTTACGTCAGGTTATGAGTACGCTCCGGCAGCCGGGGGGCTCTGTTGATTACGAATACCGGATGTTTAACCGGGCAAAGGACCAGTATATATGGTTATCGGCAAAAGGCCGTAGTGTCGGACAGCCTGAGGGTAATGTATAGGCATATATCACTTACTATGATATTACTGAGGAAAAGCATATGCAGGAATTACAGACGACCTTGGAAGCTGAGAAAAAGGCCAATGCGGCCAAGTCGGAATTTCTTGCCAATATGAGTCATGAAATCCGAACACCGATGAATGCGATTCTGGGAATGACAAGGCTGGCGGCAGATGAGGTGACGGATAATCCAACGGCATCCGATTATATTCACCAGATTGGAGATTCCAGCGAATATTTGTTGGGAATTTTGAATGATATTCTTGAGATGAGCCGGATTGACAGTGGAAAGATGTCGCTTAATAAGGAATGGGTATCCCCAAGTGACGTTGTAGGTTCTGTCATCAAGATGATTGAGCCATCCATGCGTGCAAAGCATATTAACTTTGTTTATAATCCGCGTATTACACGGCCGATAGCCTATGAATATTTCATTGATTTGCAGAAAACAAAGCAGATGCTTATGAATCTTTTAAACAATGCCTGCAAGTTTACACCGGAATATGGTCAGGTTGAATTGATATTCAAAAATATTGAATTTAATATAGAAACAGAGACAGCAGCTGATGAAATTATTGTGAAGGATAATGGCTGTGGAATGAGTCCGGAATTTATGACAAAGCTTTTTCAGCCTTTTGAACAGGAGCGGACAGCGGCGACGATCGATGTTCCTGGTACAGGACTTGGCCTAGCTATTTCACGAAGTGTAGCCCGGAAGATGGGTGGAGATATTCGGGTAGAGAGCGAGTTTGGTAAAGGCTCGACATTTACAATCCGCTTTGTTTACAGATATCGCAAGGCTCGTCGGGTTGAGGAAAAAGAGGAGATAAAGGACGCACCAGATATAGATGTTTTGAAGGGAAGACACATTTTACTGGTAGAGGACCATCAGCTGAATGCCACAATTGCTATAAAGCTTTTAGAAAAACGGGGAATGATTATTACCCATGTGACAGATGGTGTAAAGGCAGTCGAAACCTTTTCTTCAAATCCGCCGAATACCTTTGACGCAGTTCTGATGGATGTCCGGATGCCGAATATGAACGGTTTAGATGCGACGCGTGCCATTCGGTCTTTGGAACGCCCGGATGCACAGAGAATTCCGATTATTGCCATGACGGCAAATGCCTTCGACGAAGATAGAAAACTGTCTAAAGAGGCTGGGATGAATGCTCATCTTGCAAAACCGATTGAGCCGGAACAGCTATATAAAACGCTGGCAGAGCATTTTTCATAAAACGGGAGGATATCACATGAGAGAATTCTGGCAAAGGCATTCTAAGATTCTTTACAGAAGTACGGCATTCATTATAATAGCGGCAATACTGATGTCAGTGACTGTATTTGGTGCAGAAACAGATGGGGCAGCTACGGATGCAACGGCAACGGCTACAGACGGAAGCAGGGTAACCTTGACAGCCGAGGAATTTACTTATCAACAGGCCCATCCGACGATTACTATAGCTGCGGATGCTTCCTGGCGTCCATTAGAGTATTTGGATGAAGATACAAAACAGTATGCCGGGGTTATTCCTGAGATATTAAGGAAGCTGGAGGGCTATACAGGCTTTGAAATCGAATATAAGGTTATGGACAGCTACGCAGACGCGTTGAAAGCAGTTCAATCCGGGGAAGCAGATATGATTTCGGGTCTTGCCTTTGATGAGGAAGTGGCAAAGCAGTATAATGTCAGTTTGTCAACGCCGTATCTTTCGATTAATAGTGCGGTTATTTCTAAAAATGAATGGCACGACCTTTATCAGAGTGATGCAAGAAAAAGAATTGCAGTTATCGAAGGTGATTATGCGAATGCCTACATAGAAGCCCAGATTCCAAATGTCGAACTTGTTGAATGTACTTCGAATGAAGAATGTCTTGATAAAGTGCAGGATGGGGAAGTAGACATGGCTATATTGGCAGCGTATTGTACAGAATATTATATGGGAATACCAAAATACAGTGCCCTTAAGAGTCATACGATTTCTGATTTCAGCTGGCTGTTGTGCTTTGGTATCAGCAACCAGAATGACAAGCATCTGACCAGTATTTTAAATAAAGGAATTGATAAACTTTCAGACTGGGATATTAATCAGGCCGTTTATGAGGGCGTTATTAATGGGGCCTATGATAATGAGTGGCTCATATTTGTATATAAACACCCAATATTTGTTATTGGTGGAATTCTTTTGATTGTCTTTGTGATAGGGCTCCTGTTGCTAACGATTTTTGTTATTAAGAGACGGGGCAGTAAAAGGCGAATCGAAGATGGAGAACGGCTTCGCCTTGCTCTGGAAAGAACCCACTTGTGTATTTGGGAACTGGATTTAAAAACCCGTTCAATTACCAAGATGGATAATGCTCATGAATTGCATGGATTTTATGAACTTCGAAATAACATACCGGAAAGTGTTATCGAAGCCGGCTATGTGCATCCGGAGGACGTCCCGATTATCCGTGAAACTATGGAACAGGTTTATGCAGGAAAACAGGATGTCAAAGGCTGCTGGAGAATACGGAAATTGCCGGATAATGGACCGGAAACTACTTATTGGTGGGAACAGGTGCTTTTCCATCTGATTTATGATGAACGGCACAGACCTGTAAGAGTTATTGGCGTATCAGAGGATATTACAAAGGGAAAGATTGCCCAGAGAGATTCTTTGACTTCTGTTTACAATCGAAGAAGTTTTGAACGCAAAGCAAGTATTATTTTAAATGAAAGAAGAAATGCCTACCTGCAGTGTGCATTTTTGATTTTGGATTTAGATGGTTTTAAACAAATTAACGATACCTATGGTCATGCGGTGGGCGACCAGGTGTTGATGGCAGTGGGAGCAGCTATGACAAAGACTTTCCGCTCGACAGATATTGTCGGAAGACTTGGCGGAGATGAATTTACAGTTTTTATGACGTCTATCACTAAACGGGAAGATGCTTATATGAAAGCAAAAGAACTGGTAGAAAATATCAGTCAGATTCAGGAAAAAGAAGATTTTGCCTTTCCGGTGTCCTGTTCGCTGGGTGTGGTTATTGCCACAAAGGGCAAAGATGACCTGGCAACCCTTTATAAAAAGGCGGATACAGCTTTATATGAAGCAAAACATGCAGGGAAAAACCAGTTTAAAATTTATGAGTAATCTCAAGAAAATAGCTTGATATAATTTGATAAACGTTATAAAATCAAATGAGTAAATAAACAGGGTTATATTGAAAGGTTAAGAATGAAATCTGCAGATTATAGACAGGAAAATATTGCGAGGGCGTTAGAGGCTACCTATCAACTGGGTATTGAAGTCGGCGTCGCTGAATTAAGCCAGAAAGATATTGCTGAGAAAGCCCATCTTTCTATTAAATCCATTAAACGATATTTCAATACGAAAACAGACTTGATTTTTCAGGTATCCAAGATGGTGGTACAAAGAAATTATGATAAGATTATGGAATTGTACCGTGCCCAGAATCCGGAGCGGGAGAATGGTAAGAAGAGACTGGAGATGCTTGTAAAGACACATAATTCTTATGTACTTCGGGAATATAAGTCTTCTATTTTTGTTATGAATGCAGATATTTACTGCAGATATCATGATGGTACACAGGGAAATTACTGGAAACAGTTTCGTCATACCGGGTCCTTACAGCGCGGAATAGCTCAGATGATTCATCTGGGTCAGGAAGATGGCAGTATTCGGAAAGAACTTCAAAGTGGTGAGTTTGAATATTTTGTGACGACCTTATGTGTGGGATTTGTAGAGCGAATGGTCAATGACATTGATTGTGGGATTAAAACAGTCGATGAGGCCATAGCACTAAGTGATAAGTTAATTGATACGACATTAAAGTATTTTTAAAATAGTGCCACGGAAGTGGTACTGTTTTATAGACAAATGTGTCTACTCGGTGGACACATAAAAGAGGGATGGGGGAAAGATACTAATGCTAAGCGAGGTGGCGGTATATTGAAATATACGATTATGATTGTAGATGACCAAAAGGTCAATCGAAGAATACTGGGGAAACTGCTGGAAGAAAAATATGAAATCATTTATGCGGAGAATGGTAAATTGGCCCTTGAACTGTTACGGACCTATTCAGATTTGATTGCAGTTGTACTTCTGGACCTTATGATGCCGGTTATGGATGGTTATGAAGTTTTGAAGGTAATGCGTAAAGATTCTGTTTTATCGAAGATTCCGGTGATTGTTTCCACCCAGATGGATGATAACCAAACAGAATTACAGGCATTGTCTATGGGGGCACAGGATTATATTACCAAACCTTATAAAGGGGATATTATCCTTCACCGTCTGGAAAATATCATCCGATTCCGGGAAACGGCGGCGATGATTAATAAAGTACAGAAAGACGAGCTGACGGGATTATATAATAAACAGTTCTTCCATGAGATAGTTAGAGATAAATTGAAAAGTATGCCGGAAGAAAACTTTGATATTCTTTGCATTGGGGTTGAACGGTTTAAATTAATAAATGAAATATATGGAGAGAGAAAGGGCGACGAGGTTTTATGTCACATTGCCAATATTCTGAGAGATACATGCAGAACCTATAATATATGCGGTCGTTTTCTGGGAGATGAGTTCTATGCATTGATTCCACATATAGAAAACCGGGGAACAGAAGTCATTAAAACGATGTTTAAAAAGGTGAATGAATTTCCGATTGATATGAATATAAAGCTTCATTGCGGGATTTATGCGATTGTAGATACAACGATATCCATTGGTGCCATGTGCGACAGGGCGAAGATTGCGGCCAATGAAAATCGCGGTAAGTACGACACATTTTTTACAATTTATGATGATTCGATACGACAGCGGCTTTTAGATGAGCAGTTTATTTCAAATAATATGCAGGCGGCATTGGATGAAAACCAGTTCCAGGTGTACTATCAGCCTAAATATGACCTGAATACAGAAGCAATTGCAGGTGCAGAAGCCCTGGTACGCTGGATTCATCCGGAAAAGGGATTTTTATCTCCGGGTTCATTTATTCCGGTATTTGAACAGAATGGATTTATTGCCCAGCTGGATTATTATGTGTGGGAAAGAGTCTGCAAGGATCTGCGGATATGGATGGATAAAGGCAATTCGCTGGTAGCTGTATCTGTCAATGTGTCCCGAGTTGATTTGTTTAATCGTCAGCTCCCAAATATCCTGATGGACTTAATTACAAAATATGATATTCCACAACAGTATTTTCATTTGGAAATTACAGAGTCGGCTTATTCGGAAAATACAGAACAGGTCATCAACATTGTAGGAAGTCTGCGGGAACTTGGATTCATTATTGAGATGGATGATTTTGGAAGCGGCTATTCTTCATTAAACATTCTTGCAGAGATGCCGGTAGATATTTTGAAGCTGGATATGATGTTTCTTCAAAACCAATCAGAAACTACTTCAAAAAAGAGAATTTTGGAATTCATAATGAACCTGGCCAGGTGGATGAAACTGAGTGTTATAGCCGAAGGTGTTGAGACGGAAGAGCAGATTAAGATGCTGCGTTCGATAGGCTGTAATTATGTGCAGGGGTATTACTTTGCTAAGCCGATGATAAAAAGTGAGTTTGAAGCATTGCTCTCCGAGTCCTCTACTATAGATATGATTTCTTCGAATCTGGATTTTGGTGAAAAACTGGATTTGCTCTGGGATCAGGGAGAGTTTACCGAGGAAAAATTAGAAATTTATGTGGAATTTTTGAAATCCTATTTTGATATTGTGCGGGTAGTTGATCCGAAAAAAACTGCTGTTTTAGATGTGGGATGTGAAGGCCAGGGGTGTAACAGGCATTCCTGTTTTTCAGTCTGGGGCAAGAATACACGATGCAGCAATTGTATTTCCATGAGAGCCTTGGAGGAGCATGGAAAATTTAATAAACTGGAATACTCTGACGAGGGATTATTTTTTGTCATATCCAAATATCTACCTTATAAAGAACATGGTGTAATTATGGAAATGGTTACAAAACTTGAGAAGAAGTATGTGGACCATGTATTTGATAAGAGCATGCTCTATATAAGACTGGATGAACTTAATCATCAGCTGGAAATGGACCCATTGACAGGGGTTTATAATCGGCGTCATATAGAAATGTATTTGAAGCCTTTTATGGACAGCGCCAGAGAAAATAAAAAAGATATAGGAATTGCCATGGTCGATATTGACCATTTCAAAGAACTCAATGATGCCTATGGTCATCAGGCCGGGGACGAGATATTGAAAAATGTAGCCAAAGTAATGGAAGACAATATTGCATTAAGCCGTGGGGATTTTGTTGCACGATATGGCGGTGACGAGTTCATGATTATGTGTTGGGATATACCGCCAAAAGTTTTTGTACAACGTATTTCAGAGGTTATTGGTCAGGTTAAAAATATGGAGTTTAAAGACCTTGGTGCCATCAATGTTGGAATCAGTGCCGGATGTGTGAATATCAGTGAATTTCCGGATAAGGATATCAATACGATGATAAAAATCGCTGATGAACGGTTATATCAGGCAAAAAAGGCCGGAAAAGGCCGTGTTATCAGTGAGGGAGAGTAGCTTTTTTTATCTCGTCAAGTAATAACTCGGCAGCAGGAGTGAATACCTGATATTTTTTCCAGATAATATACATCTTTGTTTCAAGTTTTGGATAGAGCGGCCGGAATGTAAGGCCGCTTTTTTCATTTGTATTAATCAGCTCATCGAAGCTCAAGGTCAGACCGACACCTTCTTTTGAAAAAAAGGCTGCATTTGTAGACAGGTTAAAACTTGCAAGAAGGTTTAATCTGTCTATTTTTTCGCCACACCAACGGGGAAAATCGACAGAAAAGGCCTGTTGGGAAGTGAATATAGGATAGGGAATGAGATCATCAACGGTAATATGCTCCTGACCGGACAGAGGATGTGAGGTCTGCATGACAACACCCCATAAATTGCTTTCAGGGATTTCAATGTAGTTATACCGGGATAAATCCGGCGGTTCTACGATGAGTGCAAAATCATACAAGCCCTTATCAAGCTTCTCGGCAACGAGAGCGGTATCGCCACTGGTAAAATGATAGTGTATGCGAGGATGTTCCGCATATATATTTTTTAGAGTGTGTGAAGAAAAGTCTGTAAATACAGATCTTCTATGATAAGTGTTGAGCTGGTAAGCTAAGGAATTAGCTTCCAGCTCTTGTTTTATATATACT
>SAAB01000145.1 GCA_009929615.1 Clostridia bacterium | reverse complement strand
GTGTAGAGCGGCGCAAACTGCTTGCCGCCGAACTCCACCTTTTCCCCGGCTTCGTGGGCCTTGGCCTTGGCGTACAGCGTCATAAGCTCGGCGCTGCGGTAGTTCCACCGTGGGTCAAGCTCACGGGCCAGCGCGGCGGCCTCGTGGTACATCTGGCCGGTGTGCGTCGCACCTGACAGCAGCAGGAAATTCAGCCGCCAAAACAGGTGCTGCATCCGCTCGCCCTCGGCCACGCCGCCGCGCAGCGCGGCCAGCGTGCGCAAGTCCTCCAGACGATCCCACGCCAGTTGCCGCCCGTTGAGCGTGCGCAGGTTGCCGGTTTGGCCGCCCGGCAGCAGCTTGAACTGGCGACGGTCGGCGCGGGCCTTGCGGTCGGCCTCGATGTCCCAGCGGGCCACCGGCAGTAGCGCCTCGGCCAGATACTCGAAGTTGTACCGGATCGGCTCGCCGTCCGGGCCTTGCTCAACGTGGATGACGCGGCAAACCTCGCCGCTCTTGCTGTTCACCGTATTGACCAGCCGCAGCACGCGGCTTGCATCCTTGGCCGCTGGATCAGCGCCCAGCCCGGCCAGACGGTCGATCAGGTAACGCTGGCAGGCATTCCAGCGTGGCAGCGCCTGACGCGGCAAGGTGCCATCCAGCAGCCACTTTGCTTGCACGCCACGGCCAGAGAAAACGAGGATCGACGGCGGCGGCACGCCTTCGTCGTAGCAGCGGAACATGACAGCGGCGGCCAGTTGCTCGGGGCTGCGCCCCTGCGCCCACGGCTCGCGGTAGGTGTCCAGATCGGCGAACAGCAAGCCGATGCGGGCCAAGTTGACCACGCGGCGATTGGGCTTGATGAACTCAGCCTGAGACAGCCAGGTATCCCGGCTGTGGTCGAGCATGGAGAGCACCACGGGCATCTGTGACAGCCGGTAACTGTCCTGCTTCTTGCCGCTGCCCTCGCCCGTCGCCATGAGCAACGAGAAAAAGCCCTGCCGGGCTGTGTCGTGATAGCAACCCGCCTCATCGGCTGGGCTGAAAAGTCGTAGCTGTGCCTGTCCCATAACCTTCTTTCCGCTTGTGCGGCAAGAGGTGGGGCGCTACAATGCAAACCATGTCTGGGTGTTGCCTGTATAGGTTGCGCCTTTGGGTTCTAGCCAGTGCCACCTGACTAGTCCCGCCCCCTGCCAAGCCCCGCTGCCACGCGGGGCTTTGCTTTTTCATCCATCTGAACTCCGCTCCTTCGCTTCCAAAGTTCGCGGAATCCAGCCTTTTGCATTCGCCGTCCAGTGCAGCACGCCATGCTGCCGCAGCACTGCCGCCGCGCCATCGAAAGAGCGAAAAAACCGGATGCCTCCCCGGTACTGGCCGAGAATGCGCCGCTCGTTGCCAACGTGCAGCACGATCACCAGCCCGCGCTCTGTGTTCTCGATGACAGCGCCCTTGATCTCATGCGGTGCGTTCTTCGCAAACGCCTTGAAATGAGAGGGCGGCAGTACCTCCAGACTCAACGGTTCCATTTCAACCATCACTTTATACCCCACGCACCGTATTTCATCAACATTATTAAATTTCGCCAAATCAAAAATGTATGGACTATAGTCCATGCTTTTGACCCGTCCAGCCGGTTAAGTGATTACTCAATCACTCTTTTCATCAAGTGAGCGCACCAGTTCGCGCAGAATGTCCGTGATGCTGCGCCCGGTCTTGGCGGCGTAAATCTTCAGCTTCGTG